>NZ_CP040442.1:0-619449 GCF_015191005.1 Kaistella flava (ex Peng et al. 2021) | reverse complement strand
ATTAGAACTCGGTAAATTCCAAATGCCGCCAATCGAATTATTACGTGATTATGGTAACGAGGAAATCTCCGTTAATAAAGATGAATTAGAAGAGAACAAAAATAAAATTGTTGGTTTATTAAAAAACTTTAATGTCGGTATTTCTGAAATTAAAGCGACCATCGGGCCAACTGTTACTTTATACGAAATCGTTCCAGAAGCTGGAATTCGTGTAGCTTCGATTAAGAAACTGCAAGATGATATTGCGTTGAATCTTTCTGCGTTAGGAATTAGAATCATCGCTCCAATGCCAGGAAAAGGAACGATCGGAATTGAAGTTCCAAGAAAAAATCCTTCAATGGTTTCTATGAGAAGTGTAATTGCTTCACAGAAATTCCAGAATTCAGATATGGATTTACCAGTGGTTTTTGGTAAAACTATTTCCAATGAAATCTTCATGGCCGATTTAGCGAAAATGCCTCACTTATTGATGGCAGGTGCAACAGGACAAGGAAAATCGGTTGGGATTAATGCCATTTTAACTTCATTACTTTATAAGAAACATCCAAGCGAGTTGAAATTTGTGATGGTGGATCCGAAAAAAGTGGAACTTTCGCTTTATTCAAAAATTGAAAGACATTATTTAGCAAAACTTCCAGACGGTGAAGATGCTATTATTACAGATACTCACAAAGTAATCAACACGTTGAATTCCCTTTGTATTGAAATGGATCAGCGTTATGATTTATTAAAAAATGCGTTCTGTAAAAACATTAAAGAATACAATAAGAAATTCTCTGAACGTAAATTAAGTCCAGAAAACGGACATCGTTATTTACCTTACATCGTTTTGGTTGTTGATGAGTTCGCCGATTTAATTATGACGGCCGGAAAAGAAGTTGAACTTCCGATTGCCAGATTAGCACAGTTGGCGAGAGCGGTTGGTATTCACTTAATCGTTGCAACACAAAGACCTTCAGTCAATGTAATTACGGGAATGATTAAAGCGAATTTCCCGGCCAGAGCTGCTTTCCGTGTAATTTCCAGTGTAGATTCCCGTACGATTTTAGATTCTCCCGGCGCAGATCAATTAATTGGAAAAGGAGATATGCTTTACTTTAATGGAAATGAAATTATGCGTTTGCAATGTGCATTTGTTGATACTCCAGAAGTTGAAAAAGTAGCTGAATATATCGGTGAACAAAAAGGATATGCAAGTGCTTACATGCTTCCTGAGTACTCTACCGACGAAAACACTTCTACGGTTGGTGCCTTTAATCCGAACGAAAAAGATGTTCTTTTCGAAGATGCGGCGAGAATATTAGTTTCTACGCAACAAGGTTCAACCTCGATGCTACAAAGACAATTGAAATTGGGATACAATAGAGCCGGAAGAATTATGGATCAGTTAGAAGCGAGCGGTGTTGTAGGAGGCTTTAATGGAGCAAAAGCGAGAGAAGTGTTAATCAGCGACTTAAATTCTTTGGAACAGTTTTTGGAAGAATTGCGAAAGTAATTTTAAATCTTAAACAATAGTTTAACTTTAAATTAAATTATTCATCCAAAAAATAAAAAAAGAATGAAAACGATATTGAAAAAAATCTCCTTTGGACTTTTGGTTGTCGCGACCACTGTAAGTTTTTCTGCACAGAAGATCGATGCGAAAGCAAAAACGATTTTAGATGCCGTTGCAATCAATTATAAAAGCAAAGACAACGTTTACTTCAAATTTGTCTATGGAACTGGAACTGATAAAAAAGTAACCAAAACAGAACCTGGAATTTTCTACTCCGCGAAAGATCTTTACAAATTAAAGATCATGGGAACTGAACAAATCTTTGACGGAAATAAGATTTATAATATTTCTGCAGAAGACAAAGAAATTACCGTAGCAAAACCAACAGGAAACGAACAAATGTTCTCTCCTCTTAATTATATTGAGCAATACAAAAAAGGATATAACGTAAAATATGTCGGGAAGGTTAATGTAAACGGAGTGAATTCTGATTACATTAAATTAACTCCAGTTAAAAATAATGGCATTAAAGAAGTCAACCTTTTTGTTAACGCAGCAAAAAAACAGATTGTAAAAATCGAACAATTCTCGAATGATAATGCAGTGTCTGTAATTGCAATCAACGATTATAAGGAAAATCAGAAGTTGAGCAGCACGATGTTCACCTTCGATAAAGACCAATATAAAAACTATTTTGTTACCGAACTTTAGAATTCAGTAAGTCACGATAAAAAAAGTCACAAAGGAAAAATTTCTTTTGTGGCTTTTTTGGTAAATTTGAACCATGATAAAAAAACTCGACGGTTACGTCATCAAAACTTTTTTCGGCCCGTTTCTTTTCATATTCAGTGTGTTGTTTTTCATTTTTGTGGTGAACATCATTTGGATTAGATTGGCGCAATTTACCGGGAAAGGTTTGAGTTATTGGGAGATTTTAAAATTACTCTCTTATCTGTCTGCGATTGTAGTACAACTGGTTTTACCGCTAACAATATTACTTTCCTCCATTATGACCTTTGGTGATTTTGGTGAACGTTATGAATTGGCAGCCATGAAAGCTGCCGGTATTTCGCTTACTCGAATTATGTTGCCATTATTCTTCACTACCCTATTCTTTTCGGCTTTTCTCTTTGTTTTTTCCAATAACGTGGTGCCCGATTTTCAACGGAAGGCGAAGAATATGCTGTATAACATTGCTGCAACGAAACCTGCGTTGAACTTTACTCCAGGACAATTCATTCAGCAGCTTCCAGGTTATAGCGTAAAATTTGATAAAATTACGGGTGAAAATGGCGAGAATTTAACAGGAGTTTTTATTCATAAAATGGCAACTTCTTTTGAAGACCAACAATCTATTGTCGCAGAAAAAGGAAAATTCGTTCCTGCTGATAATCCAAATTATTTAAAGCTAGTCTTATTTAATGGTCATATTTATGAAGATCAATTAAACAATATCGATTATAATGCAAGACTGAAACAACCCGATCAGGCGATTAAATTTGATACTTTAGTTTCGCATTTTAATATTTCTGAAATCATTGATAAAGCGATTGAATCAGAAAAAATTACAGATGACTACTCTTTTCAAAATGTTATAGAATTGAATTCCACTATTAAAGATACTAAGAAAAGTAACGATAATATCATGAATAATTTAACATACGAATTGGTGAGCCAAACAAATAGTTATGTAAGTTATGTGGATAAAACGAAATCAAAAATCCCAGTTTCTGCACCTGTAAAAACAGATACTGTTAATATCAAGAAAAAGCAGAACCTTCTCTATAATGCCTACAATAAATTAGAAAACATCAAACAGTCGACGATAGGAAAAGATGCTCAGATTAAAGATATGCATGCCTATTTTGCACGCGTGGTTATGCAGCAACAAAGGATTGTTTCGTATTCTATAACGTGTATCATTTTCTTTTTAATTGGATCAAGTTTAGGATCAATCATCCGAAAAGGAGGTTTAGGATTACCGGTTGTGATTGCGATTGCTGTTTTTATTTTCTTCTATGTTCTTAATCTTACTGCCGAAAACATCGCTTGGTCTGGGAAAATGGACCCTTATCTCGCAGCTTGGCTACCTAACATAGTACTTCTTCCGTTTGGTATTTGGTTGACTTATAAAGCATTAACCGATTCTCAACTCTTCGATGTTGAAAAATACAAATCGATGTTTAAACCACTGATCAATAAGTTTTCAAAGAATAAAGAACATCAGCGGTACCGATAATAGATTCGCAATATTTCTACAAAAATTAAGGATGGTTTTTCCATCCTTTTTTAATGATACCCTCACCAATATAGTAATTTAGATATTTGATGAAGAATGTCGTTAACTGAATATATTAACATCATAATATTTCTTTCCTAAAATTCATTTTATTATACTATAAAATACAAGTATTTTTGTATTTAACATTTTTAAGAAACAATATCCTACTCTCTGAAATTTAAATTTATTCTGACTTTTACAATCTCAGTTTCTTTTTTATTAATATTTAATGCGCAAGATAATCGCGCACAAGTTCCTTCCATACTTCAAAAATCCTATTTTGAAGTGAATGTCGGATCGATAGATTATAGATTTTCGAATCAACACTTGGAATCCGGCTACACAATGAACTCTGTTTCTGTACCGCATTGGGCAGCCCGTTTGGTATTATTTGGTTACGATTTCAATCAGTATTTATCCGCACAAATAACTTACATGCGTCCTGTTTATTGGGTTCGTTACAATTATACTAGAAGAAATCCAGACATCAATCAGCCACATCCGATAGAGGGATCAAGTAGCGTAAGAATGAATATTGGCGGCTTAACTTTAAAATCCAAATTACCTATAAGTAACAAATTATCAGCATATGGTGAAGCCGGATTAGGCATTATTACACGTCATGGATTTATTGATACATTTGGTGAATCCGTAGTAAAAGACGCAAGTTATGCCAGTGTTTTGTTAGGACTTGGTCTAAAATATCATTTCAACGATAAATGGGCATTACAACTACAGTCCAACTATTCTCCCGAAAACACGAAATTTAAACAACCAGCCACAAGTTTTATCGGGACTGGATTCTCATACAATTTCAGACCCTTTACTCCTGAGAAACTAGAAAAAACTAAAGAACTTGGATATATTCATCCAAAACAATGGATACAATTTGGAATTACCAACAATTTTATGGGATATGGAATTAACAATGCTGTTTCAAGTAAATATCTTCCAATTTTTTGGGGCGGACATGCTGAAGTCAAAAATGGATTGTCAATCATCTATCAGCGAAACATATTTCATGGTGCAAAAGTATTTGCTTTAGATTGGGGGATTAATCTCTCCGGTTGGGAAACAAATGTTAAAAATGATAAATTCTTTACGCTTTCAATTTTTCCTGCGTTTAGACTCAATTATTTACATACCACAGATTTCGATGCTTATTTTTACTATTCTGTCGCTGCACCAACCTACATCTCCGAAACAATTTTAGATGGACATAAAATGGGTGGTAAATTCACTTTCATGGATAATATGGGAACCGGTGTATTTTTCGGACCTAAAAGAAACCTCAATGCTGAAGTAAAAATCGGTCACTATTCCAACGGAAATATTTTTACGGACAATGAAGCTGTTAAAATACCTTTATCATTAAGTTTAGGCTATGCATTTTAAGTCTGAAAATTTACTATAAAATAAATTCACTTTATTTTTTTATCAGGCACTAAAAAAGGTTATTGAGTATTCTCAATAACCTTTTTTAATCATAATAATTACTGATATCTTTGAAATCAGCATCTATTTTTTTTCAATATACTACTTCAAATATTTTGTAATAGAATCGCTTGTAGGTTTGGTTGTGCTGATAAATGAATCAATTAAATGACCATTTTCATCAACAAGAAACTTGGTGAAATTCCAAAGGATTGTAGTGTTTTTAACACCGTTTAAATCCTTCTCTGTAAGATATTTAAAGATTGGCGCAGTATCAGCTCCTTTTACAGAAACCTTTGCCGCCAAAGGAAAAGTAACACCAAAGTTTTTTTCACAAAAAGCTCCAATTTCCTGATTGCTACCAGGTTCTTGTCCACCAAAATTATTGGCAGGAAAGCCTACAACTACTAAATTATCTGGATACTCTTTTGAGAGCTTTTCTAAGTCAGCGTATTGAGGAGTAAAACCACATTCTGACGCCGTATTTACTATTAAAATTTTCTTGCCTTTAAAATCAGCGAAGTTAATTTCTTTACCATCTAAACTTTCAACTTTGTAATCATAAATAGTTGTTCCCATAGTATTCTCAATGGTTTTTGTTTGTGAAACATCGTTTTTTTGATTCTTACAACTTTGTAAAAATACACCAGCTGACAATAGTACTAAAAATAGCTTTTTCATTCATTTTAAAATTTAAAAGTATTCGCGGGGAATACCTTGTTGGTTTCGATTTTATTTAAAATCATTACGAAATCGCCATCTTTCTTTGGAGAAGAAGATTCGATTCTGTACGGCATCATCAAAGATCCGACCATTTTATAATCAGAATATAATAAGGTTTCATCTTTTTTAAGTTCCTTTAAAAGCATGTAAGTTTTAGAGTCAAAAAAGTAAAGTGTTTTATTAACATTTTTTGTCAATTCTACTTTATGACAATAAATATCTCCTACTTTTTCTTTGCCCAGATATTTCGCATCAAAACCTTTGTTTTCCCAATCGATAAAATCATTGTCAAAACTTTCCGCCATATAATTCGGATATTCCTGAATTTTATTGGCTGCGTAATTCATCGCATATCCTTTAGTTCCGTCGTAACCTTCAACTGCAGTTTCCTTTTTACCAATGGTAATGGTAGTTTTGGTAAGATTGGGTCTTTGTTGATAAATCTTAATCGGATATTCATCATTGATTCCCAACGTAACTTTTCCTTGTAATAAAACGGAATTTAACAATTTCCAATTGGTTAATCCACCTGTTAATTCTATGTTTTTGTCGATAATTTCTTTAGCAGTTTGCGCTGAAACTATAGATCCTACTGCTATTAATAAAACTAAAAATAATTTTTTCATACGATAACATTGCGTTCTTATCAACGCTCTTTCTTACATTAAATTTTATTTTGACAAATCAAGCCTTGCCACTATTTATAAATCGGAATAATTTTCAAATATATACTTTTAGAAATGAAATAAATATGATTTGAAACATCTCAGGACTTATTCTTCCTGCATTTTATTCAAAATCGACCGTGCTTTTTCTAAATCTTCAGGCACATCAATTCCAACTCCCACGAAATCGGTTTCAATCATTCTGATTTTCATTCCATATTCCAAGTACCGAATGCACTCAATTTTTTCTGCAATTTCTAAAGGTTGCATTTTTAATTTCGAAAAATTCAGCAAAGCATTTTTTCTAAAAGCATAAACGCCAATATGTTTATAATATTCTGCTTTCACAGAAGTCTCGCGAGGATATGGAATTACCGAACGACTGAAATACAAAGCAAAACCTTGATTATCAGTAATAACTTTTACGTTATTTGGATTTTCTATTTCCTCAATTTCTGTCAGCTTTATTTTTAAAGAAGCCAACGAAATTTGTTCCTCTTTATCATTATTAAAAACAGAAATCAATTTTTTCAGAGGTTCGGTTTTCAGAAATGGTTCATCACCCTGAACATTGACCACGATATCACACTCAATATTTTCTACCGCTTCAGCAATTCGGTCACTTCCTGTTTCGTGTTCACCAGTCATGACCGCGTTTCCACCGAAATTCTTAATTTCATTAAAAATAATTTCGGAATCAGTAGCGACAAAAACTTCATCAAACAATTTCGTTTCGACCACATTTTGGTAAGTCGTTGCAATGACGGTTTTTTCACCTAAAATCTGCATCAGCTTTCCAGGAAACCTACTGGCTTGATAACGAGCGGGAATAACAGCTATAATCTTCAAATTATTTATATTTTTTTAAAATAAGTTCTAATCTCTCATCAGGATAAAAGCCAAGAATATCAATAAGTTTAACTTTTTTATAAGCAGGATGAAGCGTGTTAATTACGACATTAAAATTTTCGGGTACCACTGCAGAAGGTACTTTCAAAGCAAGATCTTTTGCAGCATCAAACCATTGATCTCCAATTTCTTGGCAATTTTGGTAATTCCGAAAGTCTCGCCAACTTTTTGGTAAATGAGAGCTTTCTACTATTAAGCAATCAGCGATTGTCGGTAACTGAATCACCATGATTTTAAAATCATTATTAAAACCAAATCCTTTTCTAAAATTCATGGTTTCTAGATAAGCAAGTGATATACTTTCTGCTGTATATAATACTTTCTTACCTTCACTATTCCAGCGTCCTTCTAAACCACTTGCGAAAAGAGTTTTAGAATATTTCTCGTGTACAATCCTGTAAACTAACATTATAAAGGATATCCTTGTGCCAATTTTTCTATTTCTTCAGCGACCAAATCTACCCCACCAGAAGTATTAATCAAATCAATCGGTTTTTCCTCGGAGTTCCAGAAGGGACGTGCAAGCCAAAGCGTAAACTCTTCTAATGAACCAAAAATCTCCTCACCTAGATTATATAAATTAATCAATTTTAGGAGATGCTCACTATAATTAGGATCTAAATCTTTATTCTGGTCACGATAATTACTAATGGTTCTCGGTGATAAATTAATAACTGATGCTAAAGTTTTTTCGGGCATTTTTATGATTTCTGCTAACGAATAAAACACATGAGTATCTACGCCATGCCTCGCCTTTTTTATTAGCGAATAATCGTCTTTAATAACAAAAGCACTCAAACGTGTACTTCCGTACGCAACAGCCGGCTCGGAAACAATAGTTTTCCTTTCGGTTTTCTTATTAGAATTTATTTTATTTACTGACATGATAATATTTTTAATAATTACCTCACCACAAATATAGAAATTTTTCCAATGCAAAAGTGAAAAATTTCACTTTATTTTAATTTCTTCAATGCCAGTTCAAGCCTTGGTAACATATTTTTGATTTCATCTAAAGAAACTCCACCTGCAGAAGCACGGAACCACGGCATATCACGAGAATTTCCAAACGCAGAAAAAGGAACTAATGCAATTCCAGCTTCTTCAATTAAATAGAAAACAAGATCTGAAGAATCCTTAATTACAGTTCCATCTGGTTTTGTTTTGCCTACATAATTCAGTTCCACGGTTAAATAAAGCGCACCCATCGGTTGAATACTTTCTACAGCGAATCCTTTATTTTTAAGTTCTTGAATTCCGTTATGAAGAACGGTCAAACTTTCGGCGATTTCTCCTTTAAAATGATTGACGAATTCATCCACTTTTTCTGGATGATTTAATAAAACAGAAACTGCTTCCTGCTCTGGTTTTGGCGCCCAAGCTCCAATATGACCGAGCAAAGCTTTCATTTTATCGATAATTAAAGATGGACCAAAACTCCAACCTACACGAACTCCAGTCGCTGCAAAACATTTGGAAGCACCATCAATATAAATCGTGTAATCCTTTAATTCAGGGTATAACGAAACCGGATCAAAATGTGCACCACCAAAAGCCAGCATAGCATAAATCTGATCGTACATGATGTATAAAGGTTTTTCTCCTTCGCCACGACTTTTATTTTCTTCTATAATCAATTCACAAATTTCAGCAAGTTGCTTTTTTGTAAACATCGTTCCAGTCGGATTTAAAGGCGAACAAAGCGCAATTAAAACTGCTCCTTTTAAATGAGGTTTTAAATCTGCCGCTGTCGGTAAGAAATTATTTTCCTTCGTCGTTTCAACTTCAACTTTTTGAGCATCAGTCAAATAAGAATAATGATTATTATTCCAAGACGGAACAGGATAAATTACTTTATCATTTGCATCAACAATTGTTTTAAACACTGCATAAATCAAAGGCCTGGAACCTCCAGCAACCAAAATATCATTTTCAGAATACTCTAAATTCCAACGGTTTTTAATATCCTTTGAAATCGCTTTTCGCAAAGATAAAAGTCCATTAGCCGGTGGATAATTGGTTAAATTATTTTGATAGGCTTTCTGAATTTCCTCTTTTAACAAATCAGGAATCGGATAAATATTTGAATTCAAATCACCAATCGTAAGATTCGCAATTTCAGCACCTTGGGATTTCATGTCATTGACTTGATTTCCTATTTTGATGATTTCTGAGCCAATAAGGTTGGCTGCCAATTTTGATACTTTCATATACTTTAGTATTTGAGTATGGACTTTTATTGTAGAAATTTGCTGATAAAGAAATTCAGATTTCAAACGAAAAAATTAAGCTTGAAATCTGAATTTTAAAGTCAAATTAGAGTTTTAAATCTTCTTTAACTTGATTTATTTTTTGACCTAATAAAGCTGCTTTTTCTTTAAACTCTTCTTTTGAAGCTATTTGATCTTTCACAGAAACATAGAATTTAATTTTCGGCTCTGTTCCAGATGGACGCACACAAACTTTAGTTCCATCTTCAGTATAATAAATCAAAACGTTCGATTTTGGAATTTCATCCATCACCGATTTTTTATTTTCTATCACATTTAATGAAGTTTGTTCCTGGAAATCTTTTACGATCGCCACTTTTGAACCTGCAATTTCTTTTGGTGGATTTTCACGGAAATCCTTCATCATTTGCTGAATTTCTTCAGCTCCCGTTCTACCCTTTCTCACCACATTAATCAGACCTTCATAATATAAACCAAGATCTTTGTAGATCTCAATCATATATTCAAACATGGTAGTACCGTTAGCTTTACACCAAGCTGCAATTTCGCAAGCCAATAAAATTGAACCACAAGAATCTTTATCGCGAACGAAATCTCCAGTCATAAAACCGAAACTTTCTTCACCACCACAAACAAATTTTTCTTTGCCTTCGAAGTCACGGATCATTTTACCAATCCATTTAAAACCAGTCAAACCGATTTTACAATCAACACCAAATTTATTAGCAATATCTATAAAAATGTCAGAGGTAACAATCGTAGAACCGATGAACTCTTTTCCGGTAATTTTACCGGCTTTTTTCCACTGGTCTAAAATATAATAAGTTAAAATCGTATTGGTTTGATTTCCATTCAGCAACTGCATTTCCCCTTCTAAATTTCTAACAGCAATTCCCAATCGATCACCGTCTGGATCAGTTCCCAGAACGATATCACCATTGGTAATTCTTGCTAAATCCATTGCCATTTCAAGAGCAGCTGGTTCTTCAGGATTTGGTGAATCAACGGTCGGAAAATTTCCACTTGGAATCATTTGCTCTCTCACCAAATCAACTTTCTTAAAACCTGCTTTTTTAAGTGACTGAGGAACAGTTGCATACGTTGTTCCGTGGATTGAAGTGAACACAATATTCAAATTATCTCTGCCGACATTTTGATATAGAGAGTTTTCCATACAAGCATCGATATAAACATCATCTTGTTCCGGACCAACCCATTCGATTAAATCATCGTTTCCGTTGAATTTAATTTCACTGAATTTTACTGAATAAACTTCTTTAATAATATTCTCATCATCTGGCGGAACAATTTGTGCTCCGTCATTCCAATACACTTTGTAACCATTATATTCAGGCGGATTGTGAGAAGCAGTCAACACAATTCCAGCGTTACATTTCTTATCTCTAACCGTGAAAGAAAGCTCAGGAGTTGGACGGTGTTCTTTAAAAAGTAAAACTTTGATTCCGTTTGCAGTTAAAACATCTGCACACATTTTCCCAAATTCTTTTGAGTTATGTCGAACGTCATAAGCAATCGCAACTTTAATTTCCTGATTAGGAAACTGCTGATGAAGATAGTTTGCTAAACCTTGAGTTGCTTGTCCAAGCGTATATTTATTCAAACGGTTTGTTCCAACACCCATAATTCCACGCATTCCACCCGTTCCGAATTCTAATTCCTTATAAAAAGAATCTTCTAATTCATCAGAATTGGTATCAATCCATTCTTGAATTGTAGTTTGGGTTTCTTCATCGAAAGTATCTGTTAACCAGAGTTTTGCTTTTTCTAAAGTTGTCATATCAATATTTTTTTATTTCTAATTTTAAAGTTTTTAAGAGCTGTTCAAATTAAATTTTAATCCAATTCTTTGTGTTGAACAGTTGCCGTTTCATCTATTTTTATCGCACTAATTGGCTCACTATAATACGTCAGTTTCGCCGTATTTTTAATGCTTCCTTTTAAAGAATCTTTTACATTAACTTCAGCATAGTTTCCATTTTTAGAAGTGATATTTAAATGGTCAATCATCCAATAAGGTGCTATAATACTTGCAGTATCAGAGATTTTTAAAACTGCATCTTTAGTTTTACCTAAAAAATTAGCACGACTTTTTTGCGTCATATCAACTTCCGCTCTTCTTGAATTAACAGACCCAATAAATTTAGCGTTATTTTTTAAAGTAAGTTTAAAATTATCCGTCTTTATTTCACTGGAAATATTCAATTCCACAGATTGCGACATCGAAACTTGCTCTAAATTATATTTCGAATAAATAGTGATATTATAAAAATCAACGCCTTCCGTCTCGCGGTTTTCAGAAATGGTTAAAGTCTTATCTTTTACTTTGATTTTCAAATTATCACCGACGTTTTTATAAGTTTCAACATTCACGAAACTGCTGTCACTTTTAATATAAAAAGCCCTGAAATTACCATTCAGATTAAGGTTGACAAAATCTTCCACTTTGATATCTTTACTAACAATATCACCTTTTGGTGAAACTTTTCCGCAAGAGAATAAACTGAAAACAAGGATGATATAAATTAAATTCTTCATTATTAAAGTGAGATAAAAAAGACTTTTCGTTATCTACTATTTTTAAATTATTTTTTTAAAATTTCTTCTAAAGGTCGATAAGTCACGACTTGTTCCTACTAAATTACTTGCTCTACGTGATAATTCTCGTGTTGTCTGTTGGTTCTGATAATCATTTCACCCAAAAATCCTGCGATGAAAAGAAGTGTTCCTAAAACCATCATGGTTAATGCAATAAAAAACCAAGCATTATTCGTTAATAAATGTCCATAGATTCCTTGAGAAACATCAATTAACTTTGAGATTCCCAACCATAAAGCTGAAAGAAATCCGACGATAAACATTACTGTTCCGGCAGCTCCAAAGAAATGCATTGGTCGTCCACCAAATCGGCTAACAAACCAAAGGGTAATCAAATCTAAAAATCCACGCACGAAACGTTCGGATCCAAATTTAGAAGTTCCATAAGGTCTCGCTTGATGCTGAACCGGTTTTTCAGTAATCTTTCTAAAACCTGCATTCGCAGCCAAAACCGGAATATAACGGTGCATATCTCCATACACATCGATGGATTTTACAACTTGTTTTCGATATGCTTTTAAACCACAATTAAAATCATGTAATTCTACACCAGATAATTTTCTTGCTGCCGCATTGAATAATTTCGAGGGAATATTTTTGGTCATTACGTTGTCAAAACGTTTCTTTTTCCAGCCGGAAACAATGTCGTAACCTTCCGTTTTAATCATGTCATATAATTCTGGGATTTCTTCCGGAAAGTCCTGTAAATCAGCGTCCATGGTAATAATAACATCACCGTTTACCCGTGCAAAAGCAGCATGTAAAGCTTGAGATTTCCCGTAATTTCTAGAAAATTTAATTCCGTTAATTTGTGGATATTGAACCTTTAAATTTTCAATAATGTTCCAGGAAAGATCGGTGCTTCCATCATCTACGAACCAAATTTCATAGGAAAGGTTGCGGGAATTACAAACTTTGTCGATTCTTGAAAAAAGTTCGTCTAGAGATTCTTCTTCGTTGAGAAGTGGAATTATGATGGATAAATTCATTTATTATAAAAGATTATTAAGACAAAATTAGTGGTTTATTTTTTTTAATCAGCATTTGAATAAGTGATTAAAATCAAAGTTCTGATCTGCTTCTGAAAAAACTCGCGAAAAATGTAGATAAAATGACGTAGAAAACAAGAATCGCAGCGAAATAGTACGAAAACTGACGAAAGCTAAAAAAATCTTTATCCTTGGTCATTTCATGTGAAATACGCAGCTTATTTTGTGCATATTCCTTTTCCAATTCTTCTTTTTGCTCATCCGTTTTTAATATGGGTTTAGCCGTATTGTACTCATTATCCATTTCAGTCTTCTGTCTATCAAGATATTGAAAGTTCAACAAATCTTTGGCAGCTGGATCTACAAAGTTTAAAAATAGGAACATTACGATCACCGATAAAAATCCACCAACAAACATTGGTTTAAAAGCGCGTCCAAAAGCTTCACGAAATCCCATCCGGATTCCTGCTTTTCTTAACACGTTTACGGAGAAATAAGCTCCTGCCAAATAGATTACAGGCATCAAAAAGGAATTAATAAGCATCGTATTATCGAAATAACTGGTATTCATTCCGAAAAAATACATTCCAAAGAAGACGACCATTGTTGCAATAAACAGCACAAAACCAATGGTATAGACATTTTTAGTCATTTTTAAATTACTCAATTTTATTATTTTTTATGTTTAGAATTTTGAATTTTGAATTAAAGGCGTATATTTGCAACGGCAAGTCCTAAACAACCAGCTCCTGAGACTCCTCCAGGGTGGGAACGCAGCAAAGGTAATCGGTTGTAGCGGTGTGATTTAGGTAGCTTGCCATTTTTTGTGCCTTATATTCTCGTTTTTTCATTTCACTTAAAGTTTTTTCGTCCATCCAATTCTCTTTGGTTTTAAGATTTTTAATCTGCATATCTGAAACTTTAAATTATTATGTGAATTACCGAAACGTTTTATTTTACTCAGTTCTTTTTTTAAATTTCAAAATCTTCACCTAATTTTGGTAAAGTAAATTCGATATTTCTTTCTGAAAAGAGTTGGTGAGCTTCCTCATGATTAATTTTAATCGGCGGAAAAGTATCGAAATGACATCCAATTACTCTCTTTGTTTTCAGCAATTCTGCTGCAGCAAAGCTCGCTCTACGTGCACACATCGTATAATGTGAACCTACAGGAAGTATTGCTAAATCGATATTCCCAAACAATTTCGGGAATAGTTCCATATCTGCCATAACGCCGGTATCACCTGCTAAATAGATGTTTTTACCCGGAAATCTGAAAATGTACCCAGAAGGTTCGCCACCATAAGTTCCATCGGGAAAAGAGCTGGTATGACTTGCCGGAACCATTGAGATTTTTAAATCTTCAATCTTCGCAGAACCACCGAAATTAATATCAATTGAATTCGCATGAGCAAAATATCCACAAATCTCAGGCTGGCCTATTACAGACGCTTCCGGATATTGCTGTAGAACTTCTTTCACATCAGCAATATGATCGCCGTGCGCATGTGTAATCAATACATAATCGATTTTCTGCGCAGAAATATCAAAACCAGATTTCTCTTTTTGATAATTATAAAAAGGATCACTTAAAATCGTTTTCCCTTTGTAAGTGAACAAAAAACAGTTTTGTCCCAGAAATTTTATTTTCATCGTAGAATCCATGTTCTTGATTTTTAAATTTTAATTGAAATAATTCAGTCCCGCTGCTACTAAAATAGCCATCGTCAAAGTCAAGATTCCAACTTGTTTTAAGAATGGATCTAATTCTCTTGGCTCGGTAACCTGCATGATTTTACGACGAAGCGCAGTCATTGGAAGCATCAAAATGAAAAAGATAAAAGCGTAGTATTTACCTTGCGTATGCAAACCGTTCATCATCATGAATACCAATATTAAAAGCAAAGGCAATTGCAATAAAATGATTTCGTACACCATTGCTTTTTTAAAGCCTAATCTTAAAGCTAAAGTTTTCTTACCACTTGCTGCATCACTTTCGATATCTCGCATATTGTTCAGATTTAATACTGCTGCACTCAACAAACCAACCGCTGTTGCGGGCAAAAGTAGATCCCAGTCGAAATGTTTGGTGAAAAGAAAATAACTTCCACACACCGAAACCAATCCGAAGAAGATGAAAACCATGATATCACCAAGTCCTAAATAACCATAAGGTTTTTTACCAATCGTATAGCCAATTGCTGCCAAAATACAGGCAACTCCCAACGCAACAAAAGTGTAAAATTCCTTCATTAAGTTTTCTCTAAAGAAAGCCAAATACAAAAGTGCAATCGTAGCAACCAATGATAAAATAGAAAATAGAATAACGGCATTTCTCATTTGAGTTGCGGTAATTCTCCCTGAAGCCACGGCTCTTTGCTCAGCTTCATTCACTCTTAATTGATCTGTTCCTTTAATTCCGTCGCCATAATCATTTGCGAAATTTGATAGAATCTGGTATAATAATGTAACGACCAACGCCATCGCAAAAATCTTCCAATCCCAAGTTCCACTAGTTTCGTTAATTCTCCATCTTGCGATGAAAGAACCTAAAATAATTCCACTCATCGAAAGCGGTAATGTTCGCAGCCGCGCTGCTTTGATCCAATCTGTCATAGTTGATAATTGATGATTCATAATCGATAATTGTAAAATCAATCATCAATAATTACTTATCATTTATGTTAAGAAATCCAATTATTATCTCCGAAGTCGGGTTTTCTTTTTTCAAGGAAAGCATTTCTACCCTCTTTCGCTTCTTCAGTCATGTATGCTAAACGTGTTGCTTCACCAGCGAAAACTTGCTGACCAACCATTCCATCGTCTGTTAAATTCATTGCGAATTTTAACATTCGAATTGACATTGGTGATTTTCCTAAAATCTCCTCAGCCCATTCGTACGCAGTATCTTCTAACTCAGCGTGAGGAATTACAGCATTCACCATTCCCATATCGGCAGCTTCTTGAGCAGAATAATTACGTCCTAAAAAGAAAATTTCTCTGGCTTTTTTCTGTCCAACCATTTTTGCCAAATAAGCAGAACCATAACCACCATCAAAACTGGTAACGTCGGCATCAGTTTGTTTAAAAATCGCGTGCTCTTTACTCGCTAAAGTAAGATCACAAACGACATGCAAAGAATGTCCGCCACCAACTGCCCAACCATTAACCACGGCAATCACAACTTTCGGCATGAAACGAATCAATCGTTGAACTTCTAAAATATTCAAACGGTGTCTTCCGTCCTCACCTACATAACCCTGTTCACCACGAGCTCTCTGATCGCCTCCACTGCAAAAAGCATGACCACCATCTTTCGGGCTTGGACCTTCGCCGGTCAACAATACAACGCCAACCGACGAATCTTCGGAAACGTGGTAAAAAGCATCATATAATTCGGAGGTTGTTTTCGGGCGAAAGGCGTTGCGCACTTCCGGTCTGTTAAAGGCGATTCTTGCGACGCCACCTTTTTTTTGGTACGTAATATCTTCGTATTCCTTGACGGTTTTCCAGTCTGTCATTTTGCGTAAAATTTTGCGTAAAGATAGGGAAAATAAAAAGCCAAGTCAAAATGAAAAGACGTTTAAATTAGGACAAATTCGTAGTTTTTAGGAGCATGAAGATTGAATTTTATTTCGAAGATTCCACCCGCTTTCCGCTGTATCTTTTTTTCGTCTTTCCTCCTCAAAAAAGGATGTCGCTGCAATCGGGGCTAAAAGAAAGAGATTTTTCTATTTTCGAAGATTTTTTGGAAAATTGAATGATTTAGTACGGATTAAATTAGAAAAAAAGATATCGAGTTATCAAAGAAAAGAAAATGTTGAAAATATCTCTTTCCTACGGACGCCTTAAAAATATTTTCCTTGATATTTTGACTGCTAAAACTGTGGGAACGTAATATAAATAGAATAATTCATCTCTCAAAAAAGATAGCGTTCCACCAGAACGCCCCAAATTCTTCTCTTTATATATTTCTACAGAGATACGATTCCTCCAGAATCACGTTTTACGTTATCAAAAAATAATCTAAAAATAGAAAAAACATTTATAGAAAAAGCAAATACACAATCATATTAACCGAAACATTGTTCCGGAGGAACAATATCTCTGTAGAAGATCAATTTGGAGTAATGATTTTGCGTTCCGGAGGAATGCTATCTAAAAGTAATTAGAAATTTGCGTAATAAAAATATTCAAGCTTATTTTTACGACTTAATAATCTTCTTTATCGAAAGATTTTTCACCAAAATAAGTTTCAATGGTGGAATGCTTAATTTGAAGATGCTCCAGTTTGTGCTTAATGGTATTTTTCAAATCTTCAATTTCGGTAATCGTAAGACTTTCTGAGATTCGAACATGAGCGGTCAATGCATTTTCAGTCGTACTTAAAGCCCAAATATGAACATGCTGAAAATCTACTACTCCATTTATTTTCAGAATCTCTTCTTTTACTTTTTCTGGATTTACATTTTCAGGAACGCCATCTAAAGATAATTTTAAACTTTGCGTCAACAAACTCCAAGTTCCAATTAAAATAACGACGCCTATTATAATACTCAATAATGCATCTAACCAAAACCAATCCGTATAAATAATAATAACCCCACTAATAACAACTGCTAAAGAAACTAACATATCAGCTACCATATGCAGGTAAGCGCCTTTCACATTAAGGTCTTTTTCTTTATCTTTTAGAAATAGCCAAGCGGTAATTCCATTCACGAAAATCCCTACGAATGCAACGATTGAAACCACTCCGCCTTCCACAGGTTGTGGATTTAAAAACCTCTCAATCGCTTCATAAATAATAAATCCGACGGCGAAAATTAATAAAATAGCGTTTGTTAATGAAGCCAAAATTGTCGCTCTTCGAAAACCATAGGTATAAGTTGAAGTTGGTTTTCTCTTTAATAACTTAAAAGCGATTAAGGATAAGACCAAACTCATTACATCGCTTAAATTGTGTCCAGCGTCAGAAAGTAGAGAGAGTGAATTGTAAATCCAACCATAACCGGCTTCGATAATCACAAAAACCAAATTCAATCCAATAGCGATATAGAAAGCACGATTCAAATTGCTCACATTAATCTGATGCGAATGGTCATGGGAATGATCGTGAGCCATAACTATTTTGCTTATCTAATATCTAGAATTATAGAATTGAACTATTGAACGAAGTCTTCGGAGATTTCATCGTTTTCCTGCAGGACTTTTTCTGCGGCTTCAAAGTCTCTCTCGCTAACCAACAAATAATAATTTTGCGAGATTGGAAATACTGCAATATTGTTTACATATTCATTTTTGATATAACTGGGAATATCTCGGGAAGCGAGTTTTGTTTTGGCAACTTCAATTTCGTACAAGTAAGAGGATTGAAAAATAGGGACTAATTCTGACATAATTTCTTTTTGAAAAGTTAGTTATTTTTTATGAACCTGAAATCGATTAGATGCAGTTTTAAGCAGCGTTTTTTTTATTTAATTAAAAAAAATTCTGTCTAAACTTCAAAGTTCAAATCAGCTTTTTTTAGTAACAATTATCATGCAATCTTATTATAGTTCTAATTATTTTTCCATTTTAGGCACATCAATTTTATTAAAAGATAGACCTCAAAAAGATTACATAAAGTTTAACTGCCGAAACTTACTCTTTATAAACTGTTAATTTTAAAACTTTTGAAAGAAAAACAGAAAGAAGTTTTAGCCCCGATTGGAGCAATTGTTTGAGCTCTTTTTTCTTTTATGCGGAGGAAAATGCGGAGGAAAAAGAAAAAAAGCGAGTGCGGAAAGCGGGACTGATCGTCGAACTCTGCACTCACTTTGTTGCTTCTGAAAATTGATTTTAAAACTATTAATTAATCAATTTTTCTTCTGTTAATGTACCAATAGACGGGAACTCCGATTAGAATGAGGATGAATCCTGGCCAGGTATATTGCGGTTTGAAGATGATTAAAAGGATGCAAAATGCGGTTCCGATGAGTAAATAAATGATTGGCGTGATTGGATAAAGCCAGGTTTTATAAGGTCTTTCGAGGTTTGGTTGCTTGATTCTCATCCAAATTACACCGAAAACGGTGACCATGTAAAAGAGAACAATGATGAACGAAATCATGTCGAGTAAGTCGCCGTACTGCCCGGAAAGTGCGAGGACACAAGCCCAAGTTCCTTGCATCCAAAGGGATTTACCAGGAACATCGTTTTGATTATTTTCTGCGGCAGACTTAAAAAACAAGCCGTCTTTTGCCATGGTTTGAAAAACTCTAGCACCAGCTAAAACCAACCCATTGATACAGCCAAAAGTGGAAACCATTACTAAAATTGCCATAATGATGGTGCCTGTACTTCCGAAAATAACTTCTGAAGCAGCGACTGCAGGGCGATTGTTATCTGCAAATGCAATTCCGTTGCGATCGAGTGCGTGAAGGTAAACGAAGTTCACAAAAAGGTATAAAACCATTACGACAGAAGTTCCTAGAACCATCGCTTTCACTACGTTTTTCTTTGGATTTTCGATTTCTCCTGACATGAATGTCACGTTTTCCCAAGCTACCGAACTGAACACGGAACCAACCATTGCAGCTGCGATTCCGCCTAAAAGAGTGATTCCGCCGATAGATTTCCAGCCAGTTGGTTCTAAGGTATTTCCGGTATCGGTACCAAAATCCTGAAAAGCATTCCAGCCAAAACTCATGTTTTCAGTCCATTGGGAATTTTTCACTAAAATAACTCCGAAAATGATAATTCCTAAAAGCGCAATAATTTTAGAAGAGGTAAAAACATCTTGTAGAATTTTACCATTTTTTAAACCTCGGGAATTAATATAAGTCAACAATAAGATAATTCCGATTGCGAGAATTTGAATCCAAGTAATTTTGAATCCGCCACTTTGAAAAATCGGTTGCGAATTAAGTGCGGGAACGAGATAAGCGGTAAATTTACCGAAAGCCATTGCTACGGCGGCGATTGTACCAGTTTGGATGACGGTGAATAAACCCCAACCATAAAGGAAGCCGGGCATTTTCCCGAATATTTCAGTTATATACGTGTACTGTCCGCCTGCTTTTGGAAACATTGATGAAAGTTCACCATATGAAATTGCAGCAGCGATCGTCATAATTCCGGTAATGATCCAAACGGCGATGAGCCAATATCCGGAACCTAAATTCCGCATCATGTCTGAACTGACAATAAAAATTCCGCTTCCAATCATAGAGCCCATTACGAGCATGGTGGCATCCCAAAGTTTAAGTTTCTTATTCATAGATCATGGAGATTAAAGAGAAAATAAACTTTCTTCTTTAAAAATTATTTTAGTTATTATTAATGCAGATTGTTAGTTTAAAAACACATCTGTCTTATTTCGAATTTTATTTTGAAAGGGTTAAATATATAAATTTTATGTAAAGAATTTAAGATTTTAATTGCAAGTATCGGGTAAAATGCACAAATAGCTGATTGTGAAATAATTCTGATTGAAAAATATTTTATACTTTTGTAAAAATTAAATGAAATGAAAAAATTTGTTCTTTTATTATCACTGATGCTTTCCACAGTTGCGTTTGCACAAGGAGCAGAAGCAAAAAAAGTAGGACCACCTGAAGGAAAAGCTTTGGTTGGCGAGGTTTATGGAGCTGGAGTTTCTGCAAAAGCAGAGAAGTCTGCCATGACGACTAAAAAACTGGATCAGAAATTAAAGAAATCTGCAAAAGTAGAAAACGTAGCAGTTAAAGGGAAAGTAACGAAGGTTTGCGATAAAAAAGGATGTTGGTTAACATTAGAAACCGATAGTAATGAGAAGTTCTTCATTAAAATGAAAGATTACGGATTCTTTGTGCCGACTGCTTTGGAAGGAAAAACGGTTGTTTTAGAAGGGAACGCAGAAATGAAAGTTACTTCTGTAGATGAGCAAAAACATTATGCTGAAGATGCGAAAAAACCGCAATCAGAAATTGATGTAATTACGAAACCTGAAGAAGAAATTAGATTTATGGCCAGCGGAATTAAAGTAGTTAACTAAATCATCAACGTGAATCAATAAAAAAGCGAAGTCTCTCAACTTCGCTTTTTTTTATTCAATTATAAAATCAACTTCTTCATCCAGTTTCGGAAATTTTCGATCTGAAACAAAGGTTTTTCCGGTACAGTCAATTTCTTTCCAGCCTTTCTTTTTTCCGATATCTCCAACTTCTACAACGATTGGTGTAAATGAAATTTCATCAGCTTTTGGTTTTATTTCTTCTTTATATTGTACAGCGATATCTAGAATACATTTAAAATCGGTATTAAGTTTTACATTTCTGTATATCAAATCATAGTGAGATTCTTTGTTCTCAGGAATCTCTCGATAGTCTTCCCAACCATCGGTCGCGCCATTCAATTTAGAAATTGCCACCAAACTTTCATATAAAGCCACCGTGTAATATTTACGTGTTCCTGTTCTCTTGTAATCATCTGGGAAATGTCCACCTTCAAACAGAATTGTTGGAATACCGAATTTCGTAAAATTATCTCCCGTAGAACTCGGATAGAACTCATCTGAATATCTCGCAATTTGCTTAGGAATCTCGTTCTTCAATTTTTGGTAAATTTTAGAAATTACCGCCATTGCTTTTTTCCTCGTTTCCGTAATTGTTCTGTCGACATCTTCTGCAGGAGCCAAAAAAGATAAGGTTGCTGGATGAATTCCATCTGTACTGAAAATCGTTCTTTGTTCGTGTAGATTCAAGGCATAATCATAAGAACCTTTATGAGCCAGATCTTTTAGAAAAGGAAATTCCTTACTCGACTGTTTTAAAAAATCTCTGTTTAGATCGATATCTAATCCATTTCTTCTGGTCCATCTTTCTGAACCATCGGGATTAAGCATGAAAATAAAATCCAAAGTAATTTTTGAAAATAATTCCTCCTTAAGCTCTGGTTGATGTTTAAAGATCTCCAACAAATCTAACATCGCATGGGTAGCATTAGATTCATTGCCATGCATTTGTGACCACGCCAAGATTTTAATCTTACCATTTCCTAAACACATTTTATAAATAGGTTTCTCTAAATAAGAGGAACCAAGCTCTATAATACTATGGCTGTAATTCGTCTGTAGGAAATTAAATAATTTTTCCGGGGAAATATACCGGTTTGGGAAATCAGGGTTTTGTACGTAATTCAGGTTTGATAACATCTATTTCAATTTTACAATTTCCAAATTTAAATCTTTCTTTCTTAAAAATAAAATTTACTTTTGTAAATTCATTAAACACTTCAAAATGTCAGAATGTCTGTTGATAATTTTGTGGATTGCTTTATTATTAATAAAAATTTATAATTTACATAAAGTCAGTTGGTTACAAAGATTATCTAAATCAAATTAACAATCTTACTTTAAGTGAATAACCGTGTGGAAAACTCCATTTGATGGTAAGTAACATAAACAAGTTATACGCACTACCCGACCTATTTTTTGTATTGTTTACATTTGTAAATAATTGACGAATCTTTAATTTCATTATATTTGTTCTTTATAATTATATGACAAACGAGAGCATTTTCCTTTTGGGTTTCATCGTCTTTATCGTGATGATCCTGGCTTTAGATTTAGGCTTATTAAATAAGAAATCATCTACGGTTTCTATGAAACAAGCCGGCTTAATGAGTTTTTTCGTGGTTGCACTTTCAATGTGTTTCTATTTTGTTTTAACCAACTACGGTCACCTACTCCATGGCATCGACAGTCTTGAAAAACTGCAACAGGTCATTTCTAAGCATCATCATCCTGTAAAAATCATTCCCGGAGATTTAGGAACCAGCATCTATTTATACAACCACAATCTTGGACTTGAATATTTAACAGGTTACGTCGTCGAATACGCGTTGTCTGTGGATAACATATTCGTAATGGTCTTAGTATTCACCGCTTTTGGTGTAGCCCCAAGGAATTATCACCGCGTGCTGTTTTGGGGAATTCTGGGCGCGATTGCCATGAGGTTTGTCTTTATATTTGTAGGTGCGGCGCTTATTCAGAAGTTCGAATGGATCATGTATGTATTTGGTGCGTTCCTGGTGTTTACCGGTATCAAGATGTTCTTCGAGAAAGATAATGACGATAAAATCGATACCCAAAAGCATCCTGTCGTCAAGTTTGCGAATAAGTATTTTAAGGTCCATAATCACTTTGTCGGTAATAAGTTCTTTGTAAAGATCAATGGTATTAATAAGATGACTCCCCTATTCTTAGTTCTTATCATCATAGAGATTACCGATTTAATCTTTGCCGTTGACAGTATTCCAGCGATATTCTCGGTTACTAAAGATCCTTATATTGTTTTCTTTTCTAATATTTTTGCCATCATCGGACTGCGTTCCATGTTCTTTCTTTTAGCGGGAGTTATCGATAAGTTTAGATTCTTAAAAGTTGGTTTAGCAGTCTTATTAACCTTCATCGGTTTGAAGATGTTATTTCATGAATATCTCGATCAATTAGGTTTTTCGACAACCGATTCTTTGTTTATTATCGTAGGAATATTAGGTGGAAGTATCTTCCTTTCGCTAGTTTTACCAGAACATAAAAAGGATAGAAAACTTAAGTATGATCCTAAAAATGATGACCATTTACGTAAGTAATTTAATATTGTAAATAGAATAATTAATTATTAATCAATTACTTATAGTTATTATTTACATTTGTAATTAAGTAAATTTTGAAGCGGTTTACTTTTGTAATTTATAATTGTAAAATTATATTTACATTTGTAATATGGATTTAAAGGAAAGAATTTCTAAAGTTATCACCTATTCTGAATTATCACTATCAGAATTTGCAGACGAAATCGAAGTACAACGTTCGAGTATTTCTCATATCACTTCCGGCAGAAATAAACCGTCACTCGATTTTCTGATGAAGATTAAAAGTCGTTTCCCTGAATTAGAATGGGAATGGCTGATCGAAGGCGAAGGTGAAATGGTGAAAAAGCCTGATGCTCCAGTTGAAATTAAGGTTATTCCTGAAAAACCAAAACCTACTTCCCTGCCCGATTTATTCTCTTTAATTAATGATGAAGCATTCGGAATTACTGAATCCGAGGATCGCATCGAAATTCAAGAACCACGAGAATCGAAAATTCCTGTACAACAAACTGAAAAGGAAAAAATATTCGATTCTCAGCGATTAGAGATTCCAGAAACAAAAACTAAAATAGAATTATCTGAAAATCAAGAAGTTAAGATTAAGAAGATCGTTTTCTTTTATGAAAATGGAAAATTTGAAACTTTCGAGCCATAATTTCTATATTGAGTTTAATTTCTGAAAGAACTTCAAGAATTTAATTTGTAAATTTGATTATACTCTTAAAAATCGATTGATATGAAATTGGCTGAACTTGCAAAAGAACTTAAAATCCCTACCGAAAGTTTTATCAAATTTATTCAAGATTTTGATTTGGAACTTTCAGAATGTATTAGTACCAACTTTGAGGTCAAAGATGATTTTGCAAAATTTGCTCGAGAGAATATCGTTTTTTTGAGGAAATATTCTGAAGATTTAAATCAAAATAAATCAATCGAAGATATCGCAGAAAATATCGATCAACCAAAAGATAAAGTAGCGGAAATCATTAAAAAAGATAAACCCAAATTATTTGATAACGGTAAATATAAATCGTCTGTTTCAAGTTTCGGAATCGATAATAAATTAGGAGGAAATTACAAATTCGTTTATAATTATTTTGGTAAAAACACCCACTTAGCAGAAAGAGATTTTATTGGTTATCGTGATTTATTTTTTTTTGTTTCTCAAACATTAGAACCTTACTTGAGTAATATTTCTGTACAAGATTGGGGAATTCATAGACCTGCTGGAATTGTTCTTTATGGTCCTCCGGGAAGTGGTAAAATATTTTGGGCAAAAAAAATAGCTGAGATTATAGATTACGAATTCAAAGAAATAAAAAAATATTTTTTAGGAATTTCTTTTGTTGATGACCAAAAGATAACCTTTAATGATTTTTTAATTCAGATTATGAAATCAGAAAAAACACTTCTTTTTCTAGAAGATTTTGATGAAATAATGAGCGAACGTAGCGAAGATGAATCTGTAAAAAGTGATGATGAGGAGACGAAAGAAATCATCTTACACTATATTAGTCATTTCGAAAAAGAGAACATATTGATGGTTGGTGCGGCAAATTCATTAGAGAAAATTGATCGGGAACTTCTTGCTCCAGGTCGATTTGATGTTTTGATTCCTGTATTTCCACCCAATATGAAAGAACGTTCAGAAATGCTTTTTCATCATATGACAGAAGATCTCTCGCCGGATGCTTTGCTGATTAAAATTTTAGAAGATAACAAAGCGCATCAACTTCCATTTTGGTTAGAAATATCTAAAAAAATGCAAGCGTTTTCAAATACGATGCTGATTGATTTTACGCAAAGTTTGAAAAAAAGAATTAGAAATCTTTACTTAAAAAATAATTCAACAACGATAAAAATCACTCAAAAAATGTTAGATGCCTCTTTAAGAGACGCTTCTTCAAAATTAACCGGAACTTATCTTGATCAAATTCAACAATTTATTTATGATGTTTCTTTGAATAATTACGAAGATTTTACGGTAAGAATCGAAGCATTAAAAGTTGAAGTAGAACATTACAAAATTGTGGATGAGCCCACAAAACCAATAGGTTTCACTCATAATGATGAAATAAAACAAAAAAAATAACCCATTATCTATCAATAGGTTATTAAAAATATTCTTTGAAAATAAAGTTTTTTAAGCTTCAATATGTTTTAAAACTCCGATTTCATAAACGTTGGCTTGTTTCAAATATTTGGATCTTTCTCTGGAAGTTACCGATTCAAATTCATCATTTTTAAGAACGATAATTGGGTCTTCTGAAATTTCAATTTCTGCATTGGCAAAATACTTTTCTTCCGGACTTTCTTCAATTAATTCTGATTTTCTTTCTTGAAGTTGATCAGCAAAATCCCTGAATTCTGGATCTGATGAATGAATAAATCGATATTCAGGACCAGCTTCTACGAAATAATGAATTTTTCTATCAATTAATTCCGCTTCATTTGTTAATTGCGGATTATCATTTCCACCTTTAAATCCTACTTCTACTAAATTTCCTTTATTGTGAGCAGCGTAGTTAACTGCATCTTTAAAAGTTGCAAATCCAACTATAATCTCCTGATTATCTATTTGATATTTTACTAATTTTTCTGAATTATAAGTTTCCATAGTTATTATTTTTAATTGATTTAATAAATAATATCAATTATTTTGCCATTAAAAGCGATTAACGGAAAGTTTAACGGTATTTTAAGAAATTTCCTATCTTTGAAATCTTATCAATTTTATTATGAAAAAAATCCTATTCACAATTTCTATTTTAACTTCTGTTGCGTATTTCTCTCAGGAAATTACCTTAGATAAAATCTACTCTGGTTATTACAGAGGCAAAGGAATCTCCGGAATTTCGTCCCTAAAAAATGGTGAAAATTACGTAATCATTGAGCCAGGTGGAATTGCAAAATATTCCTATAAAACCACAAAAAGAGACGGAAATATAGTCGAAGGAAGCTTTCAATCTTATATTTTCAATGACGATGAATCAAAAATCCTACTATTAAAAGAAAGTCTGCCCATTTACAGACATTCATTTTTTGGTAAATTCGATGTTAAAGATTTAAAATCTGGAAAGGTGGTAAGTCTCAATAATGGGAACTTTGTACAGGAACCCACTTTTTCTCCGGATGGAAATAAAGTAGCTTTTATCGCTGATAACAATTTATTTTATCAAGATTTAAGTTCAGAAAAAATCACTCAGATTACTACTGATGGGAAGAAGAATTCAATTTTAAACGGACTTGGAGATTGGGTTTATGAGGAAGAATTCGGACATGCAAAATTGTATGAATGGACCAAAAATTCTGACGCTATTATTTTTGTTAAATCTAATGAATCAGAAGTACCAGAAATGTCAATTACGATTTATGGTAAACAACTCTACCCTTCTGAAATGAGATTTAAATATCCAAAAGCGGGAGCAAATAATTCGGTAGTATCTGCTCAACTTTATCGTTTAGATTCTGCAAAAACGATAGCGCTAAATCTTAGCAATTTTAAAAACTACTATATTCCAGATGTTTATAGAACTGCAAAACCTGACGAACTTATTTTAATTACTTCTGAAAGATTGCAAAATGCATCAGATGTTTTAAAAGTAAATACCAAAACTGGAGAGATTACTAAATTATTTACAGAATCTGATAAAAGATGGATCGATACTGATAATGTAACTTTAGAATTCTTGGCTGATAATTCTTTCATCTGGGGAGCTGAACGTGATGGAAACAGACACCTTTATTGGTATAATCAAGACGGAAAACTGAAAAAACAAATTACCAAAGGAAACTGGGAAGTAACTAATTACTACGGTTTTAATCCGAAAACAAAAGAAGTTTTCATTCAGACAACTCAGGAAGGAAGCATTAACAGAGTCGTTTCTAAAGTAAATATCGAAACAGGAAAAACAACTTTGCTTTCGAATACAAGTGGAACAAATAGTGCCAGCTTTAGCCAAAACTATAAATATTTCATCGAAACTTCTTCGTCTGCAGCAAAACCTTATACGTATGTTTTAAAAGATGCGAATGGAAAAACCTTGAAGGAATTGCAAAATAATGAGGAGCAATTGAAAAAACTTCAGGCAGATAATATGGTGAACAAAGAGTTTTTCACTGTTCCAAATGAAAATGGCGACCAAATGAATGCATGGATTATGAAGCCGAAAGACTTTGATCCTAATAAAAAATATCCATTATTTATGTTCCAATATTCTGGTCCAGGATCTCAAAGTGTGGCCAATTCTTGGGATACAGGAAACGCATTATGGTTCAATCATTTGGTTCAAAAGGGATATATCGTAGCTTGTGTTGATGGTCGTGGAACCGGTTACAAAGGAACTGAGTTTAAAAAAACAACTTATTTAAACTTAGGAAAATACGAAATCGATGACCAAATTGCAGCTGCAAAATGGTTTGGACAGCAATCCTATATCAATAAAGACAGAATCGGAATTTTCGGATGGAGTTTTGGTGGTTATATGGCGAGTTTAGCCTTAACAAAAGGAGCTGATGTTTTCAAAACCGGAATCGCTGTTGCTCCGGTAACTAACTGGAGATATTACGATTCAATTTATACAGAAAGATTCATGAGAACACCACAAGAAAACCCTGGTGGATATGATGATAACTCGCCAACAACTTACGCGAATTTGTTAAAAGGAAAGTATCTTTTAATCCATGGAACTGCGGATGATAACGTTCATTTTCAGAATGCTATGGAATTCTCTGAGGCTTTAATTCAAAATAATAAGCAGTTTGAATTCATGGCTTATCCAGATAAAAATCACGGAATTTACGGTGGACAAACTCGCCCACAACTCTATCAGAAAATGACTAATTTTCTTTTAGAAAATCTTTAAAAAAGTTTGTTTAAAACAGGCAAAAAAAGCTCTCCTATGAGGGCTTTTTACATTTAAACTTAATAATATATATTTGCTAAAATTAAAATTTGAAAATGGAACAAAAAACAACCAGAAAACACCCTAAAGGTTTACCCTATCTGTTTTTTACGGAAATGTGGGAGCGATTCGGCTATTATCTAATCCTCGGAATCTTCGTTCTTTACATGATCGATAGTGAAAAAGGAGGTCTCGCTTTTAATGATAAAAGTGCCGACGATATCTTCGGAACCTTTATCGCTTTAACCTATCTTACTCCGTTTCTGGGAGGTTTCCTGGCCGACAAACTGTTAGGCTATGTCAAAGCAATTTATATCGGTGGTACCTTAATGGGATTGGGTTATTTAGGAGTTGGTTTATTCAAAGAACTTCCTCTTTTCTATGCTTCACTAGGTTTGGTAATTTTAGGAAATGGATTCTTTAAACCTAGTATTTCTACTCTTTTAGGAAACCTTTATAACGAAGAACCTTACAAGGATAATAAAGATGCCGGTTATAATATTTTCTATATGGGAATTAATATTGGTGCATTTATTTGTAATATTATTGCAGCATTCATGCGCAACAAATATGGTTGGGGACCAGCCTTCATGACTGCAGGAGTCGGAATGTTTATCGGTCTTATCGTCTTCACACTTGGAAGAAAACATATTTTACAAGCCAACGTTTTAAAACCTTCTCAAGAAGGAGATACCAAAATTTCTGATATTTTATTAAAGGTGTTCTTACCTGCAATTATCGCGGGAGTTATCGGTTGGATGATTCCAGGAAATATTTTCGGTACTGATTCTACGGATGCTTTTATCTTCGCCTGTATTCCGGTAATCTACTTCTATATAATGCTTTACGTGAAAGCTAACGCGGAAGACAAAAGACCAATTGGTGCTTTGCTTGCGATCTTCGCCGTAAGTTTAATGTTCTGGGCGGTATTTAAACAGAACGGAACTGCCTTGACTCGCTGGGCGAATAATTATACTGATCGTGCTATTCCAGCTCCATTAGTAGAGCCTTTACGTGCCATTAATTTAATTGACGGAAAAGACGGAGTTCAAGGGAAAACCTATGAAATGAAGGAGGTTTCTGTCTATGATGATCAATACCGTACAAAAAAAGATGAAGCAGGAAAACCCGTTAAAGAAATGGGACAGGATATTTATTTTAGAAATATTTCTGAAACCGAGCGAGCTAAACTTGAAGCAAATCCAACTCAGGAAGTGGCGCTTTACAATACCGAATTATTCCAGTCGATCAATCCGGCCTGGGTAATTATTTTAACTCCGATTGTTGTTGGATTCTTTATGTTTCTTCGACGAAAGGGCAAAGAACCTACTACGCCTACTAAAATTGTTCTGGGATTATTCATTTCCGCCTTATCATGTTTGGTAATGGTAGGAGCAGTTTATGCAGGAAACAATGGAATGATCAAGGTTTCCGCAATTTGGTTAATTCTCTCCTATGGAGTAATTACGTTGGGAGAATTATGTCTTTCACCAATGGGATTGTCGTTAGTTTCAAAGCTTTCGCCACCAAGAATTACAGCATTAATGATGGGAGGATTCTTCCTTTCAACTTCGATTGGAAACAAACTTTCCGGAGTTTTAGCCAGTTTCTGGTACGAGTACGATAATAAAGCCTATTTCTTTATCGTAAACTTCGGTTTATTATTAATCGCTACCTTATTAGGACTATCGATTTTAAAGAGACTTAACAAGATTATGAAAGAAAGAGGTGTTAACTAAATCACATTAACGCATACATAAATAAAACCGCAGAACATTTCTGCGGTTTTTTCGTTTAAATGTTGCGAAAAACATTTGTAAAAACTGAAAAAAAACTATATTTGCTAACCTTAACAAATAATTAACGATTAACATATGGACGAGCTAGAAGCATTAAACTCGAGTAACGAACTTATAAACGAACCAAAAACGAAGCATCCGAAAGGTTTGTGGGTACTTTTTGGCACAGAAATGTGGGAGCGTTTCAACTTCTATGGAATGCGCGCTTTGTTGACGCTTTTTATGGTGAACTCGCTGTTAATGAAAGAAGGAGATGTTACCATTATATACGGTGGATTTTTGGCCCTTTGTTATCTTACCCCAATGCTTGGTGGTTTTATTGCAGACCGATTTTTGGGAAATAGATATTGTATTATTGTTGGAGGAACATTGATGGCAGTTGGACAATTTCTGATGTTTATGAGTGCTTCAACATTCGACTCCAATTTAAGTTCGGCACAAATGCTGATGTGGGTCGCTTTGGGAGTGATTATTTTCGGAAATGGTTTCTTTAAACCAAATATTTCTTCGATGGTAGGAAGTCTATATCCAAAACAGGAAAAATCAAAATTGGATTCCGCTTTTACCATTTTTTACATGGGAATTAACTTAGGAGCATTTTTGGGTCAGTTTATTTGTCCTTTTTTAGGAGATGTAAAAGATGCAGGTGGAATAAGAGATATTCACGCATTCAAATGGGGCTTTTTAGCAGCTTCTATAGCAATGGTAATCGGAACACTTACTTTTGTATTACTTAAAAATAAATACGTTGTAACACCAGAAGGAAGACCAATTGGTGGACTACCAAGCCAAAATACCGCAGAAGATTTTGAAGAAGGTGAATCTCAAACAGCTAATTTCACTGGAAAATCAATCGGTATTGCGGTAGCAATTTTCGTATTAACATTCTTTGGATTTCAATATTTATTTGTAGATAAAATCGGATTTGGTTCTGTCGGAATGGGAGAATTTGTGAAAGCAGTTATTTATCCATTCATCTATTCTATGGGACTTGCGTTGGCTTATTTAATTATGTCTGCAACCGAAAATAAAGTAGAGAGAGACAGAATTTGGGTAATTTATATCGTATCATTTTTCATCATTTTCTTCTGGGCTGCTTTCGAACAGGCAGGTTCATCTTTAACATTTATTGCAGATAACCAAACTGACCGAGATATTTTAGGTTGGAACATGCCTCCATCAATGGTTCAGATTTTTAATGGTTTATTCATTGTGGTTTTAGCAGTTCCATTCAGTATGCTTTGGGACAAATTAAGAGCAAATAAAAAAGAACCAGTTTCCCCTTTAAAACAAGCAATTGGACTTGGTTTAATCGCCTTAAGTTATTTAATTATCGCTTACAATGTAAAAGATTTAGGAAATACAGGACTGCTTGCAGTGAAATGGTTGATTTTACTTTATTTAATCCAGACCATGGGAGAACTTTGTTTATCTCCAATCGGATTATCTTTGGTTGGTAAATTAGCACCAAAAAGATTTGCCTCCCTTTTATTTGGTGTATTCTTTATTGCCAATGCTGCAGGATACGCTCTTTCAGGAATTTTAGGTTCAATATTACCTGCGACTGGAGACAAATTCCTAAAGGCTAAAGAATTAGGCATCAATCTTCAAGATGTATTAGATAAAAAAATTACATTAACTGCAGATCAACTATCTCTTCTTGATAAAGAGCAAATTTCAATTGTTTACAATAGTTTCGCTGGATTTGAAATTCATAATTTATTTGAATTCTTCATGGTATTTGTAATTCTTTGTGGAATTGCAGGAGCAATTTTAGCACTTATATCTCCGATTTTGAAAAAAATGATGCACGGCGTAAATTAATAATATTTCAAATATTTAAGATAAAACCACCGATTATTCGGTGGTTTTTCCGTTTAAAGTTGCGAAATGTATTTCATAAACATAAAAAAACTATATTTGTCCACTAATCGAAAAATTAACAATTAAAAATGGACACTACACAGCCTCAACAAGGTCATCCAAAAGGATTATACACCTTGTTCTTTACTGAAATGTGGGAGCGTTTTTCCTATTATGGAATGCGTGCCCTATTAACAATTTTCTTAACCGCAGAATTAGCAACGGGAGGTTTCGGCCTAAACCGTGCTGAATCATTATCAGTTTACGGTGTTTTCACCGCTTTAGTTTACCTGACTCCAATTTTGGGTGGTTGGTTTGCTGATAAACTTTTAGGTCAAAGAAAATCAATCCTAATTGGTGGTTTGGTAATGGCGATTGGTCAATTCATTTTAGCAGCGAGTGCTTCTGTAGATTTATTAGGTGATGTGGAAACTAGAAAACACTTTTTCTATTTAGGATTAGGAGTGTTGATTCTAGGAAATGGATTCTTTAAACCAAACATTTCAACCATCGTTGGAGATTTATATGATAACGATGATCCAAGAAAAGATGGTGCATTTACCATTTTCTACATGGGTATTAATATTGGTGCTTTCCTTTCTCCTTTTGTTGCTGGTACTTTAGGCGAAAAAGTAGGTTGGCCTTACGGTTACTTCGCTGCAGGTTTAGGAATGCTTTTAGGCGTTCTTTGGTTTTATGCACGTAGAAATACTTTAGGAGATAAAGGGCTTCCACCAGGATATAAAGAAAAAGGAATTACTGATTTAATAGGTAAAGACTGGAGAGACATTATTCTTTATACTATTGGAAATGTGGCTTTCGTATTTTTGGTAATGTTCATTTGGAACAATACCTCAGATATTATTCACACCATTATGGTTTGGGTATTAGGTATTGCAGGTGTTGGATTTATCGGGATGTCTATTTTTAAAGGAACAAATGGATCAACAGAATGGACCAGAGTCTTTGTAATCCTTATTCTAGCCTTCTTCAACATTGTTTTCTGGGCTGGTTTCGAACAGGCAGGAGGAACATTTAATCTTTTCGCACAAGAAAATACAGACAGAGTTGTTGGTGGTTTTGAAATCCCGACTACTTGGTTCCAAAACATTAACCCTATTGTAATTGTGACCTTGGCTCCTCTATTTTCTATCTTATGGGTAAAATTGGCGGCCAAAAGACTGAATCCAAGAACTCCAATTAAATTTGCGATGGCGATGTTCGTTGGAGCATTTGCGTTCTTCATTATGACTCAGGCACAAAACAGTGCAGATGCTGGGAATATTGTTAGCCCAATGTGGTTGGTAGTTGTTTACGCGCTTTTAACGGTAGGAGAATTAATGTTATCACCAATCGGACTTTCGATGGTAACCAAACTTTCACCAGGTAATATTACTTCAATTATGATGGGTGTTTGGATGGCGAGTTTCGCTTTAGGAAACTATCTTGCAGCAACTTTGGAGCAAATTTTAACCACTTACGATTTTGCTTTATATCCTTTTATCACGTATTTGATGTTGGCTTCGGGAGCATGTTTATTATTGCTTTCACCACTTTTAAATAAATTTATGAAAGGTATTCACTAATCTTTATTTAAAATATAAATCACAAAAACCATCGATTATTCGGTGGTTTTTTCTATTTTCGTAAGATGGAAATCTCCGAAGATTCTTTGTTTCTATCCGTAAAGCAGATTATTAGCCAGTCGCGCGAAAAGGTATTTCGAATCGCGAATTCTACTTTATTGCTAACTTATTGGCAAATCGGGCAGCTTATTGTTGAAGACGAACAGAAAGACCAAGAAAGAGCCACCTACGGAAAATACACTTTAAAAAATCTCTCACAGAAATTGTCTTTAGAATTCGGAAAAGGTTTTGATTATACCAACCTTTCCAATATGCGTAAGTTTTACCAATCATTTCCAATTGTTGACGCAGTGCGTCAACAATTAACTTGGACCCATTACAGAATGTTATTAAAAATTGATTCAGTTAAAAAAATCAATTATTATATTGATGAATCTATTCAAAACAATTGGAGTTCAAGAGATTTAAAACGCCAAATAAATTCTTTGGCATACGAAAGAGTTTTAGAGCATAAAAAATCACCAATAGAAAACATTCACAGTTTATTAAAAGATCCTTATATTTTTGAGTTTTTAGGCCTTAAACCTGATGAAAAAATTTCAGAAAAAGAAATTGAAACAGGAATTATCGATCATATTCAAAAATTTCTGCTGGAATTTGGGAAAGGATTTGCCTTTGTAGCAAGACAGCAACATATTTCTAGTCATAGCTCAGATTTTTATATAGACCTTGTTTTTTACAACTATATATTAAAATGTTTTGTCATTATCGATTTAAAAACGGGCGAACTTTCTCATCAAGATATCGGGCAAATTGATATGTATGTAAGAATGTATGACGATTTTAAACGTAATGAAGGTGATAATCCGACAATCGGAATTTTATTGTGTTCGGAAAAAGATGAAACAATTGTTAAATATTCCGTACTCAACGACAAAAATAATCTTTTCGCCAGCAAATATCTATTATACGTTCCAGAAGAAGAATTAAAACAACTTATTGAGCAATATCGAATTCGTTTTGAATTGGAGCAACGTGATAAAAAATAAAACCAAAATTAATTACTAATAAAAATATGAATCTTACTCTCGAACAAATTCAGGATTTCAAAGGAAAATATCCTAAACAAATTTGGTCACTCTTTTTCTCAGAAATGTGGGAACGTTTCTGTTTCTACGGAATGCGAGGAATGCTTGTATTCTTCATGATTTCTCAATTAAATTTAGGCGAAAAAGAAGCCAATTTACAATACGGAGCAACACAGGCTTTTGTTTACGCCTTCACTTTTGTAGGCGGTTTGTTTGCTGATAAAATTTTAGGATTTCGAAAATCTTTATTTTGGGGAGGTTTTTTAATGATTATCGGCAGTTTGATTTTAGCAAGTAACGGATTTACTTTACTTTCAGGTATTTCACGATTCAATTTCTTTCTAGGAATTTCATTTACCGTTGTAGGAACCGGGTTCTTTAAACCAAACATTTCTACGATGGTTGGAAAACTTTACAAAAAAGGCGACAATCGTACCGATGCTGGTTTTTCACTCTTTTATGCAGGTATTAATTTAGGAGCTTTACTCGGTGGTTACCTTTGTATCGCCATCGGAAAAGGTGAATTACTTTCTCATTTAATCCCAGAAGGACTTCATTGGAACGTTGCTTTCGGTTTAGCAGCAGTTGTAATGGTTATCAGTTTAGTTAATTTTATTTTCACTCAAAGAAGATTAGGCCCGATTGGACTTCAACCATTGAAAATGTTAAAAAATGGACAAGAAGTAGCCATGGAAAGATGGAAAGAATATGGTGTTTACGCCCTATCTTTACTCTTCATTCCGATGATTATGGTAATGGTTGCAAAAACACAATACACCGATTATTTCATGTACGCTGTTGGACCACTAACATTGCTTTATTTATTCTTTGAAATGTCTAAAGTGAATAAATCAGAAAGAAATAAACTTTTAGCTGCTTTAGTTTTCATCCTTTTTTCCATCGTATTTTGGGGAATTTATGAACAAAGTGGAGGTTCGCTAAGTATCTTTGCTGCTCATAATTTAAATAATGATTTACTAGGTTTAGATCCAAATGGAGTAAATAATTCCGGAGGTGCTTTTTTCATTTTATTAGTTGCAGTACCAATTGGTTTACTTTGGATCTGGTTAAGTAAAAAGAAATTAGAACCGAACACGATTATTAAATTCGGTTTAGGTTTTCTATTCCTTGGTTTAGGTTTTTACGCAATTTATGCCACGAAATTTTTCGCAAATGCAGCGGGTATTACTTCTTTAAGTTTATTTACCATCGCACTCTTTATTATTACAATTGGGGAAATGTGTCTCTCACCAATCGGTCTTTCGATTATGACGAAACTTTCTACCCAAAAATTACAGGGAATGATGATGGGAATGTGGTTCTTGGCTTCTGCTTACGGGCAGTATGTTGCGGGACTTATTGGCGCCAATATGGCAACTGCCAGAGCAGGTGCTTCCAATATAGAAAAATTACAAGCTTATACTTCAGGTTACAAAGATTTAGGTTTATATGCCGTAATCGCTGGGGTTATTTTAATACTAATTTCGCCTTTAGTTAAAAAATTGATGCAGGAAGTGCGATAATTTCTAATTTGGTACGACTTTAGACGTCAAAATAAGATGAAAAAAATCACGCTTTTATTCTCTCTTTTAATAACATTTCTGGCTTCCTCACAAGTCAAATGGATGACGTTGGAAGAAGCGATTAATGCTCAAAAAATAGTTCCAAAAAAAATACTGATTAATTTCTATACCGATTGGTGTGCTCCGTGTAAGGTAATGGACAAAAACACCTATAACCAACCAGTGATTGCTGCTTATTTAAATGAGAACTATTATCCCGTAAAATTTAATGCAGAACGAAAAGAAAAAGTCACCGTTTTTGGCAGAACATTTGTCAATTCAGATTTAGAAGCTGGCAAGAAAAAAAACGCGATGCATGATTTCACTAAATACATGAATGTCAATGCAATACCATCCGCTGTTTTCTTAGATGAAGCTGGAAATCCAATCACCATTTTACAAGGTGCCTTGAGTGCAAAAGAATTAGAGCCTTATATTCCGTTCATCGCAAACAACGAATTCAAGAAGATTAATACCCGTGCACAATGGGAAAATTATCAAAAGAAATTTAAATCAAGCATTAAAGATTAATCTCTGAAATTTAAATACTAAAATCAAAGACTTTCAAATAATTTTTGGAAGTCTTTTTTATTTTAACGAAATTCGCTCCTGAACTAAAAATAAGCAATAATTCAAAATTGACTTTAGAAACTTCCATCGAATTTTTAAAGGGAATCGGTCCCGAACGAGCCAAATTCATTAAAAATGTTTTAGGATTTACGACCTTAGAAGATTTTCTAACCTTCTACCCTTTGCGCTATATCGATAAAAGTATCGTTCATAAAATTGGGAATTTAAAAGCAGACCTTGAGGCTGAAATTCAATTGAAAGGAAGAATAACCGACATTCAGGAAGTTGCGTATGGCAAAGGTCAAAAAAGGTTAACCGCCAAATTTCGTGATGATTCCGGAACGCTGGATTTAGTTTGGTTTCGATATTCCAAATGGATGAAAGAACAAATCCCATTAAATCTTGAAATTTTCGTCTTTGGTAAAATCAATGAATTCAACGGACTATTTTCAATGCCGCACCCAGAAATTGAAGTTGATGAAAAGAAAGCGCTGTCAGGAACACTTTTACCCATTTATCCAGGTAGTGAAAAACTCTCGAAACGTGGTTTGAACAACAAATTCTTTCAAACCGTAATTGCTGATATTGTTAAAAACTTGCCCAATTTAGTTTCTGAAAACCTTCCCGATTCTTTACTGAAAAGTTTGAATTTAATCGGAAGAATTCCGGCTTTATACAATATTCATTTTCCTAAAGATTTGGTTCATTTTCAACATGCCGAAAACAGAGTTAAATTTGAAGAAGCTTTTTTCTTTCAGTTAGGTTATGGTTTAAAAAAGCAACATCATAAAGCCACGGTTATCGGGAATCCTTTTCCAAAAATTGGTGAAAATTTCAACGAGTTTTACAACAACTATATTCCGTTTGAACTGACTAATGCTCAGAAAAGAGTTTTAAAGGAAATCCGAACCGATATGAAAAGACCGATTCAGATGAACCGACTTCTTCAAGGGGATGTAGGTTCCGGAAAAACAATGGTTGCCTTACTTTCAATGTTAATTGCTCTGGATAATAATTTTCAAAGCTGCCTGATGGCACCAACCGAAATCTTGGCACAACAACATTTTCATTCTATTCAGGAGCTTTTAGAGAAAACAGATATTAAAGTCCGCTTATTAACCGGTTCTACCAAAACTTCGGACAGAAAAATCATTCATCAGGAACTTCTGAGCGGTGAACTTTCCATTCTAATTGGAACGCATGCAGTTCTAGAAGATGTCGTACAATTCAAAAATTTAGGACTGGCCATTATTGACGAACAACATCGATTTGGAGTCGCACAACGTGCGAGATTATGGGCGAAAAACAAAATTGCTCCACATATTCTGGTAATGACTGCAACGCCTATTCCACGGACTTTAGCGATGAGTTTCTACAGTGATTTAGATGTTTCTGTTATTGATGAATTGCCGGTCGGAAGAAAAACAATTATTACCGCTCACCGACGTGAAAAAGATCGTTTGTCGATTTTCCGATTTGCCAAAGATGAGATTGAAAAAGGCCGACAGATTTATTTCGTTTATCCTTTAATTGAAGAATCAGAAACTTTAGATTATAAAAATTTACTGGAAAATTTCGACCACATCCTGGAGTTTTACGAAGGCTTTAATGTAACGATGCTTCACGGCAGAATGAAACCTGCGGAGAAAGAAGCTGCCATGCAATATTTCGCCTCAGGAAAAGCCCATATTATGGTTGCTACAACGGTTATTGAAGTTGGTGTAAATGTTCCCAACGCTTCAGTTATGATTATTGAAAGTGCGGAACGATTTGGCTTGTCACAACTTCATCAACTTCGCGGGAGAGTTGGCCGTGGCGCTGAGCAGAGTTATTGTATTCTGGTCACTTCCGACAAACTTTCAAGTGACAGCCGAACCAGAATGAAAACCATGGTCGAAACGAACGATGGTTTTAAAATTTCTGAAGTCGATATGAAACTACGCGGTCCCGGTGATATTCTGGGAACGCAACAAAGTGGTGTTGTCGATTTTAAAAAACTCGATTTAATTGCAGACGGAAAAATCATCAAAGTGGCAAAGTCAACGGTTGAAAAATTACTCGAAAATGATCCGCATTTAGAGCATTCCGAAAATTTTGAATTAAGAACGTACTACGCTAAGCAATATAAAGGGAAAAATAAATGGGGACGGATTTCTTAAAGATTATTTTTCATATTTCATCGGTGGTGGCGGAACTTCTGTAACCTGCTCTTTTTTCACTGACGAAATTCCGTTGAGAAGTTCTTGCATCTGTGGAAAATTTTTGTCAAAGTTCTTTTGAGTAGAGAAAGCAACCACGCCACAATACCCCGAATCATTAATATAATAATTAGCGATATATTCAAAATCTACTCCTTTCGCATTGGCAATGTATCTTAAGTAAAGTACCTTCAAACCGTTTACAGTACGATATTCTGATTCTTTCAATCGAAAAAAATCTGCACTTTTTTGAATATTTAGAATTACAATATCTTTCAAGTTTTTCAAGGTTGGAATTTCAATTTTTTCAGTAATCAGAAAACCGACTAATTGAGTATCATTAACAGTATTATGAAACATATATTCCATGTAAGGACTGCTTGTTTGCGAAATAACTTTCCATTTTTTAGGATTGAAATAAATTCCCATATCCATTTTTTTACTTCTCATTAAAAAGGAAGCATCTTTACTCTTTTCAAACAGAGAATCATTGGTAGTAATAGTTTCTAAAGTTTTCGCATCACTTTCATTGACAAATTTCCAGGTTCCGTTGTCGAATAAAACAACTTCTTTTCCATCATCCGTCAATCCTTTTGTTTGCGAAAAAGCACAAAGATTAAGCAAGACAGTCCCAAGAATAAATATTTTTTTCATTGTACTAAAATACAAATTATTTCAATCCTTATTATTTGAATTATTAAAAAGTAAGACAAAAATTACTGCGAAAAATGATAACTTAATCCATTCTGACGCTAAAACTTTAATTATTTTGAATACTTTTGTTTTCTATGAAAAAACATATTGTAATTCTCTTTTCATTTCTAGGTCTTTTCTTCTTTGGTCAATCTAAAATAACCGTTTTAAAAACTGGAGAAAGAACGCCAATTTCAAATGCATCTATTTTTTGCAAAGGCAAACTCTTGGGTAAAACCAATATTGATGGGACTTTAACCTTTAAAACAAAATGTGAAAAAGTAGAAGTAAAAGCAACTGGATTTTATGAAGACGAAGCCGTAGTTGATAAAGTGATGGAATTGGGTCTTTCTAAAACAGATCCTAAAACGCAATCGATCGAAGGAGTGACCATTTCTGATAAAAGCGATCCGCGCGCTTTGGCTATTTTGCAGAAAGTAAATAACAATTTTAAAAATAATTCTCCCCACAGTTTAGATTCTTATTCTTTTAAATCTTACGAAAAAATCTCGTTTGACTTCGATGAAGACAGTATTAAACAGTACAATCAATATTTAACTCATCGTCTGGACTCATTGAAATTAGTTCCGACAAAAACGCAATCTGCCGAGCAAAAGAAAGATTCGCTGGAAAAGTTGAATGTGATGAAATTGATGACGCAGAGCAAATTATTTCTTTGGGAAAGAGCCTCAGAATATTTGTACTCCAAAAAATACGGTGAAAAAGTGAACATTTTAGATAATCGTGTTGCAGGTTTGAAACAACCAGTTTATGAAATGCTGGCTTTACGCTCTAACAGAAATAAAATCCCGAAAGAAATCCAAGAGGAAAACAGAACACTTTATCGCTACTTTTTAACAGATAGTATTGAGATAGACGGTAGAAAAAATTATGTCATTCGCTTTCGACAGGCAGATTATAAAAACCCAATTCAGAAGAGGAAATTCAATGGTTATATTTATGTCGATGCAGCAACTTATGGTCTGAAAAAAATCGAGAGTAACAGTAAGAAAAAAAGCGAAGGTTCTATCACAAGTATTTGGCAACCAATTGACAACAAGTGGTTTTTGCTTAAAGAAAACTTTAAAATAAAAATGGGATCCACCGTTTTCGATGAAAAGCAAAAGGACAAAAAAAGCAAGGATAATTCTGAAGAAAAACTGAAGAAAAAATTTGGAAACTACGTTTTCGTTATGGCAGATTATTTCGATTTTAAAACTTCAATCAATGAGAATAAAAAGGACTTCACTGGCTATTCGATGTCAGTGAAAAATTCTGATGGTGATGTTCTTGAGAAATATAGAACAGATTCGCTCACCGAACGTGAGAGAATGACTTACACCAAGATTGACAGTGTTGGAAAAAAATATAATCTGGATCAAAAACTGAATGTTTTAACTGGTTTCACTAAAGGAAAAATTAGAGTCGGAAATGTAGATTTCGATGTGCTTCAAATGCTAAAGTATAATCAGTACGAAGGATTTCGATTGGGAATAGCTGCAAAAATGAATGAGAAATTCAATAAATACATTTCTCCCGATGCGTATATCGCTTACGGATTCAAGGATGGTGAGTGGAAATACGGTGCTGGAATTGATCTTAAAACGACTTTAGATAAGACTTCCTATTTCCGTGCTGAATACTATAATGATGTTGATGCGGCGGGAAGATTTCCTGAAAATCTCTGGAACTTTAAAATGAAGATTAACAATTCTGGAGTTGATCTACACAACGACCGATTTTATCATTTAAAAGGTTTTAAACTTTCTTATGAAAACGATTTATCAAATGCTTTAACTGTAAGAGTTTCTGCAAAAAGAGATCAGGAAGAAGCGAAATTTGATTATAATTATAACAATCTGGGAAATAGCTTTGAAAACTTTGCAACGCAATTGACGTTGAAATATTCGCCGAATTCAAAAAGTATGATGACGCCGTCCGGAAAACTGACTTACGAACAGAACTATCCTGAATTTTATTTCAACTATGAACAGGGAATAAAAACGTTAGGCGGAGACTTCGACTATAGTAGATTTGACTTTTTAGTTCAACACAGTTTCAAAACAAAAATCGGGGTTACAGGTATTCGTGTTTATACTGGTTTAGTTACTGGTAACGCTCCGATCTGGCATCAGTACGCAATTAATGGTTTAGGAAGTGGAAATAGCACTTTGAATTTCAACCTTACTTCTTACCTCGGTTTTGCGACCATGGAAGGTGGGAAATATTATAATGACAAGTTTGTTGGTTATTATTTAACACACCGAGTTCCGTTTTATTTCAGCACATTTGGGAAGAAAATCTCCAGTTTCGATATGGTTTATCGGGGAATTACCGGCGATATGAAAAACACCGCAATTCATCAATTTGAGTTCGAGAAACTCAATCACTTTTATCAGGAAATAGGTTTAGAAGCCAATAACTTTTTAGGAAGTCCTTTCAATTTAGGATTCTTTTACCGTGTTGGTTATTACGCAACTCCAACTTTTAAAGAAAATTTCGCCATACAATTAAAACTCAATTTTTTAGGATTTTAGAAATGAAAAATATACAAATTAAAGCAAGTTCTTTTTTTGAATTATTAAAGATGAAAGACACTTCAATGTGGGAAATTTTCGCCCAAATGATTGACGGTGAAGAAAAGGAAATCATCTTCTTAGACGATGAAGAAAAGATTCTCTTCAATTATTTCTTGCCTGATAATATAGAAAAACTGGATGAAGACCGGAAACAATTTGCAGAAGAATACGCTGGGAAATTGTCTGGATTGAATTAGACTTTGTGTTTTTTACCGCAAAAGAAGCAAAAGTTTAACGACAAATAAGTAGAACAAAAGCGTGCAAAAGATTCCAAAAATGGTAATTTTACTTTTTACATCCTTTTGAAATTCTTTATTTTCACAGATATCTTTTGCCTCTTTTACGGTTTAAAAAATAAAGATTGATTTACTTTCCTAAAAATATATCAATCGTTTTCTTAGTTGCCAAAACATCGTGAACGCGCAGGATTTTCGCTCCTTTTTCCAGAACTTTTAAATGGAGTTTCTGTGTTTCTTCTTGAATATCCAAAGGTGATTTCCTCAAAGGTTTATAGATAAAAGATTTGCGGGAAATACCTATTAACAGCGGATATTCACCAAAACTAATTGCGTCGAGTTCATCAATCATTTGATGGTTCTGCTCCACTGTTTTACCGAAACCAAAACCGGGATCGAGAATAATATCTTTAATTCCCAGACTTCTTAATTTTTGAATCTTTTCAGAAAAATAATAATTAATATTCAAGATAATATCGTCGTGAATTAACTTTTCATGCATCGATTCATAAGTGGAATTAATGTGCATTAAAACATAAGGGAGTCCAGTATTCGCAACGATTTCGAACATTTTATCATCAAACATTCCGCCTGAAATATCATTCACCAAATCTATTCCTTCATTAAAACCAAATTGCACCGTTTCAGAATAAAAAGTATCTAAAGAAATTAAAATCTCCGGAAATTCTTTTTTAATATTTGAAATTAGATTTCCAATTCTTAAAATTTCTTCCGCTGCAGAAAGCAGTTGCGCATTTGGTCTGGTCGACTGTGCGCCGATATCAATGATTGCGGCTCCTTCCTGAATCATTTTTCTAATTTGATGAAGCGCATCACTTTCATTATTAAACTGTCCTCCGTCAGAAAAAGAATCCGGAGTTATATTGAGGATTCCCATGATTTGAGGTTTCGACAAATCGATTAATTGACCACGACAATTCATAGAAGAAAAATTGTAAGATTGAAGGTTAGAAAGCATTTGACAAAAATACTGTTTGTTTTTATTATTAGCAAAAAAGCAAAACACAGTCAACTACAAATCAATAACTTATGTTTTCAACCATAAAGTCACAAAAGATTAATTCAAAAAAAACGAAAATAAAATTTCACAAATTTGATAAAAGTCTGAGAGTTCTTAATTTTCTAATCTTCTTATTTTCAATAGGGTAAACTTATTTCATTCTAACTTTTGTGACTTTTGTAGTTTTACATTCCTGATTTAATTTTTTATAATTTTTGTCTTTATTAAAACGATTTCTGCCAAGTATCAGCCGACAACTCTCAAACGAAATTCTTATCTTTGAAAAGTTTAGAAATCTTATGCAAAAAACATCAAAACAGTTCGACGACGTTATCGCAGTCTGCCGGGAATTATTCAGTAATAAACTATCGGATTACGGCGCCTCTTTTCGGGTCTTACGAACTTCATCATTAACGGATCAAATTTTCATTAAAGTTAAAAGTTTAAGAAATTTTCAAACTACGGGAGTTTCGAAAGTTGGCGAGTCTGAAGAAGAAAATTTTATCGCGATCGTGAACTACTCTATTATCGGTCTAATCCAGTTAGAGAAAGGTTTTGCAGATGATTTCAAACAGGATAGAAATGAAATTCTGGAGATGTACGACCAGTTTGCTCACGAAGCAAAAGAGTTAATGCTCAGAAAAAATCACGATTATGGAGAAGCCTGGCGCGAAATGCGTATTTCTTCAATCACCGATTTGATTTACCAGAAAGTACTGAGAACCAAACAAATAGAAGACAACGCTGGAGCAACTCTGGTTTCAGAAGGAATTGATGCAAATTATTTTGATATGCTGAATTACGCCGTATTCTGTCTGATTAAGTTTTCTGAGGAAAAAGAGATTATTAACCCACTATAATTAATTAATATGTTGAAAAATATACTGAGAATTGTAATTGCTTTAATTTTTATTGCGTCAGGTTTTGTGAAAGCCGTAGATGCAGTAGGATTTTCATTTAAATTGGAGGAGTATTTTTCACCATCCGTTTTTAATATTCCTTTTTTAGAAAAACAGGCACTCGTCTTAGCTGTGATTGTCGTTGCTTTTGAATTGATATTTGGATTTTTATTATTAATAAAAAGCAAATTAAAATTCACCCTTTCGATGTTAATTGCGCTGTGCGTATTCTTTGCGTTCCTGACTTTTTATTCCGCCTATTTCAATGTCGTAACAGATTGCGGATGCTTTGGTGACGCCATGAAAATGGAACCTTGGCAAAGTTTCTGGAAAGATGTTGTTCTTTTGGTAGGATTAATTATCGTTTATTTTCTTTACCGACATAATTTTAATGATGTTGAAGAAAAAAGTAATTTCAAGAAATACCTTTCTGCATTTGCTTTTATGACAATGGTTTTCGTTATTAATTGGGGAATTACTCACGAACCAGTTATTGATTTTAGAGATTATAAAATCGGTACAGATTTAAATATCGAGAAAGAAAAAATCGCCAAAGATCCTTCTGAATTTAAAACCTATTATTCTCTTAAAAATGAAAAAACAGGCGAAGTTTTAGAAGTCAATCAGGACGATTATGTGAATGATAAAAAATACTGGGAAGAAGGTTCGCCTTGGATTATTGAGGAAGGAAAAACGACTTCTAAATTAGTCAAACAAGGTTATGATTCAGAGATTGCGAAGTTTAAACCAGAAACTCCAGACGGTGTTGATTTAACAGATGAAATCTTGAAAGCACCAAAAGCAATTCTAATTTTTTCTTACGATCCGAAAAAGGTAAATATCAATATTTTAGAACAGGCGGAAGCGAAATTGAGTCAACAAAAAGACGCTTTAGTTTTGGGAATTTCTACCAATCCGAATACTTTTAAAACCATTAATAATGCAATGATGGACGGTACAGCGATTAAAACAATTGCCAGAAGTAATCCGTTCGTCCTTACTTTAGAAAAAGGAAAAATTGTAGATAAACGTTCTGCAAAAGATTATATTAAACAAAAAAAATAAAAGATAATGCACCAAAAAAAATCAAATAAATCGATTGCAGGTTATCACTTGTTGATGATTCTTTCGGCTGTTGATGGAGAGTTTGCTCCAGAAGAAGGAATGATGATCCAGCAATATCTCGCCGATGAATTTCCATTTAAAATGGACTTAGATGACGAATTAGAAGTTATTGCTCTTTTAAAACCTGAAGAATGGAAATCGCATTTTGAATTTCACGCACAGTGTTTTCTGGATGATTCAACTGAGAAAGAAAGAATGTCTTTCAGACAATTTGCAAAAACACTTATCAAAGCAGATGAGGAAGTTTCTGAGACGGAGCACGACTACTATCAGATGCTTAAAGACATTTGGAAACTCAACTAAATAAATATTTGACCATGAGAAAAAATATCGTTGCAGGAAACTGGAAAATGAATAAAAATGTAATTGAAGCACAAAAGTTAATGTTTCAATTATTGGACTACAAAAAAAATCACGAAACGAACTGTGAAGTTTGGATTGCGCCACCGTCAATGTATTTAATGATGGCGAAAGATGTTTTTGCACACAATGAAATCGGAGTTTTCGCACAAGACATGAGCGAGCACGAAAATGGCGCTTACACTGGAGAAATTTCCGCAGATATGCTGGAATCTATTCATGCTACTGGTGCAATTATCGGTCACTCTGAAAGAAGACAATATCATGGTGAAACTGATTCTCACTGTAGAGTAAAAGTAAAATTAGCTTTAGATAAAGGATTAACACCAATTTATTGTAACGGTGAAACTTTGGAGCAAAGAAAATCTGGAAAGCATTTAGAAGTGGTAAAAAACCAAACTGAAGTTGCTCTTTTCAATTTAACTGCTGAAGAAATTAAAAAAGTCGTTATTGCTTACGAACCAGTTTGGGCAATCGGAACGGGTGAAACTGCTTCTCCTGAACAAGCGCAGGAAATTCATGCACACATCAGAAGTTTAATCGCTGAAAAATATGGAAAAGAAGTTGCTGACGAAATTTCAATTTTATACGGTGGTTCTGTAAAACCGGATAATGCGAAAGAAATATTCTCTCAACCAGATATCGACGGTGGTTTAATCGGCGGTGCGGCTTTGAAAGTAGAAGATTTTGCTAAAATTATCGAAGGTTTTAATTCTTAAGACGTTCGATTTCAATCATCAAAAATGCGTCTCAAAACTGAGACGCATTTTTATTTTTATCTTTAAAAGAAAATTATTTTTTCTCTACTTTTCTTTGAAGAACTTCATCCACCATTCCGAAATCTTTCGCTTCACCAGAAGTCATCCAGTAATCTCTGTCAGAGGCTTTCTCAACCCATTCGTACGTTTGTCCTGAATGTTCAGAAATAATATCGTATAATTCTTTTTTCAATTTCAACATTTCTCTCAAGTTGATTTCCATATCAGAAGCAACACCTTGCGAACCACCGCTTGGTTGGTGAATCATAACTCTTGAATGTTTCAAGGCTGAACGTTTTCCTTTTTCACCTGCAACCAAAAGAACCGCACCCATCGAGGCAGCCATTCCTGTACAAATTGTCGCAACATCTGGTTTGATGATTTGCATCGTGTCATAAATTCCTAAGCCTGCATAAACACTTCCACCAGGAGAGTTGATGTAAATCTGAATATCTTTTGAAGCATCAGAACTTTCTAAGAAAAGCAACTGTGCCGTTACGATATTCGCAACCTGATCGTCAATCCCTGTTCCCAGGAAAATGATACGATCCATCATTAGACGGGAAAAAACGTCCATCTGAGCAACGTTCAATCGTCTTTCTTCCATAATATACGGTGTCAAATTGGTCGGGCCATACATTCCCATGTACTGATCTGTTACCAATCCGCTATTTCCTAAATGTTTTACAGAGAAGTCTCTGAAATCTTTTTTAATATCCATTTTATATTTTTTACTATATTTAGTTTACAATTTTTGTTCCTTAAAAAAACTATGACCTTTTGTCAGTTGTCGGCTTAATTTCAAATTAATTTCGTTCAAAAGGCTCTTTAAAACCATAATCCTTTTCACCGACTCATAATATTCTTCTGGATTGTCATCCCTTAATGAATCAAATTTTTTAACAATATCATAAATCATCTTTTCAATAAAATGACTTTTATGAATCAGAATATCATCTTCAATTTCCGCTTCTAATTTTTCACCAGGTTTAGGTGGAAAAATATTACTTTTTTCCCAGTTACTCAAGTCATCATCTTCAAGAATTGCATTTGAAACTTTGGAAACAATAGTTTCATCCATTAAAGTTAAGAAAAAATTACTTTGAATAATTTCATTATTAACCAATCCGTTTTTTAATTCTTCAATTATTTTCTGATTAATTGGCGATTGAGCCTCATAATTATCTTCATTAAAATGACTGATTATTTCTTCAATCACTGTAATTTTAAACGGCTGATTATCGGCATCTGACTTTTCCAAAACGCGATCACCAAAGTTAAGCATATGTTTCACCAACTTTTCTTCTAATTCCAGCAAAGGATTTACAGCGATTGTCGTTGGCGGAACAATTTCCATTTTCGGCCTTTCTTGTGGCTCCGGTCTATGTCGAGGCGAAAAGTTCTGACCTTGAATTTGCTTCTGAACATTCAGTTCATTAAAAAGCGATTGCTCCGAAATTCCAAATTTTGTGGCAACTTCCTTTAAGTAAACTTCCTGCTTCAAAGCATTTTTAACAAATGCCACCGACTTTACAATGTCACGAATGGATTCCGCTTTTTTAATCGGATCATCACCCGCTTCTTTCAATAAAATTTCGGCTTTGAAATCGATGAAATCTTTTGCCTGATTTTTAATAAAATCTTCTACATATTGCTGTGGATGTTTTCGGGAAAAGGAATCAGGATCATCACCATCAGGGAAAAGTAGAATCCGAATATTCATTTCCTCGGCAAGCAATAAATCAATACTTCTGAAACTCGCTTTAATTCCGGCTGGATCACCATCAAATAAGATGGTTACGTTTTCTGTTAAACGCTTGATCAGTTTGATTTGATCAACCGTCAAAGCCGTTCCTGAACTTGCCACGACGTTCTCAATTCCGCTTTGGTGCAGAGCGATGACGTCCATATAACCTTCAACCAAAAGACAAAGGTTTACTTTAGAAATCGCTTGTTTTCCTTGGCTTAAACCATAAAGAACGCTGGATTTATGATAAATTTCCGTTTCCGGAGAATTCAGATATTTCGCAGTTTTTATATTATTTCTAAGAATTCTGGCACCAAAACCTAGAACTCGACCAGAAAAACTATGAATCGGAAATAAAACACGTTCCCGAAAACGGTCGATTCCGTTCGGTGCATTTTCAGGGAAAATAGAAAGTCCCGATTTCTCCAATATTTCTTTGGAATACCCTTTATTTAAAGCAAATTCTGTAAAAGCATTTCGCTGTTCCGGCGAATATCCCAATTGGAATTTTTTAATAATATCGTCACGAAGTTCACGCTCTTTAAAATAAGAATAAGCGATGGTCGTTCCTTCTTCCGTCCCAAACATTTGTTCCTGGAAAAAATCGTTCGCAATCTCATGAATTTTATAGAGTAATTCTTTATCCGTTTGAGCCTGCTTCTGCGCTTCCGTCAGTTCGCGTAGATCTTCCTCGATTTCAATTCCATACTTTTTTGCAGCATGTTTAAGTGCTTCAGGATAAGTAAAGTTTTCAATTTCCATCAAAAAAGAAATCGCAGTTCCACCTTTTCCGGAAGAGAAATCTTTCCAAATCTGCTTACTTGGCGACACCACAAAACTTGGCGATTTCTCGTCGTGGAAAGGACTCAGACCTTTAAAATTAGAGCCTGCCCTTTTAAGTTGTACATATTCGCCGATGATTTCCTCTACCCGAACGGCAGAAAATATCTTGTCAATTGTTTGCTTAGAAATCATTCGGTAAAAATAAGGAATAAGTTTTTGTTTTCATCAATTTTTTGGGCGTATCCCTCGTTTCCTTTGCTCAGCCACCCAACTCGGGTCGGGCTCTACATTACAAGTCCTCAGTCGGCGCTCGCTTTGCTCGCGCCTCCTTCCGGGCTTTCCATTGCGATCCCTTACGCGGGGAAGATAATAGATTAAAGACTTTATATAAGATGAGAGACTTTGAGATCAAAGATATAAGACATTAGATTGTGAAATTTCAACTTTCGAATTCTGACATCCAACTTTAAATTAAAAGACTTCAAAAAAATTCAATAAATTTGGCAAACATTTCCATTGATTATGAAAAAACTCCTACTCGCTTCCATTGTCACTTTTTCACTGATGATGTCGGCACAAAAAAAATACGTTCTTGTGATTCACGGTGGTGCCGGAACCATCTTAAAATCAAACATGACCACCGAAAAAGAAAATGCTTATAAAGCAAAATTGACAGAAGCCTTGAAAGCTGGATATGCTGAAATTCAGAAAGGAAACACTTCAATTGATGCAGTCGCTGCTTCCATTATAATCATGGAAGATTCTCCTTTATTCAATGCCGGAAAAGGAGCCGTTTTCACCGCAGATGGAAAAAACGAACTCGATGCTTCCATTATGTATGGCAAGGATAAATCCGCTGGAGCGATTGCCGGAGTTCACACCATCAAGAATCCGATTAAAACTGCAATTGCAGTAATGCAGAAATCTGAACATGTGATGTTATCAGGAGTTGGCGCAGAACAATTCGCAAAAGAGCAAAATTTAGAAATTGTAGATCCTTCTTATTTCTGGACCAAAGACCGTTGGGACGGTTTGCAAAAACTGAAACAAAAAGAAGCATTGAATCCAACAAAAAAATTCTCGCAAAATACTTTGCCAGAATCTTACGAAATCGATCAGAAATTCGGGACTGTTGGCGCAGTTGCTTTAGATAAAAGCGGAAACATCACCGCCGGAACTTCAACTGGTGGAATGACCAATAAAAAATATGGCAGAATTGGTGACGCTCCGATTATTGGGGCCGGAACTTATGCTAATTCTCAAGTTGGAATTTCAGCTACAGGTTGGGGAGAATATTTTATCCGAGCTACAGCTGCAAGAACCATCGCTGCGAAAATGGAATATCAAAATAAAGACATCAAAACAGCAACTCAGGAAACCATCGATGAGATTGAAAAAATGGGTGGCGATGGTGGTTTAATTGCTTTAGATAAAGACGGAAACATTGCATTGCCGTTTAACACTGCAGGAATGTACCGTGGAGCGATTACTGATAAAGGCGAAATCTTTATTGAAATTTATAAATAAACATGGAATTCAAAATTAATAAATTAGAAGACTGGCAAACGGTTATTGACGAAATTCTGCCTCAACTTCAACACAACATTCTTTTATTAAAAGGAAATTTAGGAGCCGGAAAAACAACTTTCAGCCAGTTTCTTTTAAAGAATTTAGGCAGCCAAGATGAAGTCTCCTCTCCTACTTACGCAATTGTCAATGAATATGATACGCCGAAAGGAAACGTTTTTCATTTTGATTTATACCGTATGAAATCTGCTGATGAAGTTGAAGACATTGGCATTCATGAATATTTAGACAATGCTTTTCTTTGCATCATCGAATGGCCAGAAGTTTATGAAGAAGAACTTGCCCATTTCCCACATCACGAAATGAGCATCGAAAATGATGGAGAATATCGGATCATTAACTTCCGATAGAATTTTCCCCGTTAATAGTCAAATCATCGTATATTTGTGCACTGATTCTTTTGAATTAGTCACCTTTCATCAAAACTTATAAAATGAGTCATACCCACGTTTTCACCCCATTTTCCGAACAAGATTTACTACCTCAGGAAGAAAAATTAGAAATTGTAAGAAAAGGAAAACAATTTAGTATCGGCATTCCAAAAGAAACTTGTCTTAACGAGCGAAGAACTTGTATTACACCTGATGCAGTGCAGGTTTTGGTAGCAAATGGACATCAAATCGTTGTAGAATCAGGTGCCGGAGAAGGTTCTTTTTTCACCGATTTACAATATTCGGAATCGGGAGCGAGAATTACTCCAACTCCCGAAGAAGCATTTCAGCAGGATTTAGTTTTAAAAATTAATCCGCCGACTACAGACGAGATTGACATGCTAAAAATGAATACCTATTTGGTTTCAGCTTTACAAATCAATTTGCGCGACAAAGAATATTTTAAAAAATTAGCCGAGAAAAAAATCAACGCTATTGCTTTTGAATTTATCGCCGATGAATACAAACAATTGTCTTTAGTAAGATTGATTGGCGAAATTGCAGGAAGTATTTCTATTCTTTATGCAGCAGAATTGCTGGCCCTTTCAAACGGATTAATGCTGGGCGGAATCACAGGAGTTCGTCCGACAGAAGTTGTTGTTATGGGTGCTGGAATTGTTGGTGAATTCGCTACCAAAGCAGCTTTAGGTCTTGGAGCGAGTGTAAAAGTTTTCGATAATTCTTTATCAAAACTTCGCCGTTTGCACATGATGGTTGATGGGCGCGTTCCTACTTCCATTATCGATCCGAAAGAATTATCAAAGAGTTTGAAAAGAGCCGATGTCGTTATTGGTGCCCTTGCGAAATTAAGCAGTAGCCCAATTATCACTGAAGAAATGGTGGCCGGTATGAAAAAAGGCAGCGTCATTATTGACGTGACTATTGACAACAGAAAAATGATTGAGACGTCGGAATTAACCGATATGGAAAATCCGTATATCATTAAACACGGCGTAATTCATTGTGGTTTACCGAACTTAACGTCGAAAATGCCGCGTACGACTACGAAAGCAATTTCTAACTTTTTCCTTTCTTATCTTTTAAATTATGATGAAGAAGGTGGTTTTGAAAACATGCTGGTCCACAAAAATGAAATGAAGCAATCGCTTTATATGTATAAAGGTCGTCATACCAAAAAAATAATTTGCGACCGTTTCGATCTTACTTACCATGATATCAACCTTTTAATTTTCTAAATGAGAAAAGCCAAATTCTTCTTACTGGGATTAGTTCCCGGACTTGTCATCGTATTTTTTATTCTGAACAAAAAAGGCGCAAGTTGCAGCGGATATCTTCCTAATTCTAGAGTGATTGCAGAAACATTATCTAAAAAATTCAATTATTCCGATAGTTTTAAAACTGAAATGGAAATGCTGAAAATAGATGAGAAATTTTTAAAAGACAGTATTCTAACGAAAGGAAATGTTGATTTCGAAAGAAGTGATGCTCAGAAAAAACCTTGTCCAAATTATATTTTGACCTATCCGAAGAACAATCCACGATACGAAATCGGATATGAAAAATGTACGGAAACATCGAATTTCCAAAGTCTGAAAAAATTACGTTAATCCTTTTCTTTAGACCTTAATACTTATGAAATCGCCAATAACAAACACAGTAAAAAATTGCTGATGAAGTTTGGCGATACCATATTTCATTAAAAAAAACAAACATCTTCATATGAAATTAACCATCATCGGTACTGGTTTAATTGGTGGGTCAATTGCCTTAAAATTACGTGAAAAACACTTTGTAGACCACGTTTACGGCGTTGATCAAAATGAGCAGCATTTACTGGAAGCAAAAGAACTGGGAATTATCAATGAAGGTTCTTCTTTAGAAAATGCCATTAAAAATTCTGAATTAATTATTCTGGCCATTCCAGTTGATTCAGCGAGGAAATTATTGCCATCTATTTTAGATTTGGTCAACGATCACCAAACCGTAATGGATGTTGGTTCTACCAAAGCAGGAATTGTAAAGGCAGTAGAAAATCACAAAAACAGAAATCGTTTCGTTGCTTTTCACCCGATGTGGGGAACAGAAAATTCTGGGCCAAAATCAGCGATATCAGACAGTTTCACGGGAAGAGCGGGCGTAATTTGTGACAAAGAAGATTCTGCGCCAGATGCTTTAAAAATGGTGGAGCTAGTTGCAGAACATTTAGAAATGAATCTGTTGTATATGGAAGCAGAAGGTCACGATGTTCACACGGCTTATATCTCTCATATTTCCCATATTACCTCTTATGCGCTGGCAAATACCGTTCTGGAAAAGGAACGTGAAGAAGATACTATTTTCCAGTTAGCGAGTTCCGGTTTTTCGAGTACGGTTCGTTTGGCAAAATCTCATCCTGAAATGTGGGTTCCTATTTTCAGACAGAACAAAGAGAATGTGTTAGATGTTTTGAATGAACACATTACGCAACTTCGTAAGTTTAAATCGGCCTTGGAAAAGGATAATTATGAGTATTTGGAAGAGTTGATCCGGAATGCGAATAAGATTCGGGGGATTTTGCGTTAACGATACGACTTTCAAATTTAGAATTGTTTCAGTACCATTTTTATGCTTTGATGACGTGACATTTCGTTTTACTTTTTTAATAATGATTTAGTACTAATTCGAATATTATATCAATCAATAGAATTTAAAAAATATTGCACTAAAAGAATAATCAAGAATTAAGACCCTGTTTATATTTAACACAAAAAAATCAACCACAAAGTCACAAAAGTTTTAGGAAAAAACTACTTCTAATAGTTCACATAAGTTTCTAAAGTCAAAGATTTTCAACTTTATGTTCCAAATATTTTCAAAGTGAAAACTAATTCTTACTTGACTAGTATGTTTTATTAAAATTTAAACGAACTCTAACTCTATATAAAATTCAGCTATTTTTTTTAGGAATTTCATAAACTTTACTGTTTCATTTCTGAAATGTTAAATTTTAACTTTACTTAAAAAAAGCTTAAAAAAAAGAAATTTGCGTCCTGACTTTTTTCTAATTTTACTACTTGTAATCTCATTTACAAGCTATTAAAATGGAAAATCGAGTAAAAGTAAGCGGTAACTTGATTCTTTTAGTATTGCTATTTTGCAGTATTGCTACCAATGCTCAGGAGCAACCAATTTCTAATCCTCCTGTTAAAATCCCAAAAGTACATCATATTGAGCCTTTGTATATCGATTTAGTTCGGGATCTTGGTGCACGAAAAGGTGAGAAAGAGCTTAATCTTGCAGGTGATTTTAAAAACACATCAGATTATAGCGAATATGGAGTTTTAGCAGAATACGAATTTGCTCCAATTGACCGACTGGGACTCGAAGTAGAAACCGATTTTTCATTCTTTAAAAGGATAAGCGACGCACAAGTTATTCCCAAAAACAGATTTGATAATTTGAGATTGTCTGCGCAATATTCTTTTTATGTTTCCCCCAAATACAATACAACGCTTGCGATTGGTTACACGCAAGTTTTCGGTTTTACCGCTTTTGAAGATCTGGATGATAAACCATTGATCAAGGGATTACAATACTGTCCATTTTTTATTGCAGCAAAACGTTGGGGAAGCAGTATTCACACTTTAATTTTTGCAGGTCCTATCTTTAAACATCGATTTAATACGGATTATACCAATGTCGATTGGCAGATTAACACTTCAATTGATTATGCAATCCCCAATTCCTCCAATTTTGTAGGAATTGAATTCAACAAAGAGATTGTCGATGGAAAGTTTGAAATGACAATGCGTCCACAGGGAAAAATCCAGATCAATAAAGCTTTAGCACTGGGTCTAGTTGCAGGTTTTCCAATCACAAAAAGTAAAGAAAAATTCAGTTCTTTTTTTAGATTGATTTATGAATTGTGATGATGGATTTTGATTATAAAGTTATAGGCAATTAAAAATTAACTTTTATTTTACAATTCATCTGGCGAACCCCGACCCTGAAATATTATTCCGATTTTCAGACAGAATAAATAAAATGTGTTGAATATTATGAATTAACATATTACGCAACATCGTAAGTTTAAATCAGCGGTAGAAAATGATTATGATGATTTTTGGGAATATTTGATTCGTAATGCGACTAATATTACCGGATTTTGCGGTAGTTGAAATTTACAAATCTTTTTTTAATAATTTTTTCTCAAAAAGATCTTGTACCCAAGTAGTGTAGAGTCTAAAAGTTATAATAGTAATTATATAAATAAAACCTGTCGCTATCAATGGAACAGTGTAGGTTCGGGTAAAGTAAAAAGAAAAACAAATAAAAATTAAGGAGAAAACAATTCCCATTATTTTTGGCTTTATTGTAACAGAAATATTGAGCAGGCTATTACAATCAATCTTACCCTCAATTTTATAATTGATGGGACTTCTTCCCTCAATCTTTTTCTCGATTAAGAATTCTCCCTCAGAAATCTTACCTCGAATTGAAAAATCATTTACTGATAAATTAAAGACATTTTCAGATTTTGATGATTTTAGTAAAGAAGACAGATTTTTTTCAAAATCATCTTTGCTAATAGAAGATTCAAAATTCATGCGCTTAAAAGGTAGAAAATTCATTACTTTGGATAAGTTAAATTAAATGGTTGTTAGCTATTAGTTTATATTATTAATATTTCAAAATAATCATTAATTCATTTCATGTAGACAAAACTATATTAATTTATTTTCTATCAAAATTTTAACTATTTGATTTTTTTGATTTTGATTAGTTTCAAACGAAAAATTCAAGTTTTGTTTTTTAAATAAAGTATCAACTTTCCCTGTTATTTTAAATCCGCACGTTGTAGAAAATATTGTTCCAATTTTGCTTTGATTACTAATTCCTTCCTTTATTTTTTGTGAATTACTATCTTTATAAAATAAAATTGCAGGTTGTGCTTGTTTGATCAAGCCATTAAAGTTTACATTATAAATTAGCACAATTATTTCACTTTCTATTAAAATTAAATCTGCTCGATTTATTCTGAATCCAAAATTCCAAGTCTGTGTAAATACTATATTTTTGAAAATTTCATACTTTTCATTTCTAATCTGATTTAGAATTTTCTTGTGTTGCTTCTTGTAATAAATATGAATTAACATATTTCCAATTGTCACAAACAATAGAAGCGCTCCAATGAGTATCGCCCATTGCTGAATAGTTGATAAATTTTGAATTTCAAAAATCCTATTTTTCGGAAAACTGTGGAATAAGAAAATAATTAAAGACACAATAATATTCAGACAAAACAGAATTGAAATAATAATTAAGATTTTCTTTTTTACATTCATATTTTCCTTGCTTTTACAAAATTGAAGCTTAATCAACAATAATTACACTTTATTTACCAAAACAGTAAAAATGATCTACAAACTTCAAGAGGAATTTCTATTTATTGTAATCTTCAAAGCAAAAAAAACCTTAATTATAGCCCCGATCGCAGTGGAAATCCCGGAATGAGGCGCGAGCAAAGCGAGCACCGAATGGAGGATTGTAACGAAGAGCGGGAAGAGTCTTCGGAAAAGCGAAAATCTTGTTGCTCCTAAAAATTAGAGAAAAGAGTTTAACATTCAGCGACGTTAACTGCGATGGCGAGGCCACCTTCGGAGGTTTCTTTGAAGCGGTCATTCATGCTTTGAGCGGTTTCCCACATCGATTGAATCACCTCGTCTAAAGTCACGCGCGCTTTGGTAGGATCGGATTCTAAGGCGATATTGGCCGCGGTAATCGCTTTGATGGCGCCCATAGAATTACGCTCGATACACGGAATCTGAACCAATCCACCGATAGGATCACAAGTCATGCCGAGGTGATGTTCCATGGCAATTTCGGCAGCCATCTGAACCTGACCTGGAGTTCCGCCCATGATCTCGGTAAGACCGGCCGCGGCCATGGCAGAGGAAACGCCAATCTCGGCTTGGCAACCGCCCATCGCCGCAGAAATGGTGGCGTTCTTTTTAAAGAGCGTTCCAATTTCGCCTGCTACCAAAAGGAAGCGGATGATATTATCGTCACTTTTGAAATCGGTGAAACATTGAGAATACATGAGAACGGCAGGAATTACGCCACTCGCACCGTTGGTTGGAGCCGTAATAATTCTTCCAAAATTGGCATTTTCTTCGTTCACGGCAAGCGCAAAACAGGAAACCCATTTATTGATATTGGTAAAACTTACATCCGCTTCGACAAGATGTTGATACCATTCATGAATATTTTTATAGACTTTGTCGCCCAGTAATTTGGTGTTCAAACCGGCTGCACGACGGGTCACATTTAAACCGCCAGGAAGAATTCCTTCTTTGTTGACACCTTTGTAAATGCATTCTTTAATCTGTTGCCAAATATAAAGGGCTTCTCTTTCGGTTTCTTCTTTGGTTCGCCAAGATTCTTCGTTGAGGAAAACCAGATCTGAAATTTTATCCAGATTTAATTTCGCAATATTTTTGTCGATATCTTTTCCGTTGTGGCAAGGATAAAGGGTTCTGGTACAATGGTTTTCGTAAGAATTAGCTTCTTGAGTGGCGATAAATCCGCCACCGATTGAATAGTAATCCTGAGATAATTCTTCACCATTTTCAAATACGGCTTTGAAGATCATTCCGTTCGGATGAAAGTCGAGTGATTTCTGTTTGTTTAAAATCAAATGATGACCGTAAATAAAAGGAATTTGTTTTTCGCCGTTAAGATTCAGCGTTTTCGAAAATTTGATATAAGCTACTTTCTCATCAATTTTGGACGTGTCGATTTCTTTAAAATTCTCACCTGAAAGTCCAAGCATTCCCGCGATATCAGTGCCGTGACCGATTCCGGTTTTGGCAAGTGAGCCAAAAAATTCTACAAAAACTTCTTTGACATCCTGAAGCTGGTGATCGGTTTTAATTTTTCTAATAAAACTTTCCGCCGCATTCCACGGTCCCATGGTATGGGAACTGGAAGGACCGATTCCTACTTTTATAATTTCAAAAACACTTATTGATTCCATTATTCTTTAATACGAGATGATGATTAGACCAAATTGAGAGCGTCACAAAGATAATTCTATTTTAATTAAACTTTAACTTTAAGTATTCTAAAAAAAACGTTTTAATCGCTAATTTTGATTTAAATAACAAATATGAAAACCCATTACGACTTTATCATTATCGGATCTGGCGCTGGAGGTGGAACGATTGCTTACACTTTGGCGGGAAGTGGCAAAAGTATTTTAATATTGGAACGCGGTAGTTTTCTACCTCAGGAGAAGGAAAACTGGGACACAATAGCAGTTTTCGACAAAGAAAGATACCACACCAAAGAAGTCTGGAAAGATAAAGACGGAAAAGATTTGCATCCCGGCACCGGATATTGGGTTGGTGGCAACACGAAGGTTTATGGCGCGGCCCTTTTTAGACTTCGGGAAAGGGATTTTGAGGAGATTCAACATGTGGGCGGAATCAGTCCAAGCTGGCCTTTGTCTTATTCTGATTTGGAACCTTATTATGCGAAGGCAGAAAGACTCTATGATGTTCATGGTAAATCAGGCGTAGATCCTACATAACCGTTTCGTACTACTGAACTTCCATATCAAGGTGTAAAAGATGAACCCAGAATTGCAGAAGTTCGGGAAGGTTTACAAAAAATGGGCTTGCATCCGTTTGATATTCCGTTGTGTATTAAATTAAATGAAGAAGATATGCTTCACAGCGAATGTATCAAATGCAATACCTGCGATGGATTCCCATGTTTACTGCACGCCAAAGCAGATGCCGATATCAACTGCATTCGGAAAATAATGGATCAGGAGAATATCACTCTTTTAATTAATGCCAAGGCGGAAAAACTACTGACCAACGAAGAGGGAAATCAAATTACTGGCGTTGAAACAATGGTGAATGGCGAACTAATAACCTTCAGCGCAGAAACTGTGATTGTTTCTTGTGGTGCCATTAATTCTGCCGCATTATTTTTAAAATCCGCTAATGAAAAACACCCAAATGGATTAGCCAATAAAAGCGATCAGGTTGGCAGGAATTTTATGAAACACCAAAATGCGGCCATGTTGGCGATAAGCTTTGAAAAAAATCCGGTCCATTTTCAGAAAACGTTTGCCATTAATGATTACTATTTTGGTGATGAAGATTTTAAATTTCCGATGGGCGGAATTCAGTTGATGGGGAAAAGCAATCGGTATATGTTAACGGATGATGCGCCGATTTTCACGCCTGCCAAAGTATTGTCGGAAATGGCTGAACATTCTGTGGACTTTTGGTTTATGGCCGAAGATTTACCGCTGGCAGAAAACCGTGTTTTATGGAAAGATGACCAAATTCATCTTCTTTACACCGAGCATAATGCTGAAGCGCTGGATCAATTATTGAAAAAATTCTCAAAGGTTTTAACGGAGATGGAAGATCATATTAAGTTTCTGCCGGAAAATATTAACATTAGTAAAAAGATTCCGCTGGCTGGCGTGGCTCATCAGAATGGCACTTTAAGATTTGGCAATAATCCTGAAACTTCTGTTTTGGATCCCCATTGTAAAACCCATGAAATCGATAATCTGTATGTTGTTGACGGTTCTTTTTTCCCAAGTTGCGGAGCCGTTAATCCGTCGTTAACGATTATTGCGAATGCTATTCGGGTTGGTGAACATCTTTTGGATAAGATTTTAGAGACTCGAGATTGAAAGATTGGAGACTAGAGATTAAAAGATTGGAGATTGGAGATCTTCATTTTTGAGTTCTTCAATTTTTGAGGTTTTAAGGTTTTAGAAAAAACATTTTGATTTGCTAAAATTGTTAAAGAAACTCCATGGTTATATTATTTCATTTACAAATTAAAGAATGCTAAAAAGCTTAAGGAAGAATTATATTTTATTTTTACAGGAAGGATTAGGCTTGTTTATCTTTATGATTTCTGCCTGCTTTTTCGCTGGAAATTTAGAGCATCAAACCACTGTTCTTCACCTCGATCTTCCGAATCCTAAAATTCGGTTGCTGGTTATGGCAATTGCAATGGCCACTACTGCCCTCTTTATTTTCTTATCACCTTTAACTTCGCCGTCGGGAGCTTTCATCAATCCTGCGGTATCAATTATGCGCTGGAGATTGGGACAATTAAGTCTGGAAAAGCTGATTTGGTATTCTGTTTTTCAAACCATCGGAGGATTATTGGCCGTTTACATTATGAAATTTTTGATGGGAAATGTTTTGAGTGATCCACCAGTAAATTATGTGGCAACTGTTCCAGGAAAGAACATAAGTGATATTTCGGCAGCTTTGATGGAAACTGTGACCGCTTTCGTAATGATTGCGATGGTTCTTTTTCTGTCTGACAGTAAGTTTTCGAAAACCGTTCCTTATTTATCTGCTCTTTTAGTCGGAGTTTATGTTTATATAGCTGGTCCGGTTTCGGGCTTTGGAATGAATCCGGCACGAACAATTGCAAGTGCTGTTCCGGCAAATATTTACACTTCTTTCTGGATTTATATGTTATGTCCAACCATTGGAATGCTTGCGGCAGCAGAACTTTATCTGCAAATCAAACACAAAAAACCTTTTGTAGATTTACATCTCGACGACAATTAATTTTCGATTTAATTTAATTAAAAACCATTCAGAAATATCTTTTTAGGAGATGCTCTTTCTTTAATCTTTTAAATTAAAATATTTTGCAATTACATAATTATCGCCAATCCTCAAAAGTTTATAAGGTTTTAAGCTATAATTCTTCTCTTTAAATGTTTTTGTTTTTATCTTTAATAAATCACATTGTTCAACAATTTTATCACTGATACTGATTGGTGCTAAACATAATTTTCCAGTACCTTTTTCAATATTATTTTTGATAATTTCAAGAGTAAAGTTTATATTTTTAATTTCAAAATAATTTTTCCAATTTCTGAATCCTTTAGTTTGCTCATTAATTGTATTTTCAAATTTCTTTAATAATTCTCTAGAATTGGGATAAGCTGAATTAATGAAAGTTTCAACATGATCTTCTTGATAATCAATCAACAATGGATGATTTAATTCAACCTCAAGAGTTCCAGCATTTCCTTTCTTAAGATAGAATTCTTTTTTTGCATCAAAATTAATATGATAATTTTCGTTTTGAAAGTTAACTATTACATAGGTTGTTTGAGTGTCAATAATTTTGACAACTTTACCAAATAAATCTTGAATTTTATCGACTCTCATTCTTGACGAAATGTTGTTTATAGTTTATGCTGACTCTTTTATTAAAAGAAAAGCAATCGTTATTTAGAGAAAATCTCCTCTAAAATTTTTGAAACTTCTTTAGCTTTAGTTACCGGAAAAAGATGTGTTCCATTCTCTACAACGTAATCTGGCTTTGAGTATTTCACCGGAAATACAATGTCTTTACTGCCCAGAATTTGGATTACTTTTGGATTAGGTTCGAATTTCCAGTCGCTCACTTTCTGAATTCCCCATTTTAAATAATAAGGATCTGTGACCTTTAAATACTGCATTAATTTGGGATTTTTAGGATCCACTAATTTTCGTGCAAATGAATAAATGGTTGCAGATTTTACATTAAACATTTGTTTGGGTAAAAAACGGGTAATCTTCGAAACTTCTCCGAATTTGATGAAGCGGGATTTTTCTTTATCAGATTTAATGCTTCCAAGAATAACTACTTTTTCAGCATGTTTAATTTTATCTATTTCTTGTACGATGAGTCCACCGAAAGAATAACCGAGTAAAGCAAACGGTTCGGAACTATCGACTCTAGCCGCCATTCTTCCTACATAATGATGAAACTCTTCATGATTGGTCGGAATCAACCAATTTAAAAAAACGACTTCTAAATTTTGTGGAAAAGTAATTTTTTCTAATACGGTAAAATCGGCTCCAAGTCCGCTAACAACATACAATTTCATAGATCAAAAATAGAAAAAAGAGCAGACAATGCTGCTCTTTTATAAAATAATATTTTGTTAAAATTATTTCGCGGTAATATTAATAACCATATCGATTGCGTCTTTTACGATTACATCCGCCGCTGTTGAAGCGTAAGCGATTCCGAATTTCTGACGGTCAAAACTAAACTTGTCTGAAATCATATTTAAAACTCCCTTATTCAAAGATATTTTTGCTGGAAAAGAAACAGGATTGGTTTTTCCTTTTGCGGTAAGAGTTCCGTTAACCATGTAAGGAAAAGCTTTGTCGTTATTCTTTTTTACAGAAGTAATCTTATAAGTTGCACTTGGGAATTTATCGGTTTCGAAAAAGTCACCGTTTTTCAAATGGTTGTTTAATTTGGTTTGGTATTCTCCTGATAAATCAGTTGCATTAATGCTAGTCATATCCAAAGAGAAAGTTCCTCCAACGATATTATTTCCTTTCATTACAACGTCTCCAGCTTTCAAAGTCACATTTCCGTTATGAGACGAAGCTTCAGTTTTTGCTAATTTGTAACCCCACCATTCAATGTTTGAATTAACAACTTTCTTGGTTTGAGCAAACATCATTCCTCCGGCCAAAAGTGCCGCTAATACTAAATTTTTCATTATTTCTTATTTAAAATTTCAAGTGCAAAAATATTGAAATTTTATATAGCAAAGTATTGATGTAGGATAAGAAATCTTATTTAGCTTTAATGGTGACATTCATTTCAACATCATTGATGATTAACATATCTTCGAAAATATTGTATTTCAAACCGTAATTTTTTCTGTTAAAGGTAAATTGAGCCGAAGTTAAAGTGTAAACAGCATTGCTTTGTGAAACCTTTACGGGGAAAGAAATATTTTTAGAAATCCCTTTAATAGTCAAAGGTCCCGTAACTTGATAGTTGTAGCCATTACTATTAATTTTCTTTAATGATTTGATTTGAAAGCTTGCTGTTGGAAATTTATTGGTGTCAAAAAAATCATCACTTTTCAAATGATTCTCCAGCATTTTCTTCATTTTTGGATCTTCATTCATATCTGCTGCATCGATGGATTTCATATCCATTACAAAACTTCCACCAGCCAAATCATCACCATTAAAAATTAGGGTTCCAGATTTTAAGTTGACAGTTCCGAAATGAGAAAGTGATTCTGCTCTTAAGGTTTTGTAGGCTTTCCAACGAATTTCAGAGGACAGAATAGTTTTGGATTGAGAAAATAGAGCGATTGAGAATACACCGAAAATAAGAAGTGCAAACTTTTTCATTAAAATTATTTGTTAGAATTAAAATTAAAAAACTTCGCTTTTGAGGCGAAGTTTATATATTGACTATATGATTAGCATTTGTTATAATAAGCGGCGTATAAAGCTGCTCCATTGAGAATTGTTTTTTCATCTTTAACTAAATAGATTGGAATATCTTTTAAAATATTTTCCATTTTATCACTGATAATGAAATTTTTATAAAACTTTTTGTTATTAATGAATTGCTCCAGCATTACTGGGATTTCTCCACTTAAAAATAAACCGCCAGTTGCTTTCATTTTTAAAACTAAACTGTTTGCTTCACGCGCAAGAAACACCAAAAAAGTATCGATTGTCATGGTACAAATACGGTCTCTTTTTTCAATTGCACCATGAATAATGGCTTGTGTAAAATTTCCTGCTTCGATTTCCTGAGTCAACCAATCTGGCTGTACTTGACGTTTTACATCTCTTAAGAATCGGTAAACATTAAATAAACCACCTTTAGAAAGTACAGATTCCCAACTTACGATTCCGTATATTTTTTGTAAAAACGAGTAGAATTCGACTTCATCATTCGTTCTTGGTGAGAATTCACAATGGCCACCTTCTGTTGCAAAAGGTCTTAGAAAACATCCATCCCAAAACAAAGCTGCTTCTCCCAAACCATCACCAGGCGCTAAAAGAACAGCGTTACCTGGCGTAAAATGTGCTGAATCATGAATGGTTACAAAATCATTTTCTGCGACATGTTCAAGACCGTAAGCAGAAGCTTCTAAATCATTAATTAAGAAAACCTCCTTAATTTGAGTCTCCTTTTTAATTTCGTCGGCATCTAATTTCCAAGGTAATCTTTGAGGTTCACTTTTCCCGCCAATGACAGGGCCAGGAACCGCTACGGCCAATTTTGAAATAGTTTCTGAAGAATGTTCACTAATAAAACTTTTTATGATCTCCGAAAAAGAACTGAATTCTTTCGTAGAGTAAGATTTTTCTATTTTCAAAAACACCCGTCTATTTTCAGCTGCATAAAGTCCTATAACCGTTTTTTCATCTCTAAGATCTGCTGCGATCAAAGAAATATCATCGTTTGTTTCAGACGAAATACCAGGTAAAAAAAGATTGAATTTATTTTTAGTTTCCATGTTGTAATGTTATCAACCAAAGATAATAATAATTTTAAAACACCACTGAAAAAATAAAAAAACCTCCTTTGTTACCAAAGAAGGTCTAAAAATTTTTATGCGAAGATTACTTACCCAAAGGGATATTGTAACCTACTCCTACGCCAATTGCACCAGCGTTGTATTTTTGATCTCCAATTTGTCCTTTATCACCTGTGAAGGTTTTTTGATATTGAACAGAGAAGTTCCAATCTTGGTTATGGTAACCGATTTCTGGTTTGATATACAAACCACCATCTGGTCTTTCTTTCGTATTATTCGCAGCAACTTTGTCATCCCCTACAATGAAACCGTAACCAATGTCAGTACCTAAATAGAAACCTGTTTGTTTAGGATAAATTCTGATTAAAGCAGCTACAGGAACAACTCCAAAATCGTTATTTTTTAGACTATTATTTTCTTTTCCAAAGAAATGACTGTATCCTGTTGCGATACCTAAACCAACTCCTGGCACCACTAAGTTTTGGTAAGAAACATCTAAACCTACAGTTCCACCAGCATTTTCTGCAGGAACAGCAAGTCCACCGTTGATTCCTACTTTTAGCATGTTATTCATACTTGCATTTTGTGCACTTACTAATCCCACTGTCATTAATCCTAATGCAAGGATTGTTTTCTTCATTGATTTCATAATTTTAAATTTTAAATTTTACGAAGAGGTACTTGTCAAAATCATGCCAAAACTTATAATATTATGTTAAAATTTTAATTAGCAAATGTTAAACCGTTGGCTATCAGTAGAAATAAATTCAAACAATCATTTAGATTTATAAATGGTCATTTTTGCAGGCTGTAAATCTTTCAAAAAAGAGGACAAAAAAAAGAGCTGATTAACAATCAACTCTTATCTTAAATAAAAAAATCTTTTAAAGATTTTCTAAAGCTTGCTGTACATCAGCATAACCACCTCCGTTATAGATATCGGTTAGATTTTCAGATTTAAAAAACTCCAACGCCTTTCCACTTCTGTTTCCGCTTCTGCAGAAAAAGATTTTCGGACCATCTAACTGCTCTACTTCTTCTTTACGATCTTCGATTTCTCCTAAAGGAATATTGATAGCAGATTCGATTTCGCCATCCATTTCCAATTCCATTGGTTCACGAACATCGATTAAATGGTATTTTCCTGATTTTAAAATTTCTTCAATTGACATATTATGCAATTTATTGGTTATAATAATTTAAGTAGCAAATTTATAAAATATTGTTAGTTTTGCAAGGCAATCTATGTTACAAAGTCCAGAAAATTATTCAAATCTTATTAAAGCCAAAGCAAAAAAGTTTGGTTTTCAAAATTGTGGAATTTCACGAGCTGATTTTTTAGAAGAAGATGCCCAACCGTTTGAAAGTTGGCTAAACAGAAACTACCATGGAGAAATGTCTTACATGGAAAATTATTTTGACAAAAGACTCGATCCACGTTTATTGGTTGAAGGTTCAAAATCGGTTATTTCACTTTCCTATAACTATTTCCCTGAAGAAAATCTGTTCGGAATTGATCAGTTAAAAATTTCTAAATATGCTTATGGACAAGATTACCATGAAATTATTAAAGAAATTTTAAAAGAAATGGTTGCTGAACTTCAAGAGGAAATAGGTGATTTTCAATGTCGGATTTTCACCGATTCTGCACCGATTTTAGAAAGAAGTTGGGCCAGAAAATCCGGAATTGGCTGGGTTGGAAAAAACGCCAACCTCATCACCAAACAAACCGGTTCTTTTTATTTTTTGGCGGAAATCATTTGTGATCTTGAACTTCAGGAAGATTTCGCAACCAAAGACCATTGTGGTTCTTGCCGAAAATGTATTGATGCCTGTCCCACCGATGCAATTGTTTCTGAACGAATTATTGATGGAAGTAAATGTATTTCTTACGCAACCATCGAATTAAAAAATGAAATCCCCGAAAGTTTTAAAGACAAAATGGAAGATTGGATGTTCGGTTGTGATATTTGTCAGGATGTTTGTCCTTGGAATCGTTTCTCAAAACCTCATCAGCAGGAGAAATTTAAACCCAATTTGAGGCTTCAAAATCTAAAAAAATCGGATTGGCAAGAATTGTCCCAAGAATTATTTTCAGAAATATTTCGAAAGTCGCCCGTAAAGAGAACGAAATTTGCAGGGCTGAAAAGGAATATAGAATTTTTGACTGATTCTAGAAATTCAGAACTGTAATTATTGAAAAAAATCATTTTAAACCTTTTAAATAGAATTGTATTTTTTAAACGCAAAGACGCAAAGATTTAATAAAACATATTAATAATTACGGTCGCAAAGGCGTTTCACATAGCAATGGGCGCAAATAATTTACATTAGCAATTACAGATATATCTGCATCATAATAACTCCATTAAAAAAATATTTACATTGAAAAAAACACTCCAAATTATTCTTAAAGCCCTAGCTGGAATTGTAGGTCTGGTTCTGCTCTACGTTGTGCTTGCTTTAACGATTCCTTTAATTCCAGTTCAGAAAAAAGCAACCACCGAAAAAGCAGAAGTTCCGATTTACCTTTACACCAATGGCGTTCATACAGATATTGTTCTTCCCATTAAAAATGATCAAATCGATTGGAGCAAAAAGATCTTATTTGAAAACACAGTTTCTAAAAGTTCAGATTTCAATTATGTCGGAATTGGTTGGGGCGATAAAGGATTCTATTTGGATACGCCAACTTGGGCACAATTAAAATTTTCTACGGCTTTTTATGCAGCTTTTTGGTTAGGCGATTCTGCGATGCATTGCACGTTTTATAAAACAATGAAAGAAGGTGATGATTGTAAAAAAATGCTGCTCACTAAATCGCAATATGCAGATCTTATCAAATTTGTGGATTCGAAGTTTGATAAAAATTCAATGGGACAGAATATTTTAATTCCAACGAAGGCAGTTTATGGAAATGATGATTCTTTTTATGAAGCTAAAGGAAGTTATAGTTTTTTATACACTTGTAATACTTGGACGAACAATGCTTTGAAAGCGGCCGGACAAAAAGCGGCACTTTGGACGCCTACTGATTTCGGTATTTTCGAACATTATAAATAAACTTTTGTTTAGATTTCCTGCGGTGCTAATTATATAGCATCTTTATAATCAACCTATTTGAATTTTTCAAAAAACAAAATCTCTCCTTCTTTAAACTTTTCCCTAAAATTGCAACCAATTAATCACTGAAAATTACTTGGGTAAAAAGCATTAAAAAAGTTCCCGATTAAGGGAACTTAAAAAAAAGAAAATCAATTAAATTTAATCTTTTGTTTCTAGACTGAATACAAGATCCAGTTCGTCTTTTACATAAACCATACCGCCCATTTTTTTGGGGGGAACAATCTTAAAGTCAGAAAACTTCAATCTTTTATTTCCTACCAAACTGTTGTTATAGTTAGAAAACTCAATATTATATTTTCTTGCAACGGTCATCATTTTTACTTCAACCACCGCTTCAAATTTATTAGAAGCTGTTTTCTTAAATTCTAAAAACTTGATAATCATGTTCGGATACTTATCCGATTGTAAAACTTTTCTAAAATCAGCAGTCATCATTTTATTTCTGCAATCAAAATCTTCTACAGCTACACTAATATTCGGCAGTTGATTTCCGGTAAAAGAATAAACGGAGCTGGAATTCTTGAACTTAGGATTACTACATTTAAACGTATTAATATTAGTCCAGCCATTAATTTCCAGTCCATTTTTCTGTGCGAAAACACTTGTAGAAAAAAGGATGATTAGTAAGAGGGTGATTTTAGTTTTCATGATTTTAGCATTCAATATTTAAGATAGAAAAAGGGGTCAATAATCAACCCCTTTTTCCTGTAATATTTAATAATTAGAAACCTATGGTTGCTTCAAACATAAAACCGTTAAACTTACCACCTCTTAGAGCACTGGTTGCTCCCCATACTGCATCATCGTTATATTTCTGAGTAACATACTCTACTTTTGCAAGTACGTTTTTGGTCAGAAACCAACCACCTCCTAAGTTCAATCTGTCGATTTTTCTTTCTGCAGAAACTTTATCATCTTTACCACTTACTGAGTTATATCTTCCACCTACGTAGAATTGCTCATTTCCTCCTAATCTGTAAAGTAGCTCACCTCCTAATTGAGTGTAGGCACCTCTTGTCGCTCTTGGTGTTAAACCGCTCGCTTTATTACCAGTAACATATTCATAAACTCCGAAGAATTCTAAACCTTGATATTTGATGAATGGATTCACTTGGAATGCATTTACTTTTTTGAACCCTGGGTTAAATCTTCCTGTTAAAGGATTATCCATTCCCATTGCATCATTTTCAGTTAACAATACATAGTAGTATCTAGATCCTGCTCTGTCTGCACTGTATAAGTTTCCACCAGTGGTTAAACCGTTTGTCTGGATGAATGATCCTGTTAATCTTACTCTTAAATCTGAACTAACTTGTTTGTCATAACCTAATTTAGCATATACTGAAGGGGAATTCCAGCTTGTTCCTTTAACAGGAGTTTGGTTTAATTTCCCATTAGACATACCAACCATCCCAATAAAATTATTGTAGAATCCGTATGCTTCACCAAAAGCCTCTGTCGTAAAGCTGTCCATAATATAGTTCCCTACGAATGGGTTGTTAATGGCTTCCGCATTATCAGTTCTTCTGAAGTGAGTGTCACCGTAGTTAATCTCATCCATACCGATTTTTACTCTTGCGTGCTTCATGATATCTTCAGCAAATCCTTCTTTAATAAAATCAAGATTATCAACCTGAATATAACCTCCTTTTACCCAAGCTTCGTTATGGTGACGGGCAGAAAGATAAGTTCTTAAGTGCATTTTCAAACCTTTTCCTAAATAGGCATTCACATCTAAATTAGCAGTAGGAAGGTTAAAATCTTTACCCATCACTCTTAAGGTATTTGGAGTAGTGGTTCCTGTTTTTAAACCTAATGAAGGCGCTTTAGTTGATTGATCTAATCCTTGGAACTGTAAAGCGAAATCTCCACCAACAGATACTTTCACACCATCATACTCTGGAGATGGTCCTTTTGGGTCTTCAAACACGTTACGTGATGATTTTTCTGGAGCCAAGTAGTCTCTCATAGAAGTTGAAACTTCCTGTGCACTCACAAAATTGATTCCCGTAACTAGTACTGCGAGCATCGATGCTCTGATTAACATAGTTTTCATATTCTTAATTTTAATTATTTATAAATTGTTTGTCTGTTTGTTTGTCTGCTATTTAGTTAGCAACAGCATTAACTGTGATGGTGATTTCATTTCCAGTTTTAACAGTATTCATCATGAAAGCTGGAGGAGTTACGCCGTAATCAGTCATTTTAATATTTGCCTGACCCCAAACGGTATAAGAGTTTCCATTTTTCGTAACATTTACGGGCATCGTAATTGTTTTAGTTACGTTAGTTACCGTTAGTTTTCCAGTCATTGTTCCTTTCCCCATATTTACAGAAGCTGCTGTAAAAGTGATGTTCGGGTATTTATCTGCTTCGATTGCTTTGTAAGCGTTGTTATCCATTGGTCCTTTTCCGCTCTTTAATGTTTTAGAACCCATTTTATAAGTAATATCCTGGATTGCATTTCCTGCTACATTTCCAGAAAAAGTACCACTGGTTGAAGTCATGCTCCATTCGTGTAAAGTAGAAGTTCCAGAAACTGTAGTTTTAACATTACTGCTATTAATTTTTTGTGCAGCTACTAATCCTGAAAACATTCCGAAAGCGAGGACTAGGGTTTTGAAGTTTACTAAATTTTTCATTGTATCTAATTTTAAATATTTACTGTTGAGTTGATCATCATTTTGTAGTACAAAGATATCCTGATAATTGTAAGATTCATAATAATTAGGGATTAATATAAATGACATATATCTTATATTCTATAAAATATGCGTAATTACCAGTTTAAATACATTATTATTAAAAATAAATCAATATATATTGTAGTTACTTCCTGATTAAGTAAAAAAAAATCACTAATGTTAAATATTGTTAAGATCAAAAATTAAACACCTGTATAAAACTTGATAGAAATCATAAGAAAATGTATAATATATTTCAAAAATTGTATTATTTTGAGGTAATATTATTTAGAATAAAGAAAAATAACGAAGATATTTCACAATATAAATAAACCAGGATTTTTGTAATGTTTTATTTTTTTAACAAAGTTGAAATATAGAAAACCACAATCTCATATTTTGGGGACGATAATTATAAAAAGATAATTTTAGAGAAATCGAATAATTAAATCTTCAATAAGGAGCAGCAAAACTTTCGCTTCTTACAAATGCGGTCCCGCTGTCCGCTGTATCCTCCCGTTCCGAATTCTCGGAAACGGGAGGGATGTCGCTGCCATCGTGGCTATAACTTCAGGCGTATCTTCTTACCAAGGAAAAAGCATATACTTTTAGTAAAAAAAATCACTTTAATCGATCTACTTTAAAAGCATTAGCGTAAATAGAGATTCGTGGAATAATAGATTTTATGTTTTATTTACCTATTATCTAAATAATCCCCAAAGGTATTGTGACTCATAAGATGTAACGTATAGAAAATTTTTCCTTCTCAGACTAATCAAAATTTTTGATTAGTCCCCAAGCTTTACACTTGATCACAGAAAACCAGATCCTAAATATTTTTCTAATAAAATTTTTCATAAAATCACAAAAAAAACCTCTGCGAATCAATGATTGCAGAGGTTTTTAGTACCCGGTACCAGAATCGAACTGGTACATCTTGCGATACTAGAGTTTGAGTCTAGCGCGTCTACCAATTCCGCCAACCGGGCTCTTTAAATTGGTGTGCAAATATAGAATTATTTTTTATTTAAGAAAAATTATTTCCCGATTTTTTTAATATTATTTAAATAAATAGGAATATTATTTTTTAACTGTTTGATTTTCAAAACAACAGTTCCAAACCATCATAGGCAAGATGTACATTTTCGGGAAGCTCCAGCTCCGTTTCATCATGCAAACCGAGGTGATGAGAGATATGAGTGAGGTACATTTTCTTCGGTTTTAACTCCTCAAACAGTTCTAAGACCTGTGGCAATATAAAATGAGCAGGATGTAAATCGGTTTTCCGAATACAATTCAAAATCAAATAATCAAGATTTTTCAATTTCTCTTTCTCATTATCTGAGATAAAACTCGCATCTGTAATATAAGCGAGCTTTTTAAATTTATACCCGAAAATAGAAATCTTACCATGAGAAACCGCAATAGGAATCACCTCAGTATCTAAAATAGTAAAGGGCTTTTCAATTTCATGCAGATTAAAAGCTGGCGCACCAGGATATCTTACATCCGCAAATGCGTATGAAAATCTTAATTTAATTTCGTCACCTACCCTTTTCTGACAATAAAGATCAATGTTCTTTCTATTTTTAAAGATTAAAGGTCGCAGATCATCTAAGCCAATCACATGGTCATTATGTTCGTGAGTTAGCAGAACTGCATCGATTTGTTCCTCTTTATTGTCAAGCATCTGCATTCGAAAATCGGGTCCACAATCGATCAGAATTTTTTTCCCAAAATCAGTCGTCACCAACGTCGACGAACGAAAACGTTTATCTTTTAAGTTTAATGAAGTACAAACCTCACAATGGCAGCCAATGACTGGCACTCCCTGAGAAGTACCCGTTCCTAAAAATTTCAACTTCATTTTTTTTGATGTTGGTTTAATTTTGGTAAATTTACAAAAAATTAGAATTGACAGTGATTCATCCGAAATTAACACCGAAACAGAAAGCTTTAGCGATTAATCTGGATCGAAATATTTATGGCACCTTCGCAGAGATTGGTGCTGGCCAGGAAACGGTTCGCCATTTTTTTAGAGCAGGCGGCGCTTCCCAAACTATTGCAAAAGCCATGTCAGCATATGACAAAGACTTTAGTGATGCCATTTACGGCAAAGAAGCCAAAAACAGATATGTTACCCAAAACAGACTCCGCAAAATGTTGCGGTATGAAGTTTCTTTGATAGAAGAGCGTGTATCACGCGAAACATTTCCGGGTAGAAAATTTTTCTCTTATGCCAATACCGTAACGACGATCAATTTTGATAAAACCATGAAAGGTCATGGTTGGGTAGGATTGCGTTTTCAATGTCATGAAGCGGAAGATTACAATGAGATCGTTCTTCACGTAAAGTTTAATGAAAATGATGCTACTTTACAGCAAGAAACTTTAGGAAGCTTAGGAGTTAATCTTATCTACGGCGCATTCAACTATGCTGATAATCCCCGTAGGATGATCAACTCGCTTTTAGATGATATTTCCAAAGACAATATAGAAATCGACATGATCGATTTTAGCGGACCTGCTTTCTCTTATGTTGATAACCGATTGATGAGTTTACAATTGGTGAAGAACGGAATGACAGATGCGGTTATTTTTAATTCTGAAGGAAATAATATGTTACCCGCTGATATCCTTTACAAGAAAAATATTTTCGCAGTTCGTGGGAGTTTCCGTCCGGTAACTTTGGTGAATATTGACATGTTTGAGAAAGGCTTAGACCTTTTCAAAAAAGATTGGGGTTGCAGTGAAGAAGAAACTGAAGTTTTATTTGAAATTACGATTGCTAATCTTAGAGCTGCCGGAGATATTGATGAAAGAGATTTCCTTGACAGAGTCGATATTTTAGGAAAACTTGGATATACGGTCATCATCTCTAACTTCTCAGAATACTACCGATTAATCGACTACTTCGCTCCTTATACCAACGGTAAAATAGGGGTAGCAATGGGCGTGAATAATATGCTGGACGTTTTTGATGAAAATTATTATGAAAATCTTTCAGGTGGAATCTTGGAAGCATTTGGTAAGTTTTTCAGAAAAGGAATGCGCGTTTATCTGTATCCATACAAAGATCCTGAAACTCATCAATTATTGACCGCAAATAATTTAAAGGTTAATGATAGTTTGAAAGAATTGTACAAATACTTTAAACACAATAAACGAATCGTCGATATTCAAAATCACAATCCAAATTATTCTGAAATATACTCCCGAAGTATTCTTGAAAAAATTGCCAGTCATAACCCAACATGGGAGCAGGAAGTTCCGGAAGGGGTGGCAGATTTGATTAAAGAGCGCGGAATGTTTGGTTATAAAGAAGAATTAATACTTAAAGAATTTTCTTAAAAATATAAAAATATGTCAGAAATAAAAAAACGACTTTCTATTATATTAGAAAGTCCAAAAAATAATAAAGAAGAAAAACTTCAAAAAATCTGTACTTTATTGGATCAAGAAATTTCCTATTTCAACTGGACCGGATTTTACTTTAAAAACGGTGACAAAGAAGAATTGATTTTAGGACCTTACTTTGGTGCTCCGACAGATCATACCATTATTCCTTACGGAAAAGGAATTTGTGGTCAGGTGGCTGTGTCTAATGAAACTTTCGTTGTTCCGGATGTTCATGAGCAAGACAACTATTTGAGTTGTTCAATCGACACCAAAGCAGAAATCGTAGTTCCGATTATGAAAGATGGTCAAAATATCGGACAAATTGATATTGACTCTCACAAAGTAGATCCATTCACAGATGAAGATCGTGAGATGCTGGAATGGCTTTGTGCAGAAGTTGCAAAGATTATGTAATCAATATTTGATTAAAATAAAAAAAGTGTGGATTTATAGTAAGTCCACACTTTTGGGTTTTTTAATGGTTTTTTATTCTGCTAAATCAGCGATTCCTTTTTTATCTAAACGGTAAACGGTCCATTCATTCATAGGTTTTGCTTGAAGTGATTCGTAGAAATCGATGGCGGGCTGATTCCAGTTTAGAACCGACCACTCCATTCTTCCGCAGTTTTCTGCTTTTGCAATTTTTGTCAGTTCAATGAGCAAGGTTTTTCCGTATCCTTTTCCGCGGTGTTCTGGCTCTACATAAAGGTCTTCCAAATACAATCCGGGTTTTCCTACAAAAGTTGAAAAATTGTAGAAATAAAGCGCAAATCCAGCCGGAATACCATTTTCTTCGCCGATGATGACGTGTGCGAATTTCTTTACAAATATATTTTCCTGAAGTTCCTCTACCGAAGTTACAACTTCGTCTTCCATTTTTTCATAAACGGCGAGTTTTTTAATAAGATCAAAAATTACTGGAGTATCTTCTGGCGTGGCTTTTCTAATCGTGAACATTTCTTTTTAATTTTAGAAATCAAAGTTAAGGTTTTTGAAAGAATTTTATTTAAAATGACGTGATAAAGAAAGCAGTTTTGAAATTTATTGGCTGAATAAATGCCACGAATGCACGAATTTTCTTGCTATAAAAAATCTTGATTAATAAAAAGTATTATTCGTGCATTCGTGGCAAATCAGAATTAAATAATATCGCGATAATTTAATTTAAAAATCCACTCGTAAATAGCCCCGATTGACTCTATTTTTTTATTTTTTTTAAGGAATCGTCGAATCTCATTCTTCGATTTGCAGCGACATCCTTTTCTGAGGAGGAACGACGAGGAAAAGACCTGCCTGTCGGCAGACAGATATAGCGGAAAGCGGGATTAAGCTCCAAAAAAAAACCTTTGAGAAATTCTCAAAGGTTTGCTTTTATATTTTGGTCTTCCGAAAATTAAATTTCAGTATTCATATCCCAGTTTTGAAGATAATCGTGAACATGTTTCAGGAACATTCCACCCAAAGAACCGTCTACTACACGGTGATCGTAAGAATGTGACATGAACATCAAATTACGTATTGCAATCACGTCGCCATCTTTAGTTTCCAAAACTGCAGGTTTTTTCACAATCGCACCAACCGCTAAAATAGCAACTTGAGGTTGTGGAATAATCGGCGTACCCATTAGGTTTCCGAAACCGCCAACGTTAGAAATCGTATACGTTGCACCTTGCGTATCTTCCGGTCTTAATTTTTTATTTCTTGCACGGTAAGCCAAATCATTGATCGCTTTTGCTAAACCGGAAAGTGAAAGTTGGTCTGCGTTTTTAATAACAGGAACAATAAGGTTTCCGTCTGGAAGTGCCGTTGCCATTCCGATATTGATGTTTTTCTTTTTGATGATTTTATCGCCATCTACAGAAACGTTGATCATCGGGAAGTCCTGAATTGCTTTCACAATTGCGTGAACAAAAATCGGCATATACGTCAATTTTTCACCTTCTCTCTTTTCGAAAATATCTTTATGTTTCGTTCTCCATCTTACAACGTTCGTCAAATCGGATTCGATGAATGAAGTAACGTGTGGCGAAATTCTTTTTGAGTTGACCATTGCATCTGCAATGATTTTACGCACTCTATCCATTTGGATAATCTCGTCACCTGCGCCCAATTTAATTGGTGCAGAAACCGGTGCTGGAGTTGCGGCTACAGAAATTGGTGCTGCGGCTGCTTGTGGAGCTGCAGGAGCGGTTCTATTCGCAACAAATGACAATATATCTTCTTTGGTAATTCTTCCGTCTAAACCACTTCCTTTAATAGATTGCAATTCGTTGTCAGAAATTTTTTCATTCTGTGCGATTGATTTTACTAATGGAGATAGATATAAGTCAGAACCTTCGAAACTGGTAGAAGTTTTTGAACTTTCCAACGCTTCCTGCAAACCTCTTACAACGTCAGAATCTACATTTGGAATTTCAGTTTTAACGTCTTCCGCAGATTTTGGTTCTTGAGGTTGATCAGCAACTGCATCTCCAGCGCCGGCAACTTCTAAAATTGCGATTGCTTCACCAATTTTTGCAACTTCATCTTTCTGCTTCAGGATTTTAATAATTTTCCCCGAAACCGGAGTCGGAACATCGGAATCAACTTTGTCGGTTGCAATTTCTACAACGGAGTCATCTTCCTTTACGGAATCTCCTTCATTGAACATCCAACTGATAATCGTCGCTTCCATCACGCCCTCTCCCATCGATGGAAGTAGTAATTTATATTCTGCCATTTTATATTTCGATTTTCACAAAGATAAAAAATTTTCCCATTAAGAAAAAACGAATTTTTAGGGCATTTTTTTGATTTTATTTCAATAATTAAGTTTTCTATTTTTACATTTGTCTAAATATTTATTTTAATGAAAAACCTGCATATCGTAGCCTTATTCCAGTTCAAAGAAAGTGATTTGATGGACGCTTTGGAATTACTGAAAAAATTAGTTTTTGAAACCCGAAAGGAAGAAGGTTGTTTACAGTACGACTTGATCGAAGACAACACGAATAAAGGTGTTTTCTTTATTATTGAACTTTGGGAAAGTGACGAACATCACCATCAACACAATGGCACAGATCATTTGATGAATTTTAGAAATCAATCGGCATCGATGTTGGAGAAATCTGCGCAGGTTTATAAAGGATACAAAACGTTTTAATCATGAAGAAGGTTTCCTTATTATTCGTCTTATTTTCTGTTTTTGTCTTTTCTCAAAAATATACAAAATCAGAAATTTCAAGAATTACGGAAGGAACTATCGATTCAGCCTTGCCTATTTTTCAAACATCTGATTCTTTGCAGCATCGAGTTTTACTCGATCAATCGATGGATGCAAATCCAAAAGATAAATACACAAAGATTTTAGTCAACCGAATGAAACTCGCACTTCTTTCTACGGGAAGCGGTGTCGGAATCGCAGCACCACAAGTTGGAATCAACCGGAATATCATTTGGGCAAAAAGGTTTGATAAAGACGGAAAACCGTTAGAATATTTTATCAATCCAAAAATTCTGTGGCGTTCAGAAGTTTTGAATTTAGGTCCGGAAGGTGATTTATCCATCGAGGTTTTCAGAGATAACTTCTACAGAAGTCAAGTCATTCAGTTAGAATATTTTGATTTAAAGGGAAAGAAACACACTGAAATTGTAGAAGGTTTTACGGCGGTTATTCTGCAGCACGAAATCGATCATCTTTCTGGGATTTTAATATCTGATAAAATAGAGAATCAGAAAATGAAGACTTTCGAAAAAGTTGAATTGTATAAGGAAGTAAAGTGATTTTTTTAGCGCACAGATTTCACGGATTTACACAGATTCGTTCTAACTATTTTCTGTAATTGCTTTATTAGTTGAATTTTACAAATAAAAAAATCACCTTTCGCGAGGTGATTTTCAGTTATTATTAAATCTGTGAGAATCCGTGAAATCTGTGAGAATAAATTTTAAACAATCTGCGCTTCAAAAACGTCACAGAAATGTTTTTTAATTTTCTCTTTCACTTCATCCATTTCCTCATCAGAGAATTCTCGTTCTAATTCTCTTTGCAAAGAAGTCACGCCTTTATCTTTAATTCCGCACGCAATAATATATTCGAAATAGCGCAAATCGGTGTTCACATTCAACGCCAAACCATGCATGGTCACCCATTTAGAAGTCTTCACACCCATCGCACAAATCTTACGCGCATACGGTTTTCCAACATCCAGCCAAACACCGGTTTCTCCTTCACTTCTTTCGCCTTTCAAACCATATTCAGCAATCGTGCGAATAATCACTTCCTCCAAATTTCGCATATAAAGATGAATGTCAGATTTAAAATTATCCAAATCCAAAATCGGATATCCCACAATCTGCCCGAAACCATGATACGTAATATCTCCACCGCGATTCGTCTTCACATAAGTCGCATTGATTTCTTCCAACTTCTTCGCATTTGCCAGCATATTATGCTCGTCTCCGGATTTCCCGATTGTATAAACATGCGGATGCTCTACAAACAATAAATAATTCGGTGTTTCTACCTGTTCATCGTCCGTTCGGTTGCGATTCTCCAATTTCAAATCGATGATTTCCTTCATCAGTTTCTCCTGAAATTCAAAAGCCGGTTCATAATGCATCAACCCTAATTCCTGAAACTGCAAAGTTCTATTCTGTGTGCTTGTCATTTTATTTTACTTTTTTGGGCAATCCCCTCTCCGACGCTATTCCACCCGCTTGGGTCGGGCTATCCGTTACAATTCCTCGTTTCGGCGCTCGCTTCGCTCGCGCCTCTACTCCGGGATTTCCACTTCTATCCCTATTGCGAGATTCCGCCTCTTTTCAATTTTTATTTCTAAAATTAAGGAAGAAGGTTCTTTGTTTTTTCCTGGGCAAATTTATAAAATTAATTTATTATGCTACGAATAAAGTTTTCTCCTTTTTTTGCCCAGTCATCATTATTAAGCAAAATATTCACGAAAGCCGTTCCGATAATTCCGCCATCTGCTTTTTCAGTTACCTTATCAAAATCAGATTTATTTTTAATTCCAAACCCAATCATCACTGGATTTTTCAAACCTAAATTTGCAAGTCGATTCAGATATTCTTCATTGTTGATTTCTTTTGCCTCATTTCCTGTCGTGGAAGAACTTGAAACCGCATATAAAAATCCGGAACTCAAAGAATCCAAATATTTTATTCTTTCATCCGAAGTTTCTGGCGTCACCAAAAAGATAAAATTCAGATTGTATTTTTCTAAAATCGATCGGTAGTTTTTCTCAAATTCCACGGGCGGCAAATCCGGAATAATCAATCCCGAAACTCCAGACTCCTTACATTCTTTACAGAATTCTTCAAATCCAAAACTTAAAACTGGATTAATATAGCCCATCAAAATAATCGGAATATTCATTTCTGATTTTACCGTTTTTAATTGTTCAAAAAGTTCAGCGATGGTCATTCCGTTCTTCAACGCAATTTCGTGTGCTTTTTGAATCACAGGTCCATCAGCAACCGGATCAGAATACGGCATTCCGATTTCGATATAATCAGCACCGGAATTTTGGATTAATTTTAAAATTTTAGTAGTGTCTTTCAATTGGGGAATTCCCGCAGTGAAATATATATTCAGTTTTTTCATGGGTTTAAAAATTTAATTAAATAGTTGATACTAAACATTAATAATTCAATAATTGCAATCATCACAATGCCAATCGGAATATAAATCCATCTTATTTTAAAGATAAACTTACCTCTTAAAATTTTCAAAGCATCCAGAATTTTGCCGCGATGTCTGAACAGAATTATTAAAATTAATAGTTGAAATAAAATTGCATTTGCTAATGCTCCTGCATGAACTTTGAAAAAATAATCTTGAAGAATGATATTTATTAAAATTGAACTTAAAACAAATCCACCAAATATTCTTGTTGTGGGAATCATCAATAACACCGCTCCTAAAACTTCGAATACTCCAATGATGATAGCGTAAGGTTTTGAATAGGAATAAAATGCCCACATTAAGGACATTGAATCCATTTCATTGATGGGTTGTCTATAAGATTGGATATCGCCGAACTGCATTGGTTTTGAGACGCCATAGATAATCATATAAACGGCTACAATGTAAACTGCGATCCATTCGAAGATATTAAAAATTTCAGCCTTCGATATTTTCATTCCAACAGTTTCAAATACGTTTCCATATCCTTATCGCCTCTTCCACTCAAACAAATAACCACAACTTCATCTTTTCCAAAACTTTTCTTTTCTAAAACTGCCAAAGCATGCGCAGATTCCAAAGCCGGAATAATTCCTTCTATTTGCGTTAATTCAAAAGCAGATTTCAATGCTTCATCATCAGTAATACTGAAAAATTCCGCTCTTTTTCCTATGGCTAAATTGGCGTGAAAAGGTCCAATTCCAGGATAATCCAATCCTGCAGAAATCGAATGAGGTTCGATGACTTGTCCATCTTCGGTTTGCATGACCAAACTTTTACTTCCATGCAAAACTCCTAACGTTCCCAAAAAAGTCGTCGCCGCAGATTTACCAGAATCCAAACCAAAACCTCCCGCTTCAGCAGCGATAATCTTCACACTCGGCTCATCTACAAAATGATAGAAAGTTCCGGCAGCATTACTTCCGCCACCAACACAAGCAATCACAACATCTGGATTTTCACGTCCGATCTTTTCCTTCAACTGCCATTTTATTTCTTCAGAAATTACACTTTGAAACCGCGCTACCAAATCTGGAAAAGGATGCGGACCAACCACACTTCCAATAATATAATGCGTTGTAGAAGCATTATTAATCCAGTCTCTTAACGCTTCATTCACTGCATCTTTCAAAGTTTTAGATCCAGAAGTCGCAGGAATAACGGTTGCTCCCAACATTTTCATTCGTCCAACATTCGGTGCTTGACGGGCAATGTCAACTTCGCCCATATAAATAATGCATTCTAATCCGAGCAAAGCACAAGCAGTTGCCGTCGCAACGCCATGTTGTCCTGCGCCAGTTTCTGCAATAATTCTATGCTTTCCTAATTTTTTAGCGAGCAAGGCTTGACCTAAAGCATTGTTAATTTTATGCGCGCCAGTATGGTTCAAATCTTCTCTTTTCAGATAAACTTGCGTCTGATATTTTTCGCTCAAATTCTTCGCAAAATATAACGGAGTTGCACGACCAACGTAATTCTTCAACAAATCTTGGTATTCCTCCTGAAATTCAGCAGAATTAATTATTTCTAAATAATTATGTTGAAGTTCCTCTACATTTGGGTATAACATTTCCGGCACAAAGGCACCACCAAATTCGCCGTAATAACCATTTTCATCTGGGTTTCTGTATGTTTTCATCTTATCTTTTTTATCATTTCTCAACTTTTTAATCGAGAAGTTTTTTAATTTCTTTTATTTTGTCTATGTTTTTATTTCCAGGTTCAATTTCAAATTTTGAATTGATATCTAAAGCAAAGGGTTTCTGTTTTAATAATTTGATATTTTCAATATTCTCTTCTGAAATTCCACCACTTAAAAAGTACGGTTTGGTGATTTCTAATTCATTTAAAACTTGCCAGTCGAATGATTTTCCTGTTCCACCAAAAGCTTTTGAATCGGTATCGAAAAGAAAATAATCTACTTCAGATTTTAAATTTTGGATTTTAAATTTTAAATTTTCTAGTTCTGTTCCTATTCTAAAGACTTTGATTATTTTAATTTCAGGATGTAGTTTTTCTCTTAATTCTAAAATAAAATCATCAAGTTCATCACCGTGAAGTTGAATGAAATTGAGTCCGGCTTTTTCAGATATTTCTATAATTTGTTCTAGACTTTCATTAACAAAAACTCCAACTTTTCCTTGATGGTTTATTGATCTTATTTGATCTAAAGTCAAAGAATTTAAAACATAACGCGGCGATTTCTTATAAAAGATAAAGCCCAAAAAATCTGTCTTTAAAGAAATTAATTCTTCAATTTGATCTAGTTTTGTTAAACCGCAAACCTTAAGTTTTGGTTGTCGGTTATCTATTGTTGGTTGTTGGCTCATTCTAATTTCTAAAATCTAGTTTCTAACATCTTTTATAAATTCTTCAAAAGCAATTCCTGGATTTTCATTTCGCATAAAATATTCTCCCATTAAAAATCCATCAAACCCTTTTTCCTTCAAAAATTTAAAATCTTCTACAGAAAAAATTCCGCTTTCTGCAACTGCCAAAACTTCTTTTGGCAAAAGGTTTTTCAAATTGACCGAATGTTGTAAATCAACTTTAAAATCTTTGAGGTTTCTATTATTAATTCCGACTAAATCAATGTTTTTATTGCAGTGATTTAACTCATCTTCTGTATGAATTTCCAACAAAACTTCTAAACCTAATTCGTGAGATAATTGTGTAAACTCCTGAACTTGGTTTGGAGAAAGACACGAAGCGATTAATAAAATCACGTCTGCTCCATTCACTTTTGCTTCGTAAAACTGATATTCATCAATCATGAAATCTTTTCGCAAAATAGGAATTGAAATTTCACTTCGTACTTTCAAAATATCTTCTAATTTCCCTCCAAAAAATTCTGAATCAGTCAGGATTGAAATTCCACTTGCTCCAAATTTTTGATATGATTTTGCAACTTCTAAAACCTCTGCCTTATCATTAATAATTCCTTTACTTGGCGATTGTCTTTTAAATTCAGCAATTATTCCACAACCCGATTTCACTGATTCTTTTAAGGAAAAAGTTTTTCGGTTAAAAAGTGCTGCATCTTTTAATTGCGTTAAAGAAATTTTCTTTTTTGCTTCCGAAACTTCGTGCTTTTTTTGTTCAATTATTTTATCGAGAATATTCATTTCTAATCAATTAAAAGATTTAAACAATTCAAGGCTTTTCCTTCCATTAAACTTTCTTTCGCCATCATTAAACAATTTTCGTAATCGCCATATTTCTCCGTATTTTTCAAAGCCATGGATGCATTGGCTAAAACAACGGCGTTCTGCTCGTACGTTCCCTTTCCTTCTAAAATGCCTTTGAAAATTTGCGCTGCTTGTTCAATACTGTTACCACCGAAAATAGTTTCTGCTTCGATATTTTTAAACTGCAATTCTTCGGCTGAATAAATCTTTTCGCCATATTTATTAATGATTTTCGTATCGCTCGTCAAACTGATTTCGTCGTAACCATCTAAAGCATTTACGAGTAAAAAATCAGCATTTTTCTTCTGTAATAAATATTGGTAAATCCGTGCGATTTCCAAATTCGCAACACCTATCATGGTATATTTTGGTTGAGCCGGATTAATCAAAGGTCCCAACATATTGAAAAAAGTTTTTAAACCTAAATTTTTACGCATCGGTGCAATTGACTTCAATGAAGTGTGAAAAATTGGTGCGTGTAAATAACAGAAATTTCCTTTTTCTAAATCGTTTTTCAAATCGGCTTCTGTTTCTTTAAACCGATAACCTAAAGTTTCCAAAACGTTGGACGCTCCACTAATTGTTGAGGCCGCATAATTTCCATGTTTCGCTACTTTTTGTCCAGTTCCGGCAACAACCAAACTCGCCAAAGTTGAAATATTAAACGTGTTTTTTCCATCGCCACCGGTTCCAACAATGTCCACCAAATCATCCGTTCCCAAGTGAATTTTCGGCGCAAGTTGTTGCAATGCTTCGGTAAAACCTTCCAATTCTGCCAACGTAATACTACGCATCAAAAACACGGTAACGAAAGAAGTCACTTCAATTTCATTAAAAATATTCTTTGAAATTTCCAGTAGAATTGATTTCGCCTGAGCTTTGCTCAAAGTTTGATGGTCGAATAAATATTGTAATATTTCTTTCATTTTAATTCTGTAAAAAATTTTGGATAATCTTTTTTCCGTGCGGTGTCAAGATACTTTCCGGATGATATTGAACTGCCTGAACATCGTAGTTTTTATGTTGAAGCGACATGATCATTCCGTTCTCATCAACTGACGTAATTTCCAGTTCTTCGGGGAAATCTACGGGATTTACGGCCCAACTATGATATCTACCAACTTCCAGATTTTCGGGTAAATCCCTTAAAAGTCGAGCGTCTTTTTTAATTGTTTGAGCGTTCGTTGCAACGCCGTGATAAATCTCCGTGAGATTAATCAAACTTCCGCCAAATGCTTCCGCAATCGCCTGCTGACCAAGACAAACTCCTAAAATCGATTTTGTTGGCGCGTATTTTTTAATCAGTTCAATTAAGATTCCCGCTTCACTCGGAATTCCCGGACCGGGAGAAAGAACGATCTTATCATACTTTTCGATCTCCTCTAAACTGATTTGATCATTTCGGAATACATCTACTTTATCGCCACTGATCTGCTCAATCATTTGAACTAAATTATACGTAAAACTGTCGTAATTATCGAAGACTAATATTTTCATAATTGTATTTTCTTAAATTGAGGTTGCTTTTTTAACCGCCATTTTCAGCGCATTCAGTTTATTATTCACTTCCTGCAATTCATTTTCCGCTGTAGATTTTGCAACGATTCCAGCACCGGCTTGATAATAAAGCGTGTTATTTTTACTTAAAAAAGTTCGGATCATAATCGCCTGATTGCAACTTCCATCGAAACCGACAAACCCGATACAACCGCCGTAAAAGGAACGCGAAGTTTTCTCATAAGAATCGATCAATTCCATCGCTTTATATTTTGGGGCGCCACTCAAAGTTCCCTGAGGAAAAGTAGTAGCGATCATTTCATAAGGATTTTGATTTTCTTCAACATCGGCGGTAACCTCGCTTACCAAGTGAATGACGTGAGAAAAAAACTGAACTTCTTTCAACTTCGTAACCGTCGTATTTTTACCGCAAATGCTTAAATCATTTCGCGCTAAATCGACAAGCATCGTATGTTCTGCATTTTCTTTCGCATCTTTTTTCAATTCTTCTGCTGCTTCTAAATCTTTCTGAACTTCACCAGTTCTTTTAAAAGTTCCCGCAATCGGATGAATAATAGCTTTTCCGTCTTTTATGATCAGTTGACTTTCTGGACTGGAGCCCATTAATTTGAAATCTCCGTAATCGAAATAAAATAAATAAGGAGAAGGATTAATATGTCGCAAAGCACGGTAAACATTGAATTCATCACCATTAAATTTTTGCTCAAACCTTCGGCTCAAAACCAATTGGAAAACATCGCCACGGAAACAGTGTTTCTTTGCGGTTTCTACCAATTCTCGATATTCTTCATCTTTCAAATTTGAAGTTTCATAATCGGTGATTTTGAACGGAAAAATAGGAGCATTTTTCTGGTTGATCAAGTTTTCAATTTCGATCGTATTTGATTTCAGTCCATCGATTTTATTTTCGATGATGAACATCTCATCGTTGTAATGATTAATCGCAATCACATACTGATAAAGACGATATCGTAATAATGGAATTTTATTTTCGTCTGAAAGTTCTTTAAATTGAATGTTTTCAAAAAACGGAATCGCATCGTAACTCGTGTAACCAAAAAATCCTTGTGCCGATTTACCAATTTCTTTAGATGGTTCTTCACAAACAAAACATTTGGTGAAATCATTTAATAATTCACTCAACTTCTCTTTTTCTAAAGCGATCTTATGTGGATTACCAACTGGAAATTTTATTTCTGCTTCATGAAAATTTCGGATTTCAATTCCGGCAACGGCATTGATGGCGATAAAAGAAAAGTTGTTATCGGTATTTTGATTTCCGGCACTTTCCAACAAAATGGTATCGCGAAATTTATCACGAAGTCGCAGATAAATTCCGACGGGCGTGAATAGATCGCTCATCACCGATTTGATGGTTGTTTTTATGTTAACAGTTTGATTAAATTCCATGATGTTTTTTAAAATTTAGATAAAAAAAAAGACCTTAACGAGTCACGTCAAAGTCTTTTTATATGTTTTTACAAACAGAATACAAGATTTGCTTCAGACCCTTTTGAAGTTTGAATGATGCCACCAAGTAATGTTTGTTCTTGTTTTCATTGGAGCAAATATATAAATGTTTTTTTTATCTGCAAGTAAATTTTTAAAAATTTATTCTTCTACATTTTTCAGCGCCATTAATAATTGATAAGCGCCTTTGGTTACGAATTTTTTACTTTTATTTTCTTCTTTAAAATTTAAAAGTTCCGTAAATCCATTTTCAGCATTTCCGATTTCTACGGGAAACATCTTGTAGGTTTTGGGTTTAACTTCTTCAAAAATATATTGTTTTTCTTCCCAGGTTACGATGGCGTCATCGGGTATTACAATTCCATCTTCAGAATCGGCTTCCATTTCGGCGTTCATAAAAGTTCCCGGAAGTAAAGCCAAACTGTTATCAACAAAATGACAATGTACCAAAACACTTCGGTCCGCGGAGAAATCTTTTCCAATAATAAAAACGCGGGCTTCATATTTTTTGGTAGGATTTTGATTGGTATAAGCGAAAACTTTCTGACCAACTTTAATCTTACTTAAATCCTTTTCAAAAACCTTTAAAGCCAAATGTAAATCACCAGTATTGACGATATCAAACATTTTATCCATGGGCGAAACATATTGTCCGATATTCACGTTTACCGTAGAAATATAACCGGAAATTGGAGATGTTACGGCAAAAGTTCGGCGGATATTATTCGCATTTAAAGAGCCTGGATTAATTCCCATCGCGGTTAATTTTTGCGCCATTCCTTTCATCATTATATTTTGATTCTGGCTTTCATTAAAGGCTTTTTGAGTCACCTTATCAGAACTGGCTTTGTTTTCATTCAAATCTTTTTGGCGCGAATAATCCTGTTGGGCGTATTGTAAATTCGATTTTGCCAACAGATAATCCTGCTGCAACTGCACCAATTCTGGATTTTCTAAAGTGGCTAAAGTCTGTCCTTTAGAAACATAATTTCCCGGCATAAATCTCGAAACTCGCACGTAACCTCCGCTTGGCGCCGAAACACTTGCCATTCCTTGCGGTGGAACGTCAACCTGCCCGGTGAGCATAATTTTATGAGCGATATCGAGGTTGTTTAAAGTGCTGGTTTCAATGCCCGAATTTTTGATTTGCAGATCGGTTAAAGAAACCTGATCTCCAACGACGGTGCCGATTTCTTCCGGAACCACTTCTTCTTTGGAGCAGGAAAAAATCATGAGGCTTAAAAATATTATAAGTACTTTTTTCATTTTAAAAATTTTGTTGTTAAGATTCACCACCGATCATTTTTGAGGTGATTCCTTTTCGATTTGTATTTTCAGAAATGGCAATTCCGCCGAAGTGTAAAATAACGAAAATCGGCATCCAGTAAACCGCGAGTTTATGCGTCGTTTCTGCTAAATCAGCAAAAGATTCTGAGCCGATCTCAAATTTTAGAACACTTCCCGTAATTATTTGAACGGCTATTAACACGTAAAATCCGACGTAGATAAAACCTTGAAATTTCTCTTTAGCAGACGTTGTTTTTAGAAAAGGATTCGGAAATCTAATTCCCTTTACAATCATATAAATAATTCTGGCGATAAAGGCAAAAGTAATGACGTAAGCAGCGTAAACATGCCATTGAAACATAGGATCCTGAATGGAATGAACGATGGTTCGAAGACTTTGTTTATCCAGATTTAAACTTTGAATTTGTGCATTTTTATTAACGGCTGCAGAAATTACGGCTTTGCTCATCCACACAATTCGGAGAAATCCGGTGGTAAATAAAACCAGGATTCCCAGTGCAAAAATCCAGTGAAGGACGCGGTGAAGGACGGTATATGTTTTCATTTTGTTTATTTTAAATTATTGTTGCGTTAAATTATTTAACTGAATTGTTTTCTCATTCAGCAATTTTTGGGTGTCGATGAGTTTGTTTTGAATATCTAAACTTTGGTTGATCAAAATGGACCATTCCAGATAATTGATTTCACCTTCATAATACAATCGGTTTGCGGTTTTCATAATCGTTTCTGCATTTTTTAAACCTTTGGATTTGTAATAATCTGTTTCACTTTTTAGTTTTTCATATTCACCGAAAAGTGTTGCGTATTGATTTTTTAAATTTCTGGAACCGAGTTCATAATTGTTTTCCGCGATGAGTTGGTTGATTTTCTGTCCTTCAATCAATGATTTCTGCGCTCCATTAAAAAGTGGAATTCCAACGCCAATCATTCCGGAATGAAAACGAGCTGATCTTTCATAAAACTTGTCATCTGCGCCAGTTCCGTACATGCTGGAATTATTATACCCAATATTAAAGGTCGGCAAAAGTTTGGATTTTTCTGCATTTAATTTGGCCAGTTCTATCGCTTTCTGCTGTTCCAGTTGCTTTAAAACTATGGGATTTCCAGCATAATTCAGATCTTGAGTCGGACCATTCATTTCATAGAAATTTGAATTTTCGTTTGAATACATTGTTTCATCATTGATCAGATAATTGAACTGATAAAGGGAAACTTCACGGTCTTTCTTCAGATTTGCCAACTGAATTTCAGCCTGACTTCTGTAATTTTCTGCCGTGGTTTTTTCCAGAATATTACTTTCTCCTTTTTTCAATCTGAGTTCAGCGCGTTTGTAATAATTGGTATAAATGGAATCGGCTCTCAATAGCAATTTTTCTTTTTCCGTCTGATAATTGAGTTCATTGTAAATCAAAGCGATCTCGCGTTTCAATTGCCATTTTTGAAGATCTAAATTCAGCATGGAGTTTTTCCATTCTTCCATTAAAACCTGTTTCTGACTGTTGTAAAAACCAGGTAATCTGAAAGTTTGATTGACTGAAAATTTAGTATCCGTATAAGCGGAAACGAATTGACCGATTTCTCCGGAAACGTTCAGCGGATCGATTACGGCAGAAGATTTTTTGATCTTGTCTTGGTAATCAATTCGAAGTTGTCCGTTTTTTAAATTGAGATTATTTTTAAAGGCTTTTTCGTAAGCCGATTCGAGTGAAATCGGCGTTTGTGCTTTCAGTTGAATTGCTATCACTACTGAAAATGTTATAATTATTTTTATAATTTGTTTCATTTTTAAATTCTTTAAATGATTTTTTTACCGCAAAAGAGGCAAAAGTTTTATTTTTTTTAAGTCAGTCAAAAGTTTGCAAAAAGTGCGTAAACCTTTATTTTTATCTGACTTTTTATTTTATCTAAAATCTGCAGCCCGACTTGAGCGGAGCTCTTTTTTATTGGTGGCTGAGCTTGTCGAAGCCACCAATAAAAAAAAGCGGGAGCCCTTCGACAAGCTCAGGATAAACTCAGGCGGAAATGTCTGCCCAAATCATTATTTTACTCATCGTAACCATCTTCTTCGGCACTTATTTCTACAATTTTTTTACGTCGGTCTGGGAAATGTTCTTCGAACCAAATGTAAATTAGGGGCAACAAATAGAGCGTGAGGAACGTGGCCAAGAGCAATCCGCCGATGACGACTGTTGCTAAAGGTCTTTGAACTTCTGCGCCTTCGCCTTGACTTAAAGCCATTGGTAAAAAGCCGAGTGAGGCGACTAAAGCGGTCATTAAAACCGGACGTAATCTGGTTCTTCCACCGATTTTTACGACGTCTTTTAAATCGGAATGATGCAATTTCTGACGGTTAAATTCGGCGATTAATACGATTCCATTTAATACGGCAACTCCGAAAAGTGCGATGAAACCGACACCGGCGGAAATACTGAAATTCATTCCGCGAATCCAGAGCGACATAATTCCGCCAATCATTGAAAGTGGAATTGCGGAGAAAATGAGCAAGCCATATTTCACGGAATTAAAGGCGAAATAGAGCATCAATAAAATCAGCAATAAACTGATGGGAACTGCGATCATTAAACGGGATTTCGCGTGTTGAAGGTTTTCAAATGTTCCGCCGTAAGAAATGGAATATCCGGGTGGAAGTTTGAAATATTTTTCGACGACTTTCTGTAAATCTTCTACGGTCGACTGAATATCGCGGTTTCTGACATTGAACCCAACGATGATTCTGCGTTGTGCGTTTTCACGTTGAATTTGATTGACGCTTTCTTTGAGTTCAACACTTGCAACGGTGCTTAACGGAATTTCAGTTCCTAAAGGTGTAGAAATTAACAGATTGTTGACGTCCTCAACATTCTTTCTTTGCTCACCATCTAAACGAACGACGAGATCGAATTTCTTTTCGCCTTCGAAAACAGAACCTGTAGATTGTCCGGCAAATGCAGTGTTGACAATATTATTGACATCTTCGACATTTAAACCGAACTGCGAAAGCGCTTCTCTTTTGTAAGAAATCACGATTTGTGGCATTCCTGAAATTGGTTCTACGTAAATATTTTGAGCGCCATCAATTTTCTTAGAAATCTCACCTAACTTTTCAGCATACACTTTTAAAGTATCCAGATCTTCACCGTAAATTTTACAAACAACGTCTTGTCTTGCTCCTGTCATTAATTCGTTAAAACGCATGGCAACTGGATATTGGAAAGAATAGGTAACGCCGACGAGATTTTTCTTTAATTCAGCGGACATCTTTTCCGATAACTCATTATAAGTTTTAGCAGAAGTCCATTCTTTGCGAGGTTTCAGAATGATCATCATGTCACTTGCATCGATCGGCATTGGATCGGTTGGGATTTCACTGCTTCCGGTTTTTCCGACAATTTTTTCGATTTCCGGGAATTTCTTCATTAAAATTTTTGAAGATTTCTGAACCGCATCAGTAGAGGTTTTCAAATTACTTCCGGGTAAAACTCGGGTATCGACAGCAAAATCTCCTTCGGGCAGCGAGGGAATAAATTCTCCACCCAATCTTGACATCACAAACAAAGAGATTAAAAATAATCCGACAACGCTGAAGAAAACCAAGTTCGGAATCTTTAAAACGAAATTTAAAGTTCGATGGTAAAAGGCTTCAAACTTTGCCATCATTTTATCTGAAAAGTTTTTCTTTAGATTTATTTTTTTAGATAAAAACAAAGAACTCATCATTGGAATGTACGTCAGCGAAAGGATAAAGGCACCGAGTAAAGCGAAGATTACAGTTTGTGCCATTGGCTTAAACATTTTTCCTTCAATTCCTTGTAACGTTAAAATTGGCAGGTATACAATCAGGATAATAATTTGACCGAAAACCGCTGAATTCATCATGGTACTGGAGGAAGTATAAACTTCGCGATCCATAAATTCCTGGGAAATTTTCTTGTCCTGAAACTTTGTTAAATGTTTAAACCGATGCAGAATTGCTTCGACAATAATCACGGCTCCATCGACAATCAAACCAAAATCCAACGCGCCTAAACTCATTAAGTTTCCAGAAACACCGAAAATATTCATCATGATAATGGCGAAAAGCATTGCCAAAGGAATGACGGATGCAACCAAAAGTCCCGCACGGAAATTTCCAAGAAATAAAACCAAGACGAAGATTACAATTAAAGCACCTTCCAATAAGTTTTTACTTACCGTACTGATGGCATTATTCACCATTTTTGTTCGGTCCAGAAACGCATCTATTTTCACTCCTTCCGGAAGTGTTTTTTGAATTTCAGCGATTCTATCTTTAACATCTTTGATGACTTCATTGGAGTTTGCTCCTTTCATCATCATCACGACGGCACCGGCAACTTCGCCTTCGCCGTTGTAAGTCATTGCACCATAACGGATGGCTTTTCCGTATTGAACTTTACCAATATTTTTAATGAGAATTGGAGTTCCATCAGCCAAATTTTTAACCACTGTGTTTTCAATGTCCGGAATTTGATTCATCAAACCTTCCGTTCTGATAAACAAAACGCTGGGTCCTTTTTCAATATAAGCACCACCGGTATTTTGATTGTTCTTTTGCAAAGCATCAAAAACTTCGGTGATGGTAACGCCCATTGATTTTAAAATAGCGGGATTTACGGCAACTTCATATTGTTTTAAATAGCCACCAAAACTGGCGACATCAGCGACTCCAGGCGTTCCGAGCAATTGTCGGCGGACAATCCAATCTTGAATCGTTCGTAATTCCATGGGATTGTATCGGTGTTCGTACCCTTTTTTCGGACGAACCACATATTGATAAATTTCCCCTAAACCTGTAGAAATTGGTGCCATTTGCGGAACTCCTAAATTGGTGGGAATATCTTTTGAAACTTGTTGAAGCCGCTCCGCAACTTGTTGACGAGCGACCATTAAATCGATATCGTCTTTAAACACAATGGTAATTACAGATAAACCAAAGCGCGAAAAACTTCGCATTTCTTTGATTCCCTGAATATTATAATTGATCTGTTCTAAAGGAAAGGTAATAAACCGTTCGACATCCGGCGCACCCAAACTTGGTGAAACGGTGATGATCTGAACCTGATTATCTGTGATATCAGGAACTGCATCGATCGGTAGATTTCTGAGTTCGAACAGTCCATAAATAATTAAACCAAGCGTCATCAAAATGATGATCAGTTTATTTTTTATAGAAAATTCTATAATTTTATTAAGCATATTATTTCTTTAAGAAGTTACCAGATAAACTCTGATAACATTATTAATCATCATGTTTATCACTTTTGGAAGCCGGACCATTGCCTTCAAAATTTCGATAGTCGAAGTCTTGGCCAGTTCTGATCTCGTTGTGTTTAATTTCACCACCGGTTGTTCCCACTTTTTGAGCAAAGAAGAGACAAACAATTGCGAGAATTCCGACCACAAACGGCGCATATTTCGATATGACTGAATTTCTGAAACTGGCAATGAGAGCAACCATAGAGATTGCTCCCAAAACGTAAGTTAAGGCTGCAAATATTTCAGAGACTTCTTCATGTTTTTTTATCAGATTTTCAGAAAGACCTGCAATTTTTGTTGCAGAATTTTCAGCACCTTCACCTGTTCCCATTGCGGCCATTGAAGTAAAGGCTCCGAGAATAAAAATGAAGTAGGCGTTTCGTTTGGTAACTTCGGATTTACTGAAAATTCCGATGAGGAGTATTATAATTCCTACGATAGGAAATATAATTGGCAAATGGTTGACCACCAAATGCAAATGTAATTCGTCCATTTTTTTGAATCTAAAATTTAAATTTAGTCTAGGATAAAACCAGTTAGAATCGAAAGATTCGACCTGATTTTACACGGGAAAATTTTAAATTAAATTTTAGGAGGTTCCCAGATTTTTTGAAATACAGAAGGATAGAATTTTTCCGAATAAGAAAAACTTGAAGAAACATCAACATATATAGATTGATGTTGCAAAGTAAAAGTTGTTTTTTCTGGTGGAATATTTAAAACGATTGAAATGCTGGATAAATCATGAGTTTTGAAAGGCAATTTCATATCCTGATCATAATCTTTATCTATTTTTTGCTCGTCGAGGTAATGCATTTTTAAAAATGCAAAAACAGAAATATCAGGATTCTCAATTTTATGAGAAATGTAGTGCTCAATGAGATTCGGTAATTTCGCAACTTGTCTCATCTCACAAAAAGAAGCGAGATAAGTAACAATCATAAAATAAACCAACCATTTTTTCACATTACAAATTTAAGGAAAATTGCCCACGGAAGATAATATATTGAAGATTTGGAATCAATCCAAATAAATATCATGTTTATTTCCATTAAAATATTTAAAAACAAAATGACTTTAAAAATGAAAAACTACTGCAAAACATTTAAATTTAACGAGAATTTCTACGTTCTTTTCTTCCCTAAAAATTTACTAAATTTGCACTCTTAAAATAGCAAGAAAAATGCAGTTATCAGAACAGGAAATCATTAGAAGAGAAAAGTTACAAACCCTAGAAAAAATGGGTATTAATGCTTTTCCGGCCGAAGAATATAAAATTACAGAAACGTCTAAAACAATAAAGGAGAATTTTACTGAAGGTAAAAAAGTAACTATTGCAGGTCGTTTGATGAGCCGTAGAATTCAAGGGAAAGCAAGTTTTGCTGAACTTCAGGATTCTGAGGGTAAAATTCAGGTTTATTTTAACCGTGATGAAATCTGTATTGGTGAAGATAAAACCCTTTATAATGAAGTGTACAAACACCTTTTAGACATCGGTGATATCATCGGAATTGAAGGAACATTATTTAACACTCAAGTTGGTGAAATGACCGTCAAAGTGGAAAGTTTCAAAATTCTAACTAAATCTTTACGTCCGCTTCCGTTACCGAAAGTTGATGCTGACGGAAATACTTTTGATGCTTTCAATGATCCGGAACTTCGATATAGACAACGTTATGTAGATTTAATCGTAAATCCGCAAGTAAAAGAAGTCTTCATTAAAAGAACAAAACTGTTCAATGCGATGAGAACCTACTTTAATACTGCAGGTTATTTTGAAGTTGAAACTCCCATTTTACAGGCGATTCCAGGTGGTGCCGCAGCAAAACCTTTTATCACGCATCACAACGCTTTAGACATTCCATTATATTTAAGAATTGCCAACGAATTATATCTAAAACGATTGATCGTAGGTGGATTTGACGGTGTTTATGAATTCTCGAAAAACTTTAGAAATGAAGGAATGGACCGAACTCATAACCCAGAATTTACGGCGATGGAAATTTACGTTGCCTACAAAGATTATAACTGGATGATGGATTTCACTGAGAAATTGTTGGAATTTTCTGCAATTCAAGTGAACGGATCTACGGATTCAACTTTCGGTGAACAAACCATTAACTGGAAAGCGCCATATCCGAGAGTTTCGATGACGGAATCAATTCAACATTTTACCGGATTTGATATCACGGGAAAATCAGAACAGGAATTGTTCGATTTTGCAAGATCAATCGGAGTTGAAGTGGATGAAACAATGGGTAAAGGAAAATTAATTGATGAAATTTTTGGTGAGAAATGTGAAGGAAATTATATCCAACCGACTTTCATTACGGACTACCCTATTGAAATGTCACCTTTAACAAAGAAACACAGAAGCAAAGAAGGTTTAACAGAACGTTTTGAATTAATGGTTTGTGGAAAAGAAATCGCAAATGCTTATTCGGAATTAAATGATCCCATCGACCAAAGAGAGCGTTTTGAAGCACAATTAAAACTGGCTGAGAAAGGTGATGATGAAGCAGGACAATTTATTGATGAAGATTTCTTGAGAGCCTTGGAATACGGAATGCCGCCAACTTCAGGATTAGGAATCGGTATGGACCGTTTGATTATGTTTTTAACGAACAATCCATCTATTCAAGAAGTATTATTCTTCCCACAAATGAAACCTGAAAAAGCAACACCAACTTTTGAACTGGATGAAGACGAAAAATTGGTTTTGGAAATTTTGAATTCTTCAGAAGAACCAATGACATTGGGACTTGTAAAAGTAAAATCTAACCTGTCTGGAAAGAAATGGGACAAAGCTACCAAGAACTTAACAAAATACAATTTAGTAAAAGTAGAGAAGATTGACGATGTCGTTTTGATGAAAACAATCTAGTTTAAACAAAATAAATTACCAAAAGCGAGCTGTTATAGTTCGCTTTTTTATTTTTAAGTTCTATATATTCACTCGCGTTTCGTCAATTAAACCATCTATCAGTCTTATATTCATGAGGGAAAATCAGTATAAAAATAATGATGTAAATTTGATGTTACAATATAAAAACACCCAAAAAATTACATTATGAAAAGAAATGCAACAGCCATTTGGCAAGGTTCAGGCAAAGATGGAAAAGGAAATTTAACCACTCAAAGCACGACTTTGAACCAAACACAATATTCTTACAGCTCTCGTTTTGAAGAAGGTGTAGGAACAAATCCCGAAGAATTAATCGCTGCAGCCCATGCCGGTTGTTTCGCGATGGCTTTATCTTTCAAAATCGATGAAGCCGGTTTTAAAGCTGAAAATTTAGAAACTAAGTGCGTCATAAATTTAGATCCAAAAGAAGGAAAAATAACGGAATCAATGTTGACTTTGATGGCAAAAGTTCCAGGAATTTCTAAAGAAAAATTTGATATATTAGTTGCTGATGCAGAAAAAAACTGTCCGATTTCTAAATTGTTGAATACCGAAATCAAAGTTGAAGCAACTTTAGTTTAACAAGAAAATAAAAGTTAATATCTATTTAAAAATCCTCATCATTTTGAGGATTTTTTTATGGAAAAACACTCCAATTTTATGACTTCGTTAACTTTCATATTCGGACCAAATTCAGTATCTTTGTTAGCCTTTTGAAATAGAGAATCAACTCTCTGTTTCTCAGCAAAATTTTAATTTAAATATATTAAAATGTCGAAGCTCAATTGCTTTGATGAATAATAAAAATATGAGCCAAAAAGAATATACCGCGAGTAGCATACAAGCACTGGAAGGGATGGAACACGTGAGAATGCGTCCATCAATGTACATTGGTGATGTTGGATTAAGAGGTCTGCATCATTTAGTATATGAAGTAATCGACAACTCTATTGATGAAGCCTTAGCAGGACATTGTGACATGATTTCTGTAATCATTCACAAAGGCGAGTCAATTTCTGTAAAAGATAATGGTCGTGGTATTCCGGTTGATTTTCACGAGAAAGAGCAAAAATCTGCTCTTGAGGTAGTAATGACCAAGATTGGTGCTGGTGGAAAATTCGACAAAGATTCTTATAAAGTTTCTGGTGGATTACACGGTGTTGGGGTTTCTTGTGTGAATGCACTTTCTAATTCGCTGATCGCGACTGTTTATAAAGATGGTAAAGTTTACCAACAAAAATATTCCAAAGGAAAAGCGTTGGCAGATGTAGAAGAAATTGGAACAACTACGGAAAGAGGAACAGAAGTTTTCTTTCAGCCCGATGATACCATTTTCCAGGAATTGATTTATAACTATGATACTTTAGCGAGCAGACTTCGAGAACTTTCTTATTTGAATAAAGGGATTACAATCACTTTAACAGATGAAAGATTTGTGGATGAAGAAGGCGTTGAAAAACATGATACTTTCCACTCTGAAGGCGGTTTGAAGGAGTTTGTTGAATATATCGACGGAAACCGTGAAAGCATTATGAATAATGTCATCTTCATGGAAGGTGAAAAAGACAGTATTCCAGTAGAAGTTGCGATGAGATACAACACTTCTTACACAGAAAATCTACACTCTTACGTTAATAATATTAATACTCATGAAGGTGGAACTCACCTTGCAGGTTTCAGAAGAGCACTGACAAGAACGCTGAAGAAATTTGCGGATGAATTAGGACTTCCGGCCAAAGAAAAAGTAGAAGTTACCGGAGATGATTTCCGTGAAGGTTTAACTGCGGTGATTTCTGTAAAAGTAATGGAACCTCAGTTTGAAGGACAAACCAAAACGAAATTAGGAAACTCAGAAGTTTCTGGTGCGGTTGATAAAATCGTAGGAGAAATGCTTTCTAATTTCTTGGAAGAAAATCCGAACGAAGCAAAATTAATCGTTCAAAAAGTTGTTCTTGCAGCAAAAGCAAGACAGGCAGCGAAAAAAGCAAGAGAGCTTGTTCAGCGTAAATCCCCAATGGGAGGAAGTGGACTTCCAGGAAAACTTTCTGACTGTTCTTCTAAAGACCCGGCAATTTCCGAACTATTCTTAGTCGAGGGAGATTCGGCAGGTGGAACAGCTAAGCAAGGTCGTGACCGTCATTTCCAAGCAATCCTTCCTTTACGTGGTAAAATTTTGAATGTTGAGAAATCAATGCTTCATAAAGTGTACGACAACGAAGAGATTAAAAATATTTATACTGCTCTCGGAGTTTCTGTAGGAACTGAAGAAGACAGCAAAGCGTTGAATATTGCTAAATTGAGATATCATAAAATTGTGATTATGTGTGATGCCGATATTGACGGTGCTCACATTGCCACTTTAATTATGACGTTTTTCTTTAGATACATGAAGGAGCTCATCGAGAATGGATATATTTATATTGCACAACCTCCTTTGTATTTACTGAAAAAAGGAAATAAAAAAGTTTATGCTTATAATGAAAAAGAGCGTGAAGAAATCACTTTGGAAATGTCTCCAGATGGAAAAGGTGTTGAAGTTCAGCGTTACAAAGGTCTTGGGGAAATGAACCCAGAACAACTTTGGGATACGACTCTTAATCCAGAAAAAAGAATGCTAAAGCAAATTGCGATTGAAAATCTGGCAGAAGCAGATAATGTATTTTCTATGTTAATGGGTGACGAAGTGCCACCAAGAAGAGCATTCATTGAGAAAAATGCAATCTATGCAAAAATCGATGTTTAATTATATCTAAAAATTTAGTAAAAAGCTGTTCAATGATTTGAGCAGCTTTTTTTATGATATTAATAGAACTAACTGTCATTATCTAAGAATTTAATTTATTTGCTAAAATAATATGATATATTTGATAAACTAAAAACGATACTATTATGATGACTTTATTACAAATGAATCCTTATGAGGGAATGAATTCCGGAGATGCGACTGGTGCATTTGCCATGGGATTAGGGATGATGATTTTCTTTTTGATTTTCTATGTATTTTATTCATTCTGTCTTTACAAGATTTTTCAAAAAGCAGGAAGAGAAGATGCTTGGGCAGCATTTATTCCCATTTATAACACGATTGTATTACTTGATATTGTTAAAAAACCCATTTGGTGGTTTATTCTTTTGTTGATTCCATTTGTTAATATTATTTTTTCAATTATCATAGCAGATCGCTTATCGAAGTTTTTCGGCAAAGATATTTTAATGACGATACTTTTGGTCGTATTATCATTTATAGGTTTACCACTGCTCGCTTTCGGTGACGCTGTTTACAACCCGAATGCTTTGCCTGATGACAGGAAATAATATTTATTAAAACTTTATATAAAAAACCGTCCATTTGGCGGTTTTTTTGAATACTCTAGTTTTACTAAATTCAACAACATTAATAATTTTACTAAATTTCAGCATGAAAAATTTCTTAGCCTTATCAATCCTATTTTCAATCGCATTCGTCAGTTGCGACAAAACCAAAACTTCCGCAGAAAGTTTAAAAGATAAAGGCGAACAAATCACCAAAGCCGATCACTTCTCGGCTGATTCAATTAAAGTGAATGATTCTTTAAAAATTGATAAAAATCTAACGCTTCATTTTCAGTCCAAAATATTAGCCTTTCCGACTATTAAAAATAAAGCGCTTTTAGATTCCATTTATGCACCAAAGAAGATTCACTTAGCTGATTATTCCAAAACCAATCTTACCGCAGCCTTAGATCAAAAGAAGCAAGAATTCTTTGACGAAGAAAAAGAAAGCTTGAAAGATTATAAACCAGAATTTGCACAAAACTGGGATAATAATTCGCACATGAAAGTATTCTCAAAGGAGAACGACTTTTTGACGATTCAATATACTGGTGATGGTTATACCGGCGGCGCACATGGATATTATTATGAAAACTACAAAGTTTTTGATCTTAAAAACAACAAAACCGTTCACTTAGAAGATATCGTTTCCAACCAAGATTCTAAAATCTGGAATCCTATCTTAATGGATAATTTCACCCAAAACGATGGCGACAAAGGACAAGTAGAAATGCTTTTGGTGAATGAAATTCCGCTCAATAATAACTTTTATTTTGATAAGGAGTATTTATATTTCCTTTATAACCAATACGAAATTACAGCGTATGCTGCCGGCACCGTTTTAATTAAAATTCCACTTTCTGATATCAAACCACTTTTGGCAGATGAATTCATTCGTCGTCAAGGTTTATAATAATTTTCAAGAAAGCAGTTTTAATCAACTGCTTTTCTCTATTTTTGCCAACTATGGAAAACGTTGCCTTTATCATCAATCCTTTCTCTGCAAAGAAAAACTATCAGCCATTTCTTGATTCGCTAAAAAAAGCGGTGAGAAATCCTAATTTCTATATTTCAGAATCAATCGAAGGAACTGAAAATTTCATTCAACAAAACTTTTATAAAACTGATGTATTTGTAGCAGTAGGCGGCGATGGAACTATTTCTTCTGTAGCCAAAAGATTGATTAATACCGGCAAAATTCTGGCGATTTTCCCAGCAGGTTCTGGGAATGGATTTTCAAATGAAAACAATTTTTCTAAAAATTTAGAAGAACTTTTAGATAAAATTAAAGCTAAGAAATGGCGAGAAATTGACACTTTCAAAGTTAACGATAAACTGTCCATCAACGTTTCAGGAACAGGTTTTGACGGAAAAGTAGTGAAGCAATTTGAAAAAACAAGTCGAGGTTTTAAAAACTATATTCAAGTATCGATAAAGACTTTCTTTAGTTATAAACCGATTAAGGTGAAATTTTCCTCAGAAGAGTTTAAGAAACACGACGGCGAATATTTAATGTTAAACGTTGCAAATACTCGTCAGTTCGGAAACAACGCGTATATCGCACCTCACGCAAGTACGATCGACGGCTTGGCAGAAATTGTTTTAGTAAAGAAATTTCCGTTGTATTACGGAGCTCTTTTCGCTGCTCGTATGTTTTCTAAAAGTTTAAAAGAAGATCAGTACGTCACTTACCTTTCTGTTCCGGAAATCGAATTTACAGTTGATACCCAAGACTGGCATTTGGACGGAGAATACAATGAAATCGACTCTCCTATTCATATTAAAGTTTTGCCCAAAAGCTTAAAAATTCTTATTTAAAGTTTTTAAAATAACAGATTTAAAAATCCTGTTCCTGTAATCCTTTTTTATAAGTTTCCAAAGCTCTCAATCTGGCAAATTTGTGTTCAACAATCGGTTGTGGATAATCTTTTGTTCCGAATTCTTTGACCCATTTTTTAATATATTTAAATTCAGGATCGAATTTCTTCTGCTGTTCTTCTGGGTTAAAAACTCTAAAGTAAGGCGCGGAATCACAACCTGTTCCTGCACTCCACTGCCAGTTTCCATTATTCGCAGATAAATCGTAATCCAATAATTTTTCAGCAAAATAAGCTTCACCGATTCGCCAATGCATTAAAAGATGTTTGGTGAAAAAACTCGCGCAAACCATTCGAACTCTATTGTGCATCAATCCAGTTTCGTTGAGTTCCCGCATTCCTGCATCAACAATCGGATATCCAGTTTTTCCTTCCTGCCATTTTTTCAAAAGTTCTTCGTCATATAACCACGAAATATTATCGTATTTACGCTTAAAAGATTCATTGACGACCTTTGGAAAATGATAGAGAATCTGCATGAAAAACTCTCTCCAAATCAATTCTTTCAAATAAGTTTCATTCAACTTTGTTGCTTCAGCAGCCAATTTCCGAACAGAGATTGTACCAAAACGAAGATGAACGCTCATTTCAGAAGTTGGTGTTGTTGGAAAATTTCGGGTTTCGTGATAAGTCTTTAAAATTTCACGATTAATTTTAGGAGCAACAAATTTGTAATCCGTTTTTATGAACCCAATTTTTCCTAAAGAAATTTCCTGTTTTTCAACATCAATTAAATGATGAAGGAGTTTCTCACTTGGATAAGACTCCTCTTCTTCATCACTAAACTTTTTTAGCCATTGCTTTGAATACGGCGTATAGATCGTATAAGGTGTTCCATCAGATTTTAAAATATCATCTTTATGAAAATGAACCTGATCTTTAAAAGACTGAAATCCAATATTTTTTTGACTTAAGAAATCTGAAATTTCCTGATCTCTTTTGATGGCAGAAGGTTCATAATCTTCATTACAGAAAACGTTTTCTATGTCATAATTTTCAGTAAGTTCTTTAAAAACATCTAAAGGTTTACCATAAAGAATCCTAATCGATTTCCCAGATTTCTCTAAAAACTGATTTAGAATCTGCAAAACCTGAACAATAAAATCAACTCGTCGATCTTCTTTATTTTCAAGTTTCGAAAGAATTTCGGTGTCGAAAATAAAAATAGGCAGAACGTTTTCAGAAGATTCTAAAGCTTTAAATAATCCGTGATTATCAGCCAATCTTAAATCTCTTCGAAACCAAAAAATTGAAATTTTATTAGTCATAATCAACCATTTGAAGAATCTTTACTAATTCTTCATTTTTAAAATTGGTATAAACGGTATGGTGAAAAGTGTTGAGTTTTTTCAAATAAATCAGCAAGTTTTCTTTTTCTTCCTCATTCAATTTTCCACACATAATTTTAGAAACGATTGTAATATCTTTCATCGATTCCAGGAAAACGGTTTTCCCTTTTTCCGTCACAGAAATCCGCGTACTTCTTTTATCATTTAAATCAGGACTTTCGACTAAAAGACCATTTTTAACCAATCTTTTTATAATCTCAATACCTGTTTGTTTTTCGTGTGCGTTTTTTTCGATCAGCTGCATTTTGGTCAGCGACGAATAATCCATCATTCTAAAAAGATAGGTAAAATCTTCATTCACCAAATTAGGATTATTCTCCAAAGATTTACGAATCAACTGTTTAGAATATCTTCCAAGCATAATGACCTGCTTCGCAATTTCGTTTTCAAGATCATTAACTTTCAAATCAAACTTCTCGGTTAAATTTCTGGGTGTTTCATTTTCGTAGGCTTTCTCATTCAGATACATTCTGAAATCCTCCAAACTCTTTTGACTTCCCGGCTGAAGTTTTTGAAAAGAATCCAGTTCTTTTAATATCTCAATAATTAAATTTAATTCCATTTTTTTCTACAGTTTTATATTTCCTAAACCACCATCAATTCCTATAATTTGTCCCGTCATCCAAGAGCTTTTATCTGAAAGCAGAAACTCGACCATGTTGGCGCTATCTTCCGGCAGACCTACTCTTTGCAAAGGATGTCTTTTTGCTGACGCTATTCTTTTTTCCTCTGTTGAAAGAAGTTGCGCCGCTAAAGAAGTATCAGAAAGCGATGGCGCAATTACATTAACCCGAATATTTGATATCGCTAATTCCGCCGCCAAACTCTTTGCAAAACCTTCAATCGCACCTTTACTTGCAGCAATTGATGTATGAAAAGGCATTCCTACTTTTACCGCAACGGTTGAAAAAAGAACGATACTCGCCGATTTCGATTTCTTTAAAGCTGGCAAACATTTCATAATAATTCTTACCGCACCCATAAAATTCTTATTAAAATCTGCCAAAAAATCTGCTTCTGACAAACGATTAAATGGTTTCAAATTAATCGATCCCGGACAAAAAACAACGCCGTGCAATTCGTCGGGCAAAGATACTTCACTTAGATCATCCGTAGAAACATCTAACTGAAAAAAGTGAGTTCCTAAACTTTCTAATTCGGGTGTCGAGTTCCTGGAAATCGTGAAGAGGTTTTCATCTTTTAAAAGTTCTGCAGATTTCAATCCAATTCCTTTTCCGGCGCCGACAATCAGTATATTTCTCATGGTGATAATCGTTATTTATGGTTTATTCTTTTTACATTTTTCACTACAATACTTTACTTGCTCCCAATCTTTTTCCCACTTTTTACGCCAGGAAAAACTTCGGTTACAAACCGGACAAATCTTTGTTGGAAAATGTTCCTTTTTAACATTTTTCATTAGAAGTAAAAAGTAAAGTTACGGCTTTGCATACGGTAATTGCTCTATAAATTCACTGGTATAATAAGCATCTAAACCGCCGCTTAAAAGTAAATCAGTTGGTTTTACCAATCCATCTTCTGCTAATCTACTTTTGGGAATATGCACACATTCGATACTTCCAATAATCATTTTGGTATTATTTATTTCGATGTCTAAAACCTGCTGCAGTTTCATTTCAACTTTAATTTCTGCTTCTTCTACAAAGGGAGAAAAGCAATTTTCTACATATTCCGGTGTTAAACCTACAGCAGCAAACTCAGAAACTTCTTTCGGATAGCGCGCCGAAGTTTGATGCGCTTGTTTCACAAAATCCTTATGAATAAAATTGATCGTATAACTTCCGGTTTCTCTGATGTTTTCTAAAGTATCTCGTTCCACAGAATCCGGTCTTGAAATTAAACCAAACAAGGGCGGACGTGCTCCCAAATGAATCAATGAACTGAAAATCGATAAGTTCTCCTGGCCGCTTTTCGACTTGGTTCCAATTAAAACAACTTGCCGAATTCCCGCCAACGAATTAATCAACATGGTTCTGAACAATTTTTCACTTTCCAGAATTTCCTGATGATTGATTGTCAATATTGTTTCTTCGTTCTGCATCTTATCTTTTGCTAATTTTATTTCCAGAAATCGTTCTTTGTCTCGTACATTTAAATCTTTCGATTTCACCATTTCTTTTATGCAAATGCTTTTGACTCACGCCCGAATTTACGCGGGCCCGCCACAAATTGAAAGAACTTCTTTTCAACTCCTTTCTCATTAAAGCAATCACGTCTTTTTCTGCCAAATCAAATTGGTAAGTAATCGCTTCAAAAGGAGTACGGTCTTCCCACGCCATTTCAATAATTCGGTCAATCTGTACTTCAGTGAAATTCACTTTTATTGAAAGTTTTTATAATTATTAATGATAATATGTTCTGCTTTGATATCGTGCATCAAATTATACAAGCCGAAAAACGTACGGTTCATATAAATAAAATGTCTCGATCCACGATTGGCATTTCTACCTTTAATCTGTGTATTTTTTGCATATTTCTGTCCAAGATCTGCAATGGCTTCGAAAAATTTACCATCAGAGAAATCAAAGTTTTCTTCCTGAAAAGGGGTTGTAAACAAATAAAGCAATTCATAAAAAATCTGCGTAAAAAACTCTTTTTCTTCAACCGAATCATCGAGTCTGATGATTTCAAGTTCTAATAATTTTTGATCTAAAAATGCTCTATTTTCTAAATTTTCCCGAACTGCCAATTCAAAATAAGGTACGTAAAAATCCTCCGGAATACTCTTCATACATCCAAAGTCGATGGCAATTAAAGTTCCGTTGTCAGAAACCAAGAAATTTCCCGGATGCGGATCAGCATGAACTTTTCTTAACTTGTGAATCTGAAACATGTAGAAATCCCACAAGGCTTGTCCAACTTGATTCGCTAATTTAGGATCCTTATTCGCTGAACAAAAAGTCGAAAGATGGATTCCGTGCATCCAGTCCATGGTGATAATTCGGTCGTTGGAATATTGCGGATAATAATTTGGAAAAGCCAGATTTGGCAAATTCTCACAACTCTTTCTAATCTCTAAACTTTGCTTGATTTCTAAATTATAATCGGTTTCTTCCAACAGTTTATCTTCAACTTCCTTAAAATATTGATCAGAATTTTTTCCTTTAATATTAAACATCTTCATCGCAATCGGTTTTACCATCGCCAAGTCAGAAGAGATACTGTCGGAAACTCCAGGATACTGAATTTTCACCGCCAATTCTTTACCATCTTTCATGGCTTTATGAACTTGACCAATACTTGCAGCATTCGTCGAATTCGCTTCAAAATCGTCAAAAAGTTCGGTCGGCTTTTTTCCAAAATACGTCTTGAAAATCTTGGTCACCAAAGGCGCAGAAAGTGGCGGAACCTGAAACTGGGACAAAGAAAATTTTTCCACATAAGCAGCGGGCAAAATATTTTTTTCCATGCTCAACATTTGGGCAACTTTCAACGCGCTTCCTTTCAGTTCTTTTAAACTGTCATAGATATCTGTAGCGTTATTTTTATTTAAATTTTCCTTGGCTTCGTCTTCTGTTTTCGTGATTTTTTCACCGTAATATTTCAAGTAATTAACGCCAACTTTTGCACCCGTAGAAATCAATTTACTGGCACGCTGGATTTTACTCGTTGGGATTTTATCTAATGTTTTCATTATTTGTTTTTTACTTCATTAAAGAGAAATTTTCCTAAATCGATTAATTTCTTCAAAGGTTTTATTTCAAAAAGTTCAAAACTCGTGTCGACTGATTTCTCAATAAAAATATCGGTTTTCTCAAAGTTCGAACTGGTATCTTCTATCCAAAATTTAAGTGTGGTGAGAAAATGTCCCCAATATAATTCTTCGATTCCTTTATTTTTAAAGCGTTCCATTTTCGCCATATTTTCATTTTGACTTTCCATTAAAGGTTCAGAGATATCTAATGACCTGATAAACTGCTGAAACTCTTTTTTCAGTGACCATAATTTTTTAAGATTGTCCAAATTATTTTTGTCAGAACCGATAAGGTAAATCACCAAACTTCTATTAATCGTCAACTGTTCAAAAAAGGTAAAATAGAAGGACAACATTTTTGTTTTGGCGTCATCTTCTTCATAATTCTCCTCGTTAGATATAAGGAGTAAACTTTGCTGCATAAAATATTTAAGATAATCTGCTTCCAACTGATCGAAATTCGCATAGTAGAAATAAAATTCGGATTCACTTATTTCATGATCATCGCAAAAAGTGAAAACATTCAGCGGTTTTTTATTATTTCTTAAGACATATTTAGAGTAAAGGTCTAAAATTTTTTCCTGCGTTACTTCTGTATTTTTCATATCTTGGTTTAAATTAAAGCACAAATTTAGTAAATATATTTTCTATTTTAAAAATAAAAGTATAGTTTTGTTCCATTATTAAAAGAGATGAAAAAAGTAATCATTATCGGTTCCGGATTTTCTGCAATTGCTTCTGCCTGTTATATGGCTCAAGCAGGCTATTCTGTTCAGGTTTTAGAAAAAAATGAACAGTTAGGCGGTCGTGCTTCAATGCTGGAAATCGACGGATTTAAATTTGACATGGGACCAAGTTGGTATTGGATGCCAGATATTTTTGAAAGATTCTTTGCAGATTTTGGTAAAAAAGTTTCTGATTATTATGAATTAAAGAAGTTATCGCCCGGTTACAGAGTCGTTTTCGGGAAAGATGATTACATCGATATTTCTGATGAACCAGAGAAAATCATTGCTAAATTTGAAGAAGTAGAACCTGGAAGTGGAAAACATCTGCGAAAATTCATGGAAGATTCCCGCAAGAATTATGAAATCGCCATGACAGATTTGGTTTATAATCCTGGAAAATCGCTATTAGAATTAGTGAGTTTAGAAACTGCAACTCGATTAAATCTGTTTGTTCAAAATATTTCACAAACCGTTCGTAAGAATATAAAGAATCCAAAACTGCAAAGTATATTAGAATTTCCGGTTTTATTTTTAGGAGCAAAACCTCAGAATACACCAGCGTTTTATAACTTCATGAATCACGCCGATTTCGGTTTGGGAACTTGGTATCCAAAAGGAGGTTTCAATGCTGTTGCGATGGGAATGGTAAAACTAGCAAAAGAATTGGGCGTTGAATTTCACATTAATCAAAATGTTCTAGAAATTCAAACTGAAAATAATAAAGCAAAAAAAATTATTACAACTACTAATTCTTTTGAGGCAGATTTGGTTATTTCTGGAGCAGATTATGCGCACACCGAAAAGTTATTAAAAAAAGAAGAGAAAAATTATAACGATGAATATTGGCAAAAGAAAGTTTTTGCGCCGTCTTCCTTCTTATATTATGTAGCCTTTGATAAAAAAGTTCCGGAACTTCAACATCACAATTTATTTTTTGATACCGATTTCGGACAACACGCAGTGGATATTTACGATGAACCGAAGTTGCCAAAGAAACCTTTGTTCTACGCTAATTTCTCTTCAAAAACCGATTTAGATTTATGTCCGGAAGGAAAGGAAGTTGGATTCTTCTTAATTCCTGTGGCCGTTGATTTAGAAGACAATCAGGAAATTCATGATCGCTATTTTGAATTGATTATGGATCGTGTTCAGAAAAACATCGGTGTCGACTTAAGGAGTTCAGTTTTATTCAAGAAAAGTTTTGGCGTGCAAGATTTCAAAGAGCGGTATAATTCTTGTCGTGGCAATGCTTACGGCTTAGCCAACACTTTATTGCAGACTTCTATTTTAAGACCAAGTATCAGTAATAAAAAAATTAAAAATCTATTTTATACGGGACAATTAACTGTTCCAGGACCAGGAGTTCCGCCCGCTTTAATCTCCGGAAAAGTAGTGACAGATTATATTATTAAAAATCAAAACAAAATATTCTAACCATGAATAATTTAGAAATATTTAACTCGTTTTGTGGAGATTCTTCCAAAATGGTTACCGAAAAATACAGCACCTCGTTTTACAAGGCGTCATCACTTTTTAAACCGGAGATTCGTCAACATATTTATAACATTTATGGTTTTGTACGTTTAGCTGATGAGATTGTTGATACTTTTCACGATTATGATAAAGTAAGATTGATGGCAGATTTCGAAAACAATTACAAATCAGCGCAAGAACATGGTATTTCATTAAATCCAATTTTACATTCTTTTTGTTTGACTCAAAGAGAGAAAAAAATTCCACAGGATTTGGTCGATGCTTTTCTTACTTCAATGAAAATGGATTTAGGAGAAATCAAAGATTTGAATGACGAAAAGTATAACGAATACATTTATGGTTCTGCCGAAGTGGTTGGTTTAATGTGCCTGAAAGTCTTTGTTGATGGCAATGTAGAAGAATATCAAATTTTGAAACCTTATGCTCAAAGCCTGGGAGCAGCTTTTCAAAAAATAAATTTCTTAAGAGATATCAGTGCAGATTTTATTGATTTGGACCGAACTTATTTTCCGGGAGTTGATTTCAAAAATTTTTCTGCACAAGATAAAATTGAAATTGAAAACGATATTGCGAAGGATTTTGCTCATGCCAAAACCGGTATAAAAATGTTGCCCATGTCAAGTAGATTAGCTGTTTTTATGGCTTATAAATATTACTTTAATTTGTTTAAGAAAATCAGAAAAACAAAACCTGAATTACTTTTAACCAAAAGAATTCGTGTTTCAAATGCCAGAAAAATGTATCTTTTCGGAGAAATGATTTTAAATAAAAATTTGAATTTACTTTAATGAAACGATTTGCCCTTTTTTTTCTCCTATTAATGTCAAGCTTTATGTTTTCACAGAATTTAAAAGAATATAGAACTTTAATTCAACTAAGCAAAGATTCTGAAAATGCTTCGAAGACTTTAATAGAGAAATCGATGAGCAGTTATAATACGACAAAAGAACCTATTTTTGCAGGTTTTGTAGCAGTAGGCGATTTTTTCATGGCAAAACATGCATTTAATCCGATAAAAAAGATCTCCTATTTCAACCATGGAAAAAAAATGTTAGAAATGGCGGTGGCGACAGATCCGAGCAATTTAGAAATTAGATTAATGCGCTTAATTGCACAGGAAAACATTCCAAGAATTTTAGGATACCATCAACACATTGATGAAGATCGAAATTTTCTACACAAAAATTACAAAAAGACCAACGACTCAGAATTAAAGAACTTTATCATCGAATATTTAAAATTATAAAATGGAAATTATAGGATATATTATCTTAACAATCACCGTTGTCATTGCAATGGAGGGAGTGACCTGGCTTACTCATAAATTCATCATGCACGGTTTGGGTTGGTATCTGCACGAAGATCATCATCAGCCTGGTTACCCGCATGTATTTGAAAAAAACGATGCTTTTTTTATTGTTTTCGCAATTCCGAGTATTTTGCTTTTTTACTTCGGAACCAGAGGCGAAATCAACTGGATGTTTTTCGTTGGTTTGGGAATTCTAATTTATGGAATGTGTTATTTCTTAGTTCATGATATCTTAATCCATCGCCGTTTTAAATGGTTTGACAATACGAATAACTGGTATTTCCGTGGTTTGAGAAAAGCACACAAAATGCACCACAAACATTTAGGAAAAGAAGAAGGCGAATGCTTTGGAATGCTCTTCGTTCCGATGAAATATTTTAGAGAAGCGCGATTATCAACTGTAAAAAAATAAGTTTTTCAAACTTATTACTTCCTACTTTGCCTGTTGTTCTTATGATAACACTCAAAACTTGGGAATTAGAAGCGCACGATTTAGATTGAAGACAGTTTCTATTGTTTCGTCCTACTCTATTCTCTTTTATTTTGAATATTTAAAAACTAAAAATACTTCCGCTCCACCGATGAAAATTAATTTGACCAAACAATCCGGAATTTACACGTTGACTTCCGAACAGATTTTACCAATTTCATTAGAGAAAGCGTGGAATTTTTTCACGTTGCCAACGAACTTAGATAAAATTACACCGAAGGAAATGGATTTTAGAATCACTAATAATCCACCCAATAAAACGTACAAAGGACAAATCATCACTTATAAAATTGGTATTTTACCATTCATCAAATCCAACTGGATTACGGAAATAACGCATCTGGAAGATCATCAGTTTTTTGTAGATGAACAAAGATTTGGACCTTATGCAATGTGGCATCACGAACATCATTTTGAAGAAGCAGCTGACGGAAAAGTAAAAATGACTGACATTGTTAATTTCAAAATGCCTTTCGGGATTTTAGGAGATTTTTTCGCCGGAAAATTCGTGCGGGATAAAGTAAAATTCATCTTTGAAAGCAGATATACCATTTTAGAAAAACACTTTACATCATGAAAATTCTACTTACAGGCGGTACCGGTTATATTGGTAAAAGACTTTTGATTCAGTTACTGGAAGAAGGTCATCACGTGGTATGTTCTGTAAGAGATAAGAATCGGTTTGGACTGAAGTTATTTAAAGAAAAACTAAATCAGATCGAAGTTATTGAGAATGATTTTCTAGATGAAAAGTCTTTAAATAACATTCCTAAAGATATTGACGCAGCCTATTATTTAATTCATTCTATGTCTTCCAGCGAGGGTGATTTTAAAGAAAAGGAAAAAATATCAGCCGACAATTTTCGCGGTGCTTTAGAAAAAACAGATGTTAAGCAAGTCATTTTCCTAACGGGAATCATTAATGAAGAAAAGCTGTCAAAACATTTAGAATCGAGGAAAGCTGTGGAAGAAGCGCTTCAAAGTTCAGTGTATGGTTTAACAAGTCTTCGTGCCGGGATCATCGTTGGATCCGGAAGTGCATCCTTTGAAATCATCCGGGATTTGGTTGAAAAATTACCGGTGATGATTACACCAAAATGGCTCAAAACTAAATGTCAACCAATTGCGATTCGAAACGTTATTCAGTTTTTGGTCGGCGTTTTGGGCAAAGAATTTACGTATAATCATAATTACGATATCGCCGGAACAGACATTCTGACTTACGAACAAATGCTTATGCAGTACGCAGAAATACGCGGTCTGAAACGTCATATTTTCATTGTTCCTGTGATGACGCCAAAACTATCTTCTTACTGGTTATACTTTGTAACTTCTACCAGTTATTTTCTTGCTATCAATTTGGTAGACAGTATGAAAATTGATGTAGTTGCGAAAAAAAACAATTTAGCAGAACAATTAAACATTCACCTTTTTTCTTATCATGAAGCGATTCAACAGGCTTTTGATAAAATTAAACAGAATGATGTATTATCAAGTTGGTTTGATTCATTTTCTAATCAGTTTCACAGCCGTAAAGTATGGCAATATCTCGAAGTTCCGGAAGAAGGATGTTTCAAAGATATTCGTGAAGAAAAAGTGGATGATGAAGAAAAAGCTTTTGACCGGGTTTTCAGTATTGGCGGAAAAACCGGCTGGTATTATGCAGATTTCCTGTGGAGAATCAGAGGGTTTCTCGATAAACTTTTTGGAGGCGTTGGTTTACGAAGAGGCCGACGAAATATGAGTGATTTAGAAGCGGGAGATTCTGTAGATTTCTGGCGCGTTCTGTATGCAAATAGAGAAGAAAAACGTCTTTTACTTTTTGCTGAAATGAAACTTCCAGGTGAAGCCTGGTTAGAATTTAAGATTAAAAATGGAGTCCTTCGTCAGGAAGCCACTTTTCGTCCTCTTGGCTTATCGGGAAGATTGTACTGGTATTCAGTCCTTCCCTTTCATGGTTTGATTTTTAACGGAATGCTGAAAAAACTGGCTGGTAAATAATAGTAGTTTAAAAGCTGAAAACTTGATCCTTTGCTGCATCAAATAAATAAAACTGAAGAATTATTTTTAAAATAAGTTCGTCAATATATTCAATACAACAAAGGCAAGAAATGAGATTACTCTCTTATTCATCATGTGTAATAGAATCAATTGCAAAGATAAAGCAACTCCTTTGCAATCAACTTAACATATGTTAATTCGCACCTATTTTATTCCTTTCTGCGCGAATTCTTGAAAGATGCACGGCAGAAATGTTAAACCAAAACGCAAGATGCTTCAAAGGCACCACATCTAAATATCTCGAAAAGGAATTTTCCAGCAATTCATAATTTTTACTCGCATCGTTAAAATGAATGGTAGTCGTGATTTTAAACAAATTAATAAAATGATGTTCGATAATGGCGATTCCTACTTGAGCCCATTCGTGATAATCAATATAAAGATTTGACAAACTTTCCCGATCGATGGAACATATTAGAGAATCTTCATAAATATGAATACTGGATTGACTTGGCGCCTGCGAATTGAAACTCTCGTATTCCGTAATGAAACTCATTTCCGGCTCCAGCCAAAGTGTTTTTTCCTCGCCATCTTCACCCAGAAAATAACAACGTGAAATCGATTTCTCGATAAAGAAAACATTTTTACATACTTCGCCAGCTTTCACAATATAGTCACCTGCTTTACCGTCTGATAAATTAAATTTTTCTAAACCTATATTTAAAACCTCTAAATTAAAATCCGGTTTATAGGATAATATTTTATCTCTTAGCTGTTGCTTGAATTTAGTTACTGCCATGATTAAAATATTTATTCTACTCCAACAGAATCATCGCCACGTCCGTCCGCAACGGCAATAGCGTTTCCATTTTCATCAATGATGATTAATTCAGTTCGTCCGATTTGTGAAGTTCGTTCGATTTTATAATTATTCTTTTCTAAATCAGCAATCGTGGTTTCCGGGAAATTCTTTTCTACAAGAACGGTTTCGGGTAACCATTGATGGTGAAATTTTGGAGAATTTACTGCGATGTTTGGACTTAGTTTAAAATCAACAATATTCACAATCGATTGGTAAACAGAAGTTGGAATCGTTGTTCCACCAGGAGTTCCTACGATGATATACGGTTTTGAATTTTTAATAACAATCGTTGGAGTCATCGAACTCAACATTCTTTTTCCGGGTTGAATTGAATTTGCTTCACCGCCAACTGCACCAAACATATTTGGAACGCCGGGTTTTACGGAAAAATCATCCATTTCATTGTTTAAGAAAAATCCTGCACCGGAAACGACCACTTTACTTCCGTACAATCCATTTAAGGTCGTTGTAACTGCCACTGCATTTCCGTCTTTATCAACGATTGAAATATGAGTTGTTTCCGTAGATTCTTTTGGCTGCGGAATTATTTTACCTACTTCTGAACTTGGAGTTGCTTTGTTCATGGTGAAACTTTTCCAGCGGTTTTTCAGATATTGATCGGAAATTAGCATTTCGGTTTGATCTTTAATAAAAGCCGGATCGCCCATATACTCTGCTCTGTCGGCAAAAGAACGACGTTCTGCTTCCACCATAATCTGAACTGCCGGAGTTGAGTTTTGCTGGTATTTATCGATGTTTTCGAAACTACTCATTTTCAGCATTTGGGCTAACAGAATTCCACCACTTGAAGGTAATGGCATCGACACGATTTCAGTTCCTTTGTAATTAAAGGTAAGCGGTTTTCTTTCAACCACTTTGTAATTTTTCAAATCATTTAAAGTAATAATTCCGTTTCCTCGTTTCATTTCATCGATGATGAGTTGAGCGGTTTTTCCTTCATAGAACCCTTTAGCTCCATTTTTTTGAATCAATTTTAATGTGGCTGCTAATTCTTTTTGAATCAGTAAATCACCTTGTTTCCAAGCAGTTGCTTTTTGAAAAACGGTTTTGGTTTTATTATGTTGATTGAAAAATTTCATTTGATTATTCAATAAATCGGCTTCTTTCTGTGTTACTGCAAATCCTTGTTCCGCCAAATCAATTGCGGGCTGAATCAGTTTTTCCATCGGGAGTTTTGCATGTTTTAAAGTTGCATAAAATCCGGCAATAGAACCTGGAATTCCAACCGCTAATCTGCCGTTTTGAGAAAGGTCAGTATTTGCATTTCCTTTTTTGTCGAGATACATATCTCTGGAAGATTTTTCCGGAGCAGTTTCCCGAAAGTCGATCGTGAATTTTTCACCGTTATTTTTTACACCAACTAAGAATCCACCACCACCAATATTCCCGGCTCGTGGATAAACTACGGCTAAAGCATATTGTGTAGCGATTACTGCATCGTAAGCGTTTCCGCCCATTTTCATAATCTTCGCTCCTGCCTCACTCGCTAACGGATGCGCAGAAACCACCAAACCTTTGTCTTTGGTGTGAATTTCTTTTACAATATTAATATCGGTGAATTGAGCAAAGGCAAATTGGGAAAAGACAAGAAATAATAAGTAGAATTTTTTCATGCGTAATAAATTTTACCAAAAATAAGAAAATTGAAATTTAAAAACGAAGATTTACGATGAAATGCAAAGACAAATGCATTAAAATAAACGCAAAACAACAGGAGGAATTTTAACAAATAACCTACTGAATTAGTTAAACTAATGTGATAAATTTTATTTTTAATAAACAATGAAATCTATTTTGCTTTATACGATTAATATTAAAACCATTAATAATACTAATAAACATGTTTTAACCATTAAGGAATTAAGATTAATAAAGAAAAATCAATAGTTTTTATTTAGCAGAACATTAGAATTTGGTTGCAGATTCTTAATTCACCTTAATTTCTTACTGATTTTTTTAACGCATTGAAAGTAAAGCATTTAATAATCGATTTATGTTTTATTATTTTTCCATTATGAATAAGATTTCTTCGGGTTAAATGAATATTTGATCAATAAAAAAAACGTCTTTCCTTATGAAATCCTGAATTGCGACCCGGCTTGAACGGAGCTCTTTTTTCTTTTTTAAAGGACTTCAGCGCGGGCAAAAGAAAAAAAGCGGGAGTGGAAGACGGATAAAAGTCGCCCAAAAAATTATTTTAAGAATACTATTTCTTTTGATAGTCGATTTTCTTAAATTTGCGTGAATCTAAAAATCTAATAAATGGAATCCCAAACGGAAAAAATCCTTATCACCGGAGCTCTTGGGCAAATCGGTACCGAACTTACCAATCGATTAGTTGAAATTTATGGCGCTGAAAATGTGGTCGCTTCTGGACTTGACCGTTGGGATAAAAATCTGACTTCTGCCGGATTCTATGAAAGAATGGATGTGACCAACACGCAATTGGTGCGACAAGTCATTAAAGATTATCAAATAACGACGGTTTATCATTTGGCTTCTTTGCTATCTGGAACGTCAGAAAAACAGCCGCTTTTTGCCTGGAAACTGAACATCGAACCGTTACTTCAATTTTGTGAAATGGCGAAAGAAGGTCTGATTAAGAAAATTTTCTGGCCGAGTTCTATCGCGGTTTTTGGGACTGGAATTCCGAAAGAAAATGTGGGACAGGAAGTGGTTTTGAATCCGACAACTGTTTATGGGATTTCTAAAATGGCAGGTGAAAAATGGTGTGAATATTACAATACTAAATTCGGTGTTGATGTAAGAAGTATTCGTTATCCTGGTTTGATTTCCTGGAAAACTCCTGCTGGTGGCGGAACGACTGATTATGCGGTAGAGATTTTTTACGAAGCGGTAGAACAAGGAAAATATACCAGTTTTATTTCTGAAAATACGGGAATGCCGATGCTCTATATGAGTGATGCGATTAAAGCAACGCTTGATTTGATGGCTGCTCCGAAAGAAAACCTTTCTGTTCATACTGCTTATAATTTGGGTGGAATGTCTTTTACTCCAAAAGAACTGGCGGAAGAAATCAAGAAAGAAATGCCTGATTTTACGATTGATTACAAACCGGATTTCCGTCAGGAGATTGCGGATTCTTGGCCGGCTTCGATTGATGATTCTGTGGCGAAAAAAGATTGGGGACTTTCTTATGATTACGGTATTACGGAGATGACGAAAGATATGTTGGATAATCTGAAAGTAAAGTTGGCGAAAAATTAGTACGGTCTAAAAGAGCTATATTTAAATTTTAATCGTAAAAGACAATTCTTAAAAATTCGCGTTTATAATTTTTTGGGAAACTAATATTTTTCACCATTAAGGAATTAAGGAGATTAAGATTTTTTTTATTGTTAGCCTCAAATACTTTAAGTTTTGGATTGATTTATTAAGAAAAATCAATAGATTTTTAAAATTAAGAGCGTTAAGAATTTTTGTCTAATTTAAACGATATAACTTCTTTTTTGAACTTTTGAATGACATAAAAGCATTCATCTTTTTTGTCTTTGTGATTAAAAAATTTAAAGTCACTTCTATATCAATAACAATCTGCAATGTCGAAGGAATTTCTCCTGATGATTTTGCAGATTTTTTTTATACTTTCACCAAAGCATTCTTTAACGAAATGATTTTATTGACTTTTAATATTATTAATCCTGATCGGGCATTTAAAAATGTTGGAAGTATGAGCAGTGATGAACTTTTAGAAATAACGATCCAGAATACGAAAGCGATTTTGAGAAGTCTGGAAAGTAATGAAATGCGAGCAACTTTTTTTATTGAAATTTCACTCCTGGCTCATTTGGAAAAATTAATTAAAAAGATAATTAATGAAGGTCACGAGATCTCTTTCTATAATATCGATTCTACTTTAGAGGAACTGGAAATGGTTAAGAAAAACACGGAAGATTTGATTGGCAAACAAATTAGTGGAATTCGGATGATAGAAAATGCCTTTGATTTAAGCGAACTTCATAATTTACGCTTCACTTATGTTTCTCTAAATGAAGATACGGCTTTGATTTTTCCTTTTAAAAGATTTGAAAGAAAAGCGTCTTTCACCGAAAAGAATGGACTGAGTATTTTACACGAAAGTATTTCTAGATATGCACAGATTCCTTTTAATGATTTTATCTTCCAAATAATTCCTCTGTCTTATTATGAAAGCATGGTGATTGAAACCATTAAAAAAGATGAATTTGTTTTGGTTTATTTAAACTCCTGGCAGTTTTAACCAAAACTATATTATTATGAAAAAAATTCTATTTTCGTTATTAGCAACGGCCGCCCTATTTGCTTCCGATGCAATGAAAGCTCAAACAGTTCTTTTCGAAGACAGTTTTGAAACGTACACTGATTTTGCAATCGCTAATGTTGGGAGCTGGACGCTCACAGATGTTGATTTACTGCCTACCTATGGTTTTAATGGAATTACATTTCCTAATACGATGGTAGCAAAATCTTTCCAAGTTTTTAACTCTACCACTACGACGCCACCACTGAATCCTACACCAACATCTAACTGGACCGCCAGAACGGGATCGAAAATGATGGTTTGTTTTGCAGCAGAATCGGCTCCCTGGAACAATGACTGGTTAATCTCTCCTCAAGTACAATTAACAGCAGGTGAAGGAGCAAAATTAACTTTTTGGGGTAAAGGCTGCGATGCCTCTTACGGTGCTGAAAAATTCAAAGTTTTAGTTTCTACTACGGGAACTGCAATTGCAGACTTTACAGCAATTTCACCGGTTACAGTTACGCCTTCTGACGCCGCTTGGCATGAGTATACGTTTAACTTAAATGCCTACGCAGGACAACAAGTTTATGTAGCTATCCAATGTACATCACAGGATCAGTTTGGATTTGCAGTTGATGATTTCAAAATCGTTACTGCTGCACTTCCAACAGCAGCGCCTAATTGTGCGACCTTAAATTTACCTGCCAACGGTGCGACCAATCTCGCTTATCTTTCTCAAACATTAACTTGGTCTGCTCCTACTACCGGTAGCACACCAGATTCTTATGATGTGTATTTAGATAAAAATATGAATCCAACAACTTTGGCTACCAATACTTCTGGTACAAGTTATACTGCGACTAACCTAGATGGATCCTCAACTTACTATTGGAAAATTGTTCCTAAAAACACCATTGGATCTGCCACAGGATGTAGTACTTTTTCATTTACGACAGCTGATCCTACTTACTGTACAGCGGGCGCTACCTCTACTAGTTTTGAAAAAATAAGTAACGTTACTTTTGCAGACATTAATAATAATTCTACTTCAACTGCTGGATATGAAGACTTCACATCTGTAGTTGGAAATGTTACCGCAGGATCGACTTATACTTTCACCGCTAATTTTACTGGAACATCTTACGCTTCTGATCAACTTATTGTTTGGATTGATCTGAACAATGATAAAGATTTCACCGATGCAGGTGAGCAAGTTTTCACGGTAACTGGTAAAGCACCTTGGACAGGCTCTATCACCATTCCTGCTAGTGCTACTACTGGACTAACCAGAATGAGAGTTAGAATGCATGATTCTTCTTTGGGTGGAAATACTACGCCATGCGGAACTTCATCTTATGGTCAAGTAGAAGATTACACCTTAAACATTGGGACTTTAGCTGTTGCAAACACAAGTAAATCTCAAGTGAAAGTTTTCCCTAACCCAGTGGTTGACGTCTTGAATATCGAAGCTGCTTCCAAAGTAAGCAATGTGCAAGTATTTGACGTTTCAGGAAAAGTAGTTTCTTCTCACACTTTAAATTCAGTAAAAAATCAAGTAGATCTTAGCAAATTAACTCCAGGAGTTTATGTTGTTAATATTCAAACTGAACAAGGAATTCAATCAGTGAAAATTGTTAAAAAATAATCCCGATTAATTTCAATAAAATGAAGGTCTGCAATTTTGCAGGCCTTTTTTAATGACCAAAACTAAATAAACAACGATTTCTTTAATTTTTTATTTCTACCTAAAAAACAACAGAGCAATCCTCCATTTTTTTCAACCATCAATTCAATATTTTTTTTAAATAATTTAATATAAACCCTTTGCTTTCTTATTAAAGAAAATTTATTTACAGAAGAAATTCGTACCTGCATGACCTCTATTTTTTGAATACATCAATAGTATTCTTTTTAGTGAAAATAATTAGGTGATTTAAAAGGGTAAATGCGTGAATCCGTGACTCTATTGACTCAATTATTTTTTAAGAGATTTATCCTAATTAGTAAAGCCAAACCCGTTAAAAAATTATATTTTTGCATAATGCGAAGTCTTTTTATTCTAATTCGCCGTTCCATCAAAAAATCTTTTGATAACATTCACAACGAAAAACTGAAGCATAACTTGTTACAGGCCATCCCGTTTTGGATTGGATCTTTTATCACAGGAATCTTCGCCGTAATGTACGCTCAACTCTTTCAATGGGGAGAAAATTTGATGCACGCGATGATGAACTGGCACAGTTGGCTCATCTTCATCGTGGCTCCCGTTGCTTTTGTATTGTCCTGGTGGTTGGTTACAAAATTCGCACCTTATGCCAAAGGAAGTGGAATCCCTCAAGTAATGGCTGCCGTAGAATTAGCCAATCCCAAAGAACATTATAAAATTTCCCGTTTACTCAGTATCAAAATTATTTTTTTCAAAGTTCTTTCCTCAATTATTTTAGTCATTGGTGGAGGTGCCATTGGTCGAGAAGGTCCAACCATACAAGTGGCAGGATCTGTATTTCGAAAAGTAAATGAATACTTGCCAGAATGGTGGCCAAAAATATCCAAGAAAAACATGATTATGACCGGTGCAGCAGCCGGACTTTCTGCAGCCTTCAATACGCCGTTGGGTGGAATTGTTTTTGCCGTCGAAGAACTTTCAAAAACGCATATCAATTATTTTAAAACTGCCTTATTCACCGCAGTGATTATTGCCGGTCTAACTGCGCAAACTTTTGCCGGTTCCTATTTATACTTGGGCTATCCAAAAACAAGCGACATCGGCATGATGATCATATTTCCGGTGATTTTGGTTTCTGCCGTTTCCGGAATTTTCGCCAGTCAATTATCGCGAATTATGCTCAGCATCAACAACTGGAAAAAACGCTTAAAAACCGACCGTTCTAATATTATCTTTCTAGTCATTTCTGCTTTAGTGATTGCTACTTTGGCTTATTTCATCAACCATGAAATTTTGGGTTCAGGGAAAGGAATTATGCAGAGAGTACTTTTCACCGACGATAAAAATGAAGCGTGGTATATGCCATTATTCAGAATGATTGGTCCTGCACTTTCCTTTACTTCTGGTGGCGCGGGCGGAATTTTCGCTCCAGCACTAGCGGCGGGAGCAAGTATGGGTTCGGTTATCGCAGGCTGGATTAATTTAACACCACACGAAACCAACGTCGTAATTCTAGCAGGAATGGTTGCCTTCTTAACAGGAATTACACGCGCACCTTTCACCTCTTCAATTATCGTTTTAGAAATGACCGACCGACACAGTTTAATTTTTTACCTAATGCTTGCCGGCATGGTTTCGTCACTAATCTCAGTTCTGGTCAGCCGTCACTCTTTATATGACGAACTAAAAGAATCTTATCTCCATGAATTAAGGGAATAATCAGGAGCATTAAGACCCTTGCTTTTTCTACTATCCGACCCGTTTTCCACTATATCTTTTTCTCGTCGTGTCTCCTCAAAAAAGGATGCCGTTACAACCGGGGCTAAAAGTTCAAGCAGTTTTTTTATTCGAAAAATTTCTCTCAAAGCATTACATCTCGTCCAAAAACCATTAACTTCGTTGCAAGCGTTATTCAAAATTTTGTTCGTTCTTAAACCCTCGGGAATTTTTTTTGCAGGCATTTTAAAGATTTTATTTTGGTTGAATAAAAACAAAGTTAGTAAAACAGCTTGAGGGAAAGCTACCGGAAGTTTAGCTCAACAAGACACTTATATTAATGGGTCGGAAATTCCTATTGTAAAGATTTTTGCTAATATTTAATTTTTTTATATTTATAAAAAGTCCCCGCCAACAGAAATGTCCAAACGTTCACGTTCAAATTATGTGATAAACTTATTCAAAGATTAAATACAATGGAAGAAAAAGTATTTTTTAAGACACGAATCTATTTTACAGGAATAATAACATTTGCCATTTGGACACTCTTAGCCTGGAGTTATTATCACGGAGGTGTAAAAAGCCACCACATTTTGGCAAATAAGGACTTACCCGAAATCTCTAATTGGTGGGGAGGAATTTTGCTTCCACTTTTAACATGGTTTCTTTTGCGGCAAATTCAGAATAGAATTAGCTGCCACAATGAAGAAAATTCTGAAAAGCCAAACTATCAAAAAAATATATTTTATAGATTCATTTGTTCTTTATTATTTGGAGCTCTACTTTCTACCTTCTTTACCTTTGACTCGCCAGTAACAGGTTACATGGTTTTAAGCCTTTTTCCACTTGCTCTTTTCTTTCCAATTTTTCGTGCAGAATGTCTTCTCGGATTCGTCCTCAGCATGACATTTACTTTCGGCACAGTGCTTCCAATTCTTGTCGGCTCAATTTTAACATTAGTATCTTTCATATTATATAAATTTGTTGGACCAATATTTCTACGACTTTTTAAGGCTATTAGAAAAGACTAAACCTGAAGAAAATGACGTCCGAACGCTAGAGGCGTTTTTTTAATATAGCGGGACCGTGCTCAATTCAAATTTAGTTTTATAATTGAACTTTAGGTCAAAAGTAAAGACTTATGAATCGATTGAAGAAGTTCATATATCTACTCATTAAAAATAATTGAAATTGATTTTGGCGGATGCTTATAATTACCGATGAACACTTAATGCAAAACTTTACCAGAAAAAAAATACTCCTACTTTTTCGCCAAACCCATTAATTATCTTTTATGTTACAAAAAATTGCTTTAATAAGTTCATTTTGTTGCATGTTAGAAAAAGAAGTTATATTTTTGCACCTCGAAATAATTAACAAAATTAATTAACATTATGAACAATTACGAAACTGTTTTCATTTTAACTCCCGTTCTATCTGATGCTCAGGTGGAGGAAGCAGTGAAAAAATTTGAAGACCTATTGGCTTCACACAATTGCGAAATCGTTGCCAAAGAAAAATGGGGACTGAAAAAATTAGCTTATCCAATTCAATTGAAAAAGAATGGATTCTACACTTTGATCGAATTCAAAGGTGAAGGAACTGTAGTAGCAGACTTAGAACTTGCGTTCAAACGTGACGAAAGAGTACTTCGTTACCTTACTACAAAACTTGACAAACACGCGATCGAGTATGCAGTAACAAGAAGAACGAAAGTGAAAACTGCGAAAGTTTAATTTTAACCCTTAAAAAAGAAAAAGACATGGCAATAGATGATATGGCTAAACAAGCCTCAGCAGGCGGAGAATCTGAAGTAAGATTTTTAACTCCACTAGACATCAATACAAAATCTGACAAAAAATACTGTAGATTCAAAAAATTCGGTATTAAGCATGTAGATTATAAAGATGCAGATTTCCTTCTTCAGTTCGTTAACGAACAAGGTAAAATTTTACCAAGAAGATATACAGGAACTTCTTTGAAATACCAAAGAAAAGTATCTGCAGCGATCAAAAGAGCAAGACACTTGGCGATGATGCCTTATGTTGCGGATCTTTTGAAATAAGACAAAATAGATAAAAGAATAAAGAGAGAAATTTAATTAAGTTTCTTTTTTAAAACTTTTGTTGCTGATTTATAAATTAATTCTAACGATTTTTTGATAAAAGAAAATAACTCTTTTATTTAAAATTAAAAACGGACAACAACAATGGACATTATCCTAAAAAAAGACGTAGAAAACTTAGGTTTAGAGTTTGATACAGTAAGTGTAAAACCAGGTTATGCAAGAAACTTCTTGTTACCACAAGGTATTGCTCTTTTGGCAACCCCAAAAAACAAAGCAGCTTTAGCAGAAACTTTAGAAGCTAGAAAAGAAATAGAAGCTAAATTGGTTGCGGCTGCAAATGCAATAGTAGAACAATTGAAGAAAACAACAATCACTATCGCAACCAAAGTTGGTTCAGGTGACAAATTGTTTGGTTCAATCAACAACGCAAACCTATCTGACGAATTATCTAAAGTAGGGGTACAAGTTGATAAAAAATACATCAAGATTCCAGGGAACAATATTAAGAGAACTGGTAAATCTACTGCAGTAATCAGATTACACAGAGATGTAGAATACAGCTACGAATTCGAAATCGTTTCTGATGCTCCACCAGTGGTAGAAGCTCCGAAACCGGTTGCGAAACCAAAAGCAGTTGCTACAGAAGAAACTCCAGCTGAAGAAGCATAAGAGTTTTTGAAATATTTAAAATCCGTTATCATTTAGTTGATAGCGGATTTTTTTTGGTCTTAAGTTAATGGGTAATTAGTAATGAGCAATGGTGAAATGGTGAATGGTGAATGGTGAATGGTGAATGGTGAATTTAGACAATTGGGACTTTTTTTGACCTTATTTAATGCGCAATGAGTAATTAGTAATGAGCAATAGTGAATGGTGAATAGTCAATGGTGAATTTGAACAATTGGGGTTTATTCGGCTTATCTAAAAAATTGGAAAGGTAATTATCAATTTGTGAAAAATGATTTTATGGATTGATCAAACTGGTTTTTGTATTAGTGAAAGTATATTGATTTCCCTGTGGAAAAAAGAAATACCTGAACTTATAGCCCCGATGGCAGCGGCATCCCCGCCTTGGCGGGATACAGCGGACAGCGGGACGGGATTTCGGAGAAGCGAAAGTTTTGTTGCTTCTTATTGTCAACCTAATTATTCGATTTCTTCCCTATCAGTTTATAATTCTCGGTCAAGATTTGGCACTGATTCGAAATCCCATTTAAAAATTAAGCACAAAAAAAAACTTCAGAAATGAATCTGAAGTTTTTAATTTTATGATAATCGATTGTCTTGTAAATTTTAATATTTACCAACCGGTGTTTTTACATTTCCTAAAATGTCCGGGAAGTAATAATCGGCAAGATGCTCGAACTCGTCTCCACGCATAAACATACTTGCATCAACTTCACTGTAAGAAGTCTTTCCTGCAGCTCCAATAAGCTCATTACACGTACGCAATGTGTTTTTATGGAAGTGGTATACTCTTTCGCTCTTATCGGTTACATCTAATCCTTTAATAAGCATTTTGTCTTGAGTCGCAACTCCAGTAGGACAAGTATTGGTATTACATCTTAGCGCCTGAATACATCCTAAAGCAAACATAAATCCTCTCGCGTTGTTACACATATCTGCACCCATAGCAATGGCACGCAAGATATCAAGGGAAGTCAATACTTTACCACTTGCGATAACTTTCAATTTATCTCTAACGTTGAAATTAGTTAAAGTTCTGTTGACAAAGATTAATGAAGGCTCTAAAGGCATTCCTACTCCATCAGAAAATTCTGGTGGCGCCGCTCCTGTTCCTCCTTCTGCTCCATCAACGGTAATGAAATCCGGATAGATTTTCAATACATTCATTTGTGCACAGATATCTTCAAACTCTCTGGTATCACCAATACATAATTTGAATCCAACTGGTTTTCCGTCTGAAAGTTCTCTTAACTGTTGCACGAATCTCAATAATCCGGCAGCATCAGAAAACGCAGAGTGAGATGGCGGAGAAATAATCGTCATTCCCGGTTGCACGTGCCGAATCGCGGCAATTTCAGGAGTGTTTTTAGAAGCTGGTAATACACCACCATGTCCCGGTTTTGCTCCTTGAGAAATTTTTATTTCAATCATCTTCACCGCAGGAAGTGAAACGTTTTTCTTAAAAATTTCTGGTGAAAAACGACCATGATCGTCTCTACAACCGAAATATCCTGTTCCGATTTGCCAGCATAAATCACCACCTTCTAAGTGATAAGGTGAAATTCCTCCTTCTCCGGTATTGTGATAAAAACCACCTTTTTTTGCACCTCTGTTCAAAGCCATCTGAGCACGGTCACTTAATGATCCAAAACTCATTGCTGAGATATTAAACAGTGACGCATTATATTTCTGCGTACATTGATCGCCCCCAACTAATACCCTTGGTAATTCCTCACCTGGCGATTTAGCATAAATGGAATGTTTTATTCCTTCGTACTTTCTATTATTGATTTCAAGTTGTGTCCCGAAAGGAACAGTATCACTAATATTTTTAGCTCTTCTATAAGCCGCAGAACGTTCGTTTCTTGGGAAAGGTTTTCCATCGGTTTCTCTCTCGATGAAATACTGCTGCATCTCTGGTGAAATCTCTTCGAAGAAATATCGGAAATATCCTAATACCGGAAAGTTCCTTAAAATTGCATGTTTGGTCTGGAAACTATTATAAAGTCCCAATATATAAATACAAGTAAGCAGAATTGGGATCCAATAATGGGTCTTAATCAATATAGATATTGCCCATGTTACCAACAGAAGTACAAGTCCCCACCTAATGAATTTTTCTCTCATTATAAATTTTTTATTTTATGGCCCAAAAATAATAATAATAAGTGGACAAAAAAAACCGCTTTCATTAATTTTGAAAACGGTACTATCGATAATTTCTATTTAACTTCTTCGAATTGATTTTTAAAGTCCTTACTTGCTCATAATCAGTGCATAACATAATACATACTCCTCTTTTTCATAATGATATTATAATTGAACGATATAAAATTTAACATCTTGAATAAAAATATTAAGAGGTGTATTTTTTCACCCTATCCCCTTTTTTTTAATACTTTACAATAAAATATTGATTTTGTTGATTAACAGCGTATTTTGGCTTGCTATTTGGAAATGGTAAAAACATTAATTAAAAAGAATCATCATGACAAAAAATACAATTTTAGTAGCGACGATGGCCATCGCAACAATCGGAACTACTACACAATCCTGTATGGCGATAGCAACGTCCAGCATTGGCTTAACTGTTTTAAAACAAATTTTATTAGGAGGAATTACAAAAGGTTTAAACATCTTTAGCAACCAAGACAGTTTCTTAGCGAATCAGCTGATTGATGCAGCTTTACCGCAGCAATTGAGAGATATCAATAATACTTTGCAGAAATTGGGTCTAAATAATTTGGTTCAAAAGGAAAAACAATATATTGCTCAAGCAGCGGCGTTTACAGTGGATACTTCCAGACCAATTTTGGTGAATGCCGTGAATTCATTAACTGCCGAAGATGCCGCGAGAATTGTACAAGGAGGAAGTGGCGCTGCGACACAGATTTTAAAAGAAAGAACATCCGCTCAATTAATGGCCGCAATCGCTCCGAAAGTTGATGCAAAGCTTAATGAGTTCGGATTGGTTCAATCTTTAAATTCAGCCTTAGCAGGAACCAATATATTAGGAAGTATTTTTGGAGGACAAAATTCGAATAATTTGGCAACAAGTGGGATCAGTAATTTTGCTGCTCAGCAAATGGTGAACGGACTTTTTAATATTATTGAAAGTCACGAACAACAAAACGCAACTACGATTCTAAATTCGCTCAACGGAGTGAGATAAAAAAATATATTTAACTATCTTTGAATTCCGGTTTAGGCCGGAATTTTTTTTAACTCAAAACAAATGTAATATGGCTAATATTATTGAAAACGAAGATCATAAAAGCCCTGAAGATTTCTACGCTTCTTTAAAAGAAAAATTAGAACACAACCATAATTTCCCGGAGGATTATCCTTTTAAATTCATTGTTATAAATGAAGAAAAAAAGATCACCGAAATTTATCGCGTGTTTGATGATATGAAATTTACACTGACAACACGAGACAGCAAAAATGCAAAATATACTTCGCTAAGCATCACCGCTTTTGTACTTGACGCTGAACAGGTGATTGACATCTACAAAAAAGTGGGCGAAATCGAAGGCGTAATGTCTCTTTAAATAACAATATGAATATTTTAATCACCGGAGGAACTGGATTGGTCGGAAGCTCTTTAGTCAAGAAACTTCAGGAACATCAACATATTGTAAGAATTTTAACCCGCTCAAAAAGTGAGGAAGAAAATGAATTCTACTGGAATGTTGCTGAAAAAGAAATTGACGATAAAGCGTTTGAAAATTTAGATTGTATCATTCATTTGGCGGGTGCAAACATTAGCGAAAGATGGACGGACGATTATAAAAAAGAACTGTATTCCAGTAGAATCGACTCTGCGAATTTACTCTTTGACTATTGCGGGAAAAAAGCAATTCATTTGAAATCATTCATTTCTTCTTCAGGGATTAATTATTATGGAACTTTTACTTCTGACCAGATTCTCACTGAAGAATCCGGAATTGTACACAATGACTTTCTCGCTAAACTTTGTGACCAATGGGAAAATGCCGCAGATCAGTTTTCAAAAATTTCAGACAGAGTTGTTTGTTTAAGAACAGCAGTTGTTTTGTCAAAAAAAGGCGGTGCGTTTCCGATGTTGAAGAAAACCGTTGATTTGAATATTGCATCAGGAGTTGGTTCCGGTAAACAATGGATGAACTGGATTCACATTGATGATTTGGTAAACATCTATGTAACTGCAGTCGAAAATTCAGCAATGAACGGAAAATATAATGCCGTTGCTGATGAAGTGCCGACGAATAAAGAATTCATGAAAAAACTGGCAAAAGCTGCAAACAAATTTTTTCTCCCTTTTAATGTTCCTATATATATCATGAAATCTATTTTCGGTGAAATGAGTTCTATTATTTTAGAAGGAACGCGGGCAGATAACAAAAAAATCAAATCACAGGGATTTGATTTTAAATATGCTGAGCTTGATAAGGCTTTTAAAAATTTACTCTGAAAATGTAAATTCTGCTTTGCAGGTGAATGGTGAATTTTTTCGATGAAATGTGAATAATCAATTTAATTCACTCGAAGAAATTCACTCTTTAGTAATTGACTTAAAAAAATTCACTGCGAAGCAAATTCACTCTTCAGAAATTCACAACTTATCATTTTTCAAGAAAAAACTTTACATTTTCAATCGGGCGACCAATCATTGCGACCGAACCTTTAATGATAATCGGTCTCTGAATCAGTTCTGGATTCTGCAATAGCATTTGAATTAAATCGTCATCGCCTAAGTTTTTATCGCCAAATTGTTCCTTATAAAGCTTCTCATTGGTTCTTACCAAATCTTTCACTGGACAGTGAAGCTTCTTCAAAACCGTGCGAAGTTCCATTTCACTTAATGGTTGATTAATGATATCAATAATTTCAAAAGCAACGCCATTTTCATCGAGATATTCTAAAATACCACGACTTTTTGAACAGGAATTATTATGAAGAATTTTAATCATTTTTTTCAATTTAAAAGGTTGATTGTTCTATTTCAGACTTACTCGAAAAATCGGATTATTACTCTTCATTATTAAATGCATCATTAAAATAATCCATGTAATTCGGTTTCAATCCTTTCAAGAATATGACCGAAATCTTCAGGTCTTTCCACGAAGTCCAAATCATCAACTTCAATGATTAATAATTTGCCTTCACTGTACTCAGAAATCCAACTTTCATATTTCTGATTCAGTTTAGAAAGATAGTCAATAGAAATTGAAGCTTCATAATCACGTCCTCTTTTGTAAATTTTCTTTACCAAATTCGGAACGTCCGATTTTAAATAAATCAACAAATCAGGTGCCGAAACAAAACTCTTCATCAAATTAAAAACCGATGAATAATTGGCAAAATCACGATCAGTAAGCAAATTCATATCGTTAAGATTTTCCGCGAAAATATGAGCATCTTCATAAATCGTACGATCCTGGATGATATTTTTCCCACTATCTCTGATTTCCTTTACCTGACGAAATCTACTTCCCAAAAAATAAATCTGTAAGGCAAAACTCCATTTGCTCATATCGGCATAAAAATCCTCTAAATAAGGATTGTGATCTACATCTTCAAATTGCGCTTCCCAACCGTAATGTTTTGACAACATAGTAGTTAAAGTAGTTTTTCCCGCGCCGATATTTCCTGTTACCGCAATGTGCATTTCTAAATTTTATTTAATGGATCAGTAATTTATTTTCGAAAAAGTCGGTGAATTAAATTATTAGTAATCTTTTTTAACCGCAATAGTCACAAAAGTTTTATGTTCATCAAACATTCAAAAGATTGCAAAATGTAATAAAATATATTTTTACTTTTTGCAATCTTTTAAGATGCTACTTTTCATATCTTTCTTTTGCCCCTTTTGCGGTTAAAATTTAAAACTTTTATTATTCAACTAAAAGAAAAATTGTTATTTAATTTCGACCTCTTTTTCGATGGGGTAAAGATAAAGTTTGTTCCCTTTGATAACAAAATAAGAAGCTGTGTTTTTATCCACAATTTGTGAATTGTCAGCCTTAAAAATAGTTTCTAAAGTTTGCGGCTTTATTTTCTGAATTTTATTTTGGGTAATAATCAATACTTGATCGTTTTCCCGACGAAGCTTTCTAGCATCTTCCAAAACAAATTCTGCCATTTTATCTGATTTAAAATTATAAATCGACAAATGATCTTTGTATAAAAAATAAACCTTTTTTTCGAAAACTAAAAGGTCGACTAAATTATCAAAATTGAGATTAAAGGGAAAAGTATTAATTACCCGGTCGTCACGGAAATTATATTGAATTAAACGCTTCGTGCTTTCATCCAACAGCCAGGCTTGTTGCAAATCTTCAACGTACGCCATTCTGATAAACCCAAATTTCTGTCGGAAATTAATGGTTTGAATCTGATTTAAATTTTGATCAAAAAACTTTAATTCCTGAGCATTTTCAGAAAAAGATGGAATATTTAAAGGATTTTGAACCGATTGAATTCGGAAAGGCAAAGTCAACATTAACTTGGCTTTCTGATTTCCCAGAGAATCGTATTTGGTAAAACTAAAATCTTTGTTTTGATAAAGGTAAATATTGCCGTAATCATCTGCGAGAAGATCTTTCGCCGTTCCTAATCTTAACGTATCAAACGTAAGCGTTCTCTGCGCAGATAATGAACAAAATAAAAACAAGCATAAAATTTTAGCAATTTTTAGCATTGATTTATTTTATCGAAACTTCATAAATCTTAGACCATAATTTTCCGGTAATCAACATATTATCACCTTTGAAAGCGATTCCGTTTAATACGTCGTTGGTGTCATCTTTGGTATTAAGTTTTGCAATTTCAGTAAAATCGAATTTTCCTACCACTTCCCCATTTGCTGGGTTTATTTTAATGATAATTGGTTTCTGCCAAACATTAGCATAGATGAATCCTTTGTGATATTCCAATTCATTTACTTGGTCATAAGCTTCGGTATTTCCTGCTACAGAAATATAGCGAACCATTTTTGAAGGATCATTAACATCAAGGAAATAAATGTTTTTTGTTCCGTCAGAAGCGATCAAATTTTTGCCATCATAAGTTAAACCCCAACCTTCGCCCATCACATTTGGATAAGCAAATTCACTTAACAATTTTAAAGAATTTTTATCGTACACAAAACCTTTTTTATTTCTCCAAGTCAATTGGTAGATTTTATCACCTACAATCGCACAACCTTCAGAGAAAACATCATCAGCTTGTTTAGTTTCGGCGATAGGAGTTGTAGTTCCTAAAGTATATTTCCAAATTCTTGACTCACCCATTTGGCCGTCAGATTCATAAATAGTATTCCCATCAATTTGGAAACCTTGCGTAAAACTACTTGGATCGTGGGGATATTCTTTTACGATTTCGTACGTTAATTTCTCTTCTGGATTTTTTGCAAAAACATTAATGGTAGCGTCTTGATTTAAAACTTCACCTCCTTTTTTCTTGATATTAAAAGTAACAGGATTATCTCCTAAAGTAAAAAATGCTGGATCAACCACCAACTTCGAAGTTTCCTTATCTCCAAAACTAATCGAAATACTTTCCGCATTATCGGTAACCTCTTTTGGAAGCTGTAAAGCATCACCAAAATGGTAACCTTTGCTTTCCATAGAAAGATTGTAGTCATTCAAAGTATTGAGAATCTCTCTGTCTTTATTACAAGAAACAAGAAAGACGAGGGCGAAAACGAGGGAAACAATTCTAATATTCATTAAATAAATTTTTTCAAAAATACTGAATTTTAGCTACATATTCCGAGCCAAATTTAAAATCCAGGTTAAACCTACTAAATTACTTTTGACACGAATGCACGAATTTCCTTCAAAAATGATATTAATTTAATAATGTAGTATCAATATTTTTTAAATAAAACCTTTGCTAATATTTAAGCAAGTGATTTTAAAGACAAACATTCGTGAATTCGTGGCTTTTTTCCACAAGATTGATTTTAACGAATCTGATTTGTTCAAAATCAAAAATTCATCAAGAAAAATAATAATTATATTTGCTCCACTTATTTGTTTAAAAATGAAAAAAACGCTCGCACTTCTTATCTTCACCTCTGCAGTTTTCTCTGCACAGCAATTCACAAAACAAGATACACTGAAAGGTTCTAACACTGAATTCAGAAATTTTTGGGATGTCAAAAAATATGAAATTTCTGTGGAACCAAAGTTTGCAGATCAATCGGTTTCGGGTACGAACAAAATTACTTTTGAAATTTTAAAAGACGTCAAAAATCCTGTATTTCAAATTGATTTACAGCAACCGATGAATTATAAAATACTCGATTCTGATATCAAACATTATTCTTCAAAACGCGACGGCGATTTTATTTTCATTCAAACAAAAAAAGACTATAAAAAAGGAGAAACTCATTCATTCACGATTCAGTTTTTTGGACATCCAACGGTTGCAAAAAATGCACCTTGGGATGGTGGCTGGGTTTTCAAGAAAGATGACCACGGAAATCCTTGGATGTCGGTTGCTCAGGAAGGAATTGGTGCTTCGGTTTGGTTGCCATCAAAAGACCTTTGGAGTGATGAGCCTGATAACGGAATGATTTTGAAAATCATTACCCCGAAAGATTTGGTGGGTGTAGGAAACGGAAGATTGATTGCTAAAAAAGCAGAAAAAGATAAAATTGTTTACACTTGGGAAGTCAAGAATCCGATTAACCTTTACTCTATCGTTCCTAATGTCGGGAAATATGTGAATTTTAAAGAAGAATATGCGGGAGAAAAAGGAAAGCTTGATCTGGACTATTGGGTTTTGGATTATAATTTAGATAAAGCTAAAAAACAATTTAAGCAAGTTAAACCAATGATGAAAGCTTTTGAATATTGGTTCGGTCCTTATCCTTTTTACGAAGATTCTTATAAATTGATTGAAACTCCTTATTTGGGAATGGAACATCAAAGTGGCGTCGGTTATGGAAATAATTACGAAAACGGTTATTTAGGTCGTGACTTATCTGGAAGCGGAGTTGGTTTAAACTGGGATTTCATAATCATTCACGAAAGCGGACATGAATGGTTTGCCAATAATATCACAGCAAAAGACAAAGCAGATATGTGGATTCATGAAAGTTTCACCAACTATTCTGAAACGTTATTTGTAGAGAATTATATGGATAAAGCTTCGGCAGAAAAATACATAGTTGGAATTCGTAAAAACATTAAAAATGACGAGCCGATTATTGGTCCTTACGGAATCGCAAAATCAGGAAGTGGCGATATGTATTATAAAGGTGCCAATATGATTCACACCATTCGTCAAATCATTAATAACGATGAGAAATTCAGACAAATCTTACGTGGTTTAAATAAAGAATTCTATCATCAAACAGTGACTACGAAACAGGTCGAAGATTATATTTCTGAAAAATCAGGGATTGATTTCTCTACTGTATTTGATCAATATTTAAGAACGACTCAAATTCCAACTTTAGAATATTCGCAAACTGGAACTGTTTTTAAATTCCGCTACACCAATATCGTGAAGGATTTAAAATTACCGATTAGAATTAATGGAACGCAAGAAATCAGTCCAACTTACAAATGGCAAACTGTTAAATTATCGTCTTCAGCTCCGGTTAAATTTGATGAAAATTATTACATTTATTATTCTGAGCAAAAATAAATTTTTAGCAAAAACTCTAAATATTTGCCATTATAAAAAATGCCGCTTCTTCTGGAAACGGCATTTTTTTTTAATTTGAAACTAATTGCTACAATTCAGAACATCTGAAACTTTTAAGCGCTGACTTCCGGTATTTGCTGGAACCGCGACATCATCAGAAGGAATATAATTAACAGAAGTGATTGTATTTGGAACATAAATTCTCACGGTCATTTGTCGGTAACCGTGTGGTTGATATGAAGTCCAATATCCGTTTGGATGAAGTCCCCATGTTCCATAAGAAATTTCTGATGTTACAGGATTAACACCTGTAAGCAAAGCCAATTTTTCTAATTCTGAATAGTTGGACGAAGAAGAACTGAAAAAACTTCTGATTCTATTTTCAGCTTCTAAAACCAATTGAACTGGTTGCGGCAAATTACTTTTGGCTTTAGACATCACACTTTCGGGCACAAAATCTAAACCCATTTTAGATAAATTAAGCAACTCGTTTTTACTTAACAGTCTGGTTGCAACCAATTGTAGATCTGGGCTCATATTTTTGAAACTTGATTTTGCAATGACGCCCCAAACTAACGCCTGTACTTTTTGTTGTGGAATATCCTGGTTTTGATACCAATTTTTGATGAGAGAATTAACCAGGTCTTTTTTCTGACCTTTTAGCGGTCCATATAAGTAACCATCGCCTTTACTTGGCGCATAAGTTCCGGCATGCAGACAAAAACTTTTGAGTTCTATCGTATAAAACCCAGGTTTCAAAAGGTAACCTTCTGAAGGAGAAAAAGTAGCATTACAGAGATTGGTATATTTTTCATTTTTCCCAAAGTCTGCATTTTTAATATCTACTTTATTGCAGTCTTTAAAATTAGTTGTGATTGCCTCAGTTGTGATAGCGCCAATTACTTTATCGCCAACTAAACTAGCTGTTTTGTCTTTTACCTTATCTTTTAAAATATTGATAATTTGTGCATTGGCAAAAAAGGAACTTATCAGGAAAAAAGAGAGTATTAACTTTTTCATAATCAATTAGTTTTAAATTACTTAATAACGAAATTATGTAATTTAATCAGAAGACGCGACCGTCTTTTAACCCAAATTGATCAATCAGAAATTAAAATAAACAAATTATGAATTTTTCATAGTAATTCTAAAAGTAGTTCCTACTCCTACTTCAGTTACGGCGATTTTGATATCACCACGGTGGTATTCCTTAATCACTCTTTTGGCTAAAGATAAACCAAGTCCCCATCCTCTTTTCTTGGTAGAATAGCCAGCTTTGAAAGCATTCCTGGCTTGATTCCTGGTCATTCCTGAACCAGAATCTTTGATATCGATGACAATATTTTTATTCTTTTCGTAGAGTTCGATTTCGAGTCTGCCCTCACCTCTCATTGCATCGACTGCATTTTTTACAATATTTTCAATCACCCAACTTAATAGGATTCTACTATGTGGAATTAAAATTGGCTCTTTAGGTAAAATCAGCATGAAACTCACTTTCCTCGAAATTCTCGATTTCAAATAATCGTAATTCTGTTGGATGGTTTCATTGATATTCAAATCGTTAAGTTCGGGAATTGAACCAATTTTAGAGAATCTTTCAGAAATAGTTTTGAGTCGATTGATATCATTTTCGATTTCTTTTACGCCTTCACTATTTTCGTTTTCCATGCGTAGGATTTCAATCCAGCCAATCATTGAAGATAACGGAGTTCCAATTTGATGCGCAGTTTCTTTAGCCAAACCAGCCCAAACGTAACCTTCATCAGTTTTCTTAATCGTTCTCAGAAACCAAAAAGAAAAGAATATATAGGCTAAAATCAGTAAACCTAAAATATACGGCGAATACCGCAAATTATTCAATAAATCAGAGTTGGTATAATAAACGTATTGATTATTCCCATCTGGCATTTGCAGTTCAATAGGTTTGTAGGAACTCGCCATTTTATTAACCAGCGCCTGCATTTTTTGGGGATCATTCTTGATAGCGTCCGGTATATTTCTTTGAAAATCAAATCCTAAAGGTTTTCTGTTTTTATCGGTAATGATAATTGGGATCGTATTATTGGTCTTATTAATCTGCAGAATTAAATCCAGTGTCATTGGATCTTCGATGATTTCATTTTGCTGGTATTTTATAGTAGTCGCAAAAAGTTCAATCCTTTTAATCTCTTCTTTACGCAAATAATTAATCAGAACGACCGAAGCTGCTACTACTCCAGCCACCGCTGAAGTCAGTAAAATATAAATAATCCAGTTATTGAGTTTCGAAAAAATCCCCCTTTTCTTCATCGTACGAAAATACAACTATTTTAAAACGTTCAGCACTTGAAATAAGGCTTCGCTCACATTACCACCTTGATAATTATTAATAATAATGGCAAAAACATATTTTTTTCCGTTCTTAGAGGTATAATAGCCGGCAAACGATTTGGTATCTTTCATAGTTCCACTTTTCAATTTCATGCCATTTCCTTGCATCGGAAAACCATCATAAAATTCATTAAACCAAGGTTGTTTTTTGCTATAAAGCAACGACTGCACTTCCGCTCTTGCCGAAACATAGTTTTGTGGAGAAAGCCCACTTCCATCTGCAAAGTTAATAGACGCCGGATTAATTCCTTTCGATCTCCAAAAGTCTTTTAAGTAGGAAATTCCTGCGTCAAAACTTCCTTCATTCTTCTTTTCTTTTCCTAAAGTTTTTATTAAAGTTTCGCCATAAAAGTTGATGCTTTTTCGCATAAACCAAAAGACTATTTTATCTAAAGTTGGCGATTTATATTCGAGCAAAAGATTATTTTTGGGAGCAGTTGTTATTTTATCACCATCGATTCTTTGCTGCGATGTAGAAGTCACTTTTCCATTAAATTCAATCCCTGATTCTTTCAACCACTTTTTTATTTCCTGTCCAAAAGTTAATGGCGGGTTGGGCGTCGCGCCAGAAACAGTAAGCGATTTAGCAGGCAAATTCCCATTAACATAAGCAACATCAGAATGTGGCGCGGTGAAGACGAGACTTTGATCTGAACTTCCGCCTGTTTTAATATCATTCACCCAATTCACATTTGGTAAATCGACATTGATGTTTTTTATCTGTCCACCAGCGACTTGAATATCAAATTGATTTTCTCGCCAGTTAACTCCCCAAACTCCGGCTCCATAATAATTGCCGAGATCATTCCAAGGCCAGCCACCAGGAGTGGTTAAGAAGTCAAAATAAGAATCATCAATAATCAAGTTTCCTGAAATCTTAGAAATGCCTTTTGCTTTTAAAGATTGAATCAATTTTTGTTTGAAATTTTCAGGCTTAAAACCATCATATCTCCAACTTCCGAGGGTTGGATCGCCCGTCGAAGTAATAAAAAGATCACCTGCTAAAGAACCCTCAGAAATTGTTCCTGAATAATTTGCGGTAGTGACATACTGATAATCCTTACCTAAAGTTTCCAAAGCGGCCGCAGCAGTAAATATTTTTTGAGTCGAGGCAGTCGAGAGACCTACATTGCCATTATTTTCATAAATGGAATTTCCATTTTCATCAGCAACAAACATAGAAATTATGGAGGAATATGCGGGAGAAGAACTTAATAACTTTTGGGTTGCAGCATCCAGATTTTGTGCAACGCTCTGTGTAAAATACAATTGAGAAATTAACAGAAATAAAGGAATCAGCTTCTTCATAATCACTTTTTTTTATTTTCAAATATAAAGAAATAATATTTTTTAAACCTTAAATATATTAACATTATAAACAGTTATTCTCAAAGAATACATAATAACTATCGCTTTTACTTGCATTTTTATTATTAAATATGTAACCTTTGTATTGTAAATTTAAAATTTAGAATAATGGCATCAATCATCACAGGCTTATTTGAGAGCCAAAGTCAGTCCCACCAAATTGGGCAAGACTTAGAAAATGCAGGTATTCAAAACCAAGATTACATCATATACTTGCATGACGAGAAAATTCATAAAGAAATAAAGACGTCAATTTGGCAATATTTCTTTAAAGACAAAACCAAACTTGAAGATGACAGTTTGGTTGTGAGTGTAAAAGTAAAAGAACCAGAACAAATTGAAAAAGTAAAAGAAGTTTTCGGAAAAAATAATTGCATTCATCAAAATTATTTTGACCATATTAAATTCAGAGATGCGAAATCTTTAGATTTTCTACAAAAAATAGTCGCATTACGTGCAAGAGCAGAAATTTTCAATTCACCGCATGTCAATTATCGAGGTCAATCTGCGGGAATAAATTCCGAAGTGAATTTTGGAAATACTGAAGTAGAATCGTAAGTCCGTTTCAACTTTTAGAAGCGGTTTTTTTCTGCTTATCTTTTTAACTACTGTTGCATTTATAAAAACACTTCTAATTCTTTCTCGGACTCTGTTTAGCTCCCAGAATTAAAATAATTTCACAATTGTATATTCTACTGAGAATCTTTAACATAATAAGGTTCTCAGTTTTTTTTAAATAAATGTATTTTTGAATCTTATTATAGTTATTATTAAAAAAGCAGTGTTCAAAAACAATTGATGGTGTAAATTCCTACACTTTGAGTTTTTATATAATCACCACAAACATTACATTTCCAAGATTAGGCTGTATTTAAAAAGTCCCTTTCCACTGATACATTTTTTGGATTTAATCACCATAATTGGACTTTTTTTTCTTATTTTCGTGTCATAATTGGCATTAATAAATGGTTTACGATTTAGAACAAGAAAATAAAGAAATTCTCGCTAGGTACAAGGATTTGATTACAAATACCTATCGTAATTTGGATGAGGAACAAAACAAAGTCATCCGAAAAGCGTTTGATATTGCCTTAGATGCTCATAAAGACCAGCGACGAAAAACAGGTGAACCTTATATCTACCATCCGATTGAGGTCGCAAAAATTGTAGCCAACGAAATTGGATTAGGCGCAACCTCGATTGCCTGTGCACTTCTTCACGATGTTATCGAAGATTCTGATTATACTTATGACGATCTCAAAAAAATCTTCGGAAAAAAAATTGCTGATATCGTCAATGGTTTGACCAAAATTTCGGTCATGAATCATCAAAACATTTCGATTCAATCTGAGAATTACCGTAAACTTTTATTGACACTTTCCGAAGATTTCCGGGTAATTTTAATTAAGATTGCAGACCGACTTCACAATATGCGCACGCTGGAAAGCATGACGCCTGAGAAGCAGAAGAAAATCGCTTCGGAAACGGTTTATATTTATGCGCCACTCGCCCACCGACTTGGTTTATACAACATCAAATCAGAATTAGAAGATCTTTCTTTAAAGTTTAATAATCCTGAAGTTTATCTGGATATTTCTTCAAAGTTGGAACTTGCCAAAGAAAGCCGCGAGAAATATATCGAAGAATTTAAGAAAGAAGTATCGGAACAATTGGAAGACGAAAATCTAAATGTTTCAATTAAAGGACGGGCAAAAGCAATTTCTTCGATCTATCGAAAAATGCTCAAACAAGGCGTTGCTTTCGATGAAGTTTTTGATAATTATGCCATTAGAATTATTTATAAATCAGATGCGAAAAACGAAAAATTTCTTGCCTGGAAAATATATTCAATTGTTACAGACCTTTATCACAGTAATCCACAGCGAATGCGTGACTGGATTTCTCAGCCGAGATCCACAGGTTACGAAAGTTTACATTTGACAATTTTAGGCCCAGATAAAAAGTGGATTGAAGTTCAAATTCGATCTGAAAGAATGGATGACATCGCCGAAAAAGGCGTTGCCGCACATTATAAATACAAAGAAGGCTACCAGCAAAGTTCTGACGAAAAAAACTTTGAACGTTGGGTGACAGAAATCCGTGAGGTTCTGGAAAACCAGCAGTCGATGACTACTACAGAACTTTTGGATGATATTAAACTTAACTTATATTCCAAAGAAGTTTTTGTCTTTACGCCAAAAGGTGAAATAAAAATTCTACCGATTGGTTCTACCGCTTTAGATTTTGCCTTTTCAGTGCATTCTGATTTAGGAACAAAATGTCTTGGCGCAAAAGTAAACGGTAAGTTAGTTCCCATTTCTTATGTTTTATTAAATGGTGATCAGGTTGATATTCTCTCTTCACAAAATCAAAAACCGAAAGCAGACTGGCTGGATTTTGTAGTAACTTCTAAAGCCAAATCAAAGATAAAAGCCATTCTAAATTCTGAGAATAATGGTTTAGTCGAAGAAGGAAAAGAAATTTTGCAGCGAAAAATGCGTCATGCGAAACTCAATTTCAATGATGAAGAAATCAATAAAATGCAGAAGTTTTTTGCTTTAAAGACTTCTCAGGAATTATTTCTTAAATTTCAAAATGGCGATTTAGATATTAGTGATATTAAAAAATACACTGAAGGAAAAGGACTTTTCGGTAATATTCTGCAACGTTTCCGTAAGTCGCCGACCAAAAACGAGCTCTTTACAGAAACTCCGGAAACCAATCTTGACATGATTGTTTTTGGAAAAGATGAGCAGAAAATGAATTACACTTATGCAAAATGCTGTACCGTAATTCCAGGTGATCGAATTTTTGGATTCATCACCATTTCTGAAGGTATTAAAGTTCATAATGACAATTGTCCCAATGCCATTAATCTTCGTGCTCAATACGATTATCGAGTTTTACCTGCGAAATGGGTGAATGAAGAAAGTTTCAAAAACAGAATTAAAATTGAAATTGAAGGTCTTGACAGAATGGGAATGATTAACGATATTACGGCGGTCATCAGTAACAACATGAATATGGACATGAAAAGCATGTCGATTGAATCCAATAATGGCGTTTTCTTAGGTAACATTAATCTCGAAGTGAGAAACAGAAGCCAGTTAGACGAAACCTTCAAGCAACTAAAAAACATTAACGGTGTTTCTCGTGTAAAACGAATGCAATAACACCACTAAATAAACCTTATGCTCATTACTGACTATTTTAAAAAATTTCTTCACAGCTCACAATCTTCAGGGATTCTGTTAATACTTTGTGTTTTAATATCACTTTTTATTGCGAATTCTTCTCTCGGCGTTCCTTTTCAAAATTTATTAGATACCGAAATTGGAACCAATATTTTTCACCTTAATTATTCACTAAGCATTTGGATTAATGATGGTTTGATGGCGATTTTCTTTTTACTCGTCGGTTTAGAAATCAAACGTGAAATCGTAGAAGGTGAACTTTCGACTTTTAAATCGGCTTCATTACCGATCATTGCGGCAGTTGGTGGAATGGTTGTTCCGGGCTTAATTTATTTTTTTTTTAACCACGGAACCGACTACGCAAATGGTTGGGCAATTCCGATGGCGACCGACATTGCATTCTCTCTGGCAATTATTTCGATGTTGGGAAAACGTGCTCCATTATCTTTAAAAATATTTTTAGCAGCCTTGGCAATCGTTGATGATTTGGGTGCAATTTTGGTAATTGCAATCTTCTATACCGACCAGTTACATTGGGTTTATTTAGGTTTAAGCGCTGTGATGGTTATCATTTTAGTATTATTGAATTTCTTTAATTTTAAGAAACACATTTTCTACATTATCCCGGGACTATTTCTATGGTATTTCATGCATCATTCTGGGATTCACGCTACGATTGCAGGAGTTCTTTTAGCCTTTACAATTCCTACCAATACTTCTGCGACCGAAATTTCACCTTTAGAAAAATTAGAACAAAAATTACATTTGCCTGTCAATTTTCTAATCATGCCGATTTTCGCCTTGGCCAATACCAATATTATGTTCAAAGAAGGAATGGTAGATGGACTTTTCAGTAACTTTGGCTACGGAATCATATTCGGATTAGTCTTTGGTAAAATAATCGGAATCAACTTATTTTCCTGGATTTTCATTAAACTAAAAATCAGCAGTTTGCCCGACAAAAGTTCCTGGTCTCAAATGTTAGGTGCCGGACTTTTGGCAGGAATTGGTTTTACGATGTCGATTTTCATTGCTTTACTTTCCTTTAAAGGACATACAGAAATTCAAGCTGAAGCGAAATTTGCAGTTTTGGTAGCTTCCGTTATTTCAGGATTCGCCGGTTTTTCGTTGTTAAGGTATATTGGGAAAAAGAAAGAGATTTTAGAGGAGGCAGCAGATTAATAAACAGTTTTATAAATTTTTAGAGCAGAACATTTCTTCTAAATTAAATTAACTTTCTAAAAATTTAAATCTTTACTCTTTACAACGCCAAAAATGGCAAAAGACTATTAAGAAAAAATTTTTCAAAAGAATTCAAGTATTGGAACCGTTATTTTATGGTGCTTTTCCAAACTTTTGTTTGGATACTATTTAAATAAAACGTTTGCATCTTTTGCGGTTAAAACGAAATTTAGATAATCTCGAGATTATTTATCCATTTTAATATGATGTTGATCTTCAATATCTTCGGAGTCAGAAACCAAATCTGCATCGAATTGTAAAGCATTTGAAGTCATTTCTTCGGCAATCATTTTTTCGACACGCACTTTTTTAATGGCAATATTCAATTCATTTCCTAATAAAATTAAAATGATATTGATATTCACCCAAACCATTACTAAAATAATCGTTCCAATTGAGCCATAAAGAACGTTATATCTGGCAAAGTTTCTGACGTAAATCGCAAAGAAATAAGTCAATAATACGAATAAAATCGTGGTTAAAATAGCACCTGGAATCGCCTGTTTAAAAGTGGTGATTTTCAAACAACCTACCCAATAAAAAAGCGCCAACAAGATAAAATAGAAAATCGGGAATGAAATAAATCCAATAATTTTCGACATATTATCTACAAACCACGAAATATTGATCTCTGGCGTAAATAATTTCAGAACGACTTCACTGTAATAAACTCCTAATAGAGAAGCGATTATCAGTACGATAAACGCAATCGTAATCACGAAAGCGACCAAATATTCTTTTACAGCTCCCCTTTGTAAATTGGTATTGATATTAAAACCATTAATCAAAGAATGCGTTCCATTGACCGCGAAAACCATCGCAAACACAATCGTCATATTGCTGATATTCTTGATATTTGGAATAATAAAATTTTGAATATAACCTGTAACATCACTTTGCATACGCGACGGCAAAATATTGTGCATCAACACTTCAAAAATATAAAACTGCAATTTATCGTAATGTGGAAGGTAAGGCAAGAGCGAAAGTAAAAACAATATAAAAGGAAAAAGACTTAGAAAGAAACTCCAGGAAATACTCGCGGCACTTCTACCAATTTGCATTTTAAAAACGCCTTGTCCATAAATTTTAAACATTTCCCAAAGAGAAATCCCTAAAAAAGGAATATGAATACCATCCAGAAAATTTTTTATTTTGATGATGAATTGCGGAGTTTTAATGCCCATTAATTTATATTTGCAAAACAAAGATAAGAAATGCGAATTAATTTAGTGTGCATGGGCAAAACTGATGATAAAGAAATTACCAATTTGGTAAAATATTATCAAAACCGCCTGCCGAAATATTGGAATTTTGAAATCATCGAAATTCCTGATGTAAAAAATGCTAAAAACCTAAGTCCTGATTTACTCAAAAAGGAAGAGGGAAAATTATTTTTAAATCTTATCGAAAACTCAGATACTATTGTTCTTTTAGACGAAAAAGGAAAACAATTTACCAGTCGTGAATTCGCTTCTAAAATTGATAACTGGATGACTTCATCAGTTAAAAAAGTGTCGCTCATTATCGGTGGTGCTTATGGTTTTTCAGATGAAATGTATGAAAGGGCGAATGAAAAAATGTCGCTTTCTAAAATGACCTTTACCCATCAAATGATCCGCCTTTTTTTCGTGGAACAAATTTACCGTGCTGATCAAATCCTTCAGGGAAAACCTTATCATAACGATTAATTTTTTTGCCACGAATTCACGAATGTTTGATACATTCTATTATTGAGAAAAAATAATTTCAAAAATTTCCAATTAACTTTCAGTACTTTTTATTATAAAATAAAGTGGTATTTTTAAAGAGAAATTCGTGAATTCGTGGCTTTTTAAAAACTCATAGACCGCATCACCTTTTTTTGTACTTTTGCCCTATGAGTCAAGATTTATCACTTCGAACAGTTACGGTAATGCGGTACATTCTGCCTTTGCGAGAAGGCGGTTCTTTGCCTGCACTTGCTGAAGCAGACGACGATTTCAAATATGTTTTAAAGTTTCGTGGCGCAGGTCACGGCGTGAAGATGTTAATTTCTGAATTGTTAGGCGGAAAGATTTCACAGGTTTTGGGTTTGCCGATTCCTGAATTGGTTTTTGCTAATCTCGATGTAGATTTTGGACGGACAGAAGCTGACGAAGAAATTCAGGATTTACTTAAATTTTCGGAAGGTTTAAACTTAGGATTGCATTTTTTGTCAGGTGCGATTGCTTACGATCCTTCGGTTAAAGTTGATCCACTTTTAGCTTCCAAAATTGTTTGGCTGGATGGTTATATTACCAATATCGACCGTACTTTTAAGAATACCAATCTTTTGATGTGGCACAAAGAACTTTGGCTCATTGACAATGGTGCTTCCTTATATTTTCACCATTCCTGGATGAATTTTGAGAAACATGCTTTAAGTCCTTTTGTATATATAAAAGATCACGTCCTTCTTTCGCAAGCCACGATGCTCGATGAAGCAGATCAGTTTGCGAAATCTGTTTTAACCGATGAAATTCTACACGCCATTGTAGAACTAATTCCAATGGATTGGCTGGATTGGAACGATACCGACGATTCCGCGGAACAAATAAAAGAGGTGTATTTCAATTTCCTGAAAACACGCCGCGATCATTCTGTAAACTTTATAAACGAAGCGAAAAATGCAAGAAAATAAAATTTACGAATACTCCGTCATTCGGCTCGTTCCGAAAGTTGAAAGAGAAGAATTTTTCAATATTGGGCTAATTATGTTTTCAAAAAGAGAAAAGTATATCCGTTTTGAATTCCATCTTTGCACCGAGAAATTTCAGTCGATGAAATCTAAACTCGACTATAAAGATATTGCTCAGAATCTTGAAAATTTTAAAAATGTAGCAAGCGGCGCAAAAGAAGGTGGCCCAATTGCTCAACTCGATATTCCCGAAAGATTCCGTTGGTTGACTGCGGTTAGAAGTTCTGTGATTCAGACCTCTCGTCCGCATCCGGGAAAAACTCAAGATTTGGATGCGACGTTTGAGAGATTGTTTGAGGAGTTAGTGAAGTAGATTATTCTTTAAATTTAATAAGAATCGATTTATCAATTTTGTAAATTGAATGCAACTGCACCCAGACTTCAAAATCTTAATACAATGATCTTTTATCAAAATTAATTATCCGAACTTTTTTTAATCTAATTTCATCCCACTTTCAGAAGTTTCACTACATCTTAAAAGAGATTTAAAATAGGTAATATTATATAACCAAAAGAGCTTTCAAATTGAAAGCTCTTTTGGTTTTTATACAAATGAATAAGGAAATTAAACCTTCGTCAACTTCGCAAATTTCAAAATCAAATTCTTTTCGCCTTCGTGCTGGAATTTCACTTTTGCTTTGATATTCTGCGGATCTGTTCCATCTAAGAAAATAACTTCTCCAACACCAAAACGGTCATGACGAACTCTATCGCCAACTTCGATATCCTGTGAAGAATTACCGCTTGGATTGATGATTCTTGCCGTGGCAACAGGTTTTAAATTTTGTGGAATCAGCTGTGGCTCGTTGCGTTCGATTGTTTTCTTGGCATCTTTCTTTTTAAAGAATCTTGGCTCTGAAGGTTCGTCATCAAAAATACTGGATTTTAAACCGGAATTATTCGAGAAACGACTTTCAGTCGCCGGATTAACGAATTCCAAATACTGCTCATCAACTTCACTTAAAAATCTTGAAGGTTCTGCACTCGTAATTTTCCCCCATTGAAAACGGGAAACTGCGTAGGTAAAATAAACTTGCTTTTCAGCTCTGGTTAACGCTACATAAAACAAACGTCTTTCCTCTTCTAGCTCTTCTCTGGTGGAAGAACTCATAAAACTTGGGAATAAATTTTCCTCTAATCCAACCACGTGAACTACCGGAAACTCCAATCCTTTTGAAAGGTGAATCGTCATTAATGAAACCTGGTCACCATCTTCATTTTTATCGGTTTGCGTATCTGCAGAAAGTGCAATATTTTCTAAGAAATTAGGAAGCGAAGGATCGCCATCGTCCAGCTGTTGCTGTTCTTCAATGAAACCCTGCATCGAGTTCATTAATTCCTGAATATTTTCTACGCGCGAAATTCCTTCTGGAGTTTGATCATCTTTTAAAAACTTAATAATACCTGTTCTTTTCGCAACTTCCATTGCAACATTATAAGCATTTTCAGTTTTTAACATGACCTGAAACGCTTTAATCATGGACCAGAAATCAGAAAGTTTGGTTAAAATTCCATTATTTAATTTCAAGTTTGGTGCATAAAAACCAAGATTATCCAAAACCTGAGAAACCGAAACATTCTGAGAATCTGCAAAGACAATTAATTTATTTTGAGTCGTTTCTCCAATTCCACGCACAGGATAATTGATAATTCTGGAAAGTGCTTCTGAATCATTTTCATTAATTAAAATTCGCAGATAAGCTACTAAATCTTTTACCTCTTTCCTTTGGTAAAAGGATAATCCACCAAAAACTTTATACGGAATATTCTTTCTTCTCAAGGCATCTTCAAAAGCACGCGTTTGAGAATTGGTTCTATATAAAATGGCAAAATCAGTGAATTTTTTTTGTTCAGAATTATGCTGTTCCCAAATATTACCTGCCACAAAATTCGCTTCATCCGCATCTGAAAGCGAACGGTAGACTTTTATTTTTTCTCCTTCTTCATTATCACTAAATACGTTTTTCTTGAACTGCTGTAAGTTTTTAGAAATAACAACATTTGCTGCATTCACGATATTTTGCGTTGAACGGTAATTTTGTTCCAGAGAAACCGTTACTGCATCAGGATAATCTTTTTTAAAGTTTAAGATATTCTGAATATTGGCTCCACGGAAGGAATAAATAGATTGTGCATCGTCTCCTACCACACAGATATTTTCAAATTTAGAAGCCAAAGCTTTCACAATTAAATATTGAGAATGATTTGTATCCTGGTACTCATCAACCAAAATATAACGGAAACGGTCTTGGTATTTCGCAAGAACTTCTGGAAACCTGGTTAGTAACTCATTGGTTCTTAATAATAGATCATCAAAATCCATCGCCCCATTTTTAAAACAAGCCTCAACATATTTCTGGTAAATCACGCCAATACTTTTCATGTTGGCACGTTCGTCAGCTTCGATGAGTTCTGGATTATTTAAATACGCTTTTACCGTAATCAGATTATTTTTATAATTCGAAATTCTGGCCTGAACTTTTTTAGGCTTATATAAATCAGAATCGATTTTAAGGTCTTTTAAAACCTTTCTAATCACATTTAAAGAATCCTGGGAATCATAAATAGTAAAGTTCGATGGAAACCCAATATAATGAGCTTCTGAACGTAAAATCCGCGCAAAAACAGAGTGAAAAGTTCCCATCCAAAGAGATTTCGCTTCGCTTTGTCCTACTACTTTCCCAATCCTTTCCTTCATTTCTTTTGCCGCTTTATTGGTAAAAGTTAAAGACAAAATATTAAAAGGATCTACTAAATTAGTGATCAAATGAGCAATCCTCATCGTAAGCACACGGGTTTTCCCGGATCCTGCTCCAGCAAGCACCATCAATGGTCCTTCGAGCGTTGTTACGGCTTCATATTGCGCTTCATTCAGTCCTTTTAAATACTCCATTTTCATAAAAATTTGACAGACAAAGGTACGTATTTTATAGCTTTTTTAAAAGTCGAAGTTTTTCGATGTATAAAAAGAAATTGCTTTTTGGCATTGCAACATATAGGACAAAAGACGTTACTTACGGTAAATTCTGCTAAACAACCAAGTAGAAATAAATTTCGAAATTATTTAGAGTAAAGCGTAATTATTCTTTAGTAATGTTAAGGAATTACAAAAAAAAGCTTTATATTTGCACACTAAAATTCAGAAGAAAAAATGAGCACTATATTTACATTATTCATGATCCTTATCATGATTGCGAGTATCTTACTAGTTATTATGGTTATGGCACAAAACCCTAAAGGTGGCGGTCTTTCAGGAACTTTCGGTGGAACATCATCTGCCCAATTTGGAGTTCAACGAACCAATGACTTTATGGAAAAAGCAACTTGGACTTTGGGAGCTATTATTGTTGTATTGATTTTATTAAGTGTTATTTTAACAGCAAAACCTAGTCAACAATTCCAACAAGCTCCAGCTAAGAAAGAAGCTCCGGCTCCACAAACTGCACCTGGAACTAACAATTCTACAACGATGCCAGCTCCTGCACCTGCTGCAGCAGATTAATTAAAGAACTATTTTATCAAAAATAAAAAAGAGATATTCAATTGAGTATCTCTTTTTCTGTGCTTTATATCGAAAATTTCATTACTTATTGGATTGAAAAACAGAATGGTATTTCTTCCAATATTCATCTTGATCTTTAAAAAACAAACAGGCAATCCAAGAATCTAAAGACATCATTTCTAAATTTTTCGTAGAAATTTCTTTAAAATCGGACTCGAAAAATTCGGCATTAACATCCAAATTATCCCGATCCAACGTCATAATATTATCTTCATTATAGAAAGGATAATTTTTAATATCTGAATTCGTGGTCAAGAGTTTTTTACCAGACGCTAAAGTTTCGAACGTTCTCATTGATAATCCAAATTGAAACGGCTTATTGATATCTAAAACCGAACGAGACTGTGCATAAATGGAGGCAATTTCAGAATGTTTTAATTTTTTAAAACTCAATTTCTTAGTATCAAATTTCTTTAAATTCTGATCAAAAATTTTCTTTAAGCGAAACGCTGCTTTACTCTGGGCATAATAATAAAAGTAAGTTTTAAGATTTTTAATTTCACCGATTTCTTTGATTTTCTCACCAATTAAATATCGGTCAGTGTGTGCACTTCCAATAAAAACAACATCATATTTTATGGAACTATCTGTGGTTGAATTCTGATAGTCATTAAGAAAAAACAACGGTCTGAAATGTAAATTATAGTGCTGAGCATCTTTTGGTTCGAAGGTGAAATTCTTGTCAAAATAAGAATATAGTTTTAAGAATTTCGGATATTCCTGAACCGTGTCGTAAGAATAAAAAATCATTTTTGCCGACGGATGATGCTCTTTAAATTTTCTCAAAAAAGAAAAAGGAATCGTTTCTCCTTTAATTAAAAGGAAAAAATCATAATTCTGATTACCTGTTTCGTTTAAAATCTTTTGATAATAGGATTTAATCTTCTTGAAATAAAAATTTTTATTAACCCGAATAATTCCTTTTGACAAAACAGAATCAGAAGGTCTTTCATTATAGAAATCCACTTCTGCTCCTAATTCCCGAAGTCGGTTGACTATCGCTTTTTCATAACCGAAAAAGTTTGCTGACAGAAATAAGATTTTTTTGCCTTCCAGATTCATGATTTCAAAAATCCTTTTTCTTTCATTTCCTGAAGAGATTGCTCTAAATTATTATCGATGCGTGGTTGCTGCAAAACCCAATTCGTAAATTCCTGAATTCCTTTTTCAAAACTTACTTTAGGTTGGAAGTCCAAGAGCTGTTTTGCTTTAGTCAAATCGGCAAAATTATGTCGGATATCTCCTACTCTAAAATCTCCTGAAACTTCTATTGGAACATCCTTTTCGTAAGCTTTTACTAAAAGATTTGCGACTGACAAAACATCGGTTGCGACACCGGTTCCAATATTAATTATTTCATTATTCGCAGTTTCTAATTCTAAACTTTTAATGGTTGCATCTACTGTATCTTCGATGTTGATGAAATCTCTGGTCATCAAACCATCTTCGAAAATATTGAGCGCATTTCCGTTTAAAATTTGGGTAGAAAATATGGATAAAATTCCGGTGTAAGGATTGAGCAACGATTGTCCGACGCCGAAAACGTTTTGATAGCGGAGAATCACGTAATTAATTCCAATCGATTCGCAGACTAATTTCACCATTTGTTCTTGCTGAAGTTTGGTCAGACCGTAAAAAGAAGTTGGATGTAATTTTGAGTTTTCGTCAGTTGCTAAAGGTTTCAAAAGCTGACAATTTTCATCAGTCATTTCAAAATGGCCTTCCTGCATAACTTCTACCAATCTGCTCTTTGGATAAACAGATTCTGATTGGGGATTTTGATATTTTCCTTCCCCATAAACGGCTCTGGAAGAAGCCAAAATTATTTTCTTAACCGAGTTCTTTTGATTCACTAAAATATCAAGAAGCAAAGCCGTTCCAGAAACATTGACTTGATTATATTTTTCAAGGGAATACATCGATTGTCCAGTTCCGGTTTCTGCTGCCAAATGAATAATTGCATCTTGACCTTCTATGACTTTTTCAACGTCTTTTCTATTCGTAATATCACCTTTAATGAAATTTACTTTACCCAAAATACTTTGATATAAAGCAGAATTCTCAGGATTGGAACCATGAATTTGTTCTGACAAATTATCTAAAACCGTAACAGAATAACCTTGACTGATAAGTTTTAGGGCTACATTACTACCGATAAATCCGGCTCCTCCGGTGATTAATATATTTTTCAAATTGATCCGTTTGATATTTCCGAAAGTTCGGGTTTATAATTCTATTTTGTAAAATCCAACAAAGATAGTTTCTCTATAAATGTATGAAATTAAAACTTTTATCGTCAACTAAAAATTCTATTTTCCTTGAAATTTTAACATTTTATTTCTGCTAATTCTAAAGATGTACTTCAATTTATAAAAAATGAAATATCCAATATACTCAGCGATACCAATTCTCTTTAATTTAAAAACTTCTTTCAAATTTTTCTGAAAACCTTTTTCCATTTCTACCAAATTCGCAGATAGTCCGGAAACGCCAAAGGTTCTTTTCCCAGCACCAGTCAAAACCAGTTCTTCATTTAAAATGTACATTTTATTATGCTCGGAAACTTTTAACCAATAATTCAAATCTTCAGAATATCGCTGGTTCCCATCAAACAAACCACTATTATTTAAAACTTTACGTTTAAAAATAACGGTAGATGGTTGCGTTTCATTTCTGAACATTAATTTACGAAAAGTAATGAGTGCAAGATTATTTTTATCAATTTTGTAAGGATAAAGAATTTCATGATTCGTTCTTCGAGATCCTATAAAATCGACTACTAAATTCCCGTTTTCTAAAACACTAATTTGTCTTTCTGTTTTCTGTGGATACCATTCATCATCTGAATCTAACAAAGCGATATAATCACCTTTAGACACTTCTAAACCAGTATTTCTGGCTTTAGAAACTCCGCCGTTTTCTTGGTTAATTAATAGAATATTAAGTTCGGGATTTTGTTGAATATAAGTTTCAACCACTTCCTTACTTTTATCGGCAGAACCATCATTGACAACCAGAATTTCGAAATCATGTTTCGAAGTTTGATTTTTAACAGAATCTAAGGCATTAACAATAACCTTTTCTGCATTGTACATGGGAATAATTACCGAAATCATTTCTTACTGATATTAAAATTTCTCTTCAAAATGAAAATCAAACTTACGATTAAAAAAGGCATCGACATGTTGAAAAAACTCAAATCAAAAAAAGAATTAGTCATTATGTTTTCATATCCGTACTCCACCAAATACAATAGGTAAGGAATAAATACAGCGATAAATAAAACCAATCCTGAAAACAAAGCAATATTAAAATAAGATTTTACCTTGAAAGCCAAAATTACCGCCATTACGATATATGAAAGACTTAGAAATAAAGGCTGCTTACTTCCTTGAATGGTAAATGGATTATGTTCTAAAATCGTATCCCAGTTCGCAGCATTCCGAAAAAAGAAATATATAAATCCAGAAACCACCAAAATAAAAACAGAGATAAAACGCAATTTTTCTCTGACAGTAAATTTGTAAAATGCTTTAAATAAAATAACAATCAAGGGAATTACGACCGAAAGCCGTGTAAGAAAAATGAGGGCGGTGAGTATTGAAACCCACTCTATTTTGATTTTTTTATGATGGATAAATTGAGCCCAGATTATATAAGAAAAACCGATAACTAGAATGAAATTTGATAAAAGATCACTTTTGGTATAAACTTCCCACAAATAACTCGGTGATAAAACCAATAAAACAAGCGCTGCTAATCGTAATTTATAATGGTCGAAAATTTTAAAAACCAAATAAGAAAATAACAGGAAACTAAAAGATTGCAAAAATCCAACACTTCCGAATAGTAAATAAAATGGCATTCCCAAGACTATTAAAAAAGGTAAGTTGGAGGATTCTCTTCCCATAAAATCCTTAAGATCATAAGGATAATGATTATTAAATAGGGCTTTTATCCCAACTTCCATCGCATCCCAGCGATCGACATTCAAAGAGTTTCCATCTACATAATTGTTCAATCCAACACTAAAAATGAAAAACAAACCAATTAAAATCCAAAAGAGATATTTATAGACTAAATCTTTAAGGTTAATTTTAATGTAAAAAGTCGCTATAACGAAAATAGCGATACTATAAACGGGCAATAAGTAAAATGAAAAATGACCTCCGTATTTCGCCACAAATAAACCATTAATAAAAAGATAGATAAAAAAAACGCCCCATTTTTCGAGGTTATTTTGAAGGGAATCTGGAAGATTCATAAAAAGTTTAATCATAAGTTATCAGTCAATATTATGAGCCTTCACTATAAGGCAAACGATTTTGAATAGATCTTCCTAAAGAAATTTCGTCCGCATATTCTAATTCATCACCAACAGAAATTCCGCGGGCAATGGTTGAAAAACGGACTGTTGAACTTTTGAATTTTTTATAAATATAATAAGCCGTTGTATCACCTTCCATCGTGGCACTTAAAGCGAAAATAAGCTCTTTTACAATTCCAGTTTCTAACTTTTTTTCGATGGAGGAAATGTTCAATTTATTCGGACCGATTCCTTCCATTGGAGAAATTTTACCGCCAAGAACTAAATATTTCCCACGGAATTTTCCAGTATTTTCAATCGCCATAACGTCGCGAACATCTTCTACGACGCAAAGTAATTCTTCCGTTCTTTTTGGATTAGCACAAATATCACAAACTTCAGAATCAGAGAAATTATGACATTCTCTGCAATATTTAATATCTGTAACTAATTTTTTTAAGGAATCTCCCAAAGCAATCGCCTGACTTTCGGGTTGCTTCAAAAGATGCAATGCCAAACGCAACGCAGACTTCTTACCAATTCCCGGTAAACCAGAAATTTCATCTACGGCTTTTGCTAAAACTTTGCTCGGATACTCCATTTCACAAAAATAAAGTTTAATAAGAGAAGTACCAAGTTTCAGAGATTTTATTATCTTTAAAAAAAATAATTAATGGTCCTAAAAAATCTGAACTATCCCCTTGATTTTAAATTCAAAATAACCACCCTTTCCAGTGACTTTAATATCACCGATAAAAATGGAAATTATGTGGCTTATGTTCGTCAGAAAATGTTCAAACTGAAAGAAGATGTTATCGTTTTCAATGATGAATCCAAATCGCAGGAATTGTTTAGAATTAAAGCCGATCGCTGGCTAGATTTCAATGCGAGTTATTCCATTAATGATCTTTTAAATAACAAAAATTACGGCCGACTTGCCCGAAAAGGAATGCGTTCCATTTGGAAATCACATTACGAAATTTTGGATCAAAACGATCAACTGAGATTTCTGGTTAGCGAAGACAATGCCTGGGTGAAAATTATGGACGGAATAGTAAGTGAAATCCCTATCATTGGAATGTTTACCGGATATTTCCTAAATCCATCTTATACCGTAAAAGATTCTTCAGGAACAGAATATTTCAGATTAAAAAAAATGCCGTCTTTAATTGGAAGAAGATTTCAGTTAGACCGTTTAAAAGATATCGATGACCAGGATGAATCATTGGTAGTTTTATCGTTTTTAATGATGGTGTTGCTTGAAAGATCGCGTGGCTAAAACAAAATAAACTTTAAATAATAAAATAGATCGAATGAAAAAATTGATGATTATCGCTTCTTTAATGATGTTGTTTTCGTGTAAGAAAGAAGAGAAAATTTCAGAAACTAAAACAACAACTGACTCTTTAACGGTAGTGAATGACTCTGTAAATGTAGCAGAAAATTTAAATCAAATTAACCTTGAAACATTTGAATTTCCAGCGGAAGTGAATGGATGTTCCTGTTATTTTGCGAAAAACAAAGAAGATTTTGAAAATGAAAAATACGTCTATATCGACGATTACGGAAATAATGCTTTTTTGAAAATTGATGGAAAGCCCGTAAAAATCAAAATGGAAGAAGGTGATCTTGATCCAGAAAACTTTAGTAAAACCATTAAAAATGACGAAATTACAGTTTCTATTCAAGGACAAAAAGTAAAAGGTTTAGAAGAAGTAATGATGTTTGATGGAATAATGAGTGTGGAAAATAAAAACGGCGAGAAAACAACCACGCCGATTTACGGAGAATGCGGCTGTTAAAATAATCTTAAAATTAAAATATTGCGCTTTTGAAAATTTCAGAAGCGTTTTTTATTTGTATTTTTGAGCTAAATAAAATTTTATAATGGAATTATCACAACTCGAACCGCAAATCATCTGGAAGAATTTTTCAGCATTGAACTCGGTTCCCCGTCCCTCAAAAAAAGAAGAAAAAGTAATCGCATTTATTAAAAACTTTGGTGAGAATCTGAATTTAGAAACTACGGTTGATGAAGTTGGAAATGTGATCATCAAAAAACCTGCAACTCCAGGAATGGAAAACAGGAAAGCAATTGTGTTACAATCCCACCTGGATATGGTTTGTCAGAAAAACAATGATATCGAATTCGATTTTGACACAGAAGGAATTAAGATGGAAGTTGACGGCGATTGGGTAAAAGCAAAAGGAACTACTTTAGGCGCAGATAACGGTTTGGGAGTTGCTTCTATTATGAGTATTTTAGAAAGTAGCGACATTGCTCATCCAGCTTTGGAAGCGCTTTTCACTATTGATGAAGAAACAGGAATGACCGGAGCAATCGGTTTAAAACCTGGTCAATTACAAGGTCAAATTTTATTGAATTTAGATACCGAAGAAGATGACGAAATCGATATCGGTTGCGCTGGAGGAGTTGACGTTACTGCTACACAAACTTATGGTTTGGAAGATGCTAAAGGTCAAATCGTAAAAATCACCGTAAAAGGTTTACAAGGTGGACATTCAGGAATGGATATTCACAAAGGTTTTGGGAACGCTAACGTTATTTTGGGTAGACTTTTATATACAGGAGTTTCGAACGAAAATATTCAGTTAATTTCTATGGACAGCGGCGGTTTGCGTAATGCAATTCCGAGAGAAGGAAACGTGGTTTTATCAGTTAGAAATTCCGTAGAATTTATGGAAGGTGCTGAAAGTTTAAAAGCATCCATTATGGAGGAATTTGCTTCAGTTGAGAAAGATCTACACATTAATATCGAAACGTATTCTACTCCAGAAAAAGCAATTTCTGTAGAAGATTCAAAGAAAATAATTTTCGCCTTAAAATCAGCGCACAACGGAGTTTACAGAATGTCTCCTGATGTAAAAGATTTGGTAGAAACATCGAATAACATCGCCAGAGTAGAATTGAAAAATGGAGCATTACAAATTTTAAATCTCTCCCGTTCATCCGTTGAATCTGGTAAATATGCCGTTGCTGAACAATTGAAGTCAGTTTATGAATTAGCCGGAATGAAAGTAGAATTTAATGGATCTTACCCAGGTTGGAAACCAAAACCAGGTTCTGAAATCGTTCAGATCATGGAGAAAATGTATGAAAAAGATTTCGGTGAAAAACCACAAGTTGTCGCTTGTCACGCTGGTTTAGAATGTGGAATTATAGGTGCCAATTATCCTGAAATGGAAATGGTAAGTTTCGGACCAACCATCCGTGGCGCTCACTCGCCGGATGAAAGAGCAAATATTGCATCTGTTCAGAAATTCTGGGGATTCTTAAAAGAAATTTTAGCGAATATTCCAGCGAAGTAATATTTATTTAAAAAACTAAAATATCCAAAAAGCAAAATTGTTTTTTGGATATTTTTTTTAATATTAACTATAAAGAATAACTAAGACACCTTCTATCTGTCTTTTAAAAATCGGCAAAAGGGCGTAAGAAACATAAAGATAACCAAGAGATTTGTTTTTACAAGCTGATTTAAAGTCGCTGTCATTTCCATTATATTTATTCTTCTTAATACTATTACAACATCTACCATTTTAAATGAAAAAGATCTAAAATGAAAAATTCAAAATAAATGATTTAGTTTTTTGACAATTTAAAAATTGGTGATTTAAAATATCCTGCATTCATTTAAATTAATTTTATTAAATAATCTAATTATCATTAAAACACTTAAATAACTATAGATTATTTAAAATTTACACAACAATTGTTAAAATATATCAAATAATTATCTTATTTTTGGAATTAACAATTAAAAAAAACAAAACTATGAAATGGTATTTAAAAGTACTAAGACAGTACGCTGATTTTAGCGGAAGGGCAAGAAGAACAGAATTTTGGATGTATGCCTTATTTAATATGATTTTTGCAATTACAGCAGCAGTTTTAGATAACATTTTAGGATTGAAATTCAATGAGCAAATACCATATGGTTTTATTTACTTACTCTACGGTTTGGCAACTTTCATTCCTGGGTTAGCTTTGGCTGTTAGAAGATTGCACGATGTTGGCAAAAGTGGATGGTTCTATTTCATTGCATTTATTCCGATAATTGGAGCAATCTGGCTGCTTATCTTATTTGTAACAGAAGGAACTCCAGGAAGTAACCTGTACGGAGTAAATCCAAAAGAAAATTTCAACGAAATCAATGAAATTGGCGTTAATCAAATTTAATGATATCAATAAATCCTGAAGTATTTTTCGGGATTTTTTAATATATCGAATTTCAATTTCAACAATCATTTATAACTTCCAAATCAGCGACTTTTTTCAAAGGTTGTTTCTTATCATTTGGATCTGAAAGGAAAAAGAAAAGACGTTGGGTTTCATAAAAACTTGACAAGTCCAAAATCATATCTGGTAAATCATCACCATTTAAATCGCCTAACCAAATTATTTTTGGAGTGGAAAATTCAATTTTGTTGATTGTGGCGAGGTTAAAAGTTTCATTACCCACGGAAAAACTCAGCGTATAATCGGTGATTTGTGAATCCGCCAATTCCTGTTGTGTTTGCTCTCTGACCAAATTTGCCGGCAGAATATGTCCCTCATCATCAACTACACTTCCCATGGGTGAAAGAAGATATTCCTGGCCTTTAAATTTAAACGAAATGTTATGTTCTGGGAAAAGTGGTTTATCCTCCAAAATAGTTTCAGGATTTAAATTTAAACCGTCAAATCCAGTGAAAAAGAGAACTACATCTTCATGTTTTGACTTTATAATCATGACATCTTCTCCCACACATTCATCGCGTCCGTAAGATATTTTCAAGTCGGCTTTACCGATGAGCCATTTTCCAGTTTTCTCCTCTTTGTAAAGTTCAAACCAGTTTTTATCTTTTACATTTTGTGGATAACCTGTACTTTTCTTCCGATATTGGGTTGGAAGAAGAATGGAAACCTCCTTCGGAAAATTTGCAGTAATTATAGGTGCTGGCTTTTCTGATGTGCTACTTTCTTCTGCAGTTATAGCCTGTTGCTTCATTTCTGGCTTATTCCCTTTATCACAACTGATGGCTGTGTTTGCAAGCATTATAAAAAATGATACGGTAAGTAATTTGATTTTCATGGTTCGTATTTTTAATTTTTAAAAAATCTCTGAGTTCTTTTGTTGCGAAAGTTTCAATTATAATTTAAAACTGCTCTCCATAATAGAATTTAATATTTTGGAAAATGCTTCATATTTTGAAATAAAACAGGTCCGAAATCCTTCTGTGTAAGATGATTTACCAGCGCTGCAGGTTTAGGATTGAAGCCGGAAAAATGCTCCACATCAAAACGATAAAGCGTCCAGTTATTTTTGTCATATTTAAAGGTTACATAACGTTGATCGAAATTTTGATCATTAACTGCAATCCTTTGTTCTAAAGTAAAGAAGCCGTTTTTAATCACTATTTTAAAATTATTTACGTTAAAGTTTTCGTCGGGAACAATCAGTTTATCATTGGTAACTTCGGTTTTATAACTGCCGTTTGATTGTTGCAATAAAAGCTGAATTTTACATTCATTTTCATTATAAAGTAAAAGAATGAGATCGTTTTTATGAGCATCTAAATTTAAATCTCCATTTGCATAAGCGCCCAATCGCCATCCTACCGGGATATATTTCGAATAGGTAGAAGAAGCTTTAAAAACCTGATCTTCATTGGTCTGATTTGGTATTTGGATTTTTGCTTTCTTCAAAATTAAATTTTCACTTGCCTCAGAAAAGTTGATTTTACCTGTTTGCTCTGCTGTAATTTTCGCTCTTTCGAAAAGGTTTTCTACTCCAAAATTTCTTGTAATCGTTGTATATTCTTTGAACCAATAATTACCATCTTTATCTTTTTGAAAAGAAATCGAAATATCAGATTGACTGCTATTACTGCCTAAAGTGTAATCTACAGAAATTATTTCACCATCTAAAGAAGGATAATTCCCACTGGAAGCGCCCAGAATATCTTTGCTCATCAGCAGTAATTTATTCTCTGTGATTTTAGTTAGTTTCCCTTTAGAATTTCGAAGAATTAGGAGTGTTTCATTTTCATCCTGTTCCTTTGAAACGAGCTCTAATAAAATATCTCCGGAATTGTTTTTAATTCCCGGTCCGGAAGCATCTTTGAGTTCAAGTCCTTGTATGAAAGGTTTATACTGAATTGTTTTAATTTGAGCACGAATCGTAATTATAGAAAAAGTGAAGATCATCAATAGTAGATATTTTGTTTTCATGACTTTAATTTTTAAAATTTAATATCTTCAATCCTCGTTTCAATTTCAGGATCCAAAACTACCGTAAACTTTTTTTTGTGGATGATTCAAAATGTATATTTCTTTACTAATACACCAACGAATTAAATAGCGAGATTGAATTGATGACTTTGCTTATTTATTATTTCCACCAAATTCGCTGTTCTTCTTTTAATGCTTCCGAATCTTGCTTTTCAAGTTGATACGCTTTTCGATAATTTTCCCAGCCTAATTTATTCTGAGGATCTTTTACTTTTACATAAAACATTCCGTCATCGCCCATTAATCCAACTGGAGCGTGCAAGAAACTGTCGCCCCATTCTACCGGTTTTTTTTCTCCGGTTTTATTATTTGTGAATGTTCCTTTAAATAGAAAATTTTTAAAACCATCTCCGACATTGGATTGGTCATCTTCCACCAATTGACCTTTTGGATTCATACCACAATAAAAATTTAAATTGCCTTTATAATCACCGTTCGCATTTTTCCCTATTTCTTTCAGTTTACAATTAAAAGTCCCTGTTTTCAAATGATAAGTCTGTCCTTTTTCATTCTTGTACAAATGTTCATCCTGTTCGTTGTGAAAACTTATTAAGGTTAATGTTCCAGAAAAATCAGTAACCTTTCCATCAAACAAAGTTTTGCCTTTCACTTCGTAAATCGCTGGATCTTTTGGAGATTGCAGAACATTTGTAAAAACAATTTTCAGTCTTTTGCCCTCCTTTCCTTTATATCCTAAAAGAATATTACCATCTTGGTAATAATTAATAATGGGAGATAAATCCGTAGTCGAAGCCAACTTTTTCTGCGCAAAGACAAGACAGCAAAAGAGTCCTAGAAATACCGTTAGCGTATTTTTCATCGGTTTTTGTTTTTAAATTATTTTAATAATATCAACAAAATTTAACACTGAACTAAATAGGTGATTTTAGTTAATTTTCCGGATCGGTTAAAATGTAACATCCAACTATCATCACTTTCTGCTCCAGTCGCAATTGTGAAAGTTTCTTCATTATTTTCATCAAAATCACCAGTAGAACTAAAAGTATCTGGAAACAGTTTTCGCAAATCTGAGATCTTGGTATTTTCGTCAATAGTACCGTTTCCTGATTGAAATTTAATTCCACTTCCCAACATATTAATTGAAATTAAAGAAGCTTTATTTTTACTGCTGAGTTCAAAAATCAAATCCTTGTAAACCAATTCCCGATAATGAAGTTCATCGTAAACAGTTCCACATTCTTTCATTTCATCATATTTTACCACTTTGGCTTTACCTAATAATTTCTCATAATTATTAAGTGTAGAAGAAATTGGGACCACAATATGATCTGCGGTAAATATCTCATCACAAAAAAGATATTCCCGATTTCCTGCATCTTCTTCCTGATGTAACCCTGTGAATATATTAATGATAACACCATTTTTAAGAATGAAATTCACAGGTATTTCTTTTAGACTTCCCTCTTTATTTCCTACCCAATTTCCTAAAATATTTCCATTTTCAATTTTGGTTAATTTCAGGATTCTATCACTAAAATCTCCGCCTGCATTTACTAAACTTTGATATTTCCATTCTTTATTAATGTTTAAAAATGCCGCATAATAGGTGCTCCAGTTATTGCCACCATCCCGTCCTTCTACCGAAAAAAAAAGTAAAGCATCTTGAACTCCATCACCATTCAAATCGCCGGAAATGATTTTCATCAAATCATCATTCCAGGTAAAGTGTTTCTCGCCATTTAAGCCCAACTCTTTTAGAAAAGACAAATTGGTTTCTAATTTAGAAAATGCCTTTATCAAAGCAACGCTATCAGATTTTTGGGAGTTTTTCGAAACTTCCATTGTTGCTATTTTTGTTGAATCTGTAGTTGATTCAATCGAATTCGTTTTACTTTTTCCGCAAGAACTTATGGCATAAAACGCCCACAAAAGCATCGTATATTTTAAAACAGATTGTAGATTAATAGTCATCATTTTTTATTTTTTAATTAAACAAAATGAATTTGAACACCATTAACTTTTAAAAACATTTTCAGCTGCAGCTTCGCCGGTTTCAATTGCACCTTCCATGAAGCCTTGCCAATCGGCGAGATGTTCACCGGCAAAATGCGTATTCATAAAAGGTTGAGCTAATATCGGACGAAGCTTAAACCACTGGTCGATTCCATAAACAGCATAAGCGCCCCGAGAATATTCATCGTTCCCCCAGTAATAACCGACCTGATCTTTAAGCAGAGGTTTGATGTTTCCAAAATGCGGTTCCAGACAACGGAAAACATCCTGTGCTTGAAATTCATTGGTTTGATTGGCATTCATCATTGCTTTGTCACCAATTGAATACGCAATTAAAACCCCTTCTTTCGATGGTTGATTTTTGGTTGCATGGTAAAAATAGAGTGGCGATTGATCGGTTATTAAATCGAAACTTTCGTCTCCCCAAAATCGTTCTGTAAAATGCAAGGCGTGTTTTTGAATTCTTGCGTATTGCAATTGCCGAACTGCATCTGCATAATCAGTGGGCAATGCAGGCAACCAGTTGATTCGGCTCAAAGCAAAAGTTGGCGCGGTGCAAATCACTTTATTACATTCAATCACAGTTCCGTTGCTGCAACGAACTTTCACTTTTTTACCTGTTTGATCGATTTGAGCAACGTGATGTTTTAAGCGGATATTTTCAGTGCCGATTCGTTTAGCAAACGCCTTAGCTAACTGTGCATTTCCACCTTTCATTTTTAAATCCATTTCGTTTTTCGGGCTGCTTTCCGCATATTCTGCAAGTGCGGCGAATGCTGAAACATGACGAATACTTTCGCCAAAATCAGTACTGTCTAATAATTCCCGAATATCTAAATCTCTGTCTGAACAGCCGTTATCTACCAAATACCGCCACCAATCATATTGATCGAGTTTTAGCTTTTCAGCTTCAGACATGTCTGGGTATTTTTTCAATAAACCTTCAAATTTATTACGCCATTCATCGCTATAATCCCATTTACCGGCCGGAGAATATTGATTTTTGTAGATGAGATGCGTGTCGAATTGGTTGTTCTGAAGTGGTATATTAAATTCTCCACACAATTCCTGGATTCGGGTGTGCGAATTCCCAACCCATTCTCCACCGAGTTCGATGACGAGATCATTGCTCATTGGATGCGAGAATACTCTGCCCCCAATTCGGTTTCGACTTTCTAAAACGACAAAAGAAATTCCTTTCTGTTTCAGTTGATAAGCCGCCGCCAAACCGGAAAAGCCGCCGCCAATAATTACGACTTTTACTTTTGCCGAATTCTCCGCAAATGACCAAAGGAATGATGGCATCAATAGCGCACCTGCCGCGAGGGAAGTTTGTTGAATAAATGTTTTTCTGTTCATGGTTAAAAGTTTTTATGGTTTAGTTTTTACTTGCAGTCGAACATCTTATTTATAAATTTTTCTCTATAATTTTATATTTTTATTGGTTTGATTAAAAAAGATTACTATTTGGTCTTTACAAATTTTGAACTTGTTGTGGACTTTTACATTACAACGGTCAAATCCCGTTTATTCTAAAGTGAACATTGATGTCCCATTGAGGGTTTTACTCTAAAAAAAATAATCCCCCGATGGTTATATAAAGTGTAGAATTAAATTCTAATTCCTTCTCTTTGAATGCGAAATGATTTAACAGTCAATAACTTAAACAATCAAAACATTGAAGTTAGTATTATTTTTTAAATTGTTTTGAAAGTTATTATTAATAAAAAAATTACGCTGTTTTTGATTGTTCAGTGCAGGTCACAACAAAACCCTACCAATTATTTCGGTAGGGTTTCATATAAACAGTTTTACCAGTTTCTACGTTCTAGAATGCGATTTTTGCAATCAGGGAAAAAATCTGCGTGAAAGAAGAGTTAAAATAGGTAATAAAAAATTCAGAATTGAATAAAACGAAGAATAAGAATTACACTTTAAACGAAATCTATTTTTGATTCAAGCACAAACTATTTGATGAAAAGAACCTTGTATACAAATTCCTTACATAATTAATCGAACTCCGCCCAGATCGGCCACGCGATAACTGAAGCGATCACTTGGTGACGCAATAAACATAAAGTTTTTCGGAATATTCCACTTTGTAGAAAGTTCATCAATTAACTGTGGTGTAAACTCCCCTAAAATTTCAATAAATTCAATATCAATATCCGGATATGCACGATCTAAAACTTCGATATCTACTTTCAGTTTTTCATTGTCGTCGCCAGGTTGCATTACGTTTACAATTTTTAATTTTTTAGTGGTCTCATTTTCCTCAACGTATTGCATTACTTTATTCAAAATCGCAACATTATCTCTTTTGGTAAAAAAGACAAATTCCTGCGAATGAACTTTAAAATACATTTGTTGTAATTTCCTGTTAGAAAGAATAGAAAGCTTCCTTAAAGGTCTGAATAAAGCATTTACAGCCACGAGCAAGGCAGAAATAATAATTGACCTATTCAGCATCACTGCGACCACCAAAATAGCCGGAATTAAATAAAATATAAAAGTCCTAAAAGAACCCGGATTCAGTAAAAAGTTTCCCCAAAAAGCCAGAATAATAAAAGCAATCGCCACCAAAACACTTAACACAGGCGCATATTCGGGGCGCGGCAGTTGGCTTCTTTTTATTTTAAGCAATAGATTACCAATACCAAAAAGTACCATTACCGATAGAAAAGAAAACGTATAAACGCCTGCAAGAGAAGTTAAAACGCCATTCGTTGCCAATAATACGGAGACACATAATAATAGAAAAGCAACTGCAATTCTGTAATGCGCACCTCTTTTATTTTGTTTCAGAAAAAAGTTGGGTAAAATACGATCCAAAGTCATCCTGTTTACAAGTCCGGAAACTCCTACAAAAGATGTTAAAACTGCACCACAAAGTACCAAAACAGCATCAGCAGAAATTAAATAAGCGAGCCACTTGCCGCCCGTAATTTCACCAACATACGCCAAAAGCGATTCTTCATGCGCGCCCACAGAAGCCAGTGGTAAAACGAAAATAATGATTAATGCAATCAGTGGATTAAAAAAACTTACGGCAAGCCACATATTCCGTAAGGTTTTGGGAAAAACTCCCGGTTCCTGTTCTTCCACGAAATTGGCAGAACTTTCGAAGCCGGAAATTCCTAACATTGCCGCGGAAAATCCCAGAAATAGCGCCATCAAAATACCGCCAGATTTTACCGGAACTGCCCAGTTAAGATGCAAAGTTGTCATTCCGTTATTGGCTATAAACCAAATTCCGGCGATAACCAAAAGCGTTAGAGAAACCAAATGAATCAGAAAAATTACCACTGCAACAATCGATGATTCACCGATTCCTGAAATAGTTAGTAGGGTAAAAATGAGGAGCACTACAATTGTGGCAATCATCACATTCAGGCTTGGAATCAATTGATGGAGGTAATGCATTGCTTCAGAACCGGACAAAACTGCGGTTGCCATATAAGACAAAACAGTAAGCGTAGCCGCAAGAGAAGCAACTCTCTTCGACGAGGTATTGAGCAAAACGTTGTAAGCTCCTCCATTCAACGGAAGCGCTCCTACTACTTCGCCATAAATTTTACGGAAAAGAAATAAAACCATCGCCACAACTAGCAGGGAAATCCAGGCATATTGACCGGCATACATAATGGTAAGCGCTGATACATAAAGACATGAAGACGTAATATCATTCCCCGAAATCGCAGTTGACTGCAATTCATTGAGTTTTTTATGGACGGACTTTGCCATTTCTCAAGTTTTTCAATTTGCTTTGCTCCATTAAAATCTGATCATTATCCAAAACATTAATTCCACCGAATTTTCGGTCGACTAAGGATTTTATACCTGTATGAAATTTAATCGATTTTATGTTTTTTGCAGTTGGTTTCGTTATTTTCATCTTCTTTTATTTTAATGGTTTTAAAAAGTATTGTTCTCTATTCGAAACTTTTTTCTAAAATTATTAGGACTATTCTGAGTATTTTTTTTAAAGTATTTTCCAAAGTGAGACTTATCTGAAAAACCGAGTTCAAATGAAATTTCTGTAACTGACAAATCAGTATTCAACAACAATCGTTCCGCCTCCAGAATCACGCGATTTTGAATATAGTTTTCTGCCGAGATATCTAACTTTTCTTTAATTAAAGCATTTAAGTAGTTGGCTGAAATCGTCAACTTTTGGGAATAATCAGAGGTTCTTTTCAGTTCTTTAAAATGAACTTCTACCAGATGTTTAAAATCTTCGATATAAGAATTTTTGCGGTTTGTTTTAAAATCACTGTAATTCGGATTGTCAGTTTTTCGAATATATTTAAGCATCGATGCTTTTAGTAATAAACAAATAATTTCTTTGCTTAAAAGAGCAGGCGTGGCAAACTCTCTTTTCATATCTGAAACTCCTGTTTTAAAATTAGCGAGATCATTTTTAGAAAAATCCATAAAAGATGGCAAATCTGAAAAAGCCGTATCGTTCTTTATTTTCCGGTTTCCGGTATAAATTAAATTATAAAATGATCGGGTAAAAAGTACCGCTTCTCCCTTAAAATCTTCCACATCTGCGAACCGAAAAACCTGGTTATAATTCACGAAAAAGACTCTGCCTTTTTGGAGTTCATGAACTTCGTGATCGATCATTAAATTCCCCGAACCGCTTTCTACGATTAATAAAGTATAGAATTTTGTTTTGAAAGAATTCTGAGCGTTAAATACGGCAATTAAATCTGAAGGAGTTAAAAACACAAACTCACCGTCAAAAGAGAAAGGGCGTTTTAAAGAATTAATCGTCACTAAATTGATCAATGAATCGGCCATAAAAAAAGTCTGTTTTATTATTTAAATAAAGATAAAACAAACCTTTTAAACAGATTGGAATTAATAAGAAAGTTTTTCCAATTTTAATTATTGTCGTTGCATTATACTGTTAATCATTTATTTACACAGGGTGAAATTAATTTAAGCAAAGATATTCGTTCGCTGTATTTAGTAAAGGTATCATTTCACCATCCACTTTTTTGTCGACATAATCAGAATTCATCGCTCGAAGAACGGCCATATAATTCATGCTGAAATCAATTGTATCACCAACTTCCAGGTTTTCAGAATTTTCTCCTAAGTCCAAAATTAGCATATCAGAACTGGCTCCAATAATTTCAATTCCGGGAATCATTGCTGAAATATCTTTGTGATCAATATCCAATAATCCAACATCTACGATGGCTCGAAGTGATGATTTCCCTCTTTCTTGTTCAGAAAAAGTAGGTGTTTCTCCCGTAAGATTGGTACCTGCTGTTCCCGACGGAATATTAGGTTTTTGCTGCATTTCGATAATCTCTGCAGTAAGCGTGAAAACGTCCTGATACATTCCTGTAATTAAGGAATCTTCGTAAACATTAGTTCCAAAAAACAAGGTTTCGCCAACTCGGAAATGGTTGATTCCAAACGGAATTTCATTTTTAAAAATTAAAGGAATCGTTACCGAAGAACCGCCAGAAATATAGGGAATCTTCTCGCCAGAATTCTCCTCGATAATTTCTTTAAAACGATTGAGTTTATAAAGTTTCTTTTCATCGGGTAAAATTCCGTTTAAACAATTTAAATTCGTTCCTAATCCGACCACTTCAATATTCGGTAAAGCGAGAACCTCATCATAAAATTGCATTAAATTAAGCGCCATAATTCCTTCGCGCAACTCGCCCATTTCGACCATGAGCACTACTCTATGGATTTTATTTTGTTTCACCGCTTCTTCAGAAAGAGCTTCCAAAGTTGCGATTTCGGTATTGAAACTAACGTCAGCAAATTCAACAATACTTTTAGCCAAACGCTTTGCTGGCGGTTTTATATAAATGGTTTGCGTTTCTGGAGACAATTTTTTGATGGTTTTCAAATTGCTCAATCTCGAATCACAAATTTCTTTGTCAGATAAGTTTAGCAAAATCTGTAAGAATTTCTCATTGCCACATAACAGTTTGGCAACGATGGCCCATTCAATTTTATTTTGGGCAAAAACCTGATTAAGAACTTTATAGTTATGACGGAGTTTTGTAGAATGTAAAGTAATAAAAGACATGTTATTTTTTTAATCTCATCTCGAAATATTTGCTGGTAAAGCCCAGTTTTTCATATAAATATTTGGCAGGATTATCAGGCTCACAATGTAACGCCATATCGCCATCCGACAGATTAATTGCGGTTTGCATCAATTGTTTTCCGACTCCTTTTCCACGCATATTTTTATCGGTCGCAATGTAGACCAAGATATTTTCAGGAATATATCCGTTCATTCCGGTTTTATTAATGATGACCGCGCCCACTATTTTCTGAGTTTCAGAATCGATGGCGGTGATGACCATTCCACCAGGTTTATGGTTTTCACCAAAAGCGTAATCGATACATTTTTCGATATCTTTCTTCGGATCACCATACTGGTCAAGACTTTCAAACAAGAAATTAATGACTTCTTCTTTGATTTCTTGGTTCGCTACATTTTGTTCTGAATAGGTATTTATTTTTATCATTTCTAAATTTTATCCCAGAGCAGGAATGGTTAAATCATAACCGGAAACTGCTTCTGTTTTATTTTTGATTTTCTTTAATTTTGACTTTACGATGAACAAAGGAATAGTAGTTCCATTAATCATTTTTTTGAAGAAATTATCAGCCATAAACGATTTCCACGAATGCTCATCCTCGTCGGCCAACAGAATAATATCACATTTTTTATCTTTTGCAACTTGGGCGATAATTTCTGCGTTGTCATGAGACAGAAGAAATTCTGACTCATAATCTGTTGACTTTAGCATTAGGTTTTTCTTCATTTCGATATAAGATTTTCTTACCTCAATCATTCGGTCAGGATCTCCAACTCCCAAAAGGTTAATATTACCATCGTTTTTATTCGCCAATAAAATAGAAAGATCTGCCTTCTGATCAAGTTCATCTTTCACACGAATTGGGAAAAGAATTTTCTTAAAAGACGTTTTTTTAAATTTTTCCGGAATCAAAAGCACCGAACAATTGGCGTGTAATAGAACATTATAAGAATTAGAACCTAAGATCAACTGCTTCATCTTTTGTTGTCCCGAAGTTCCCATCACGACTAAATCGATCTGATCAGATTCCACAGAATCATTAATACTGTCAATAATATTCTGACTGCACAATCTGGTTTCAACCTCGATATTAAATTTCTCAAGAAGAGAAATTCTCAACTTATCTAATTTTTCAGTGGCGCGATTTGTATTTTCCTGAACTGTTTCTGAACCAATCACTTGTTTCCCGCTGCGACTGATCATATAATAGATATGAACCGTATGAGAAATGATTAATTTTGCCTGATGACGTTGTGCCATTTTCGCTGCAACCTTCAGAGCATTCTTTGATTTCTCGGTAAAATCAATCGGTATTAATATGGTTTTTATTTCGGTTTTCATCTGCATTTATTTAATATTCTTAACATTTCTAGATGCAAAATTACAATGCCTGAGCTGAAAAGCATGTCAAGAAAAACCTCATCCGTGGTATGAATTACTTATTTCAAATAAATATTATAAGACATTATTTAAGAACAAATTTTATGATGAGCAATGAGATCTTGTTTAATTTCCCAAAAAATAATTTTTAAACACATGAGTCACATTAGTTTTAGAAAAAAATTATTCCTAAAAGTTCACATCAGTTTCGAAAATCAAAGATTTTCAACTTTGTGTTTTTAAATATTTTGGGAACTAATTCTTATTTGATTTATGTGTTTTTTTGAAATTTAAAACAGACTCTGAATATTAAATTTTTAAAAACTAAAGCAAATAAAAAACATTGTATTTTTAATTATTAAAATAAATTTGCACATAATTAAAGAATTGATATCCTCTTTAAATAAAGTTGACCTCATCAAAACGTAAATATTAAAAACGATGACTACAAAAAATAATTACCACGATCTTCTCCAAATTCTACAACACCGATTTGAATCAAATATGAACCGTCATTCAAATTTAAATTGGGATGACATCCTGAACAAACTCAATAAAAATCCAGAAAAATTAGAATCATTACTTCAAATGGAAGAAAGTGGTGGCGAACCTGATGTGGTTGGTTTAGATGAGAAATCTGGAGAATATCTTTTCTACGATTGTGCTGCCGAAAGTCCGAAAGGTCGCAGAAGTTTCTGTTATGATAAAGAGGCGCTCGATAAAAGAAAGGAAAACAAACCTAAAAACAATGCCGTAGATGCTGCAAAATCAATGGGCATCGAAATCTTGAATGAAGAAGAATACCGCGAATTACAAACACTCGGAACGTTTGATAACAAGACTTCGAGTTGGCTGAAAACGCCGGAAAACATCAGAAAATTGGGCGGTGCTATTTTTGCTGATTTTCGATTTGATACCATTTTTATTTACCACAACGGCGCAGAATCCTATTATGCTGGGCGAGGATTTCGTGGAGTTTTGAGAGTTTAAATTTCTTTCAAAATGATCAATAAAAAAAGCCGGAAGAAAATTCTTCCGGCCTTATTATTTACCATTTCCTAATGAGGAAAATCTTGTATTAGTCAACAATAATTTTAGCAGACTGTGTTTTAGTAGTCACAAAATAAACACCTTTTGGTAATTGATTAAGATTCACTTTTTCTTTATCATTCACATTATTGATTGTTTGCAATAACTGTCCATTCAAACTGTACACTTTTACCGTTTCATTTTTATCAATTCCACTGATGAAAAACTCGTTGTTTTTTACAGGGTTTGGATAAATATTGATTTTCTGGTTTTTGATTTCTGTTGCATCAGTTCCCATTGAAGTATAGCAAGTCCAGGAAAGGTTATCGAAAGAAACTCTATTGCTGGTGGTTGTATCAATCAATTCAATTACTACATTTCCTTCCACATTGATGTTCTCAATCGTTTGGGTTTTTGCCGTTTTAGAATAAGGAATCAAACCTTTCACAACACCATTAATTTTCAAAGTGTAATTTCCTGCAGAATCAGCAAACGGAAGGTAAGTTTTAACAGTCAAAGTCCCAATACCACCTGAAATTACAGACGATTTTAAGTTCCCTTTTTTAATACAAATTGCTTTGTTAGCATCACCATCAATATAAATTTGTTTGTCAGTTCTGGCAAAAGTAGCCGTCCAAACAATACCGTTACCTGACCAAGTTCTATCACCATATGAAGAAGCTGGCGGCGTACCTCCTGTTGATACTACATTTTCAAAATCTTCTGTTCCACAAGTTGTTCCAGTTCCTGGGTCGGTTCCTGTACCCGTTTCAGTAGTTGCTTCAACCGCTGCACTATTTGCAGATTTGTTACCAGAAGCATCTTTCGCTACGATATAGAATGAATAAGTTGTTGCAGGATTTAATCCAGTTACTGTTGCGTTGGTAGTAAATGCTGTTGATTTAAATACGTTATTCACATAAATATCATATCCGCTTACCGCAACATTATCGGTAGAAGCCGTCCAGGTTAAAGAAACACTTGAAGAGCTTACACCTGAAACCGCAAGATTCATCGGAGTTGATGGTGCTTCTGTATCACCTGAACTTCCGCCACCATTGAAGGTATCTGGCCATGTATTTTGAGCATCTGGTCCACCCCAAATTACCGTTGCCAAATAAGGATTGTCGATAAAAGGATTTCTGTTTTTCTGGGTGTTTGCTACCACATTCTGTCTTTGCATTTCAAAAGCTGAAACTGGATCTTCAATATTCCATTTTAATAAAATATCTGGAAAATCAGCAGAATAGGTACTTGGATTCATTGTAATATTCAATGGCAAACATCTGCTGTTGTATCTTACATACATGTACATTAGGATTCTTGCAACATCCCCTTTCCACTCATCACCAGGATACCAACCACCACGAGCAGTCTTTCCTGCCAATGGTCCTACTCCATCATCAAAAGATAAATGTCCTCTGCTGCTGTTCAAAGAAACATCTGCCGGACGAAGGTGGTGACCATCTGCTCCTGGACCGGAAGTCCCTAAGTTTGGTGTTCCCTGTGATTTTGCATAAACGTGCTCACGGTTCCAAGACCCGCCGATTGGGCGGCTTCTCTGATGAGTTCCCGAAGCTTGTGAACCATAAATCAATAGTAAATTCGCTGGATTTTCAGGATCTACATCACTTGTTTTCATTAGCGTTTGCAATTCACTGTACGAAATGGTTTTCGTGTGAGTTGCTGTAATTAATGCTGCCAAGTCATTCTTCAGTTCGTTTTTCGTTTTATTAAAATTGATGCTCGAGTAATACGCCGGTGCGGATTGAGCATAAACGAAAAATGAAATGATACTTGCTAAAAAAGATAGTTTTAGTTTCATGTTATAATTATTTATTGTTTTCTGCGATAATTGTATTTTTATAGTAAATACAGATTGGGTTTTCTTTTACTATTATTAAAGTGGGTTGTTCGAATTCTAAGAAAGCGGTCTGATCAAAAAAATAGAGTTTTGCAGATACCTTCTCTTCAAATACAGAAGATAATACCTCAACGGTGATTCCGGTTTCTCTTTCATTAGCATTAAAAGAGATTTCCTGATTCCACTGAAAATCATTTTCTGAAAAAGACAATACATTCGTCCAAAGTCCAGGATGATTTTCACCTGCTCCTACAAAAAGTCGGTTATCAATTTCATCAATATTAATAACGTAAAGTGGTTCTTTTTTTCCGCCTACTTTAATACCTTTTCTTTGACCGATTTTGAAATGTTCAACCCCCGAATGTTCACCCACCAAAAAGCCATCGAATAAAGAATAATCTATCTTTGGCGACCTCCAAATCAACTCTTCTTTTTTAGAAAGAAAATCAGGAGCTTCTCTTTTATAAAGAGGAGACGTTGCTGGGATTTCAACAGTTTGTCCTTTGTGGGTCATTATAAAAAGATTTAAAATCCTTACCTAAAAAAGTAAGTTCAGATTACCTTCGTTTAGGGCGGGCTAAAATATATATTATATTTTAAATTTGAGGTAATAAATGTCACTTTTCTAACAATACCGTAACGATGGACTCTCACACCACAATTATTAACAATTATTTATCAAAAAATTAATTTTAATAGAAAACACTTATACTATTTCGTAACTTACTACTTTACCTTTTCTACATCATTTATTCTGGCAACCTTTCGAAAAGGAAATCGTTTGTTGGGTAAAAGGTTTCTTACCCTTTTAATAAAGACACTGTTTTTCAGAGAATCATGCATTCTAAATCATCTATTTCTTCTCTTAATCAATCCTCGAAAATATTTTGAAAATGTAAATTTTGAAACCATGTTAGATTTTTATAAAAACATTGTTAGATTAATCTAATTTTGTACTTTAGCGGTTCTAATATGTATTGTATTCTTTTTAAATCATTATGGAATTAAGTCAAAATTTAGGAATATTAAAGAAAGATCAGGTTGCTGTAATTACGGGATTATCTCCCAACTGCAGCCGCGAAGTACGACAGCGATTGCTGGATTTGGGCTTCGTTCGTGGGTCAGAAATTAGTGTTCAAAATATCAGTCCGCTCAAAAATCCTATCGCCTACAATATTCACGACACCTTGATTTCTCTAAGAAATGAAGATGCTGCCAATGTTTTAATAGAAGTAAAAGAATAGGATATGAAAACAGCGTGTGATACTTGTGAACTGAACCCGAGCGCCGAACTCAAAAAAATGGGTATTTCTGCGGGCGATTCAGATTATACGATTGCTTTGGCAGGAAATCCAAACACGGGAAAAAGTACTGTTTTTAATGCATTGACCGGTTTAAAGCAACATACCGGAAACTGGCCTGGCAAAACAGTTGTCCGTGCAGAAGGAAGTTTTTCTTATCAGAGTAACAAATATAAAATCGTAGATCTTCCGGGAACGTATTCCCTTTTATCAACTTCCGAAGATGAAGAAGTTGCCAGAGATTTTGTTTTATTTGCACAACCCGATGTTACCGTCGTGGTCGTTGATGCAAGTCGTCTTCAAAGAAATTTAAGTCTGGTTTTACAAATTTTAGAAATCACCAATAAAGTGGTTCTTTGTTTAAACTTAATGGATGAAGCCCGTCGCCATCAAATCTCAATTGATGTAAGAACTTTATCTAAAGATTTGGGAATTCCGGTGGTACAAACCAGTGCACGTTCTAAAGAAGGAATTCCAGAATTGTTAGCAGCGATTAAACAAGTTGCCGACGGAACTTTCCAAGTAAGCAAAAACACTTCTTTTCAGTTAAATTCTAAAAGTGGAAAAGCAGTTTCTGAAATCGAAGGTTTATTAACTGAATTAGATCCTACTTTACCCAATACCAATTGGATTGCGATTCGCTTAATCGAGGATGATGAAAGTATTGTGAAGGCTTTACAAGAAGGCAGACTTTCTCAGGAAATCAATTCTGATAATTTACTGGAAACATTAATTGTAGCAAAACAATTCCGTGAAAACCTGGGCGATGAATACCGCAATGATTTGGTAGAAAGCATTTATGCGAAATCGGCCCAATTGGTTAAGGATTCAGTTTCCTCCGATAAAACAAAACGTTCCTTTCGTGTGGACAGAGCCATTGATCATATTGTGACGCATCGAATTTGGGGCTTTCCAATCATGTTCTTATTATTAGGAATTATCCTTTGGATCACGATTGTCGGATCCAATTATCCGTCGCAAATGCTGTCGTCTTTATTATTAGATACGATTCATCCACTATTAAAAACGGGCGCAGTTAACTTGAATTTTCCCTGGTGGTTAAGTGGTTTCCTGGTCGATGGAGTTTATCTGGGAACAGCCTGGGTCATTGCAGTGATGTTGCCACCAATGGCAATTTTCTTTCCTTTATTTACTTTGCTGGAAGACTTTGGATATTTACCAAGAGTAGCTTTTAATCTCGATAGAATATTTAAAAAATCGGGAGCTCACGGAAAACAGGCGTTAACAATGAGTATGGGTTTTGGTTGTAATGCTGCCGGAGTGGTCGCTACCAGAATCATTAACAGTCCAAGAGAAAAACTGATTGCCATTATTACCAATAATTTCTCACTGTGTAATGGAAGATGGCCGACTCAGATTATTATTGCAACCATATTTCTGGGCGTTCTGGTTCCGAGTCAATGGGCAGGAACTGTTTCGATGTTAGCCGTTATCGGAATTGCTATTTTAGGAATTGCCTTTACTTTTTTCACGTCCTGGCTTTTATCGAAAACATTATTAAAAGGAGAATCATCTTTCTTTACTTTAGAACTTCCACCTTACCGACCACCGAATGTTTTACAAACGGTTTACACTTCATTAATCGACCGAACTTTAATCGTATTGTGGAGAGCAATCGTTTTTGCAGCACCGGCCGGAGCAGTGATCTGGCTCATCTCCAATATTATGATTGGCAATCAAAGTATTGCTTTATGGATGATTAATGGATTAGATCCGTTCGGAATGTTCATTGGTTTAAATGGAGTGATTATCTTAGCCTATATCGTTGCAATTCCAGCAAACGAAATTGTAATTCCAACGATTCTGATGCTGACCACTTTAACGATTGGAAACACCGCTTTAGGAGCTGGTGCAGGCGTCATGTTTGAAGGAAGTGATTCAGAAATCGCCAATTTATTACACGCAGGTGGTTGGACAACACTCACTGCGGTTAATCTGATGCTGTTCAGTTTACTTCACAATCCTTGCAGTACTACGATTTATACCATCTACAAAGAAACCAACAGTCGCAAATGGACTTTCGTGGCAACGATACTTCCGGTTATTTATGGATTGGTTGTTTGTTTTATGGTTGCTCAGATTTGGCACTTTTTAGAATAATAGAATTTAGGACGAATATTAAAAATTTAAAACCACAAAGTCACAAAAGTTAAGTTGATTAAAAGTTTAAAATTATATTCAATAAAGATCACAAAACCTTTGTTACTAGTTGGAGAAAACCACAAAGTCACAAAGGTGAATTGATTACAAAGTTTAAAATTATATCGCAATAAAGAGTACAAAACCTTTATTACTTATTGCAGAAAAACATAACATCACAAAAGGTAATTGATTAAAAAGTTTAAAATTATATTTTATAAAGATCAGAAAACCTTTGTTACTTGTTGCAGAAAACCACAAAGTCACAAAAGTTAAGTTGATTAAAAGTTTAAAATTATACTCCATCAAGAACATAAAGCCTTTGTTGCTTTTTGTAGAAAACCACAAAGTCACAAATTTAAGTTGATAATAAGTTTAAAATTATATTCCATCAAGAACACAAACCTTTATTACTTTTTGTAGAAAACCTGAAAGCTATAAGTGATTTTTGTAGCTGTGAAAGTATATTAATTTTTCTGTGACAAGAAGAAATGCCTGAACTTATAGCCCTGATGGGAGCGGCATCCCCGCATAGCGGGATATAGCGGACAGCGGGACGGGATTAGTAAGAAGCGAAAGTTTTGGTGCTTCTTATTAGTAATCTCATTATTAAGTTTGTTCTTAATTATCAGCTTCTAATTTTTCTCATCAAGAATCTTGTGCCGTATTTTTTTGCCTTGATTTTCAAAACAGGATAAAAAAAGACCCGCAATTGCGGGTCTGGGTATTAAAGAATAAATCGCTTGGTTAGCTTTTCACCTTTCGGGGTTGTAATCATTAAAACGTAAACTCCTTTCGGTAAACCGGCAGTAGAGAAAGATTCTCCTTTTCCACCTTGGCGGATTAAGCTTCCACTCATGCTGTAAACTGCATAACTATTTGAAGTTTCATTCCAACGAACGGTATTTGAAGTTTTATCAACATAAACCAAAAGACTGTTTTTTAAGGATGTCGATTGCGTATTCAAAGCTGTGAATGGTAAATCATGAAAATCAATGGTCATATTATAATTTCCAGTCGTGTATAATAGAGCCAGTTTCTTAATATTATCATTCGAATCTGTGATATAACTGCTGCCCACCAAATCTCCTTTGGTGTTGTCTCCTTGTGCTTCAAAGATAATTTCAGTTTCATTTTTTGCAACACGTAAAATATTATATGCTTTACCTCCTGCCAAATGCTTGCTTACATAAGTATAAGTCGGTTGATTGTCATTTAGATAAAGATTCGGCGTCATCGCTTGGTCATAAAGCAACGGCGTAAAATTCATCACATTCTCTCCTAAAGAAAGCTTGGTCGCTTTTTTAAATTGACCTTGACTGTCATAGTGATTAATTTTACCAAAAGATTGCGCACCTACCACATCCAGATCAGGCATCCCGAAAAGGTAATCGTAAGAATCTCCCACTGGCATACGGTTGAAATTTAAAGAAAGTAATTCGCCGTTATAATAAGCCGGAAATTCATAAGCTGAGGTCCAGCTTTTCATGTTAAACATATTTAAACCGCCTACCATCTCGTCATCTCCTATGAACAAACCGATTTGATCATCATGTCCTGGAAGTTCCTGCAATTCGACACGGCCGATAATATCCTTTTCTAAACTTCTGATTCGGTTCCCATTTTCATCGCCTACGAAATAATGATTCCATTCTCGATCTCCCAACAAATCAAAATAGTAAACACTGTAAAGCACTTCAATTGCTTCATCATCATTAAAGGTTTTGTCTGTAACATCATACTTTCCGTAACCGTAGAACATCCCGAACTCCGCCATTGGAATCGTATAAGGCTCTTCTGGATAAGCGGAAGAAATATCTAAAGCAATGCTTTTCTTCAGGTTTAAATCAAAATCATAAATTCCTACAATCAAATGGTTATCTGGAAATACTTCGAAAGTATCATTATCCATAAACAGTTTCTCATAATGTGCCAAAACCATTGACGGTACACCTTTAACATTCATGAAGTTCGCAGGAGAGCCCGACATAAAGTTTAAAAGATCAAAAGGAATCGCCATGCTTTTATCTAAAGAGAAATCTGCAATATTATAATTGGAGATCAACATCTGATCCTCTTCATCGTGGAAAGTCATTATTTTACGTCCTGTCGAAGTTTCCACTACTTTTGCACCGAATCCATCAAGAGTAGCAACTATTTCTCCAGTTTCTGTCACGATAAAAACAGAATCACGCTGATTTTCCGGTCCGCCATTTCCTACAAAATGATGAACGTAGATCATGAAGTTTCTTTTTCCGTCGGCATCATAATAATATTCATTCAACATCCCAAAATTGTTCGCAGATTCCGGTAAGGCTACCGTAAACGATTTAGTTACATTAATCTGATCATCGAGTAACCTCACCGTCACCTTGGCATCAACACCATAATTATAATTGATTAGAAAAAGCTGTTTTTCCTCTTGAGAAACCGATTTCACTTCCCCCCAAAGTTGAGTATAGATACTGGCCGAAGGAGTAACGCTTTTAGAAGTTACATTGGCCGGAACCGCTCCACCCTTTCCAGAAATTGTACCGGTAAAAAGTTGCGCGCGATTAAGGTCGTGATTACGTTTATAATCTTTGAGTGATTTCTTCTTTTGAACAGAAGAAGTTGGCTGATCGTGAAGAGCAATTTTTGTCTGAGCAGTTGCGAAAATAAAACTTCCCACCACCAGAACAGAACATAATAATTTTTTCATAAATAAATTTTAATTGCCTAAAACTAGGGATATAAGTAGAAGCACAGCAGTACTACTCTTTCAAAATTCACGAATTTCACAAGGGTAAATAAAGACCTAACTCTTTATTTATCAGAAGCATTTACTGGAAAATTCAGTTTAATTTTAATGGCAAATAATCGAAGCCGAAAATATTACATCGACATCGCTTTACTTTATATATTCATGAATATCACAATATATTCCACTTAAATCAGCTTGTTAAATAGTAAATTTCAAAAATAAATAAGGATATACTATTTTGATTTATTGATTAAAACAATTTCGTTCCTTAATATTTTCAAATTGCTAACTAATTCTTATTTGACTAATCTGGTTTTATTAAAACTTGAACAGGCTCCAATTTTCACTTCTAAAAAACAATTCGAGCTTTCTAAAATATCACCTGTGCTGCCCCACTAAAATTTACCGTAAATTGCAACGAAATAAAAACATAGACTATGAAAATAAAACAAACTGGACTTTTACTTTTACTAAGTTTTCTTTTGACTTCATGTGTGGTTTCTACCGCTGCTAAAATCGTTACCACAACTGCTAAAATTGGATATTCTGCAGTGAAAGGAACCGTAAAAGGCGTAGGTTGGGCCGTTAAAAAAGCGGAAGGAAAAATCGATGAAGACCGACTGAATGGAACCTGGAAAGTAGTTGGTGTTTATAATGGAACTTACGAACAGTTTGCCCAGGACAGTGATCCGGCAAATAATTTCAAAAGCGAATGTGCAGAAGGTTTTGAGATCATAGAATTCAAATCTAAAAAAGGGAAATTTCAACCTGTTCATTGTCAATCCGAAAAAGAAGATTGGGTGAAATACAAGTTCGAATTTGGTAAAAACCCTCAAACTAAAAACAAAGAAAATTACCTGAAATACAATTCAAGCAACTATATTTCAATCATTGATGTAACGAGTAAAACGATGGTTTTAGAAGGAAACTTAATGCAGAGTTATGCTTTTTCTGGTGGGAAATTGTATCTGTTTGAAAAAGTGAAATAAGCTCCTGTTATTGTAGCCGGGAAAATTGGTAAATTAACTCTTTCAATGATCACTCTTTAAAAGGAGATTACCAGGTCTTTAAATACGATCAAAATTTCTTCTGAGCAAAAAGCAACTTAATTATTTAAAAATTAGGAAGTGATTTTAGGGAGAATTTATAAATAATTACAATTTATCTTGCATCGTGTTAATTTATTTTGTACCTTATCAGATAATTAAAAAACAAATATTAAAATATGGCGGATTCTTTCTCCAAAAAAGAAAACTTTAAGAAGAAACTTCAAAAGCAAAAAGAAAAGGCAATGCGACGTGAAGAGCGCAAAGAAAGCAATGATAAAGGAAAAGGGCTTGATGACATGATCATGTATGTAGATGCAAACGGTCAGTTTACAAGCACACCTCCCGAAAGAAGGAATGTAGATGATGATGAGAATATGGACTTAAGTCATATTCAACTGGGCGCAGCACCAATTGAAGCTGAAAATCCTATAAAATCGGGTATCGTTACTTTTCTTAGTGAAAAGGGTTATGGTTTTATTACCGAAGACAAATCCAAAGAAAACATTTTCTTCCACAGCAATAACTGCGCAGAGATGGTTAAGAAAGGCAACAAAGTAGCCTTCGAAATAGAAAAGTCTCCAAAAGGACTTTCTGCGATAGACATTAAACTTGTTAAGTAGTACCTTAAAATAAAAAAGCTTCGAAAGAAGCTTTTTTTTTATTTAGAGCACTTAGTCCTTATATACTACCAAAAATGAGAACTGATTGATAAGATTTATTTTTCCCAACGGACGCTAACAATAATCTCATTTCTTCGATCCAACAATTGATAGGGAGCATTGTATCCTAAAAAACGGAAGTTGCCGAAATATTCGATTCCATTTGCTTTTAAGTCATTTTCTAATTGGGTAGCGTATTTTTTAATTTCCTCATCGTTTGCAAAGCCACCAAACTGAATCGCAGCAACGTATTCTTCAGCAGTGGTTTCAATTTTAATATCTGAATTATCTGGTTTCGGCAGATTATCTTTGTTATATTCAGAAGGCATTACAAAACTCATCGAAGATTGGGTACTATTAATATCCATATGAACCGGCGAGGTCATGGCAATATTTTTTTTAGACTTATTTCCACCAAATATAAAAGAAGCCAATTTTCTAAAACCTGTAGAAGATAATTCTCTGTAAGATTTCGCGTCCATTGAAACCGTGGCCATCGTAGCCGGAGGATATCGTCGAATCTCAAAATCTTTTTCTTTCTTAATAACCTGATAAGGTTGCGTTTCAGTTTTCGCCATGATAAAGTAAATTTGAGTCCCTAAGAACAGGACGACTATTGCAGTGAGTATTATTATAAAAGTTTTCATGATTCAGAACATTTAATGATTAGAATTTCAAATTGATCCACTGAAGATTTACTTTCTACTTTTCTTGCCTGTATTTTGCCCGTGAAATTATTTTTTCCTCTTCTCTATCAATAAGAAGTTGTGCAATAATTTCCGCAGACCGCACTGTAGTTTCTTTATTTTCAGCCAACTTTTGCTTTAGTTTCTGTTCAGAAATATCCACGCGGTACAGAATACTCAGTAAACGGTTGAAATCATTTCGAATCAGATCATCAATGAAACTAACTAAAACTTCGAATTGCTCTGCATCAGATTTTTCACCGGAATGATCTTCTATTTGAAGATTGTTGACCACGGCGATAAGCGCTTTATTATTTTCCATTTTATGTTATTCAAATTAAAGCAAATCCTTCCTCCTTTAAAACCCTATAAAATTGCAGTCAATCATTTATCACCAGTTTCAAAATGCTGCAAAAATCCCAACTTTTATAATACCGGTATTCTCTACCTTAAATTTAAAGAATATTTACTTATTAATTTTACATCATTCTTTAAAATATTTGAAAGATAGTTACTTCGACTTTAAACAGTTATAGAAAGGTTCAGCAGCACTGAAATCTTAAGCAACAAAAAGAAAAAAGCTTCTTTCGAAGCCTTTTAGTAATTTTTTTTATGAGGTTTTATTTAAAATTATTAACATAATCGTCAATCGTTTTTAACTCTTCTTTGCTTAATTTAATGTCAATTGCTTTCGCATTTTGAGTGGCTTGCTTGGCATTTCTGGCGCCCGCTAAAGCGATGGTAATTCCCGGTCTTTCAATCGTCCATCTCAAAACTAACTGACTTAAACTTGCTTCATGAGCATCTGCAATTGGTTTTATTTGAGCTAAAAGCTCATTGGTCTTTTTAACGAAATCGGGTTGAAAGTGAGCTAAATCTGCTCTGTGATCACCTTCCGCAAATTGATGTCCCGGCTGAATTTTCCCAGTCAACAAACCTCTTTCCATGGGACTATAGGCTAAAATCGATTTATTATTTTTGATACAGTAAGGAACAGTCTCTTCTTCAATTTCTCTCGTTACCATACTGAAGGGGATTTGGTTCGAAACCAAATTAACAGTTTCGTTCGCCTTTGCCATTTGTTCTGCATTGTAATTACAAACGCCCGCAAATCTAACCTTCCCCTGTTCAATCAATCTTGAAACCGCTTCAAAAGTTTCATCAATCGGTGTTGTTAAATCTGGCCAGTGAATCTGGTATAAATCAATATAATCGGTGCCTAACCTTTTTAAACTTTGTTCACATTCATAAATGACACTTTCTTTTCCGGCGTATTTATAAATATCAATTTTGTTTCCATCATTATCTTTAGAATGCATGCCCAAAGTCCCTTTTGTTAAATCCCACCGCATTCCAAATTTCGTTAGAATCTGTAATTGGTCTCTGGAAATTCCTTTAATCGCCTCACCCACAATTTCTTCACTGGTTCCCTGTCCATAAACTGGCGCAGTATCTATGGAAGTAACGCCCAAATCGTAAGAGGATTTGATGGCTTCAATGGCATCATTTCTGTCCGTACTTCCCCACATCCAACCTCCGGCAGCCCAAGCTCCGAACGTAATTGCAGATAATTCTAAATCGCTGTGTCCTAATTTTCTATATTCCATTTTTAAATTTTTGGTGAATTGATACTGATTCGAAAAAGAGATATTATATTTTAATAATAGTAAATCAAACTTAAAGATATAACTGCACATCGACAACAATAATTTGACCAACACGGTTCTATGGCAATCTTAAATTTTCAATAGTGAGAAGAGCGACAATCTATTTTTTATGATGGTTTCGACAAGCTCAACCACCATAACGACTCCTAAATCATCTTGAGCCTGAGCTTGCCCCGGTACCTGAGTCTTCCGCGGTGCCTGAGCCTTCCGGGGTGCCTGAGCCTGTCGAAGGCACTCATTCCCCACTTTGATTATTTCTAGAAAAAAGCGGCAAATCTTCAGACCTATTTTCAATCAGGGCTTCTTTCTTCTTACGGCTCCAACCTTGAACCTGTTTTTCCCTATAAAATGCATCCGCAATGTCCTGATATTCTTCATAATAAACCAAGACTACCGGAAGCCTTTTTCTGGTGTGGTTAGCACCTTCTCCGCTTTGATGTTGTGCTAACCGTAATTCAAGATCTACAGTACTACCAGTATAGTAACTGTCGTCCGCACATTTTAAAATATACATGAATCCTTTAGCCATTATATGGTTTTTTTTATGATCGTGTGGTTTCGACAGGCTCAATCTCAATTGTCGCACAAAAAGAAAATATCTTAAAAATACAAATATTTCCTGGTGCCTGAGCCTGCCATGGTGCCTGAGCCTGTCGAAGGCACAGCACGGTGGTTTCGACAAGCTCAACCACCACGTAATTTACGAGGTGAGTAGATAATCACGATGCAGAAATTCCTTAAAGCCACGCATCTCATCTTCAATAGTACAAGAACCACCGCACCAGTGCGTGTACCGATTATAAAGCAAGGCCTTTAACGAAAGCGGAATACCATCTTCCTCATCATAAAGTGGCAACACATCTTGTTTATACTCAATCACTCGCGGATTATCCTCTGCTCTTTCGTCTGCATTTTCGACCCACATTTTTTCGTAATACCAAAAATTGGAGTTCAAGCAGGACTTTGGACATTCTATTTCTCCTTTGTAGTAGTGGGTAAATTGGAGGTGTGGATTTTTGAGAGACATTGTGATTTTATTTTAGTGGGAGAGAAAATACTTATTTAGAGAAAAAGACTCATAAAAGAATAGCAAAATCTATCTTAAATTCTACATTTTATGATTCGATGTACTGAGCCCATCGCGGTGCCTGAGCCTGTCGAAGGCATCGCAAATTGGTTTCGACAAGCTCAACCACCGAGAGGATCTCAACCATCACACAAAAAACAAATATCTTAAAAATACAACTATTTCCTGGTGTCTCAACCTGCCGTGGTGCCTGAGCCCATCCTTGTGCCTGAGCCTGTCGAAGGTACATTCTATGATAGTTTCGACAGGCTCAACCACCACGTAATTTACGAGGTTCGTAGATAATCACGATACAAAAAATCCTTAAAATCTCGCACGTCATCTTCTAAGGCGTAACCTCCGCACCAATGGGTGTAACGGTTATAGAGTAAAGCTTTCAATGAAAGCGGAATACCATCTTCCTCATTATACAATGGAAGCACATCCTGCCGATACTCCAAAACACGAGGATGATTTTCAGCTCTATCCTCTTCATTTTCAACCCACTTTCTTTCGTATTCCCAAAGAAGCTGCGCATTGTTTACCCGATTTATAGGTTCGGTTCCTGGACCTTTGTAGAAACGAGTAAATTCGAAGAGTGGATTTGTTTTTGACATTAAAATTTTATTTTTAAAATTAGAGAAAATACTAATTTAAAGAAAGGGCTTATAGGAGCGTGGACAAATTAATTCCTAATTTATACACCTTTTTTTAACTCCCCCGCTGCGCAAAGTCTCCGACTTTGAGCCACAACATTCTCACTCCTCATCATTATTATATTTCCAAAAGTCATTTGTTGTAGTGGGGTCTATGATTGGATGATCTGCTAATTCTAAAACGGTTATTGATGAATTTACAACTTTTTTAGTTATTAGTAAATTGAAGATTATATAATTAATTTGCTCAAAGTCTGAGACTTTTGCGCAACGGTTGCCTGAGCCTGTCGAAGACACCGCAAAGTGGCTTCGACAGGCTCAGCCACCAAGAAAATAATCGCCAGGTGCCTGAGCTTGTCGAAGGCACTACTCCGCTGCGCAAAGTCTCCGACTTTGAGCCACAACACTCTCACTCCTCATATTTATTATATTTCCAAAAATCAATTGTTTTATTGGGGTCTGTGATTGGCTGATCTGCTAATTCTAAAACGGTTATTGATAATATAACAACTGTTTTAGTTATTAGTAAATTGAAGATTATATAGTTAATATGCTCAAAGTCTCAGACTTTGCGCAGCGGGAATCTTTTTTTTTGTTTTGGGGTGTTTTACCTTTGGTGGATTCAAGTAATAAATGCAACATGATCAAAATTATTTAGTTGTTCGGCAAATATTTCATTGGGCGTTTTGTACCCAAATCTTTTCCTAGGTCTATTGTTTAAAATATAAGTTACATCTTGTATTTGTTCTTTTGTGATATTTTCAAAGTTATGCTTTTTAGGAAAATATTGTCTTATTAATCCATTCAAATTTTCATTCGCTCCTCTTTCCCAACTGTGGTATGGTTTGGCAAAATAGTAGCTTATATTGAGTGCTTCTGCTATCGCTTGATGATTTGCAAATTCTTTTCCATTGTCAGAGGTTATAGTTTTGATCAGAGGTTTCCAATCTTGTAATAACTCGATGGTTTTCTTCTCAATTTCAGCAGCTTCTTTACTACCTACTTTTCCCATAAATAGTACACCAGAGGCTCTGTCATTAATAGTTAGTAAGGCTCCTTTGTGATCTTTCCCTATGACCAAATCTATTTCTAAATCTCCTAATCTATTCTTCTTTTCAACTATTGAAGGGCGCTGACTAATGTCCACTCTACCAACAATAAGACCTCTTTTGTCTTTTAAATGACCTCTTTTTTTATACTTCTTTCCCTGGGTTCGAAGATGCCGATACAATTTACCTCCTCTGCGTTTATCTTCCCAAATGTATTGGTAAATTCTTTCACCAGATACCATACTTACCTTATCAACTTTAGATCTACCCACGATCTGTTCTGGGCTATAATCCTTAATCAAATAACACAAAATATTCACTTCTATCTCTGCTGTTAATGAGCATTTTTTCCTTTTTATTTGATGCCTATTTTGAGCCTTTTTATCGGCTAATTTTGCTTTGTATGTCCCACTTCTTTGATCCGCATTTCGCTTGATTTCTCTGGAAATTACACTTTTGTCTTTGCCTACAAAGTTGGCTATTTCAGAAATGCTGATTCCAGTACTTCTATAAGTTTCTATTTGGTATCTTTGTTCCAACGTTAAATGAGCCATCTGTTTTTAGAGTTTTGCAACCCAAAGATAAGATGAAATTTTTCGCCGACTGCTGGGATAGCTTCTGTTCCTAGGAACAGAAGCTATCCCAGCAGTCTTTTATTAACCGTTGCATTTATTAATTGAATGTAAGTTTGATTTTTGTTTTCTTTATAATTTTTAATGTTTTTCTAAAATTGAAAATCCAGTTATAAGAAAGCTTATAAATGCCATTAATAAAATTAAATTAGATTACTTAGATTGGTAATTCGTTTAAGATTTTTTTCTGAGTTCTCCAATTCGGTAAATATCGATCCATGAGAATAATGAAATTCTTGTTATGATTCCTTTCTAATAAATGAACCAGTTCATGCACAACAATATATTCGATGCATTCTATGGGCTTTTTGATGAGTTCAATATTAAAATTCAGAGTTCTATTTTCATTGTTACAACTCCCCCATTTGGTTTTCATCTTACGCACGCTGTAAGTATCAACCGTAAGATTCATAATTGGTAAATGGTGCATTAACAGTTTACCTAAAATGGTGTTCAGTTCTCTGCGGTACCAATTGTCAAGTTGTTTCTGTTTCTGTGCAGTGGTGTAATGCGCAGGAGAAAAGAGTTCTATTACGTGATGATGAGTTTCAACATACGCTCTTTTAGCTTCTGTAACTTTTAGCAAATATCTTTTACCCAGAAAATAATGACTTTCCCTCGTAATCATTAATTTCTCACCTTCTCTTTCCTGGCTGGCAATTTTCTTTTGTTCGCGTTTGATCCAGCCAATTTTCGTGGTGAGATAAACCCGAACTTTTTCAAGATCAAAATATTCCGGAGAGGAAACCGTCACTTTTCCATGTGGTGGATGAACGCTTAAGTGCAGGTTTTTAATAGGTTTAAATTTAACTTCAACCTCTAAACTCCCAATTTGTAAATGCTCTGTTCGCATTTTAATAATCTTCTTTATTCTGTTCTATAATCTGATAAACCTGTTCTGCTAAAGCATCATCTTCAACAACCTTCTTAATTGCTTTTTTAACTTTCCTTTGCTTCATCAAATTATCCCTAAAACCTTCCTGTTTTGCATATTGAACTTCGCGATCACAAACCAGCGCCAATTCTTCATCTTCCAAAGTATGATATAAAGCAACTTTGCCTTTTGTATTTAATGATTTTGGAACATCATCTTTCTGACCTTTATTCACCATGCGAATTAACTCCGCCATTTTCAATAAATATTCCTGATACAGAATTGAATCCCGTTTTCTTGCCTCAATGAGTTCCGCTAAAAGAACCGACATTTCATCAAAATATTTAGGATCCAGCAAATGATCTTCTACAATCTTACTTCTTACATTATTTTCAATAACCTCAGCGACGGCTTCTTTATTTCCTTTCACAGATTTAGGTAAAGAATCAATCGCTTTGTCCATATCGGTTTCCATTAAATCTAATAAAGAAATATCTTCAAATGGAGAAATTACTTCTGATTCTTCAGCGCGGATATAAGTATCCAAAAGGAAACGCATATCTGCTTCGTAGACTTTCAGATCAATTATTTCATTACTTGCAATTCTGATCACTTCGCGAACATTTAAATAGAAATCCAAACGGTCTTTAAAATGTTTAATTTCCTTTTCCTGATAACCAGCCAATTCAAAATCGGTCGTCATATTGGCAAAAGCACGAATATATTCGACAATTGCTTTATACAAAGCCATCCGTTTATATTCATTTGCTTTCAAATCGTCTGGGTTTTCCGTATTTCCACAGAAATATTTAATGAAATCTAAATCTGTTTTTTTATTTGGAACATTTTCACACAAGGCTTCTACGGTTTCCAAAGCGACTTCTAACCGATCTGCCGCAACTTTCAACCGATCTTTCAACTGAATAGAAACCTCTTCTTTTGTAAAACCTTCACTATCCAACTCCGAAGTATAAACGTCAATTGCATCGGTTACATTTCCAAATAATTCCATGTAATCTACGATATAGCCATAATCTTTATCATCGGTATCTAAACGGTTTACGCGGCAAATCGCCTGAAATAAAGTATGATCCTGCATCTTTTTATCGATGTAAATATAACTGCACGGTGGCGCATCAAATCCTGTTAAGAGTTTAGAAACTACAATCAGCAATTTCATCTTGGCGGGCTGCTTTCGGAATAATTCTTTTACCTCAGATTCGTAGGTTTCGGTTTTTGATTTATTGCCTGTCGCACTTACGTTTTCTAATAGTTCAGTGTAGATTTTATAAATGAATTCTTTGTCCGTTTCTGTTTCCGCACCGGTATCTTCTTTAGAAATATCGCTCGCATTTGGATTGTAGGAAGTGACCAAAGCGCACTTTCCTTTTAATTCGGTTTGAAGAAATAGACTGTAATATTTCGCGGCTTCATAAATACTTCCCGCCACCAATATGGCATTTCCATTTTGATTGGCTAAACGTGCTTTGGTACTGAAATCAACGACAATGTCTGCTACAATTTTCTCCATGCGTCCTTTCGAACTTAAGATATGCTGCATCTTACCCCATTGCTTTTTTAGAGCATTCCGCTGGAAATCATTCAGTCCTTTTGTTTTAGCATCAAACCATTGATCTATTTTTTTCTGTGAAGTCAAATTCTGTTCAATCATTCGGCCTTCATACATCAAATCTTTTACAACACCATCCTGAACTGCTTCATTAAACTTGTAAGTATGAATATATCGTCCGAAAACATCCATCGTTGTTTTCTTATCGACTTTCAATAAAGGCGTTCCGGTGAAACCAATAAATACTGCATTATGCAAAATAGCTTTCATGGCTTCATTGAGTTTCCCACTTTGCGTCCGGTGACATTCATCTACAAAAACAAATATCTCACCTTGGGTTGTAATCGGATTATCTTTTAATTCTTTAATGAAGACATCAAAATCTGCTTCGCCTTTATTCCCAAACTTGTGAATCAAAGAACAGATTAAACGCGGTTTAGAAGCCTGCAAATAATGCATTAATTCTTTTCCCGATTTTGTTTTAGCAATATCCGTTTCACCAACATCATTAAAAACCCGCTCGATTTGATCGTCTAATTCCGTACGGTCGGTTAAGATAACAATTCTGGAATTCGGAATGTTTTCTAAAATCCACTTTCCAATCATCACCATCATTAGAGATTTGCCCGAACCTTGGGTATGCCAAATAATGCCACCTTCTCTACGCTTCACAAAATCCTGTGCCGCCTTCAAACCAAAATATTGATGAGGACGAGGCAGTTTTTTTATGCCGGCATCATAGATAACGCCATTGTATAGCAAATCAATGACACGCGATTTCTCGCATAATTTCTTCAGGTATTTATCGAGTTTGTAATCGTCATTATCCTGCTCATCTTCTTTCCAGGAAAGGTAATATTTCTCTGGTGTTTCTATCGTTCCATAGCGTAAACCCTGGGTATTGTTTCCCGCCAAAATCATTTGGACCGTCGTAAAAAATCTTTGTGAAAACAATTCCTGTTGATTAGAAATATTCTGACGAATACTTTCTGCAATATCCACTGTTCCTCTTTTTAATTCGAGCACCCCAAAAGCAATTCCATTAATATAAAGAACGAGATCCGGACGGCGATTGTGTTTGTGATTATAAAGCGTTACTTCTTCCGCAATACCAAATTCATTCTCTTCCCAATTCTTCCAATCAATCGGAAAAATAGTTTCAAACTGTTCCCCTAGTTCAGGTCTTGCCTTTACGCCATAACGCAAAAGATTGTACATCTTTTGATTCCGTTCATATAAATTGCCGGTGTTGGAACTGGCTAATTGCGTTAATTCAGTGATGGCTTTTTCTACCAAAGAATCTGCATACCCTTTCTTTATCAAAAATTTCTTGAGATCGGTTGATTCTATATTGCTGTTAGTAGGACGATCTTCCCAATTCCCATAGTAGATGTAACCCAATTGATCGGTGAACAATTTGATGATACGATTTTGGGTGATGCGTTCGATTGGGTTAATCATTTCGTGTGTTTTTTATTTTCATTATTTGCAGGGCGCTTGCCGTACAGACGCGGCTCCTGTTGAGACGGGGCATGCCCCGTCTTTATCTAAATTTATCCTCATTCCAATGATTAATATTAGATTCTATATAATCATTGATCCGTTGATATTCACCATCATTGCGGATGATATGATCATGAAATCGCTCTTGCCACGCAAATTCTAATCCCAAACGATTCGCATTTTTGGTTACGGCAGATTTATAGGATCCTATAATCGATGATACGGTATTTTTCCCCATCCTTGATGGCGATTTTATAGATTCGAAATCCTCATTGAATTGGGAATTATCATTGGATTTTAATTGCGATCGCAATCCCAATCGCGGTACAGACGGGGCATGCCCCGTCTCTGCAATATCGCGCGTATCCCGCATATCCCCCGTATCTTCAGAATCTGCGCCAGATTCCGAATCCTCGCCTAATATCAATATCCCATGAATATGATTCGGCATTACCACAAATGCGCCCAATTCTACATTCTGGGCATGATTTTTTATTTCATGCCAAAATACATCTGCCAATATCCCGCAATTTGATAAATTCATTTTGTTTTTTTCGCCCTGATTAATTCCTCCAAAATAATGATTCCTGTTTTTGGTACAAATGGTAATAAAATACGCACCCGCCCATCCGTAATTCCACCAGGTGGCGCGGGCAGATTGTATGCGGTATTTATTTTTGTATTTATCCATTACACCAAATTACAATTTATTTTTTATGTGATAATTTACATAGTTTATATCCTATGCTTAAACACAGATAAGCTGAAAAGATTTATCATTTAAGAAGATCGTCCTAATCACTATAATTGATGTAATCTTATTCGGTTAACAATTGGATTATACGGTTTTGGGCAATGCATTTGATGCGGGCAAATCATGATTTGAAATAAGGTTAATTTCTATAAAATTAATCAATTCTCGTAATGTATTAAATTCTTCAATGACATCACCGTTTTCTACTTCTTCAACGAGGATATTATTATTTTTTGGTACAACTCTAAATATTTTATTACCTAATACTATATTAGGACTATTATCCCAGCCTAAAGTTCTTTTAACTTCAACCACTTCACATTTACTGAAATATTTTTTTTTAATATACTCCAGCAAAACATCATTAAAATATCCGCCGGTATTTGTTGCATTTAATTGATAAGCATACTTTTTTTGATCTAACTGGATTAAATTAGAACTGCCATATTTAAATAAATCAGGACAATAAATATACAGTTTGTAATAATCAATATTTGATATGTTTGTATTTATCATGTCAATTTCAGAATTATTTTCAATAAAGCGATCGATTATTTTATTTAAGGAATCTATGACATTACTTTCATCATATAACTCATCATCAACTAAATTTTTTAATAATAAATTCTGATTATAATCCAATAAAAAACCTAACCAGTTCTCTCTACGAGATCTATAACTGGTATTATCATTTTTAAAAAATGAAACCTTATCACCGCCTCTTGAACCAAAATAATTCCCGTAAGTTAACAACGATCTTTGAAGCAAATAATTTTCAATATTTAAAATTTTACTTGTAAATAACGGAGAAATTTTGTCTAAATATTTTCTAAACAAATTTTTATCTTTATTTGAAAAGGTTAAAAGAAATCCTATTTTACCATTAAAATATTCATGCGATTCAGCCTCTTCTATTAATGCTAACCATTGTTCGTCAATTACTTTTTGATCTCCTTGATAAATTAAAGATGTTTTTAATTTGTCCTCCGAAATTTGTCCTTTAGTAAACACAGAACTATATGTCTCTTCTTCTAAATTAATTAACCAGTCGTATATATTATAATCATTACCAATTAAATCTTCGTTTATACTATTAATATCATTTATCGCATTCTGATATAATGAAGCACTATCAAAGGTTTGATTATTAAATAGATTACTTAATACTCTAAAATATGATTCAAAATTAAATTGATTTAATGCGTTCTTTGAATTGGCTTCAACAAATGAAATGATTATATAATTCTTAATTAAATCTATCCATGATATTTCAGATGTACTATTAAATAAGAATTTTTTAAATTCTTGAATAGCAACTCTGTTTTTCTCACTCTTAAGTTTATTATCACCACAAAAATCTATGATTTTAAAATATCTACTTAATTGGTTTTTAAATTTTTCATTATATATCTTTTCAAAGTCAAAATCGGGCGAATTTTTAATAATCGATTCGATTACATCATTAATTTCGCCTGCCTTAAATGCACTTTTCATTATTTTGGCTTCGGACACTAAATCAGTTAAATAAAGAATTTTAAAATAATTAAAGTATGCATCGTCTATTTCATAAACGTTTTCGCTTTTTTGAGCCCAAAATAAATCGTTCCATTCTACATCGAATTTTAATGAATACTCATTCCATAACTCACTTTCCAACCATTCATCATTCTCAATTTTACCTATGAGCCACGCCTTAAAATTTTCGAAATCACTTAACTCTTTTCCTCTCGCATTCATCTTAACATATAGATCATCAGATAAACTAAAATTCTTTAAGTTTAAAAAATCAAAATGTAAAATTTCATTCTCGGTAAGGTTCTTCCAAATTGAAGAATAATCTTCTGACAGGATTTTCTCTTCTTTATTATTAAAGTACTGTTGAATTTCATTAATTACGACTAACATTGACTTAACCGTCGGATCATCTTTCCAAGTGGTAGAAAATCTTTCATGATTAACAATTTCCTCGTACAAATTTTTGGTAAAATTAAAACTTACGGTTTCATCGCATAGCATTTCAATAAATAACTCTGTACTTTTTCTTGTTTTATACCTAAATCTTTTAAGTTGTTGTAAGTTTTTATAACATTCATTTTTTTCAAGGTTTGAATTAATAAACCAGTGAATCAGAAATAAAGCAGTCAAGCGCTGTTGTCCATCTAAAGGAATTAAAAAAACTGTTTCTCCTTTATTATTACCCTTTTCAACTATGTCATTTTCAGAAACTATCAAATCAATACTGTCAGCATATTCACGTATACTATCTAACAAAGATTTAATAGAATGTGTGTTTTTTCGTAATTCTTCAATGTTCTTTTCACCATAAATTTTTCCATAAATAAAATCTAATCTCGTCGGTGTATTATCTTCAATAGCCGATAATAATGTATTGATGAATTTTTTTCTAATAATCGGTATCCTTCCGACTTCTCTTCCTTGTGCATAATCACGTTGTATCGCTGGAATTTCTATTCCTATATTATTTAATACATTCCAGAAAGTTGTATATTTTGTGTCAGTCATGTTAGTCAAATTAGTTTTTTGGTAAAAAGTATTCTAAACGCGCTTCAATAGCATCTTTGTAATCTTGGCCGTCTTCATTAGACCACTGTTTAAGTTCAAGATTTTCAGAGAAGGTTTTATTAAACGCATTAAGAGTTTCCATAGGAATAAAGACCCGTTCATTTTCATCGTTTTTTCCATGACGGTCAAATTCTAGAATTTTTGTTCGCTTATCTAAGAACCTGTGGTTACTTAATGCACTATTTGTATTTCTATCTAATAATAATAAATTTGAAATCAAATGAGTTTTATTTTCAAAACTTTCCGCAAGCTTATTTACACGATCTTGTAATTCTATATCAATTTTCAAATCTTCAAAACCATTAATTTTTTTTAACTTTTCAAGGATATCTTTTTCTTCCGACGTAATCTCGTTTTCAGGATTTTTATATTTAATTTGATCCTCAAACCATAATTTATATTCCACGAAATCATCGATGTCTTTTGGCGTTTGAGGTATGATATGCTCAATACTCCATTTCTCTTTTACATACAGCTCGAAAGGAAATTTATTTTGAGCCATTCTTTCAACATGGTAAAGAACGTTATATAACAAAATCACATTCTGTGATTGGCGATAAAAATCTTTATAATGTAAATTATCTATATGATATGGAAGGATTTGTTTATTATCTTTTCTAATAGTTTTTGCAAATTCTGTTTTTATACAATCTTTTAAATCTTGCTTGAATTCTTGTTTCCTTCTACCTACACTTAGAGATAAAATCCCCTGTAAATTTAATATTTTAGTGGCAGTTAAATAACCTATGTAATTGTAAGTGAATGGTTCATTGTACCAATCGATAAGTTTATTATACAATTGAATAATATCACTCCATTTACTTTCAAAACTCCCTTCCCTATCGTTTTTTAATTCATTAAAAAGCTGCTCATACTTTCGGTAAGAGAAAGAGTCATCATCCTTATTTTTTCTTTCGAATTTTAAATCAAATAAAAAATCAATTCTAGTTCCTTTATTATATTTTTCTTTATCCGGTTGAATAAAATACCAAAAGGTGTCATCCTGCAACTTCTTCTCTATCATATCCCATTCTAAAGCAAAACGATTGATTTTATACTCTGCTATCGCTTTACTTTCTTTATTTGAAATATCTAAAATAAATAATGCTTTTATTAATTCAGAAGTTGTTAGAGAAATTTTTCCTTTATTATTATTTAGGAATACATTAACCACATCTTTACTTTCAATTGAATCGTCTAAAGAATACCAAATAAAATGAATATGATTAATCAATTTATCTACAAACGATTTTCTTTGTTCGTGATTTTCTCCAATATACTGCTTGAACCAGTTTTTAATATAATAAGATGCCGTAAAAAAATGATAGATGTCTACATTATCATATCCTTTTCCTTCGTTTTTTAATATGTAATTTGACCAAAAAGTTTGAACTTCGGATAAATCTTTATAATTTTTTTCAGCTAATTTTTCAATAATGTCTGTTGATAAATCTTCGAATAGACCTCTTATTTGTTCAGATAAAAAAGCACCACTTTTATCTCTTATTTTATAGTTAATTGAATATTTAATTTTTTCATCAACTAAACCTAGATATCTTAAGTATTCTAAAATAAGATAAATTGATGTTGTTCTCTGCTGACCATCAATCACCTCATTTTCATTGTAAATTGTATAAGTCAGGTCTTCAATTGTTATATCTTCTTTATTAAGAACATTAAGTGGTTTTAATATAATTGGTTGAATACAGTAAACTCCTTTACTTGGCTCATATTCATTGATATCATTTAAAAGTTCTAGAATTTCTTTTTTCCCCCATTTGTATCCTCGCTGGTATTTTTCGATGATAAATTCTTTCCCATGGAGATTTTTTATTGGTAGTAAAAGTAAAGTGTTTTGATTCATATATTCTGGATTGAATTTATTAATTGTTGCTGTAGGATTGATATAATCTGTAGTTCATTTGCTTTTAAACTTTTTGAATTCAAGATATCTCTTGACTGCCTGTCTAAGCGTAGCCATACCATCATATTTATTTCCATCTATTTGTAAACCTTTAGGAAGTTCCTTGCATGATGTTTCGTCATCTACAGAATATTTTAATAAATCAAGAATATCTTCTAATCTATTTTGATCATAAAGCTCATCAAAATCACCAAAAATATTTTCGACTTTTTGGGCATTACTAATTCTATTATCAGCAGAGCCCTCGCTCATTCCCTCGCCATTTTTATAATCATTTACAAGCCAATTTTTAAATTCTTCTCTTTGCATAGTTTTATTGTTTTTTTAATTTTTAATAGTTACACCAACCTCACTCTCCCCGTCAGCAGTTCCTGCATCATGCCTTGCTTGATTTGGCGGGCCTTGTGCAGTTTTTCTTCCAGCACTTCGATTTCTACATCCATATCCGATAAGATCGTGGCGATACGCATTTGCTCCGAAAGGGATGGGAAATCAATTGGACAATTTAGAACTTCATCTCTTCTCAAATTGGTTTGTCCACTTCCACTATCAAACGATAAGAAATAATCATTTCTATTTATTTTATAAAATAGAAACTTTGGATTAAAATTATCTTTTGCTTCAAAAGCACAAATTCTTTGATTTAAAGTATAAGTATTGTTATGGTCAATAATAAAACATTTGGCAAGTGCTTTCCCATTAGGGATATCACTCATTACCATTACAATTTCATTTTTATATAAAGGACACAAAAAGGCGTTTGAATACTTTCTGACTCTACCTTCTTGCGAAATAAATTTTGAGTTGACAATTACATAATCACCATTTTCATCAACAACGTTTTCGTGAGCAGCACCATTTTTAAAATTGATTATTTCCCCCAACTTTTTCACTTCCCAATCCTCTCTCGGCGTCAACAATTCCTGTATCGCACCTTGTTTGATGAGGCGTTTTTTGGCTAGAACTTCTTCGATGCTGTCAATCCAGGAATCGCAATTACTTAAGGCTGTTGCAATGGCTTCTTGTTCGGCGAGTGGTGGAAGTGATAAATAAGTATTTTTAATTGTGGGACTTGAAGTATGTCTAACAGTTGAACCAGTTGCAGTATTTTTCATTCTATTTGAAAACATACTGGAATTCAAAAAATAACTTAAGTACAATGAATTTAAATCTTTCTTCAAAATAAGTTTTCCAATCCTTTGATTGTGCAGTAAAACTTCATCAGTATTAACTATCCCAGATTTGCCTAACAAATTGCAATCTGGCGTTAAATCAGTCATTACCATTATTAAATCACCATTTGAAAACTTCATGAAATCATCAACTGGACCTTTATATCTTATCGTTTTGTTTGATTCAAATTTTAATCCTCCTTCCAATTTAAAGTTCCCTGGAGTTACAACGATTGGACCTTTATCAGAAAAATATTCACTTTTAAATGCAAAGCCATTTTTTAGTTTAGAGTAATCTCCAAGTTTAATAACGTTCCAATCCTCCGGAATCAAACCAATCTCCGTCTGCTTCATTTTCCTTTCCTTTACCATACCAATCCCATTTTTTCTAAATGCGCCATCACTTTGGTTTCGGCTGCTGCCAATTCCGTTTGCGAACTTGCCAAAGTCGTCGCATAGCGTTCTGCCAAAGCATTAATTCTTTGGGTTAAACCCTGCGAGATTTTATCCTGTTCCTGGTGCAAAGTCGTTAAGAGATGCGCTTTCCATTTGTGATTCAAAACCAGATCTTTAATATCGGCTTCGGTCAGTTTAGGATATTTCTCAACAATTTTTGCTTCAATGTTATCTTTAGCAATTTTAATTAATTTTCCTATTCCGGCTAATGCTTCTTGAGAATCAATATAGCTTTTAATATAACTCAGTTCTTCTTTTGGCGCTTTTACTGCCTTCCTGTCTTTATATAAAACTTTAGCATTCTTTAGATTAATTTTATCTAATTCTGCAAAGATCGAATCGTCATCTTGATTCTCATCTTCAATTTCTTTTAAAGCTTCTTGGGTTAAGTTGTATTGATTTTCAAGGTCATTTAGTTTATCATTTAGTTCTTTAAAATAAACTTCGACCATCAATTCCGGCGAAATCATTCGTCCTTCCACGCCAGCTAATCCTGCCACTTCTTTATCTTTTCCGGGTTTGCCATCTTTGCCTTTCTTTCCTTTAATGATGGTTCGTTCCCATTCATTGCCGGCTTTCCAGCCGTCCAAAGAAACCGAATACACATCATCCTGCATGGTTTCCTGCCAATAGGTCATCGCGTATTGGTATAAATCGTAACCATTCACCAAAGTATTATTTTCAAAGGCTTTGAGCAGACTTTCGCTCATTTGGGCAATCATATCTTTACCGTTGGAATGTTCCGCCAAGGTTTCCCAAATTTTCATTTGACCGTCTAACCAATCGTGATAGGTTTGGTCTAAAGTTGCATTAAATGCCTTGAATTCTGGATGATTATAAATAGTGCTTTTAATATCGGCAACTGCAACATTCAGTTTCACATAACCTTCCCGCAACGGCGAGAATAAATCATGTTTTAGTTTCGGATAAGCGTTCCAGTACGTTTGCATCGCTTCCAGATCACGCACCGGAATGCCACCTTGCAAATGCGCCAATAAATCCTGAATATCTTCACTTTCCTGCATATCGATATATCGCGGAATATTTAAATTGTAATCGTTTTTAGCATCGGCGATTTCGCTCATCGGAACCATGCGGCTGTATTTGGGAACTTCCTGCATTTGGGTAAAGACATCGGTAATCTTACGCAAATCCTGTTCACGCAAACGGTTTTTGTTCCCATCTTTCAGGAAACCTTTGCTGGCATCCATCATGAAAATTCCTTTACGATGTTCTGCATTTTCTTTGTCGAGCACAATTATACAGGCCGGAATTCCCGTACCGTAAAATAAATTCGCCGGCAAACCGATAATCCCTTTGATATAACCTTTCTTTAAAATGTTTTTACGGATTTCACCTTCTGCATTTCCACGGAACAAAACGCCATGTGGCAAAACTACTGCGGCTTTTCCATTGGCTTTCATCGATTGTAAAATATGCAGTAGAAAAGCATAATCTCCATTCTTCTCGGGAGGAACGCCTAAAGTAAATCGGTCGTATTCATCACTTTCGATATTCACGCCATTGCTCCAACTCTTCAAAGAAAAAGGCGGATTGGCAACCACGTAATCAAAACGTTTCAAACTGCCATCGGCTTCTTTGTACGCGGGTCTTGTCAACGTATTATCGGCAACAATTTCTGCTGTTTCCGCACCATGCAAAATCATGTTCATGTGCGCTAAGTTGGCGGTGGTGGTTTCTTTTTCCTGACCGTAAAGCGTAATGGCTTTTCCGGCTTCGTTCGCCACTTTCAACAATAACGATCCCGATCCACAGGTCGGATCATAAGCCGTAGTTTGCGTAGTAGCATTATTAAAAGTAATCCCAATAACTTTTGCTAAAATCCTTGAAACTTCGGCAGGCGTATAAAATTGACCTTTGGATTTTCCTGATTCTGTCGCAAAAGGTCGCATCAAATATTCATAAGCATCGCCCAGAATATCATCGCCTTCCGCGGAGTTTTTAGAAAAATCTAAACTGTTATCATTAAAGATTCTGACCAGATTAGAAACGGTTTCTACCAGATCTTTTCCTTTGCCTAATTTGCTTTCGTCATTAAAGTCGGGGAAATCATTCAGACCATTGGCTTCTTTAATCGGATTCAAAACCTGCTTATTGATTTTATCACCAATCTCGGTATTGCCGATCAGGTTCACCATATCCTCAAAGAAGGCACCTTCTGGAATTTCGATGGCAAAATCCTGATCTGATTTCGCTTTGTCTGAAATATACTTTACGAATAACATCGTGAGTACATAATCTTTATATTGAGAGGCGTCCATTCCGCCTCGTAATTCGTCACAACTCGCCCAAAGTGAGCGGTATAGTTCTGTTTTTTTAATGGCCATTTAAAAAGTGAAAATTGAGTTCGTATAATTTTTTATAGAAGTTGAAATTTAAGAAAAATTAAGATATGATTGCGGTTAAAAATGATACAATATTGTACAATTGAAGAGAGCAACTTTTGCGAAGTTCTTACTGAATAATAATTGTAAAAAAAGTTCAAAATTGAGTTCAATTATGAGGTTGACTTCCTTTCCATTTTGTATAGTTTACACGAGTTCATAACTCCATCTTATTTCATCAGACAGTTCAGGTTTTGCGAAAAAACAATATTTGTCAGAAGGTAAAATATGGCTGATTTTAGATTCTTAGTTTGAAGTAAAGGTAAAGAGCAACAATGCCAAAATACGTCGTAGTATTAACAGTGACTTCTATTTATTTCTCGATAGCCAAACAGGCCAATAATACTTCCACAAAAAAACTCCACTTTCGCAAGTAGAATTCCATTTTAAAGACAAGTAATGATCACAAGTAACAAGCTATTTCAACTTTGTTAAAATCTAACCTTTACTTACGTACTTTATACTTCACCTTTAGAATACCATCGTTCAGATTCCCTATTTTTTTGAATGCACCCTGACTAAGATCGAATGCCCTGCCTGCTTTTAGTGGACCCCGGTCATTGATCGTAACAATTACTTTTTTTGAATTTTCGATATTGATGATTTCCACTTTGGTGCCGAAAGACAATGTTTTGTGGGCGGCGGTCATTTTAGTAGGCCTGTAAACCTCTCCGCTGGCCGTTTTTTTACCATTATATTTTTTTGCGTAATAAGAAACGGTGGTAGATTGATAGGAAGCGTTGGCGTTGCCTCTGTTTGCGGAACAGGAATATAAGGCGATACTCAAGAGGGCTACAAATAAGAGATTGACGGATTTGTTGAGTGCAGAGGTTTTTATCATTTTTCTTTGTTTCAGGCAGATGTGAAGATGAAATTTCTATTATCGTCTTAAAGTTTGCAAAAATACTTTTTTAAAATTCAGGAAGAAAGAACTTTGACAAAGTTGATTGATCTATTGTTTTTTGATGATCAACCTTCTTCTGAAATACGCTTTTAATTTCTCAAAGTTTTTATTTAAACCTTTGATAATGCTGGTTATCCATAAAAAAAACGCCACTTTCGCAAGTACGGTTTCGTGTTAAAGGATAGTGAGCAAGCCGAGATCACTGCTGTTGCACGGCGATTTATCGGTGGCGTTGTTGCTATAAATCCGAGCAACCTCCTCCCACTCTCCTTCGACATTTCTTTCCAAAAACCTCGTTTTTCGGAAACAGTCGGCAAGAGGTTGGCAAGAATTCCGAACCAAAACTTTTTTTGTAACAGACTTTAGCGGACAAAGAGTGACATTGGCGGATATTTAAACCCTTTAATGGAAATGAGCGGATAGTCTAAGACAGGTAAAGACAATGATCGACTTGCCAGGACGCCGGCAGAAAGTTGTGGGCAATCGGTGCAATCTGAGGCCAAAAACAGCAAGACAAAGACAAGGAACGAAACCGCCTGTTTTCAGAGGAAATATCAAGAAATTCAAGGAAAAGAAATGAGAATAAAAGCAAGTTAGCGCAAATATAAGTCATTGACTATCAAACACTTGCGTCGTATTGTTTCTTAATCTATATTTGTCTCAATAATTAAAATTTATATAATTATGGGAACAATTAAAAAAGGAATCCTGGGAGGATTCAGCGGAACCGTAGGTACGGTAGTAGGCGCCACGTGGCGCGGAATGGACGTCATCAGAAGCCGTCCGAAATCTTCAGGCGGCAAACCCACGCCGTTGCAAATCATGCAGCGGGCAAAGTTTGCTCTGGCGATTAAATTTCAAAACTCGTTGCGCGCTATGCAAAGCCGCCTTTACGGCGAAAATGCCGGCGTAAAATCGAGGGTGAATCTCGCAGCAAGTTATCTGCTGCGCGAAGTGGTCGCGTACGAAAATGACCAAGCCATCCTGATGATGGAAAAAGTCATTGTGACGAAAGGGACTCTCACCGGATTTCAGAATCTTGCTGTAACAGCGGCTGCAGATCAAACTCTGAACTTCACCTGGGTGGACAACAGCGCCCAGATGCTCGCCAAGGCTACAGATATTTTCTGTACGGCAATTTACGAGGAGGAAGCGGCGGAGTTTGCGATCATGGAAGGACCGGAACAACGCGATGGCGGAACTGCTTCGGTGGTACTGCCAGAAGGATGGGCAGGTAAAACGGTGTATGTCTATGCCTTCTTCCAGACGGTAGAACAGGATGCGGCGTGCAACTCGCTGTACCTGAGCACGGTGGTGGTACAGTAGGAAACGGTAGCGAGCACCTCATGCAAAAGACCGCGGAATCAGTTGATTCTGCGGTCTTTATTTTTCTTTAAATGGGCCTCCTAATCGGCATTCTCGTCCTCTGCTTCCATCAGATCATCGACTTTATGAGCGAGATAGTAGATTTTGCCACCCAGCTTTTTAAAGGGAACGAGTTTGTCATCTCGCCATCGTTGCAAAGTTCTGGAAGTCACATTAAACAACTGCATCATATCGGCATTGTCATAAAACTTTTTTTCACCGGCTTGTCTTCCAGTCGGCGTTTGCTCCGGCTTTTTTCTAAAAGAGGGTCGGTTTTCTTTCTTATTCCGTTCATTCATATTTGAAATACACTAATTCTACGTTGGCTACCTGCTGCTTTTGACTCTAAAATAATGGAAACTTTATAAATAACACATTATCAGTATTTTGCGACTAAACTTTTGATACAATCCGATCATTTTGCAGCACAATCAAAGATAAAGGAATAGAATATTGTGACAAATTGTTAAAAGACAGCACTTTAGCGGTAAAAGTTTTCCACAATCACACAGACCTTTCATTTTGAGTGACTTCCGTGATGTTTCTGATCTAAAAAGCCAAAATACCGTCTTTTTTACAAAACAACACAATACAACAAGTTGTTAATCAACTAATTAATATCAAACACTATAAATACAGAGCTCGATTGGTACGTTTTCTGAAATACACCACAGCCGATGTCGCGGATTTGTAATCCGTGTCGCTCCCGTCGCACGAATCCTTTCGTGTGGTCGTCTTAACGATCAAACAGTTCTATTATAGATTTGGTGGATCATGATTTCTTAGAGTCTTTTCCTTTTCTTTCAAATAATAGTACTAGTTACCGCTGATTGGTTTGTTAGGAAGAACCATCAGCGTCTGCTTTGGATTTCTTTAAAAAAAGTAGCAGCGCTTTATTCTTTTTATAATGATCTATGATATTCATTTCTCGGAAGTGTGGGAAGTGTGATTCTTACATTTTCAACCCCAACATGGCGTCATCTGCCATGGGAAGCAGTATATTTTTCCGTTTGTACAAAAGCGGTGAGCCACTCTGCAAAATCCAGGAGCTCAACATCATTTTTCGAATAAAGAAGGTATTCTGCAATAGAAGATGTTTGCCAGGTTGAAGATTCAGAATCAGCCTGAAAATCGCTCTCAATCTCTAGAAAAGCAGAGATGAGATGGCCATCTGCATCGTCGACCTCTATAATTTTATCTTCTGCATTTTCAACCTTTCCTTTTTTAAAGAGGGTGATCGTCCACTCCAACAGAAAGATAGGAAATCCACAATCCTCAGGGAAGTTTTTATTAAACCAATTGAAATACCTCAAAGCACCAGAATAATCCTGGATTTTCAGGTAAAGCTCAGGTGGGAGATACCTCAGACCTTTACTGTCATCATAAAACCCACCCCATCTTTTTTTATCGGCAGCAAGTTCCTTTTTAATTTTTCCAATTTTAATTTGTATCCTTTCGATCTGTTTTGGCGTCATAAGAAATAGTTGAAATAGAGAACCCATGAAAACTCTTTCTCGTGATTGATCAGTATTCCCTTTTTGTAAAAATAGTTATTAAAAATCATTTTAGAAAAAATAGGCATCATCGAATTTATTCAACAATTCATATCTTCAATTCGATGTGGGTCGCCCAAAATTCACCTTAACGGACGCTTCATGGATGCTCCATAGATACTTCATGGATAAAGCATGGATAGTTCATGAGGAGTTCATGAAAAGGGTACTGTGAAATCTACCAAAAAAAATCATAATGATCTGACTTCAGAATGCTAAACTGGCTATAGAAGATGATCACTCAAATACCTCAACTCAATACCGTATAGTTACCAGGTTTTAGGGCTTAACCTATACACTTTTCTCAAGACCCCTTCACCCATCATCCATCATCCATCACCCATCATCCATCACCCATCACCCATAAATAATCCAAAATCCAACGGGGACAAAAAGAAAAAACAGTAACTTTATATAATCAACTCTGAAAAAGATGAATGAAAATTACAAAATTCCTGCACAAACACGCATTGGACATGTGCATCTTAAAGTAGCCGATCTCGAACGCTCTCTTGCGTTTTATCGTGATTTATTGGGTTTTGAGGTAACGATGAGGTTTGGCAGTCAAGCAGCTTTTATATCTGCTGGTGGCTATCATCATCATATCGGTTTAAATACGTGGCATAGCAAAGATTTACCACCGGCGCCTATTCATAGTGTAGGTTTGTATCACACCGCAATTGTATATCCGACCAGAAAAGATCTCGCTTTAATTTATAATCGAATTCAAAAATCACATTATCCTTTAACAGGTGCAAGCGATCACGGAGTTTCGGAAGCATTATACCTTGATGATCCTGATGGCAATGGGGTCGAATTGTACTGGGACAGACCTAAAGAACTTTGGCCTACGAAAATAGATGGCTCTTTAGATATGTTTACCAATGCACTTGATATTGATGATTTATTGAGGGAAATTGAAAGGTGAACATTCAATTATATGATAAAAACTTAAGTGGTCTTGTATTGCGCTAACAGAATTTATTTATCTGTATCGTTATTTCATCACGCGTAATCTCTCTTTGAACGGTCGATAAAACAGAACTATTCGTCTTTATAATTCATTATTTTTTAGTCGTTTAGTGCTATTAAATTTCTTAAAACTGGTGAAAATTAATATTTTTTATGCCGGCCTGGAACTTGTTGGCAAGTATTTTGTGTCCTTACAACCTAAATTACAGCATATGAACACACTAGTAAAAATAGCCGTCGGCTTCACAGCAACTGCAGCAGGAGTGCTTGCACTGACTGTTTTAAGGAACAAGAAAAACAAAGAACAGCAAGATGCTTCAGATAGAAATACCTATCGTAAAGCTGAACATAAGTCACCCAATCAGGAATTTCATCATGAAAAAACAAAGGATAAATTTATTACGGAGCATGGAAACATCGCCCTGAACGATATTACACCCGCTAATAATTATAATGCACCGGTTCAAAAAGTTCAGCACCATCAAAGAGGCATAAGACACCATTAATAAATCTCTAAAAAAATAGTGGACCTAACGCTCCAAAGTCTCCTGACTTTGGAGCCGTTTTTCACTGGCAAGAATGGAGTTTATTTAAAACATATTTATAGTCTTAGTAAATGAATTTATTTTAATTAAGATAAATACAAACTATTTTACTCGGTATTTCATTTGCCGACACGAACAACCATAACAATCTATTAATCAGTTACTCATAAACAACAATATAGTATCAAAATAGATGATTTCTTATAGATTGATAATAAATTTAGAAGTGGCAAAAAAAAACAATTCCATCATCTTTACAATTGCTTCAAGCCAGCCCTCATAAACGGTCCAATTGGTAGTGCGGTAACAATTTTCAAATCATCCCAAATTGTACTTTCATTCCCCAGAAATTTTAAAATATGTTCGGGCGAACGTTTTGAAAACATCAGTGAAAAAATTTCTTTTCCTTGCATCTTTCCAGACAGAATAACTTCCAGCAAAGTGCGGTCGTACCATTCATACCGCTTGTCATCAAAAGATTTTTCAGGATTAGGATTTTTCTGTTGTACTAAATTTTTGACAATTTGCGCCGTGTTTTTCTGTACAAACTGAAAAGTATAGCCACTACTTGCCTTGGTGTAACCGCCCGCTGTTCCAATGTTGATGATGCGACTAAAAGCATCGCTATTCCGCTCAAACTTGGCCAGAGACATTGGTATGATACCAAACTCGGTATGCGTTATTTCGTAATCAGTGATTTGAAGATCATTTTCAATGTAATGCGTCAACGCCGTTTGATAGTCTTCTTTTGGCAAAACACTTTTACTGAATAAGGTGTATTCTACCAAAGCTTCCGTGGAGCTTGTTGGTAAAACATACATGAAGGTTGCGCCATGTTTTTGATCTAAAGTAAAGTCCATTAACGTCCCAACCTTTGAATCGAAAGTATCTTCTTTCGTTTTAATGACCCAACCCGTAAAATGTTGAAGCAATGAATTTTCTTCGGTAATTTTCGGATTAAACAGTGAGGTCGAATTGAATAAATATTCAGATTTATAGCTATTCTCCTCCGTTTCTACAGTTACTTCAAGACTGTCTGACGTAATTCCTTTTATATTTTCATTTTTAAAGGTTACATTTTCAAAATTGGCCGCATACGAAAGGACGAACTCATAAAAATCTTTTCCCTGTATCATTTTGTAGCGGTACTTTTCCAGATCAAATTGCCGCGTAAAGTCTTCATTTTTAAAAATTAAAGATTTCCAGTCATGCGTGACCACCGATTCAAAAAGACCTTTCCCTTCCTCCCAAAAACACCAGGTTCGATCATTTTCATTTTTCTGAACGCGATCAATCACCAGGATTTTTTTTGATTGTAAAACAGGATCGATGAGCAATCGGTAGAGCAAACTTAACCCAGCACACCCAGAGCCGGCAATGATATAATCGTATTTTAGGTCGGTAACTGTCATATTTCAGTAAGGTAATCTTAAAATGCTATAAAAAGAAGTTCAATATAGGCTAAGTTATTTTGCGAAACAACAGCAAAATAATATTTCAAAAATATTATTTAAGTTTAGTTTACTTCAATTGAAAAAGCACTTAAAAATGATCGGTTTTGGACCTATTGAAAATGGCAATTGTAAGGAAGCAACTAACTTTTAAATATCTGCAAGTAATTCTAAAATTTACTTCAGAAAAACATTAAAGCTTTACAAATATTTAAACTTATCCTACTTTGCTCTTGCCCTCAACATTTACCAAATCGTAATGCGATCCTTTTCCGGTAAAAACATTTCATTGCCTTCCTTCACCTCAAATGCATTATAAAAGGGAGTGCTGTTCATGAGTGGACCATTAACTCTCCAGCTTGGTGGGGAATGCGGATTGGTTTCGATCCACAAACGTAAAAATTCATCCTTCATCTTCACTCTCCATATTTTAGCAACAGAAAGAAAGAATCTTTGATCTGGCGTCAAACCATCAATTTTTGTAGCGCTTTGTCCTTCTTTTGTCATTTTAAAAGCATCATAAGCTACTGCGATTCCAGCAATATCTGCTGTATTCTCGCCCACCGTCATCGCGCCATTAATAGGTAAATTATCTAAAACAGTAAATTGATCATACTGGTTGATTACTTGCTGTATTCTTGATTTAAACTGCGTGTAATCATCCTTGGTCCACCAATCTTTCACATTTCCTTCTTTATCATATTGCGCACCTTGGTCATCAAAAGTATGCGTTAATTCGTGCCCAATCACCATTCCAATGCCGCCATAATTCAAAGCATCATCGGCCTCATTATCAAAGTAAGGAGCTTGTAAAATTCCCGCCGGAAACACAATTTCATTGGCAGACGGATTGTTATAAGCAGTAACAGTAGGAACCGTTGTAAACCATTCCGACTTATCAACTTGCTTGCCTAATTTTGCAATTTCAAGTTGAAATTCGGCCTCAGAAGCATTCATCAAATTTTCAAAAAAAGTACCTCTTGAAATTTTCACATTGCTGTAATCTTTCCATTGATCCGGATATCCTATTTTCTTGGTGATGGCAAACAGCTTTTCTTTCGCTTTTACTTTGGTCAAATCACTCATCCAGTCCAGTTTGTCAATCCTTGCTGCATAAGCCTTTTGTACATTATCCACTAAAACCGCCATCCGTTTCTTTGCTGCTTCCGAAAAATATTTCTTCACATACAATTGTCCCAGGGCTTCACCCAAATAATTATCAACCGCAGTGGCCATCAATTCTCCACGCGTTTTTTGAACAGCCTGTCCCGAAATCACTTTATTAAAATTAAAGCTGGCATCTACAAAAGGTTTACTTAAATCACCCGCATAGTTTCTAATGGTTTTTGCTTTCAGGTACAATTTCCAGTTTTTAAGAGGAACGGTTTTTAAGAGAGAATTCAATTGGTCATAATAGGCAGGTTGAGCCACATCAATGGAATCCGTTTGAGCACCCAAGTTTTTTAGAAAAGCAGTCCAGCCAATATTGGGTTGGCTTTTTTCTAAATCTGAGATGGCCATCAAATTATAATTCGCATGAACATCCCGACGTTCAACTCTTGTTTTATGGGAAGCCGCAATTTGTTGGTCGATATTATAAACAAGCTCCGCATCCTTTTTAGAAGTTGCTGCATCAGTACCTGTCAATTGAAACAATGTAGAAAGGTAGGTTTTGTAGGCATTTTGAATGGCAACGGTTGGTGCATCTGCTTTAAAATAATAATCCCGATCCGGCAATCCGATTCCTGTTTGGTAGCTGTGAGCGATGTTAATACTGCTGTTTTTATCATCGGGTCCAACTCCAAAAGACATGATTGAGCCATTGCCGACTTTAATTTCATTCGCAACAAATTTCATTAAAGAGGAAATATCTTTAATGGCTTCAATACGTTTTAAAGTGGGCTTGATCGGATCATAACCTCGTTTGTCAATGGTGATCGTATCCATTCCGGACGCATAAAAATCTCCGACCTTTTGCTCGATACTTCCCGCAGGTTGCTTACTCTGCGAAACATTCTCCAAAATTCCCTGCAACCGAATTCTTTGGGGAAAGTTCATAAACATATAGGCACCAACTCCAGCTTGCGTGGAAGGGATGGGTGTGGCGTCATACCATTTCTTGTTAACGAACATAAAAAAGTTATCACCAGGTTTAATGGAGGTATCGAAACCATTGATATCATTCAGTTTTTTGTCCTGAGCTTTGACTCCAGAAAATGTAAATAGGGCAATGAGGACGATTAGGATGTTTTTCATATTTGGAATGATATCGATTAGAAAATTATTTAGATGATCAAAAATATGTAAATTATGTTTGAAATATTCATTTTTTATAAGAAATAGCAACAGCAATGATATTCAACCAAAATAAAACCTCCAGAACATGATGATCTGGAGGCTTTTTATATATTGAGTTGGTATTACTTTCCAATACAAAACTTAGAAAAAATATTCCCCAACACTTCATCATTCGTAAACTCCCCGGAAATCTCACCCAACTGCTCCAATGCATTTCTCAACTCATACGCCAACAATTCGGTATGAATCCCGGAACTCACCGCTTCCTCCACCTGAAGAACAGATTGCAACGATTTCTGCAACGCATCAAAATGCCTTTGATTCGTAATAATCACATTACTTTCCTGATCTTTCAAATTCTCAACGTAATCAATCAAAACCGTTTTCACGGCTTCAATTCCTGTTTGATCTTTCGCGGAAATCCTCAACAATTCATCACAGTAATCCGGAAACAATTCCAGGTTTAAAGTAGCGTCAAATTCGTTTGGCGTTTCGTCGTTGGTCAGATCCACTTTATTATGAACCAGCACAATTTTCAAATCCTCGCGGTGGAATTCCTTCACAAAAGCAATCACTTCTTCAGTCGTAGAATCCTGCTCATCGTAGAGATACAACAGCACTTTCGCCGAAGCAATTTTCTCCTTCGCTTTCGTCACGCCAATTTTCTCAATGATATCCGTCGTTTCCCGAAGTCCCGCCGTATCCACAAACCGAAAAGCCGTTCCTTTCAAATGAATCACTTCCTCAATCGTATCGCGCGTCGTACCCGCAATTTCAGAAACAATGGCTCTTTCCTCTTTCAACAAAGCGTTCAAAAGCGTCGATTTTCCGGCGTTCGGTTTCCCGATAATGGCGACTTCCACTCCATTTTTCAACGCATTTCCATATTGGAAACTCTCAATTAAAGCGCTCAGTTTATGGCGCAGGTTGAGCAGCAGTTTATTCATGGCGGTGCGGTCCGCAAATTCCACATCCTCTTCCCCGAAATCCAGTTCCAGTTCAATCAGCGACGTAAAATTCAGCAAGTCATTTCTAAGGATTGAAATCTCATTCGTAATTCCCCCTTTCAACTGATTCAAAGCCACTTTCCGCGACGCCTCATTTTCCGAAGCAATCAGATCAGCAATCGATTCCGCCTGCGCCAGATCAATTCTGCCGTTCATAAAAGCACGCATCGTAAATTCCCCAGCTTTCGCCAGTCGCGCCCCATTCTTCACCAAAACTTCCAGAATTTTCTTCGCAATATGCGGCGAACCATGAAAAGAAATTTCCACAGAATCTTCTGCCGTAAAGGTTTTCGGCGCTTTAAAGACCGAAACCATCACTTCATCAATCACTTCCGTTTCATCTTTTATAAAACCATAATGAATGGTGTGCGTTTTCACCTCCTCCAGATTCTTACCTTCAAAAATTTTGGCTGCAATTTTAAAAGCCTCGTTACCCGAAATTCTTATAATTCCAATAGCTCCAACTCCGTTTGCCGTGGCGATTGCACAGATTGTATCTTGATTTAAATTCACGTTCATGCTGCAAAATTACGGAATTATTCCTATTTTTAGGAGCACCAAGATTTCGCCTCTTTCGAAGACCCGTCCCGTTTTCCGCTATATCTTTTTTCCCAGCCGCAAAATTCCCTCCCAAAAAAAAGGATGCCGCTGCAACCGGGGCTAGAATAAAGGAAAGTTTTTCTTTTCGAGGTTAGGAAATATTTAGGATTATTTTATACAAGTGTTTTGTATATTTGAGATTGATATTGAATGTTAACTGATAATGAATTATCCTAAAAATGAAATTAATTACTTGGAATTGTCAAGGAGCATTTAGAAAAAAAGCAGAGTTCATTCTTGCAAGGGAACCAGATATTTTAGTTATTCAAGAATGCGAGCATCCAAACAAACTGATTTTTAATTCAAATACTGAGCGTCCAAAAGATTTTCTATGGTTTGGCGAAAATAAAAATAAAGGACTGGGAATATTTTCATACAGTGACTTCACGTTTCAACTCACTGATAATCATAATACAGACATAAAATTAGTCGCTCCGATTTTGGTGACCAATGGCAAAACTGATTTTATACTTTTTGCAATTTGGGCAAATAACCGAAAAGATCCTCAAGGACAATACATCGAGCAAGTTTGGAAAGCAGTAAACTATTACGAACATCTATTAAATAATAAAAATTTAATATTAACTGGAGATTTCAACAGCAATAAAATTTGGGATAAAAAACATAGAGTTGGAAATCATTCAACAGTTGTCGAAAGTTTATTGAGGAAAGAAATCTACAGCGTTTATCACAAATATTTTGAACAGAAACAAGGAGAAGAAAAAAATCCGACATTTTTTCTCCAACGTAATCTCACAAAACCTTATCATATTGACTATTGTTTTGCATCAAACGAAATGTATGCTAAAGTAAAAAATGTAGAAGTAGGTACTTTCGACAATTGGATAGAATACAGTGATCATACCCCTTTGATAGTTGACTTTGATTTAGGGGATGAGTGCTAAGTTAAAATACTTCATCCTTTATCATTTCAAAATATTCTATCTTTAGTACTCCCAAAAAAAAGAAAGCAATGAAAGCCATCCATATCACAAAATCCGGCTGACCTAAAGTTTTACAATTCAATTTATCCCTGAAATAAAAATATGAATATATTTAAATCCATTATCAAAGTCTTCAAGACGTTAACTACAAATGCTGGCACCGAAAAACGCAGAGATCGATTTACTGCAAAGCAAATTCAATTGGAAGAGTTAGCTGAAGAACTCAATAGGGTTTTGGAAGGAAAAACAGACTTTAATTTTATTGGAATCACTGCAAATGGATACGACAGTCTCTTTTTTGTCAGGAATGACCAGAATTTTAATTTAGAGTTTAGGGCACTTAAAAAGATTCAGCTTCCTTACTTAGAACCATTAGAAGAATTTGCTTCGAAACACAATATCAAGTTTGAAACAGAAAAACTGGATAGAATCCCGTATTTAAGCCTTGAAACAAACACGAATATCACGGAAACGGTCGATTTAGCAAAACGCATTCAAAAGGAAGTTTTTGGAAATAATGACAGTACAGTATATAAAGTGATTCCTTAATTAAAACTAAGGCATTAACTAAAATGCAGAATCAATTTTAAAACAACAATTACAGCTATTATAAACTTGCATTCTATTAAATCACGAAGTTGAAAATCTTTGATTTTCAGAACTTTTGTGCACTTTTAAAAGTATTATTTTTCTTAAACTAATGTCGTTTAAAATAGTTTTTTATTAACTTTAAACAGTATAGTGCAAAATAAAACTTTTGTGACTTTTGTGGTTTAAAACTCCCACAACTGCTCTATATAAAAAATTAACTAAATGAAAGCAATCCACATTACAAAATCCGGTGGACCGGAAGTTTTACAATTACAGGAAACTCCAAAACCAATACCGACAGAAAACCAGGTTCTTATTAAAGTAAAAGCCGCCGGAGTCAATCGCAGTGATATTATCACGCGAAAAAACACAGACACTTACGGCAAAGGTTCGCCTACCACTTTAATTCCCGGCTTAGAAGTTTCCGGCGAAATAACAGAAATCGGTTCCGCAGTAAAAGATAAAAAAGTCGGCGACAAAGTCTGCGCATTGATTTCAGACGGCGGTTATGCCGAATATGTGACAGTCGATAGTTCTCACTGTCTTCCCATCCCCGAAGGAATCAGTTTAACCGACGCTGCTGCAATTCCAGAAACGGTTTTTACGGTTTGGTTCAACGTCTTTCATTTGGGCAAACTACAACCGGGTGAAAAATTATTGATCCACGGCGGAACCAGCGGTATCGGAACCATGGGTTTGCAAATGGCAAAAGCGTGGGGCTGCAAAACCTACACCACCGCCGGAAGTGAAGATAAGGTCGATTTCCTCCAAAAAATGGGCGTTGACAAAGTCATCAACTACAAAAAAGAGGCTTTCGAAGAAGTTCTTAAAGACGAGAAAATTGATGTTATTTTAGATATGGTTGGCGGAGATTACACCCAAAAAAATCTCGACATCCTCAATAAAAAAGGCCGCCTTTGTTACATCAACGGAATGAAAAGCATGGATGTCAATATTAATCTGCGCACCATAATGGCCAAGAATCTCACCCTCACCGGAAGTTTTCTAAAACCCCAAACCGCCGACGTAAAAACCCAGATTGCCAAAGACGTCGAAAAAAATATCTGGCCAATGTTTCATTCAAAAGAAATCTATCCCATAATCTACAAAACCTTCCCCCTCGCAGAAGCCGCCGAAGCACACCGATTAATGGAAAGCAGCGAACATATCGGCAAGATTTTGTTGACGATGGATTAACGGAGATATGTGAATGAGTAAATGGGTGAATGGGTGACTGGGTGAATAAGTGAATATGTGAATATGTGAATATGAAAATTAATTTTTACTGACCTAGGAAACGGAGCCGTTAAAAAAATTGGAAATTAATTCGTTAAGAAACCGACAACGGAGGTTCGCCGATTCAAATAAAACAATAAATAAATGGTGAGGCAAACTTCCAGTGTTTGAGTGGCGGCAAAAATTTTTAATCGAAGAAACAATTAAGTTTCCGCCCGAGTTTGGAAATTTTAGGATCAAGTTCTAATTTTTAGGTGAGTTTCCAGTCTTGATTTTTTGGTTCTTTTTTATCAAGAAAAAAGAATGAAGAATAAAAAAATTATTTAAGATAAGGACTGTTGAGATTCCACACTCCACTCCGTTACGCTCTGAATGACAAAATTGGTTGATATTATACATACTCGTCTTTTAATGCCTAAGGAAACGGAGTCGTTAAGAAAATTGAAATTTAATTCGTTAGAAAACTTCCACTAGAAATAGTATGACTTTAAAAAAAACACCATTTCCCGACCTTGAATCAATTGATGAATTGGTTTTTAAACCGTGTAGTTTTAGTTTGAAAAACATTCAACCCGAATCAGAAAGCCAGGAATATGCTGCCCAAATTTTTCAACTCAATGAATATAAAGTCCTGTTTCGAAAAGCCAAAATCACTCCAACAAAAACAGGACAATTTGTAACCCTTTGGAAAAGAAATGAGAAAGGAATTACAGAACCTTTTGATATCACAGACAAATTAAATCTTTACCTAATTGCAACAAAAACTCCAACAAACTTCGGCATTTTCATATTTCCGAAAAAGGTCTTGCACGAAAATAAAGTTTTATCCGATCACAAAAGAGACGGGAAACGCGGTATAAGAGTTTATCCAAGTTGGGATGAAACGACCAGCAAACAGGCACAGAAAACCCAAGTCTGGCAAACTGAATATTTTTTAGATTTATCTGATACCGAGCAAATTGATTTGAATCGAGCTAAGAATTTATTGAGGATGGAACAAATCGACGGATTAGTAAGATAGCGTTCCTCTGGAACGCTTCCAATGTCAATTGAAACAAAATCTACAGAGATATGATTCCTCCGGAATCTTCTTTTTCATTAAACCATTTCGTCTTTGCATTAAAACATTTGCGTCTTTGCGTAAAACCCTTTGCGCCTTTGCGTTAAAACCTTTGCGTCTTTGCGAAAAACCCTTTGCGCCTTTGCGAAAAACCCTTTGCGCCTTTGCGTGAAACCTTTTTACGTCTTTACGTGAAAAAATTCTCGAATCACAAAAAAAGCCAGGGTCATTAAAAAGTGGTATTTTAGTAAAATTAAATTACCAAATCTACTTTTCACTAAAAACGGAAAGCAGTATTTATAAAAGACAATAAAATTATGAATCAACCTGTAATCGATCTTCACTGCGATCTACTCAGTTATCTCACGCGACCGAATTCCAGCATTTACAATACCGAAGATGTTGGTTGCGCAGTTCCCTATTTGAAAGAAGCAAATGTGAAGTTACAAATCATGGCCATTTTTGCGCCGGTAGAAGCGAACAGTCATCAATATGGATTAAAGCAAAGCGAAATTTTCAAGAATTTAAATGCGGAAGAAAATGAATTATACCGTTTTGAAAAACAACATTTAGCCACTTTTCAAACCAATGAAAATATCGGAATGTTGGCTTCCGTAGAAAGTGGTTCCGCTTTCTGTGACGAGAATATTTCTTTGAAAGAAGGTTTTGAAAACTTAGAAAAGATTATTGAAAATGTTGGATCAATTCTGTATATCAGTTTTACACATCATGCTGAAAACAGATTTGGTGGCGGCAACTACTCCACTGCCGGCTTAAAAAATGACGGAAAAGCGTTAATCGATTATATGCATAATAGAAACATCGCCATCGATTTTTCGCATACGAGTGATGGTTTGGCGTATGACATTTTAAATTATATTTCGAAAGAAAATATCAACGTTCCGATTATCGCGAGTCATTCCAATTACCGTCCGGTTTTTGATCATAAACGGAATTTACCCGATGATGTTGCGAAAGAAATCATTAACAAACAAGGTTTAATAGGACTCAACTTTGTGCGGGCTTTTGTAAATCCAGAAAAGGTCGAAGCACTTGAAGAACATGTTGCGCATGGACTTAGCTTGGGCGCAGAAAATGCAATCTGTTATGGTGCAGATTATTTCTATACGAAAGACAATCCAGACAAATCCAGAATTCCTTTCTATTTTGCAGCACATGAAAATGCTGGTTGTTATCCCGAGATTAATAAAGTTTTGGAACAGCAATTTGGTGCTGAACAAACGAATAAAATAAGCAATCAGAATGCTTTGGAGTTTATTGAACGGATTTGGAAGTAATTCGTGAGAAGCGATTGAATAGCATCGGGTTACAACCCGATGTAAGAATTAATTAAGAGAATTAGCTTTAGCCAAAACCGAATAAGTTTCGGCTAAAGCCAATGAATAATTTATTATTTTGAAAACGGTCTTAAGCCCGTTCCTATTGATTTTTTGAAAATTAAAAAGAAAAAAATGGCGCAACAATTAAAAGAAATAGACGGTAAATATTTAAGAAGATGTTTGGAACTGGCTAAAGAAGCGGTGGAAGCTGGTGATGAAGCATTCGGTTCTATTTTGGTCGATGAAGACGGAAAGATTATCGAAGAAGCGCGAAACCGTGTGAATGAAAAAACGATTCTGGCACATCCCGAAATTGATCTCGCCTATTGGGCTGCAGAGAATTTATCGGAGGAAGAAAGAGCAAAGACAACGATGTACACCACCGGTGAACATTGCCCGATGTGTTCGGCGGCGCATGGCTGGGTTGGTTTGGGAGCCTTGGTTTATTTGAGTTCTGCCAGACAGTTGGGAGAATGGCAAAAAGAATACAATCTTCCAGAAGCTAAAATTAATTTTTTACCTGTTGAAGATATCATTAAAAATATAGAAATTCGTGGCCCGGCGGAAGGTGATTTGCTGGAAGAGATTAAGAAATTGCATCAAAAAGCATGGACTAAAAAATAAATATTGAATATTTTCTAAAGTAAAACCGCCTCAAAATACAACTATTTTGAGGCGGTTTTGTTAATTGATTTGTTGTGAATAGTTCTCTAAGAACGCATTTAATAAAAATCTATAATTGATATTTTATGAACGCATCATCATCGAAAATAGAAACTGACTGAACTTTTAGCCCCGATGGAAACGGCATCCCCAAAAGAGAAGGGTTTGCTGCTGCTTGGGATATAGTGGACAGCGGGACTGCTTTTTCAAAGAAGATAAAATATTCTTGCTCCTAAAGAAGTTGATTCAATATATCTAAAAAGTACCATATAGAATTCACTGCTAAATGAGGCAGCATTTAAGATCTGATGATATTAGAAAGACTCTATCAAATTAAGATTCTTCATCGACAAATCAAATACGTTATTGATTATTTAACATTATATGTAAATTAACAAAACTTTAATAATCAAATGGCATTAACATTGTTTAAAGCATATGATAACAAATTAAAAAATAACAGTATGAAAAAATTAGTTGTCTTAATGATTTTCTTTGGCGGATTGGCTCTGGCACAAGCACAGGAAGTAAAACCAAAAGAAAAAGATGAAGTAAAAAAAACGGCCACAATCACACAGGATATTCATAATATCGTACATCCGAAACACCCAGAACATAATGGCTACAAGGTTAAGAAAAAAACCAAAAGAGGCAATAAGTACGTTAAAAGAGTGAATACGGAAGATAAAACCGCCACCATTAAAACCAAAAAAGTAGGTGAAATGGACAAAGAGGTAAAAACAGTTCCAGTGAAATAATCACCACATTACTATAAAAAAAGTGCAGCTATAATCAGCTGCACTTCTTTATTTTAGATCGGTTTTACAAGTTCTAAGAACCATTCCTTGATGTCTCCCTGCAAATCTGCGGCGAGCTTTTCTTCGCACCAACGGTGATAATTGTTCAGCCATTCTTTTTCTGGTGGCGTCAATAAATCAGCATTGATTACTTTCTTGTCGAATGGACAAAGTGTTAATGTTTCGAATTCATAAAATGTTCCGAAGTCTGTGGTTTCTGTTTCCTTCACGGCAATTAAGTTTTCGTGACGGATCCCATAATGGTAGTCGTAGTAGAACCCTGGTTCATTTGACAAAACCATTCCTGGAATTAATTCCTGCGGATTCATGTCTTTTCTGATATTCTGCGGACCTTCATGTACATTCATAAAACTTCCTACTCCATGTCCGGTTCCGTGGTTGAAATCTTTGTTTTCTTTCCAAAGTGCCATCCTTGCAAATGCGTCCAGTTGAACACCACGAGTGCCTTTCGGGAATTTCACCATTGAAAGTTGGATTAATCCTTTTAAAGCTAAAGTACAGTTTTCTTTAAATTCATCAGAAGGGGTTCCCAAAGCCAAAGTTCTGGTGATATCGGTAGTTCCTTCTAAATATTGACCGCCGGAATCTACCAGAATTGTCGCTTCATTGGTTACTTCTTTACTTCCTTCACTTTTTGCTGAATAATGCATAATTGCACCATTTTCTTTGTAACCGACGATACTGCCGAAACTTTCGCCCACGAAGTTTTTACCTTCTGCACGGAAACCTCTTAATTTTTCACCGATAGAAAATTCGGTCATCGGTTCTTTTCCAGCTTGATGGGTTAACCAATAAAGGAATTTCACCATCGCTACTCCATCTCTCTGCATCACGATTCTGAAACCTTCTAACTCGGTTTCATTTTTAATCGCTTTCATTAAATTTCCTGGAACGGGTGCTTTAATAAAAGTGTTATTATTTTTCAAAGCTTCAAAAATCAATTGATTACTGTTCGGTGAAATCAATACTTTTTCGTCGCTAATGTTTTTTAGATCATTGTAGAATTCTTCGTAAGGAAGCATCTTAACACAAGATTCATCCATTTGTTTTCTGGAGTCAACATCCAGCTTTTCTAAATCCACATATAGTTTCGCTTCATTTTTAGTCAAAATAATATATCCTAAAAATACGGGATTGGACTGAACATCACTTCCGCGTAAATTTAAAGTCCAGGCTACATCATCTAAACTGGAAATAATATGAACTGAAGCATCCAGTTCTTCCATTTTATTACGAATATCAACCAACTTATCATTGACTGACTTTCCTGCTCTTTCTACTGGCTGTACGAAAATTGGATTCTTTTTAGCTTCTGGATTTCTGTTGGTCCAGATTTCTTTTAATAATGGTAAATCAACTAATTTTCTTCCTTTTGCTGAAAGTTTTTCGGTCAACAATTCCCAGTTGGCATTTGAAGTTGCAATGGCGTTAACTGCTACAGTTCCGTTATCCGGGATTTCAGAAATAATCCAGTCGATATAATTCGGAGTTCCTTCCATTCCATCTTTAAAAAGATCAATTCCGGAATCTTTCAGTTCAATTGGTGCTTGTACAAAATATCTACCATCGGTCCATAATCCTGCTTTATCATGGGTAATAACAACGAATCCAGCTGACCCAGTAAAACCAGAAAGCCACGATCTCTCTTGCCATTCTGCGGGCAAATATTCACTCATGTGAGGGTCTGCAGAATAAACAATAAAAGCATCTATATTATTTTCTGACATTTTTTGGCGAAGTGCCACTATTTTTTCTGATGAAGTCATAATATATAATTTGGTTGTGAATTTACGAAGAAATTGAGAGTTTAAAAAAGGATGTGTCTTAAAGTTTTAATAATATTTGGTCATTCACTTCAAAAAAAAAGTATATCGAAAATGAATTCGATATACTTTGATTAAATCTATTTTTTTAGATCTTATTTTTGAGCTGCTTTCATCGCTGCTTCTTTTGCTTTAAATTCCTGATACTTAGCGTCGTTTTTATTGGATAAATACAATCCTCTTAAAAGACTTACTGCATCTAAATTATTCATATCACTTTGATACCATTTTTCTGCATAAGGTAAAGTCGCTGCTAATCTCACTCTTCGTCCTTCAATGATTTTATTAGCCAGCTCAGTTTTTCCTGCTTTTCTGGCCGCGTTATAATCATCAACTGCTTTGGCGTCGTCACCCATCGTAGTGTAGGTAAGGTTTTGCCAAGCTACAGCCAAGTTTGGATTTATTTCTACTGCTTTTTTGTAAGAAGCCAAAGCATCTGCTTCAGTCGCAGGATCTTTACTTTGTAAAACTCCTAAATTGTACCAGTTGTTAGCATCATTTGGATTTTTCGCCAATTGGGCTTTCAAGTTTCCAACAAATTCATTTGTTTTCCCTGATTTAAAATAAGCTGTTCCTTGATTTTCAGTTAATTTAGAACTTGTTGGGAATTTTTTTAATCCTTTTTCGATTAATGCTAAAGCTTCTTCAGATTTATCTGTATCGATAAGCAAAGCCGCTGTAGTTTCATATAATTCCTGCTCTAAACTTTTAGAAACTTCTGTTTTAAACTCAGTATATTCTCCAGTTGCACCCATTTTTTTATAGAGTTCCCAAGTAGATTTCTCCAAATTCTCAACTTCATTGCTTTTTTTATTTTTTGCAGTATAAGTTGTTTCAACTCCGGTATAGCCAGAATTAATCAAATTCTGATAAATCTCTGTAGCTTCTTTTTTCTTGTCAGCAAGTGCATAAGTTAAACCTGCATAATACAAGTATTTTTTATTGTCCTGTCCTGCAGCTTTCAATAAGTCATAAACTTCTTGAAACTTAGGAGCAGCGTCTGCATATTTTTTTGCATTATACGCATCTAAAGCTGCTTTATTGGCAGATTCGATAACCGGATTAATTGATGCAGATAACTTAGTAGTTAAAGTCGGAACATAAGATTCCTCTTTTAAACCTTGTACTCCTGATTCATCAGCAGCTGTTTTACCAACGTAATACACTTTATTTTTCGAAGAATCTTTTCCGACATAGATTTTATTCTTTGCCAAATCATTAATCTTTGCCAAATAAGAAGCACCTTCTGCAGTCTTTCCTGATTTTAAAAGTGACAAACCTTTCGCATAATAATATTGCTCTAAAACAGCAGGTTCCAAAAGATAAGTTTTGTTTCCCATCGCACTTTCTGCTTGTGCAACTTGTGCATTTGTAGTAGCGATATCTCCAGCATCAATTGCTTTTACGGCTGCTGCGATTTCCTTTTTTTGTCCAAATGCTAATGCAACGGCAAGCATTGCGGCGCTTAAAAATATTTTTTTCATTTTATTTTAATTAAAAATTGGGTAATTTATTATTCGGCAGATTCGTCTTCTGAATCTTCATTTTCTTCGTTTTGATTGTTTTCGATCTCAATAGTTGGGTCAGCTTCGGTAGTTAAATCAGTTTCAGTCGTTGAGTCAGTTTCCGCGATTGGAGTTCCTTCCGCATCTTCTGCACCTTCCACTATTTCTCCTTCTTCAATGATTACTTCTTTATCCATTTCTACTTTCGCGATGGCAGCAATTTCATCATTCTTTTTCAAGTTGATTACTTTCACACCTTGAGTATTCCTACCCATTACCCGCATTTCATCCATTCCCATTCTAATTGCAACACCAGACTTGTTGATGATCATTAGACCATCTTCGTCGGTTACCATTTGAATTGCGATCAGATTACCAGTTTTCTCGGTAACATTTAAAGTAATTACTCCTTTCCCGCCACGGTTGGTAATTCGGTAGTCTTCTACCGCCGTACGTTTCCCGTATCCTTTTTCAGAAACCACTAAAACGGTTTCATTCTCGACATCGTTCACAACGATCATACCAATAACTTCGTCACCTTCTCCCAAAGAAATACCACGAACACCGATGGAACCACGTCCTACCGCTCTGGCTTTCTCTTCTGGGAAACGAATACATTTACCATCTTTGGTTGCAATCATGATTTCAGAATTTCCATCTGTTAATCTTGCACCTAGAAGTTGATCGTTTTCTCTAATTTCTATAGCATTCACCCCATTTGTTCTAGGTCTTGAATAGGCTTCTAATGAAGTTTTCTTGATGGTTCCGTTTTTGGTAATCATCACGACATTCATTTTATTAATATATTCTTGATCCTTTAAATCATTGGTTCTGATGTAGGCTTTAATTTTATCATCCGGTTCGATATTAATTAAATTCTGAACAGCTCTACCTTTTGAAATTTTAGAACCTTCAGGAATTTCAAATACTCTTAACCAGAAACATTTACCTTTTTCGGTAAAGAAGAGCATGTACTGGTGATTGGTTGCCGCTACAATATATTCCAGGAAATCTTCATCTCTGGTTGTTGCTGCACGGTTTCCTACGCCACCTCTACTCTGTACTTTATATTCTGAAAGCGAAGTTCTTTTAATATAACCTGCATGAGAAATCGTAAGAACTACTTTTTCGTCTGGAATTAAATCTTCAATCGACATTTCGCCTCCTGAATAATCAATTTCCGTTCTTCTTTCGTCACCGTACTTTTCTTTCATGTCTAACATTTCGTCTTTAATGATCTGATATCTTCTTGGCTCATTGGCCAAAATATCTTCTAAATCATTAATTAACGCCATGATCTCATCATATTCTGCACGGATCTTATCGAGTTCCATCCCAGTCAAACGAGCTAACCTTAAATCTAAGATTGCTTGCGCCTGAATGTCAGAAAGCTCGAATTCGTTCATCAAACCTTCTTTTGCTTCCGCTGGATTTGAACTGTGACGAATAATTGCAATTGCTTTATCTAAAGAATCTTGAGTTCCAATCACTTTCATGAAACCTTCAAGAATATGCGCTCTTTCTCTCGCTTTTCTTAAATCATATTTCGTTCTACGAACAATTACTTCATGTCTGTGATCTACAAAATGAAGAATTAAATCCTTAACATTTAACTGTACCGGACGCCCTTTAACCAAGGCAATATTATTAACACTGAATGAAGTTTGTAATGCCGTATATTTATAAAGCATATTTAAAACTACATTCGGTATCGCATCATGTTTAAGTTCATAAACGACACGCATTCCTTGTCTGTCAGATTCATCACGGATTTCATAAATCCCAATAATCTTGTCATCTTTTACAAGTTCTGCTGTTCTGGCAATCATATCCGCCTTGTTCACCTGATAAGGAAGCTCGGTTACGATAATTGCATTTCTATTTCCAATTTCTTCAAAACCCACTTTTGCACGCAAGACAATTCGTCCACGTCCAGTATGTAAAGCATCACGAACACCGTCGTAACCATATATAATTCCACCAGTTGGAAAATCGGGAGCGCTGATATGTTTCATCAACTCATCAATCGTAATTTCTGGATTATCGATATACGCACAAATGGCGTCGATAGATTCAGTAAGGTTATGCGGTGCCATATTGGTCGCCATTCCCACTGCAATACCCGAAGTTCCATTCACCAAAAGGTTAGGGATTTTCGTTGGCATAACAGAAGGTTCCGTCATGGAATCATCAAAGTTATTTTGAAAGTCAACGGTATCTTTATCAAGATCTGCTAAAATTTCATCTGAAATCTTTTTCATTCTTGCTTCAGTATAACGCATTGCTGCTGGCGGATCACCATCTACAGACCCAAAGTTACCCTGTCCGTCAACCAGTTGATAACGCAAACTCCAAGGCTGCGCCATTCTTACCATCGCATCGTAAACGGAGGTATCACCGTGTGGGTGATACTTACCGAGAACATCTCCTACGATTCTCGCTGACTTTAAATGTTTTCTGTTTGAAAAAACGTTCAATCCGTACATTCCGTAAAGAACTCTTCTGTGAACCGGCTTCAAGCCATCTCTTACATCGGGTAACGCTCTGGAAACAATTACCGACATCGAATAATCGATATAAGAGGATTTCATTTCATCAACAATGTTGATAGGAATTAACCTTTCTCCTTCTGTATGCATAATATTTTAATAAAATGAAAATCAAGCACTTACAATTAGACTTGACTTTTCTTATAATTCAGATTTTAATAACGTGCTAAAGTACGAAAAAAATCCCGATTTTTGCGCTATAATTTCCTCCGAGAATCATAAAAAAAGTTAAAAAAATGAGCGTTTTAAGCATCACCTTTCACACCACCGAAAGCATCAGTAAAGAGTGGGATCAATACATGAAATCCGACCTTCATCAAATGGTTGAAAATTTAATCGACGCCGAAAAATACATCCTTTCAGAAGTTGAAAGCGAGATGATCTCAGAAGGTAAAAACACGAACCTGCTTTTGATTTTTGAAAATGAAGAAAAACGCCAGGATTTCGTCGAAATTGAATTGACGAATATTACCGAGAGAATTTTAAAAGAATTTGGTCAAAACGTGATGATTTTTAAAACCTATTTGAATCCGAAAAAATCGAGATTGTAGATATTGTCCTTGATAGAAATTCGATCTATAATTACAAATATTCAGTTTAAAAAAACGATATCAATCAACAAAAAACCCAGAAGTAATATCTGGGTTTTTATATTTTTTAGATAAAATCATCTTTATATTTCTAGCTTCTTCTGGACATTAAAATCCTTAAGACATACCAAAACAACAACATTACAGAAGAGAACAAAAGAAGGGCTGCTCCGACGTATTGATCGGTAGAATACGCATCCTTTAACTTACTCGTTTGGTATAAAATACTTGCACCAGCTAAAATAACCATTCCAACTGAAAACCAAAGTCCCAGATTAAAACCAAAAATAGCACCGGCAACGATTAATCCTAAAGAGATAAATCCGCCCACTACAATTGCCGTTCGTAAAAAGGAGAAATCCTTATTGGTCATAAAAACAACCGCTGTTAAACCTACAAAAAGCGCCAGCGTAATCATGCCAGCCTGTTTGATAACATCAATACCCGCATAAGTAGCGGCCATATAAATTAATGGTAAAAAAATTACAGCTTCCAGTAGAACATAAAATCCTAAACCTGCATATTGCACCGTTTTGCTTTGCGATAATGTCCATTTTTCAGACACATAAGAACCCAGCCAAAATAAACCTAGAATTCCTAACCAAAGGAAACGACCGCCTAACATTCCCAGAATAAATTCTTCCGGAACCACTTGTATCAAAAAACTTTCTACCACGATGAAAGCCAAAATTGCCATCGCAACATGCGTATAGGTTTTTTTATAAAAATCTGCTCGGTCAGAGGCAGCAGCGTGAGAAATAATTACTGATGAATTCATAGTTTATTAATTGAGTAAACGAATATAAATAAAATTATATTAAACTTAAAAACTCCATCGTATCCACGTTATCAGCGTAAGTATCTAAGCCTGGATTTTGAGCTTCTCCGAAATTAATGGAGTCGAACCCCAACTCTGGTTTTGCAACAATGGCCTGAATATCTTGTTTGTTTTCATTAATAAAAGTTCGCACTTCTTCAATGTCATTGTATCGAGTAAAGTTCAACACGGAAAGTGGCGAAAACAACGCTTCATCTTCTTTGAGCATCACGAAATTATTATCCCAAAAACGTTCTGCATTCAACAAATAAATCGCACGATTGTATTCGTAATTATTGGCGTATTTGTTATGATTAATAACGTCTTTAAAATTCAGGAAACTTTCAAATATTTTATCAATTAAAAAATCTTGAGGAATAAAAAGTCGGGTCACGTTACGACAGCCTAACCCAAAATATCTAAAAATATCTTCTGCTAAAAGTTGCAATTCCGCTTCCGTTTCATCCCCTTTTAAAACAGCGACTGATGTTCTGTTTTTACGGATAATGCTTAGTGAATCCTTAAAATAATATTCAAGATATCTTGCAGTGTTATTACTTCCGGTTGCAATTACCGCATCAAAATCATTTAATCTTTCAACGAATTCAAAAGGCACATTTCCTTCAGAAAAATCATTCCATTTATTTAATAAAAACGGCAACATCCTTTTATCTTTTGAAGACAACTTTATCATCGGAATGTGTTGACTTAAAATCACTGAAATCACATCATGAAATCCAACCAGTGGAATATTTCCTGCTAAAATTAATCCTACTTTTTTAGGAGTTTTAACAACCTGATATTTAGAAAGCCAATGTTTGATATTATTTTCAGTTAACAAATTCGCCCACTGATTCAATGCAATTTTTTGATTCTCAAGGGTAAACCATGAATTTTCAATTTCTGATCTTCTTAAAACAGAAGAGAAATTTTCATCATCTTCATTAAAATTAGCAGGATCTTTTGCTAAATAATCTTTAATATAAGCACTTAGTTTACAAAGTCCTGAAATTTGTTTTTCTATGTTCATTGTATGGAAAATTGAGGTATTTTTAGTAATTTTGTACAAATTTAAAAAAATAAAGTAGCAATGGCTATTAAAATAACAGACGAATGTATTAATTGTGGCGCTTGTGAGCCGGAATGTCCGAACAACGCGATCTATGAAGGAGCAGTAGATTGGAAAGCCTCAGATGGAACTGCCCTCAAAGGAAAAGTAGTTTTGAAATCAGGATTATCTATTGATGCTGATGACCCACAAGAACCCGTAAGCGACGATGTATATTTCATTGTCACCGATAAATGTACCGAATGTATCGGCTTCCACGAAGAACCTCAATGTGCGGCGGTTTGCCCAGTTGACTGCTGTATTCCAGATGAAGACCATGTGGAATCGGAAGAAAGTTTACTCGAGAAAAAAGCCTTTTTACACGGAGAATAATTAAACTCGCTCACAAATAAATTTGTGGGCGTTTTTTTTTCATATTTAACACCAATCAAATATAAGAATATCAACGACCACCCTGCCGCTCGAATTCTTAAAAAATCAAAAAGTATGAGTAAAAAACACAACTTCAGTGCAGGACCCTGCATTTTACCTCAAGAAGTTTTCCAGAAATCTGCAGAAGCAATTCTCGATTTTAATGGAAGCGGATTATCACTTTTAGAAATTTCTCATCGCAGCAAAGATTTCGTAGCCGTAATGGACGAAGCCAGAGCAATCGTGAAGAGACTGATGAATCTAGGTGATGATTACGAAGTTTTATATTTAGGTGGTGGTGCCAGTATGCAGTTTGCAATGGTTCCGTTTAATTTAATGAAATCAGAAAACGGAAAAGCGGCTTATGTAGATACCGGAACATGGGCTGCAGGTGCAATCAAAGAAGCTAAAAAGCTAGGGAAAGTTGATGTTGTTGGTTCTTCCAAAGAGGAGAATTATTCTTTTATTCCGAAAGATTATAAAGTAGGAAACGAATACGATTATTATCATTGCACTTCTAACAATACTATTTACGGAACTCAAATGAGAGAATTTCCGAAAGTAGATACGTTGATGGTTTGCGATATGAGTTCTGATATTTTCAGTCGTGTTATTGATTTCTCCCAATTTGATTTAATTTATGCTGGCGCTCAAAAAAACATGGGTCCTGCAGGAACAACTTTAGTGGTTGTGAAAAAAGAGATCTTAGGCAAAACAGGAAGAGATATTCCTTCAATGTTGGATTATTCTTTGCACATCGCCAAAGAATCAATGTATAATACGCCACCTGTTTTCCCGATTTACGCATCGCTTTTAACATTACAACATTTAGAAAACAATGGAGGAATTGCTGCAGCAGAAATAAGAAATGAAGCGAAAGCAAAATTATTATACGGTGAAATCGACCGCAATCCTTTATTCGAAACCTTCTGTGTGAAAGAAGATCGTTCGTTAATGAATGTTTCTTTCAAATTAATGGATGAGTCTAAAAAAGAAGAATTCGATAATGCTTGGAAAGAAGCAGGAATCAATGGTTTGAATGGCCACAGAAGTTTAGGTGGTTACCGAGCGAGCATGTATAATGCATTGCCCATCGAAAGTGTTCAAGTTTTAGTTGACGTAATGCAAAATTTAAAATAAATGATAGTTCTTGCTAATGACGGTATTTCAAAAGCCGGAGAACAACTGCTGAAAGACGCGGGAATCGAAATTTTGGAAGCGAAAGTTTCACAGGAACATCTTATCAATTTCATTAATGAAAATAAGGTAGATGTATTGTTAGTTCGAAGCGCTACAAAAGTGAGAACCGATTTAATCGACGCTTGTCCAGGTTTGAAAATCATTGGTCGTGGTGGCGTTGGTATGGATAATATCGATGTAGAACACGCGATTGAGAAAGGAATCTATGTGATCAATACGCCGAAAGCATCTTCGCGTTCGGTTGCAGAAATGGTTTTTGCGCACTTCTTCTCTTTAGCGAGATTTCTTCATGAATCGAATAGATTAATGCCGCTGGAAGGTGAAACTCATTTCAAAGCTTTGAAAAAATCTTTTTCAAGTGCGGTAGAATTAGAAGGAAAAACTTTAGGCGTCATCGGTTTTGGTGGTATCGGAAGAGAAGTCGTGAAAATGGGAATCTCTTTAGGAATGAAAGTGAAAGTTCTGACCAGAAAACCGAAAACTGAAAAAGTTACTTTGGACTTTTTTGACGGACAAAAATTACATTTCGAAATTTCTTCTGAAACTGATATGGATCAATTCCTTAGCGATTTGGATTTCCTAACCGTTAACACACCGAAAACGAGCGGATATCTTTTAGATGCACCACAGTTTGAAAAAATGAAAGACGGCGTTTTTATTGTCAACACTGCCAGAGGTGGCGTTATCAACGAAGTCACTTTATTGGATGCCATTGAAAATGGAAAAGTTGCAGGAGCTGCTTTGGATGTTTTTGAAAATGAACCGAGCCCTGAACTTGCCCTTTTAATGAATCCCAACTTGTCACTTTCACCGCATTTAGGCGGAAATACGCAGGATGCTCAAAAGAAAATTGGCCAGGAACTTGCAGAGCAAATTATTGAAATTAAAAAGAAACTACAGTAGTATATGCCTATATTTAAACCATTTCGAGGAATTCGCCCAAGCGAAGATTACGTAGATATTTTCCCAACACATCCACTGGATAATTATTCCCAGGATGAAATTAATAAAAAAGCTCAGGTTGACTCCTCCTACATTCAGATGGTCAAGCCGTACGTGGTAAGTAAATCGAAAGATATTGACCGAAACCTTCGAAAAATCAGAACGAATTTCGAAGAACTTTTGGATGACCGAAAATTGGTGCAGGATAATTCGTCGTATTATTTATATGAACAAATTTTGCCTAATAAAACGGTATTCCGTGGACTGTTAGGTTTGGTAAGTGTTGAAGATTTTAGAAATGGAAAAATTAAAAAGCACGAATCTACCCTTACTTATAGAAAAGAAAAACTTGCTTATTATTTAGATAAAGTGAATATTCAGGCAGAACCGGTTTTGCTTACTTATTTGGCAAATCCAAAAGTGGAAATGCTGATGAATCATGAGGAAAAGAATGTTCCGATTCTTAATTATTTAGATGACAGCGGAATCAGACATAAGGTTTGGAAAATTGACAATCGTCTGAAGATGCTTCAGTTTAAAGAAGTTTTAGAGCAGATTGATTCTTTTTATATTGCCGATGGTCATCACAGAATTGGATCTACTGCACTGAACGCACAAAATCAAAAGGATAAAAATAAAAAACATACGGGGACAGAACATTACAATTATGTCTTCAGTTTTGTAGTATCCAACCAATCGATCAAGATTCATGATTATAACAGATTATTGAGTGATTTGAATGGTTTGAGTGAAAAAGAATTTATTCAAGAAATTGAAAAGAGTTTCCGGATTCATGAAAAAGGAGAAGAGCCATATTATCCTTCACAGAAATTTCACATCTCGATGTATTTGGGCGGAAAATTTTATTCCCTTCACGTGAAGCATGATTTACGAATCCAACAAGGTGAAATGAATGATTTGGATCATTATTTATTAGAAGAATATATTTTTAAAGATATTCTAGGAATTGCCGATGCGAAAACAACCGAGAAGATTACTTATATCAAAGGAACTTCGAATATTGAAGGAATTAAAACCATCAAAGCAAAAGTAGATTCTGGCGAATTTAAAGTAGGTTTCGGAATTTATCCAGTAAGTTTTAATGATTTATTAAAGGTTTCGGATAACAAGATCATCATGCCACCAAAATGTACTTATATTGAACCGAAACTTGTTACTGCATTAATAATGTACGATATGAAGCAATAATTTACTTTTTGTTATTAATTTTTTTTAAATTTGGGTCTATCAATTTTGAAACCTATGAAATATTCTATTATAAAAATACTTCCGCTCTTTTTGGGCGGATTTTTATTTGCGCAACAATCAGCTGATTCTCTTCAATTCAAAAATATTTCTGATGAAATGTTGGTGAATGGAACTGCGTATGAAAACTTAAGAGATTTAACCCAAAATATCGGTCATCGTTTGAGCGGTTCTGCGGCTTACGAAAAAGCGACTGATTGGGCTGTTCTAAAATTAAAAGAAGCCGGCGCAGATAAAGTCTGGAAAGAAGAAGTAATGGTTCCGGTCTGGGAACGTGGCAAAGAATCTCTTCAAATAAAAGAAGGAAACGGAAAATGGAAATCGCTGCGAATGCTTTCTTTAGGAAATTCTGAAGGAACGAAAGGAAAAGATGTAGAAGCAGAAATTGTCTTTGTAAAGAATAAAGAAGATTTTGACAAACTACCGGATGCAGCAATTAAAGGAAAAATTATATTCTTTAATTATGCGTTCAATCAGAAGTTCATTTCTACGGGTCAAGCTTATGGCGATGCCGGTAAATATAGAAGAAGTGCAGCTTCCTGGGCTGGAAAAAGAGGCGCAAAAGCAGTAATCATCCGGTCGCTTTCGTCGGCATTTGATGATGTTCCGCATACTGGAATGATGAGTTATGATAAAGATGACACGGCGAAAATCGCAGCGGTTGCCATTGGACCAAAAAGTGCAGATGAGCTTGAAAAAACTTTAAAAACGCAAAAAGTATTTGCTAAATTAAATTCCAACGCCACCATGAAAGGCGACAAACTCACCTATTCTGTTATTGGAGAAATTACCGGTAAGAAAGATCAAAGCGTCATCGTAGTTGGTGGACATTTGGATTCTTGCGACGTTGGTGAAGGTGCGCAAGACGACGGAGCCGGAATTGTTCAAAGCATTGAAGTTTTAAGAACTTTCAAAAAATTAGGAATTAATAATAACCACACCATTCGAGTTGTCTGTTTTGCCAATGAAGAAAACGGCGTTAGAGGTGGAAACCAATACGCAGCAAATATTAAGAAAAATAATGAAAAACATATCTTCGCTATCGAAAGTGATGGTGGTGGTTTTACACCACGTGGTTTTGGGTTGGTTATGAGTCCTGAGAAACGTCAACAAGTTCAATCCTGGAGAAATCTTTTCTTACCCTATGGAGTTCATAATTTCGAGGTTCAATACGCAGGAACTGATATCGAGCCGATGGAACCTTTGGGAGTTCCTTTAGCAGAATTGATTCCTGATTCTCAAAGATATTTTGAAATTCACCATTCCGACGAAGATACTTTTGACAAAGTAAATCGCAGAGAATTATTGTTAGGTGCTGCTGCAATGGGACAATTAATTTATATGGTCGATAAAAACTGGTAATGAGAAAACCTCCGATTCACAGAAGTTTTGGCAATGCAATCAAAGGATTAATCTTAATGCTGAAATCTGAACGTAATTTTCAGATCGAAGTTTTGGCGTTGCTTGTCAATCTTTTTTTAATCGTTTATTTAAAAGTAACCGAGTTTGAAGCGACTATTATATTAGTCGTTTCCTTCTCGGTTTTAAGTTTAGAGATCTTAAATACGTGCGTAGAAAAAATTTGTGACATCATCCAACCGGATTATGATGAACGTATAAAAATCATTAAAGATATGGCCGCAGGGTCGGTATTCTTAATGGCGATCGGTTCCGTCGTTGTCGGGGTTTTAATTTATGCTAAATATCTTCTTTAAATAAAGTATGGTCGTAAGACATTTTCGCAGCTTGATATCCGATTTCAAAAATCTCTTCTAAACGAGACGCATTTCTTTCAAACGTTCCATAATTAGCTAATTTTTTGGAAGTAATAATCCAGTCACAATAGGAGAATTTATGGATTTCTGTTCGGTGCGACATTAACTCATACGCTCTTGTAGTCACGGATTTTATAGTGTTAAGATCCCCAATTTCAACATCTTGCGGTGGTGATACATAAACACCAATCAGTTTTTCACAATCCTGATGAATAATATCTGCTGGGAAATTATTCAAAACTCCGCCGTCGCTAAACATTTCATTACCAACAATATAAGGAACTGTAATTCCCGGAATTGAACAGGAGGCAATTACCGCATCTACGATTTTGTCCTTTCCTTCAAATATTTTCTGCTCACCTGAAACCAGTTCTGTAGCAATGATTTTCAAATTGATATCAAGTTCTCCAATCGTCATATCCTTGAAAATAGGATACAGATACGTTGAGAAAATTTTAGAGGAAACCAAACCCGGTTTGTTAAACGCAAAATGTCGCCAGTTGAAAAAATAGACCGATTTAAAAAAGTCCAGAATTTCTTCGCCCGATTTGCCGACACCGTGTAATGCACCAACAATCGAACCTGCACTGCAACATGACAAAACATCTGCAGTAATATTTTTCTCTGCTAAAAAGGTTAGAACTCCGGCATGAGCAAGTCCTTTTGTCCCACCCCCCGAAAGAACCAAACCCAAATTATATTTTTCCATTTTAAAAAGTTAGTCAAAAATAAGAAACCGCATTGAAACTTTGCTGTATTTTCAGAATTTTAAGATGCTAAACCCAATATCTCATTTCATTAAAAAATAGCTCTGAAATAAAATATATCCTTTAAAACAACGTTACATTAATCGTTTAGTAAAAATGAGAAGAGTTTGAAACCATACAAGTTTCCTATATTCTAAATTTCAGTTTTAAAGATACTGTCATCATAAGAAGTTTTTGCTGCCTGATAACCGATTTCAAAAATCTCCTCCAGTCGCTCTGCACTACTTTCGAAAATCCCATAATTCGCTAATTTCTTAGAGGTAATAAGCCAGTCACAGAATGAAAATTTATGCAATTCAGTTCGGTGCGATAAAAGTTCGTAGGCTCTGGTCGTGACTGATCTTATAGAATTTAAATCATTGACTGTTACTTCTTGCAGCGGCGAAACAAAAATACCAATTAATTTTTCGCAATCCTGATGAATAATATCTACCGGAAAATTATTAAGCACGCCACCATCACTGAACATTTCGTCACCAACAATATAAGGAACCGTAATTCCCGGAATGGAACAGGACGCAATCACGGCATCTACAATTTTATCCTTCTCCCCAAAAATTTTCTGTTTTCCAGAAATCAATTCCGTCGCAATAATTTGCACTTCTACCTCCAATTCACCAAGGGTCATTTCTCCAAAAACTGGATTCAGATAATCAGAAAAGACCTCAGAGGAAATAAAACCTGGCTTATTGAAGGCGAAATGATGCCAGTTAAAAAAATAAATAGACTTGAAAAAATCCAAAATTTCCAAGGGTGATTTTCCGATCGCATAGAGCGTACCAACAATGGAACCCGCACTACAGCACGCCAAAACATCCGGATGAATATTTTTTTCCATCAAAAATTTTAAAGCGCCTGCATGTGCAACTCCTCTTGTACCGCCACCGGAAAGCACGAGTCCAAGTTTGAATTTTTTCATAAGTATAAGTTAGTCATAATTAAAAAAACCGCAAGCGAATGTTGCGGTTTAATTTTGAATTTTATAGCGTTATTTTCTATTTTAAAAGATATTCCTGCATAAACTGAATTACTGCCAATCTCTGAAAATCTACATTTTCTTTTTTACGGAAACCGTGTCCTTCATTTTTAGCTTCTAAATACCAAACCGTATTTCCTTGTGCTTTTAATTTATCACGCATTTGCATCGCCTCAGTTACCGGAACTCTTGGATCGTTAGTTCCCTGGATGATGAACATTGGTTTTTTAATTTTATCGGTATTGTTTAACGGAGCAATCTTGGTAAAAAAAGCGCTCATTTTCGGATCGCGCTCGTCACCATATTCTGCTCTTCTTAAATCACGTCGGTATTCTTCGGTATTTTTAAGGAAGGTATTAAAGTCAGAAATTCCAACCACATCAACTGAGCATCTGATTCGATCTGCATATTCATAAGCCGTCGCCAAGGTCATGAAACCGCCATAACTTCCGCCCATGATCATAATTCGGTCTTTATCTAATTCTGGTTGTTTCGCAATCCAATCTAATAATGCTCCGATATCCTGTACCGAATCCATTCTGTTGAAACCGTTGTCGCTTGCGATATATGTTTTACCGAAACCTGAAGAACCACGAACATTCGGATAAATTACCGCAACGCCCATTTCATTGGTATAATAATTATTTGCACCTAAAGAAGATGCCATCGACTGACCTTCTGGACCACCATGAATATTGATCATTACTGGTCTTTTTCCTGTAAACTTCTTAGACGCAGGATAATAAAATCCAGAGATTTTCATCTTGTCAAAACTCGTCCATTCAATCAATTTTGGTTTTGCCATTTCGGCTTTCGGCATTTCCCCCTGTTCGCTGTCTGTCCATCTTTCGATTTTGTTGGTGGCTAAATCAAGACGGTAAATGTCTGAAGAAGAATCATAAGTTGATTGCGAGAAAAAGAGGGACTTTCCGTCTTTTGTAAAAGCAGTGCTGTTGATTAAACCAACTGGCAATTTAATTTCAGAATATTTCTTCGTAGAAGTATCCATTAAATACAATTTATTCAAGCCACTTTCATTAATTTCAAAAGCGATTTTTGATTTGTCTTTCGATAAAGATAAACCCGAAACTTCCCATGGAATTTCAGTGGTGAAATAGTTTATCTTTTTCGTTTTCAAATTCATTAAAGCCAATCTTTTAAACTCATTATCACGATCGGTTACGTACCAGATCTCATCTGGGTTTTTGGCAAACTTCGCACTCGCTTGCACGATTTGTTTTTCGCTTCTATCGGTGATTGGTTCCAGTTTTTTGGTTTCGGTATCGAATAAATATAAATAAGATTCATTGGCAGAGACATATTCTCCGATGATGAGTTTTTTGCCATCTTCAGAAATGTCAGAAATACCCCAACCGCCGCCTTTCACTTCCAAAATCAATTTGGTTTCTTCTGGTTTCAAAGGATTCATGTAATAAACATCTCGGTCGCCACCATTTCTTTTGGTCGATGAAAAGTAAAATCCTGAACCATCTTTCTTCCAGCGCATTCCACCGTTTTGGGATCTTCCACCATCGGTTAGCATTGTAGATTCCATGGTGTTCAAATTCAGTCTAAAGAGTTGACCGAATTCATTTCCACCAATGTCTTTAGAATAAACCAAATACTCTCCTTTTATTGGGTCGAAATCTGCAGAGTTTACGGGTTCATCAAAAAACGTAATTTGTTTTCTGTTCCCTAAAGGTTGTGTTAAATGATGCAGTTGATTGGTAGAAGCAAATCTGGTTACCATAATCAACTCTTTTCCGTTGGGATGAATTGCGGTAAAGTTGGCGCTTCTGCTTTCCGTATATTTCTTGATTGTCGTATTTAAACTTTTCGGAATCGCCGGAATATTCTCAGTTATTAAATTTTCATTAGGAACGACAATATCGTTCTTAGTTTGAGCAAAAAATGCTGCTCCAGTCAATAAAAAAACCGGAATAAAAGATTTCATGTGCATATATAATAATTTGATGTCAAGATAAGAATTTTTGGGAGATAAAAAACCACAACTAAAATTGTGGTTTTGTTTATAATAACGGCACTGATTACAAATCCGCGCCATCGGGAACTTGTTAATATGCAGTTTCTTTTGAAAGTTGTTTCATGTGTTTATAAAATCCTACCAAAATGATGACGCAAACAGTTATCATGCTTAAAGCTAACGATAAAAGCAGGAACGTTATTAGATCTTCAATTATTCCTGTCCCTTCATGTCCGCCAGCAATTGGCATCATTTTTCCAAAGCCAGTATATGCGGCTAAAATAACTGCCACAAGATTCGCAAACGTTCCATAAATTACCAGCCAAAAAATAACCCTAAAAATAATTTTAGAAAGGACAAACCGAGTCCAAATAATTCCAAGAATCACTAAAAACATTCCATTCATAATTCCTTCCAAGTGCGCAGACAATGCCATACGCGGGTTTGTCATCTTTTGAACAAAAAGTCCTACAAGAAGCCCAACTAGAAATAGAATTAGTCCAAGGAAAATTAGTTGGTTAGCTTGTTGCGTTTTAGCTTTGTTTTCCATTGTATAGGTAGTTGATTCTAAAAAGTCTGTCGCTATTCATTGATGTCGTTTGCCTGCTTCTGCCTTAAGCAGAATTGTTCGACATCTTTTGCTGCTAACTCTCAAAGTTACGGAAGTTCTATAAGTATTTCAGGTAAATCATCAGAATCTTGTGTGCAATCTCTCTACATAAAGCCTCCAGATTTCGGGCTTTTTTGATTAATAATATATTGATCAAAATAAGTTCTCTTTAACAAACGCGATCATATCTAAATGATAAATTACTCTGGTTCTCAATACGACTTGATTAAATTCTTTTAAAATAGTAATTTTTGGGAATTAAAAAACCACAGCTTGAAGGTGTGGTTTTCTTTGTAGGTGATGGCACGGATTACAAATACGCGACATCGGGGGCAAAGTTAGCTGAAGCAATCTCTATACTACATGTTTGTTTTTCGGCAACTTTGCAGTCAATAACATTTCGTTGGCTTTTTCAAGTTTTTTTGGAAACATTATTTTATTGCGTAATTTATCCAAACTCCTATCAATAGCGACAAGAGGTATTTTTTTGTCTAAAATTTCTGCATTTTTCATAACTCCTTTTTTTTAAATTTTCTTTGCGCTAAAAATCCTTCATAATCTATACCAATCTCAAAATCAGGGAATTCATCGCCAATTTGTCCGTAAAGATAGAAATCATTTTTCATTTGTTCATAAAATTTCGTAATTCCCATTCTATAAAGTCTCGTTCTTGCTTTTGTGCTTCCTGCTGCATAAACATAAACATCTGGAAATTCGTTTAAGAAAACATAAAGTGCAGAAACAACTGTCCCTAAAATTTTTTCAGTATCTCCATTATCAGAAACAGCCAAATCGTTAATTTCTTTAGTTTGAGGATCATAATCTCCAAATGCCAAATTAAAAATCTGTGAATTGGTTGTTTCCTGAAATTCAATTAATTTTCTAATTGCACCTTTTGGACCTTCACTCACAAATTCAAAGCGAGTGAATGTACTTTCAGTTTTTAAATGATATTTCTCTACTCTCATTTTTTTAAAATCGGTTCACAAATTTAATCAAAGATATGATTTTGATATAACAGCTCAAAGTTTGGAGACTTTGCGCAAATGAATTCGCACAGCAGCGGTGGTTGTGTAGATGCTATTTCCGATGTAGAACCTGCATTGGGAAAGTCTTATTTTCATAGGAACAGACAAAGAAAATTCGGTAAAATTAGATTTGTATTACACCGACCCTTTTATACAACCAGCAAAAATAGAAGATGAAATTCGTTTTGTAACAATAGAGGAAATTATTGTAATGAAAATTGATGTCGTACAAAGAGGCGGACGCAAAAAAGATTTTTGCGATCTCCACGAAGTTCTTCGTAATTACAGCATCAACAAAATGCTGGAAACTACATTTGGAGCGCTATCCAAATAGTCACGATAGAGAACTAATTTTAAAGAATTTTACTAATTTCAGTATTGCAGATGATGACTTCACTCCTATTTGTCTTCATGGGAAACATTGGGAATTTATAAAAGATGATTTTGAGGAAGCAATTTTGAAATTTAAAGAATTATAACTTATCTACCACTGAGAAAAATTTCCAACCTTTGATTATTTACGGGACCACACGAAAGGATTCGTGCGGTAGCGAGGGAAATTTTTGGGAATTAAAAAACCACAACTTAGGAGGTGTGGTTTTGTTTATAATAACGGCATGGATTACAAATCCGCGACATCGGGTACAATTATATAAATACCTTTATTATCATCATATAAAATATAATTGTCTTTTATGTAAAAGGCATATAAAATAGTAAAAAGTTTCTCCTTTTTGTATTTAGAACCTGATAAAATATAATGATTCTGTTCTGTCTTTTCCAGATTCAAATTGCTTCCAATTTGATCTGTAGATAACTCTAGTAAAGTTGAAAATTTATTATCAATTTTATAACTTTTCGAAAAATACAATAAATCTTTGTCCTTCCTAGATAAGGAATTTAGATGAACTAGCAGATGATCTAAATCTTTGTATGAAAAATCCTTTTTTTGTTCATTATAGAAACCTTCTAAAACATTAAACTGAACTGCAGATATACTGTCATCCTTATTGCTAAATATATAAGAACTTTGCAACTCCTCATCATTTTTAATTTGGGTAAAATAGAGATTTCTGGATCTATCATTCGTGCACGAATAATAAAAAACTACTAAAACCAGAACTAATAATATATTATGGATACACTTATTTCTTTTCATTTTTTTTAGCATTTTCAATTAAATAGATGCGCTAATCTTTAAGTTATTTTATAGTTACAAAATATCTTGATAAAAATACGATAATTCTAAATCTAAAAATTACTATGTTCACAGCCCGGCTTGAACGGAGCTCTTTTTGTGGAACGAAGTGGAACAAAAAAGTGAGAGTACTTCGACAAACTCAGTATAAAATTCCAGAAGGAAATAGCTGCCCAAATAAAAATAGAAAACCTGTAATTAAAAAAGTCTACCCAATAAAAAAACTCCAGCATATCACTCGAGTTTTCTATATCAATATTTTCAATATTTTAGATGTGAATCACTTCGCCATAAGCGGCGGCAACTGCTTCCATCACTGCTTCTGAAATGGTTGGATGCGGGTGAATCGCTTTTAAAACTTCGTGACCGGTTGTTTCTAATTTACGCGCTACAACTGCTTCTGCAATCATATCGGTAACGCCGTCTCCGACCATGTGACAACCAAGCCATTCACCGTATTTGGCATCGAAAATCACCTTGATGAAACCATCAGTATCACCGTTTGCCGTAGCTTTTCCTGAAGCTGAGAAAGGGAACTTACCTACTTTCAATTCGTAGCCTTTTTCTTTCGCTTGCTTCTCAGTTAAACCAACAGACGCCACTTCCGGATGACAATACGTACATCCCGGAACATTGCCGTAATCGATTTTTTCTACGTGAAGTCCTTTGATTTTTTCAACGCAAGTAATCCCTTCTGCAGACGCAACGTGTGCTAAAGCTTGGGTTGGCAAAATATCACCGATCGCATAATAGCCAGGAACAGAAGTTTCGTACCATTCGTTCACCAAAACTTTTCCTTTATCCGTCTGGATTCCAACTTCTTCGAAACCTTGACCTTCAATATTGGACGCGATTCCAACTGCTGAAAGTAAAATATCTGCTTCTAAAGTAATCGTTCCAGTAGCCGTTTTTACGGTTGCTTTTACGCCGTTTCCGGAAGTATCCACAGATTCTACGGAAGCGTTGGTCATGATCTCAATCCCTGATTTTTTCAAAGATTTCTCAACGTGTTTTGAAGAGTCTTCGTCTTCAACAGGAAGGATGTTTGGCATGAATTCAACAACGGTTACTTTCGTTCCCATCGTGTTATAGAAATCAGCGAACTCAATTCCGATCGCTCCTGAACCAACAACGATCATCGATTTTGGCTGCTCTGGAAGAACCATCGCTTGACGGTATCCAATTATTTTTTTTCCATCTTGAGGAATATTTGGCAATTCTCTGGAACGAGCTCCAGTTGCGATAATGATATGTTCTCCAGAATATTCAGTTAATTTTCCATCTTTATCGATTACAGAAACTTTTTTTCCTTTTTGAACTTTCGCAGTTCCCATGATGACATCGATTTTATTTTTCTTCATCAAGAAAGCGATTCCACCACTCATTTTAGTGGCAACTCCTCTACTTCTCTGGATGACTTTAGAAAAATCGAAACCTGGATTTTCTACTTTATTTAAACCATATTGTTCGGCTTGTTGTAAATATTTAAAAACGTGCGCAGATTTTAACAATGCTTTTGTTGGGATACAACCCCAGTTCAAGCAAATTCCGCCCAAGCTTTCTTTTTCAATAATGGCAGTTTTAAAACCTAATTGTGCGGCTCTGATTGCCGTAACGTAACCACCAGGTCCACTCCCAATGACAATAATATCGTAGTTCATTATTTAAAAATTTGATGCGAATTTACGGAAATTTTTTGAGGTTTAATAGCGATAAGTAAAAACCCTTTCAGCCTTTAAAAGGCTGAAAGGGTTGATTGTTAAAAAACTTTGTAAAAGATTTTTAACTTTGACAAAATAAATTGTATTTATTAAATCTTCGGAAATTTCGTCGGATTTGTTTCTGTAAATAATGCGTATACTTTCTCAACCATATCATCAACACTTGGTTTGCTGAAATAATCGCCATCGCTCGCATACGGCGGACGGTGATTTTCTGCACTGATTGTTAATGGATCAGAATCTAAATATCTAAAGGCTTTTTGTTTTTCTAAAATCTGCTGAAGAATAAATGCGGATGCTCCACCTTCAACATCTTCATCGATAATAACTAATCGATTGGTTTTCTTAACACTTTCAGAAATCTCATGACTTAAATCAAATGGAATTAATGACTGAATATCAATCACTTCCGCGGAGATTCCGATTTTTTCTAATTCTGCAGCCGCTTCCATTACCAATCTCCAGGTAGAACCATAAGTTACTAAAGTAACATCTTTTCCTTCTTTGGTTACTTCAATTTTCCCAACAGGAATAGTGAATTCTCCAATGTTATCTGGTTGCTTTTCTTTCAAACGGTAACCGTTTAGACATTCGATAATTAAAGCAGGTTCATCAGCTTGAAGCATCGTATTATAAAATCCTGCTGCAATCGTTAAGTTACGAGGTACCAAAACTAAAATCCCTTTTGAAAGATTAAGAATTCCCGCCATCGGTGAACCTGAATGCCAAACTCCTTCTAATCGGTGACCACGAGTTCTGATGATTAATGGAGCTTTTTGTCCACCTCTTGTTCTGTATTGAACGGTCGCTAAATCGTCGCTCATTCCTTGCAAACAATAAAGAATATAATCTAAATATTGAATCTCAGCAATTGGTCTTAAACCACGCATTGCCATTCCGATTCCCTGTCCAAGAATCGTCGCTTCACGAATTCCGGTATCTGCGATTCTTACCTCACCATATTTTTCCTGAAGTCCTTCTAAACCTTGATTTACATCACCGATATTTCCGGCATCTTCACCAAAGATTAAAGTTTCTGGATATTTATGAAAAATTTTATCAAAATTATTTCTAACAACTACTCTACCGTCAACGGTTTCTGAAGCATCAGAAAATATTGGAGCAACTTCTTTAACATTAGTCGCTTTCCATTCTGACTGCGAATATAAATGAGAAGAATAATTCTCTTTTTCAATGGCAAAAACCTCTTCAAATTTTGTTTGAAGGTTTTGTCTTTCTGCCGATTGATTTGCTCTTGTCAACAATAAAGATTTTCTCACCAAATGGAAAATATCTTTTTTCGCCACAGAAATCACCGTATTGAATTTTTCTAATTCTGCAGCAACTTCAGTATTCTGAGATTTTAAATTTTCAACCAAAGGAAGTACAGCAGCTTTCAAATCCTGAATGGTTTTCTGATAATCTTCCCAAGCTTTTTTCTGGCCGTCTTTCACAAATTTCTTTGCTTCAGATTCTATTTTTTCTAGATCTTCTGTCGTTGCTAATTGTTGTTCAGCACCTTCAATTTCAATAGAATAATCTAAAATCCATTCTTTAAATTTTACCAAACCATCAAAATCTCCCTCCCATTTCAATCGGTCTTCATCTTTATATCTTTCGTGAGACCCAGAAGTTGAATGACCTTGAGGTTGAGTTACTTCAATAACATGAACTACAACTGGAACGCTTTCCGTTCTGGCAAAATGTTCTGCTCTTGCGTAAGCATCTAATAAAGATGGGTAATCCCAAGCTTTTACCTGAATAATTTCACAACCTTGATTCTCCCCTTCTTTTCTCTGGAAACCTGAAAGCATTTCTGAAATATCAGCTTTTGCTCTTTGATTGTGAGTAGGAACTGAAATTCCGTAACCATCATCCCAAATCGAAGTAATCATCGGAACTTGCAATGCACAAGCAGCATTTAAAGTTTCCCAAAAATGTCCTTCTGCAGTTGAAGCATCTCCAATTGTTCCGAAAGCAACTTCATTTCCGTTATCTGAAAACTTTTCTGAACCTTCAAATTTTACCGATTTATACACTTTCGAAGCCAGTGCTAATCCTAATAATCTGGGCATTTGTCCAGCTGTCGGGGAAATATCAGAGGATATATTTTTTTGTTTTGTTAAGTCTTTCCAACTTCCATCTTCATTCAAACTTCTGGTCGCGTAATGCCCATTCATTTGTCGTCCTGCAGAAGCGGGTTCGCGTTCAATATTGGTATCTGCATATAATTGTGCGAAAAAATTCTCCACGCTTATTGCACCAATTGCAAATGCAAAAGTTTGATCACGGTAATATCCAGATCGGAAATCACCATCTTTAAAAACCTTTGCCATGGCTAATTGCGGTAATTCTTTACCATCGCCAAAAATTCCAAATTTTGCTTTACCAGTCAATACTTCCCTTCTTCCGAGGTAAGACATTTCTCTGGAAATTCTGCCCAGTTTATAATCTTCTAAGATTTGGTTTTTAAAGTCTTGAAAGGTAATCTGCTGAGTTTCAATATAGGTAGTCTCCATAAAAAGCTGAATTTTTACAAAGATAAATAAATGAATTGAATCCGAAAAGCTTGAAATTTAATTTTTTGATAATATTATATTTTTTACTACTCTTTTTTATAAATCTGATAATCTGTATTTTACGCATAACATCTAAAATTCTAATCATCAAATAGACACAGCTACCTATATTAAACGAACTTCCGGTTGATATTGTTTTGATTTAAAACTCTTACTTCTTTGGAAATCATCAAGATTAGTGACCGAAATTATTTTGGGAGATTATAAGTTTTTGTTTGGCGATAATTTGTCTAATGCCTTTTATGACTAATAGAGATTACTAAATATAAATTTCTGTTGTAGTTTAAAAAAAATATAATTATTTATTTCCGATTTTCTTAGTATTTCCATATCAATCATTTTGATTATTTTGAAAGTAATCAAAATGTTATTTTCAAAATTAGAAGTATCTCAAAAACGATTCTTCCGCGAATAAATCCGCGGAAGAACCAACACAAATGATGAAAAAAAAAATATTATTTAACTTGAATAGTTATCTTCTTGGTGGAGGCAATAATTCTCCATCAAGATCTGAAGTTGTATTATTGTCTTGTTGAGTGTTTAAAGTATTAGCATTATTTTTCAATAATAAAGTATTTGAGGAATCTTGTACTCTAAGCAATGTTGCTGATTCTTCTGGAGATAATACATCGTCAGATTCTCTGCAAGATTGTAATGTAAGTGTAGTAAATACTACTGCTGCGATAAGTGCTAATCTTTTCATTCGTTTAATTTTTACAAATGTATTGTGGAAAGCAGGTATGAAGCAAAAAAGAGAACCGTTAGTTTATAAAAAATCGCAAGCATATTGTAAATTATGTGCTGTTTTTTTAAAAAAATAACAGTATTATTGTAAAACAAATGAATAAAAATAACTTATATCATTAGTAATCATCTTATTAAGGTTTTATGCAGCTGAAATATATTTTCTCGGTTCTATTTCTAATTTCGCTCAATTTATCAATAAATTTTAATGCTCAGAGCATGATAAAGTCCCATATGAGCAATGAGGAAATTGAAAAAAAGATAGATGTCTACAACAGCAATCCTTCAAAAACATGGGAACTCGTAAATTTCTATATCAAAAAATCTAAAAAAGAACACAACAACGAAGCTTTATTTTATGCATATCGATACGCTAGTATTACCCAACCTTATCCATTTAATATAAAATACGCAGACAGTGCATTAATTACTGCAAAAAGAACTGAGGTTAAAAAAATAGTATTAGATGCTTACCTTAATCGCGGCAACATCAATATGTCAGAAGAGTTTTATCAACGGGCACTCGATGATGTCTTGGTTGCGAATAAGTTGTCACAAGAATATGGTAACATTTATATTTATAATAAAACAATATACAACATCGCTCAAAATAAAATTTATCTTGGGCAATATAAAGATGCCAATAAAGAGCTTTTAATATGCTTAAAATTTTTTAAAGATAATTTACAAAACAAAACATCTTTAGGAAAAAACTATGAAATGTATTATATTTATTCGCTGATGAGTCTTATCGATTCTAATACGAAACTTGGTCAAAGCAAATACAACAAAGCACTTTTGAAAGAAGCTTTCGACTATCTTGAAAAAAACAAACTTAACCAGTACATCCCCTATTTTATTACTTCCGAAGGGTTGACCGCATATTACTCTAAAGATTACAACACTGCAATTTCAAAATTTTCTGAAGCGATTAGATTATATAATGATCAATGGCCACACAACACTGAAGTTTTTTATTTAGGTCTTTCTTATTGGAATATCGGCAAGAAAAAATTAGCTGTAAAATACCTGGAGGAAATCGATAAACATTATGATAAAACCAAAAAGCTTGATCCTGAATTCCGATCAGCGTACGAAATCTTAATTACCTATTACAAGTCCATAGGGAACACAGAAAAACAGTTGGAATATATTAACAAGCTGATGTTTCTCGATAAATCTTATGAAAAAAACTACAAATATCTTTACGAAAAAATTGTCAAAGAATACGATACCAAAAAATTGGTAGCAGAAAAAAACAGAATTGAGAGTTCGCTGCACAATCAAAGAGGTATTTTCATAACCTTAATTATCCTTTTGGCGATTATTTCTCTATTTTGGGGTTTACGTATCCAAAAGGAAAAGCAAAAGTATAAAACGAGATTCGAAGAAATTATTGCTCAACAAAATGAAGTAAACACAGAGGAAGAAAAACCAATCGTCGATTTAACTGATAATCAACTTAAGCGGGACTTCGATTACGATTTTTACAATAAAATCCCTGGGCTCAATCCTGTTTTTGTAGAAACTATTTTAAAGCAATTAGAAATCTTTGAAAATGAAAATAAGTTTCTGGATTCGCAGGTTTCCCAAAAAATGCTGAGTGAAGAGTTGGGTACTAATTCAACTTACTTTTCAAAAATTATCAATACTTATAAAGGTAAAAATTTCGCACTTTACATTAGTGACCTTCGTTTAGATTATATTATTGATCATCTTAAAAATGATGTGAAATATATTAATAAAGATGTGAAGGAACTTGCCATGATAGCAGGATTTTCGAGTACTGAAAATTTCTCAGATAATTTTAGAAGAAAATTCGATTTAAAACCGTCCGTATTTATCAAAATGATGAAAGATAAATTATAAAACTCAGGTTCATTTATATTTTACAAAATTTCGGACTTCTAACCGATTAACTTTTTATAGATTAAATTTGGTCAAACCAAAAATCACAAAAAAACCGGAACCAATTAGATTGATTCCGATTTCTGTAAAACGTAAAATTTAAAAAATATGAAATGGTTTTAGTTGTTACTTGGGTTAAATTCTGTCTCTTTTAGCATCTTATCGATAATTTCAAATGCCTTTTTCTCATCTGCCAGATTAACCATTACACGAACTGTATTTGCAGTTGGCGTAGTGGTGAAAGACATATAATTGTCATTTAAAAAACTTGTAATATTCTGTGCTTCCAGTTTTGATTTTACTAATTGAATTTCTGCGGTTTTTTCACTTTCAAAAACTGCGACTCTCGTTTCTCTTTCCATAATTCATTTCATTTTCGAGTGTTAAAGCTACAAAAAATTAATTACATTTTACGCATCAATAATGAAAAATAAATATGGATTCAAACTAAATTTTATTGAAAATAGCTTGAATCCATTTCTGTAATTACATTTTAGCTAAACAAACTTCAATTTTATCGATTGCCATTTGAATTTCTTCAGTCGTCACATTTAAGTGTGGACGGAATCGAATTGAATGATCGCCACAAGCTAAAATAATCACGTTTTCCTGGTATAAAAGTTCCTGCAACTTATTACGCTCTTCGCCAGTAGGCAAATCAATCGCACACATTAAGCCACGTCCTCTTGCATTGGAAATTTTGTTTGGATATTTTTGAGCTAAACCTTGTAAGGCTAACAATAAATATTCTCCAACAACTCTCGCATTTTCCACCAGATTTTCTTTTTCAATTACTTCTAAAATTAATTGAAATCTTAAAATATCAATAAAGTTTCCACCAAAGGTTGAATTGATTCTGGAACTTTCTCTGAAAACATTATTCGGGATTTCATCAAACTTTTCTTTGTTGGCCAAAACGCCGCAAACCTGTGCTTTTTTTCCGAAAGAAATAATATCCGGTTTAGCACTAAAATGTTCGAAGGCCCACATTTTTCCAGTAATTCCAACTCCAGTTTGCACTTCATCAAATATGAGTAAAACTTCATTTTGGTCGCAAAGATTTCTTAAACCGACAAAAAACTCATCACGGAAATGGTTATCACCACCTTCTGCCTGAATCGGTTCAATAATGATACACGCCACTTTATTAGGATTAGAAAGAATTGCTTCTTCAATATTTAAAAGAGCTAAATTTTCATTTTTAATAGTTTCCTCTAAATTCTCTTCAGTGATTGGAAAATTCAAATGAGGATTTAAAATTCTTGGCCAGTCAAATTTAGGAAAATACTGATATTTTCTAGGATCTGAAGTATTTGTTAAACTCAATGTATAACCACTTCTTCCGTGGAATGCCTGTTTAAAATGAATACAAATTCCAGCTTCGTGATCGATTCCTTTTTCAAAATTCTTGCGGGTTTTCCAGTCGAAACATGCTTTCATCGCATTTTCCACGCCCATTGTCCCGCCTTCGATAAAGAAACAATATTGTAATTCTTTTGGAATCGCCACTCTTTCGAAAACCGTCATAAAGTCTGCAAATTCCTGAGAATAAACATCAGCTAAAGTTGGTTTATTAATGGCCATTTTTCCAAGCCACGCAGATTTTTCCATTAAATAAGCATGATTGTAACCAATGGAAGCCGAAGCAAACATGGAAAACATATCGAGATAATTTTTGCCAGTAATTCTATCATGAATCCACGAACCCTGGGATTTATCGAAATCCATTACGAAATCAAAACCATCGGCAAGCATATGTCTTGACAAAGTTTCTTTTACCGTATTGGTCGGCTCTGGATGAGATGCTATTGCGTTGTTCATATTTTTAATTTTATAATTACTTTAAAGTTTTGTCAGGCTGAGCTTGTCGAAGCCTTCATTATTTTTTCATTTTGTTTTTAGACAGTTCTGGTAATAAATTCCAATCACCATTTATAATTGCTTCTTTCTTTTTTCTGCTCCAACCCTTTATTTGTTTTTCAAATAAAATCGCAAGATTAACATCAATAAATTCAGAAGAAAAAGCCAAGTGCACAGGTCTTCTATTATGAGTATAACACGTTGGATTTACTCCATTATTATGTTCCTCAATTCTTCTACACAAATCATTTGTAATTCCTGTATAATAAGAATTGTCAGAACATTTTAATATGTACACATAATAGAAAATCATTTTTGAAAAAGTCTTCGACAAGCTCAGACTGACAATTAAAAAAAAACTGTTATTTTTACAAATCGAATTTAATTCCTTGTGCTAAAGGTAAACTGTCGGTATAATTAATGGTATTGGTTTGTCTTCTCATGTAATATTTCCAAACATCAGAACCGGATTCTCTACCGCCGCCAGTTTCTTTTTCGCCACCAAAAGCGCCACCGATTTCCGCACCGGAAGTCCCAATATTCACATTCGCGATTCCACAATCGGAACCATTTTGTGAAAGGAATAATTCTGCCTGACGCATATCAGTCGTCATAATAGCGGAACTTAAACCTTGTGGAACATCGTTTTGCATCGCAATTGCTTCTTCCAGTGTTTTATATTTCATTATATAAAGAATCGGTGCAAAAGTTTCGTGCTGAACAATTTTATAAGAATTTTCAACTTCTGCGATACATGGTTTTACATAACATCCAGAAGAAAATTCATCTCCTTCAAGAACTCCTCCTTCAACGATGAATTTCCCGCCTTCGTTTTTACATTTTTCGATGGAAGCCAGATATTGTTGAACAGCTTGTTTATCGATCAAAGGTCCAACGTGGTTATTTTCATCTAAAGGATTTCCTATTTTTATTTGTCCGTATGCTTTTACCAAACGGTTTTTCACTTCATCAAAAATAGATTCGTGAATAATCAGTCTTCTCGTAGAAGTACATCTTTGTCCGGCAGTTCCGACTGCGCCGAAAACTGCGCCAATAATCGACATGTTCAAATCTGCATTTTCAGTAAAAATGATGGCATTGTTTCCACCTAATTCCAGGATCGATTTTCCGAATCTTTGCGCCACATTTGTTCCTACGATTCTTCCAACTTTGGTAGAACCAGTAAATGAAATCAAGGCAACATTTTTATCGTTCACCATTTTCTCCCCGATTTTATGGTCGCCCACAATCATAGTGGAAATTCCTTCTGGAAGATTATTTTCTTTTAAAACTTCGGTGATGATATTTTGACAAGCGATTCCACAAAGTGGTGCTTTTTCTGAAGGTTTCCAGATGGTCACGTTTCCGCAAATCCAGGCAAGTGCTGTATTCCAAGACCAAACTGCAACTGGGAAATTAAAAGCAGAAATGATTCCGATAACTCCTAATGGATGATATTGCTCATACATACGGTGTCCAGGCCTTTCCGAGTGCATTGTATAACCGTGAAGCTGGCGAGATAATCCTACCGCGAAATCACAGATATCAATCATTTCCTGAACTTCACCTAAACCTTCCTGCAAAGATTTCCCCATTTCGTAAGAAACGAGTTTTCCTAAATCGTCTTTGTATTCACGAAGTTTTAAACCAAACTGACGAACTAATTCTCCTCTTTTTGGTGCTGGGATTTGGCGAAATTCTAAATACGCTTTTTTAGCAGTTTCGATTACTTGATCGTAATCACTTTCGTTTGCTGTTGTAACTTTTGCGATGAGTTTTCCGTCTGTTGGTGAGTAACTTTCAAGTAAATCACCATTGGCAAAGTAATTTCCGCCAGAAGAGACGCCTTTATTTTCTTTTGTAATACCTAAATTAGAAAGGGATTTTTCTATTCCAAAATCCTGATTTGTTTGGGACATAATATTAATTTGAATTATGCTTAAAGATAGAAAAATTACTGAAATCAGAAAAATTTAAACAGAGTTTTATTGAATTTTAAATGATTTTAAGATTTAGAAAACAATATCGCAAATACGATGAATACAATAATTCCACCTAAAAGCATCAATATCAATTATTTTAATACTTAAATTTTAAAGGCTTAAATAATAGTCTTAATTTTGGAAAAAGTTCTCCATGGAAAATTTACAACCTGAAGATAAAAATTCGAAATTTAAAAAGTGGTTTAAGCGCGTCGGAATCGGCGGACTTATTTTTTTCACCGTAAAAGGAATTGCGTGGCTTTTTGTCTTTTATTATGGAGCTGAGTTATTTCAGGATTGCTCTGGAAAGTAATTTCAATGTAAATTCTGCTTCAATTCCCAGTCCTCTTTTTTGATTTGAAAAACGACATTCGTTTTCGTTGCCTCTCCAAAATAGGCAACTTCTTCTTCACCTAGATTTTCTGCACCGAGTTTAGTCATCGCCTTTACTGAGCGGATATTATCTTTTCCTACATGGAAAATAACTTTATTTACGAATTGAAAAATATAATTTAACATCATTTTCTTCACTTGCGAATTGATGTTTCTTCCCCAAGATTTTGTGCCGTAAAAAGTATAACCAATGAAAATGCTTTTATCATTTTCGTTAAAGTCATAAAATCTTGTGCTTCCTAAAACTTCTTCCGAATGCTTGTCGATGATTAAAAAAGCACCTTTACTTTCAATGGCACCATTAAAGAAATTCTGAAAAACTTCTTTTTTGTAACGCTCTTTATTTGGATGCATCGCCCAAACTTCGGGATCAGAAGCAACAGCAAATAATCTTTCTAAATCACTTTCCAGCAAAGGAACTAATTTGATATGTTCGTTTTCTAAAGTTGGTTGCATGGAGAAATTCATAGATGATGTTTTTTCAAAGATAAAAATAAGTTTTTATGCTAAATCATAAACTGAAAATATTTTAATGAAAAGTAAGCAAAGACTTCATCTTTTATTCTTCTTAAAATTACTTTTGAAAAGGCGTTCCACTCAGCAAATTAATTCCTAAAATAACATTGAAAAAAATCTGCATGATTTGCTAAATCTGCGAGAGTTTTTATTTTTTAAATTATTAAAAATCAACCGTGATAAACTCTGGAGAAAATAATTTTTCCGTCCTTGATTTCCAAAACTTCGCCAATTAGCAAATCTTCTTCTCCCTCAACTTTTCTGGTATATTCCATAAAAACCTGTTCAGAATCGGCGGTTAATTTATTTACTTCATATTGCAAAGTTGGTAATCTTTCGAAACATTCTTTCCACCAATTTCTAAGCGAGTCTTTTCCTTTTATTAATCCATTGGTTTTAGGTTCGCGAATTTTCAATTTTGGACTGAAATGTTCTGCGTTATCATCATAAAGTTCCAGCAGGTTTTCTAATTGATGTTCATTAAATGCTTTAAACCAAAGTTTTGCAATATTTTTTAAATCGTCTGGATTCATAGTTTTATAAATTTAATGGTTTCAAAACTATTATTTTTCAATAATTTCAGAATATAAACACCTGGTTTTAATTCGGATATAAAAATTTTATTTTCCTTAGAAGATTTAATTTTATTTCCATCTAAGGAATAAATTTCTTTCAGCGCAAAGTTTTCTTTAGAATTTATTGAGATGTAATCATGTGCAGGATTAGGAAAAACAACAGTTTTTTTAGTAAAAACATGGTCACTTGTACTCATGCTACAATCAAGTAAATTAATTTGAATTACAGCAAAATCAATCATAGAAGATAGTGCAGTTACCCGTACGAAAATTATTTTGTTGGATGTTACAATATTTACATTTGGAATAGGATTGATATTATTTTGAGCATCAGAATTAGTATTGAAAAATTTATAGGTCAATGTGGCATCACTGGAAATTAAAGGAATTGTGTTATTTAAATCCACCATCTCTATTCCATCCAAATTATTGTCACATATATTTAACGTCACACTGTGATTAATATTAAGTTGCGAGAATAAAAATTGACTCGTAAAAAGCAAAAAAAGTAAAATTGATTTCATAGAATTAAAATTGGCTACATAAATATAATTATTTTTAGAAAAGAATCGCTTTCTCCAATTCCAATAGTTTTTGTTTGCGCCAGATTCCACCTCCATAACCGGTTAAAGTTCCATTGCTTCCAATTACTCGATGACACGGAATGATGATTGAGATTTTATTCATACCATTAGCGTTGGCAACAGCACGGACTTTTTTAGCATCTCCTAAAACTTCCGATTGTTTACGATAAGTCCAGGTTTCGCCATAAGGAATTTTCAGTAAAACTTTCCAGACAGATTTCTGAAATTCTGTTCCTACAGGAGAAAGCGGAACGGTAAATTCTGTTCGATTTCCTTCGAAATATTCTGAAAGTTCTTTTTCTAAAGTTTTGAAATGTGGATTTTCACCTTGAACAATGGTTGCATTTAATGATTTTGCTAAATCTTTGAATTCGGTTTCCACCATTTTTCGGTCGGTGAATTCGAGCATACAAATCCCTTCTTCCACTGCGGCAGCGTACATGGTTCCGATGGGAGTTTCAATTCTTTTTAAATCAATGATTCTTTGGGTTTTCGAATTTTTGGGAGAAACGCCAAATATGGATTTGAAACTTTCATTAAAACCACTTAAACTTTCGAAGCCACTATCATAAGCAGTTTCCATAATATTTTCTCCTTGCTGGATTTTTTTGAAAGCGGTATTTAATCGAAACATTCTTTGAAAAGAATGAAAGGTCATTCCATGATTTTTCTGAAACCATCTTCTTACTGTTGCAGGTTCCAGTCCACGTTGAATCAAATCGAAATCTTTAAATTTCAAAGAAGGATCTTCTCGCAGTTCTTCTAAAATTTGCTGAATATATTCGGGAGTTTCATCTGGATTTTCCAGTGGCTTACAAACCTTGCAAGGACGATAGCCTTTTAAAATGGCATCTTTTGTATTTTGAAAGAACTCAACGTTCTCAGGTTTTGGCTTTCGAGCGGTACAAGTCGGTCGGCAAAAAATTCCGGTAGTTTTTACGCCCATCCAGAAAACGCCTTCGAAATCAGGGTTTTTGTCAACGGAGGCTTGGTACATGATGTCGTCTGAAAGTTCCATACTGTAAATTTAAAGCAAAAATAGTTTAGCAGAAATAATATTGCAACCGAAAAATTGACAAGTATTTTTTTTGATGCTGGATGATGGATGTTGGATGAGGGATGCTTGGAGACTGTTGACAGGATAAACCACCCCGTCAAAAATTTTTAAAATTTTCCGCATCCTCCAATGGAGGGGAATTTTTTATTATATCGCAAAATTGTTTTGGTTATGACCGACCTTTATTAAAATAACAGATCTTGCGTCCCGGCTTGAATGGAGCTCTTTTTGCGGAACAAAGTGGAGCAAAAAAGCGGGAATGGAAGACGGATTAAGACGCCCAAATAAAAATTATAAGCGCACAAAAAAAGTGAACCGAAGTTCACCTTTAATTATTTTTTAGCTGCTGCATCTTTTTCAATCTGCTTTATTTCATTAAGTTTATCAATGATTTTTGCTACTACTTCTGGCTTAGCTTCTTTTACAGTAACTGCAACTTTGGTAGTATCCCATTTAAAAACTAAATCGGTGGAATGAATATCAATAGGATTTAGAGCAATTTCAAACCATTCTTGTTTTTCAGATAATTTCTGAACAGGAACGGTAACTTCAACAACATTCAGTTTTTCATCATAAGTGTAAGCGCCCCACTGTTGGGAATCTTTATTTAAAATGACTTTCCATTCTTTTTCTGTTGGAACGATGAAAAGGCCATAAGTTCCGGCCATCAGATCTTTTCCACCGAAGTTAACATTTTGCTCAAATGTAATCTTGGTCGCAGAATTGGCTCCGGCACGCCAAACTTTTCCATAAGGAACGAGTTCGCCAAAAACCTTTCTTCCCTTAACACCAGGACGGCTATAATCAACAGAAATTTTGGTCATCGAGAACTGCTGTTCTACCTTCTGACGTGGACTTGCCGTAGGAACACTGAACTGTGAAAAGCCCAAAACGGAAAGCGATAAAAATACGGTAACAAATAATTTTTTCATAAGAAGTAATTAAATTAATAAGTAATGAAAGTCAATATTAATAAGGTTTAAAGATATTAAAAAATAGTGTATTGTTTTTAAAATAAATTAGGCCAAAAATAAAGTCACCTGAATCGAAATTCAGGTGACTCCATTAAAAACTAAAACTATGAAACTATGGCATTAATACCGTGTCGATCACGTGAATTACGCCATTTGACTGATTAACATCTGCAATGGTAATTTTCGCTGAATTCCCTTTTGCATCTTTAATATACATATCTTTTCCTTTGGTCCAGAACGTTAATTCTTCACCTTCTACTGTTTTTGCCATATATTTTCCGCCATTTTTCTTAGTCCACATCCAAAGATCTTCGGCAGAAATTTTTCCTGGAACAACGTGGTACGTTAAAATTTTAGTAAGCATTGCTTTGTTTTCTGGCTTAAGCAGCGTTTCTACTGTACCTTTTGGTAATTTAGCGAAAGCTTCGTTAGTTGGAGCAAAAACCGTGAAAGGCCCTTTACTTTCTAAAGTTTCAACTAATCCGGCTGCTTTTACGGCTGCAACTAAAGTAGTATGGTCTTTGGAGTTCATCGCATTTTCAACGATATTTTTGGTAGGATACATTTTCGATCCTCCGACCATCACTGTTTTTTCTTTTTTCGCCATCATTTGCGCGTTCGCATTGTTTCCGATGGCTAAAGTCATTGTTAATGCTAAAGCTGCCGTTGTGATTTTTAAGAATTTCATAATAAAAAATTTTAATGTTATATAATTGTTTTGTGATATTAGGAGATACGAGGAAGAATTTATTTTGGATTTATTTTTTTTTAAATTATTTTGATTTTTTCACAATAGGTTCAAATTCAAGAGAAATAGAATTCATGCAAAATCTCTTTTTGTTAGCTGTTGGGCCGTCATCGAACAAGTGTCCTAAATGTGCATCACATCTTCCACATCTCACTTCGGTTCTTTCCATATTATAAGATTCGTCTTTTTTATAGATCACCGATTTTGGACGAATGGTTTCAAAAAAACTTGGCCATCCACAAGTGCTGGCGAATTTTGCATCTGATTTGAAAAGTGCGTTTCCGCACGCAGCGCAGTAATACGTTCCGATTCCGTCAAATTTATTATACTTTCCAGTGTTTGCCATTTCAGTTTCATTCAATCGGGAAACAGAATATAGATCTTTGTTCAATACTTTTTTCCAGGTTGAATTGGGAAGTTTAAGAATTTTGATATCTGTTCGTGAGTAATAAGGATTGATTATATTTTTACCATTCACCTTCTGAATTCTTTGAGCATTCATATTTTGAAAACCCATCGTTCCCATTAAAATGATTGCTGATATTTTAATTAAATTTCTCATTTCATTAATAATTATAAAAGGATATACGGAGAACTTTGGAATTTGGTTTTGTATATTAATAAAAAAAACTATTTTTGAAGTTCAATAAAACAATTGATAAAAGAAATCCTTTCACCAGATCAAATTATATCTTTACTATTAAGTAGAGATGAAAAGGGTTTTAATTATTTGTACAAAAATTATTCGGGAGCACTTTACGGGGTGATTTTCAGAATCGTTCGGTATGAAGAAGAGGCGAATGAAGTTTTGCAGGATGTCTTTGTTAAAATCTGGAATTCTGTAAAAAGTTTCGATTCTAATAAAGCTTCATTATACACGTGGATGTTGAATATCGCTAGGAATTCTGCCATCGACCGTTTAAAATCAAAATCTTTTCAGAACGATTTACAAAACCAAAGTATCCCCGATTTCGTAAATGACCATGTAGCACTTTCTACGGAACAGAAACATGAATTTAACGAAATACAAAAAGGAGTGAATACTTTGCGCGACGATTACAAAATATTAATTAACAAAGCCTACTTCGGTGGATTTACACAGGAGGAAATTGCAGAAGAATTGGGAGTCCCGTTGGGAACGGTGAAAACCAGAACCAGAGCGGCACTATTAGAACTAAAAAATATACTGAAAGAATTTACAGTGATCATCTTATTTCTTTTCATTAAATAAAAGTGGATATAAAAAATTACATATCATCAGGCGTTATCGAAGCTTATGCGATGGGAAATCTTTCCAGCGAGGAATCTTCTATTTTAGAATGTGTGATGAAAAACAATGCAGAAGTTAAAGCCGTGGTTTTTGAAGCACAGCAAACTTTTGAGAAATTAGCGACAGGACAGGCGATTGAACCACCTGCTTATTTAGAGGCTGCAATTCGCAGTAAATTAGAGTTTGGAAATACAGAATCATCTGATGGAAAAGTAATTCCTTTAAATCAAAAAAAAGCAACTGATATACCAACAAATAATTTCCCCAGTTGGATGAAAGCAGCTTCTGTAGCCGTTTTATTTGGATTAGGGTATTTGGGATATGAAGTGAATTCTAAAAATAATCAACTTCAGCAAGTTGTGCAGAATAACACAGAACTTTCTACTAAGCTTTATAGTTTAGAAGAAATGAATACAATGCTAATTAATTCGAAAAGAATTCAGTTGAAAGGTGTAGAAAAACATCCTGATATGTTAGCAGAAGTATTTTGGAACGACTCGAAACAAGTGTATTTGGATATTAAAAATCTACCTGCAGCACCGTCGGGTAAACAATATCAATTGTGGGCTATTGTTGATGGCAAACCTGTAGATATGGGAATGTACAATAATGAAAAAAATTCGACCGTTCAACCTATGAAATCCGTGGCAAATCCTCAAGCCTTCGCAATCACTTTGGAAAAAGAAGGTGGAAATGCAACTCCAACAATGGACGAAATGTATGTGATGGGAACGGTTTAAAAACCACCATTTTAAAAAATATAAAAGCGAAGGTTTGTTCTTCGCTTTTTTTGTACTTAATAATTGGTGTGCCGAATTCCCGTTATTTTTATAATTCCAGAACATTTGTTGCTAAAATCTTTGCCTCTTCTTTTGAATGCGTTACCATCACAAAAGTCGTCTTCAATTTTTGGTGAATATCTTTGACCAGAATTTGTAATTTATCTCGAGTTTCGCTGTCTAAGGCTGAAAAAGGTTCATCCATTAAAACGATTTTTGGACTGTGAGCAATGGCTCGGATAATTCCGACGCGTTGTTTTTGACCGCCAGAAATCTCATCTGGAAATTTCTGCAAAAGGTCATTTTTCAAACCAACTAAATGTAGTAATTCTGTAATTTTTTCCTGACAATATAAATCTGACTTCTTCAATAATTTCAAACAGTAAATCATATTCTGATAAACGGTAAGATGCGGAAAAAGAGAATTTCCCTGTAAAACATAACCCATTTCTAATCTTTTTTGAATTAAATTTTCTGCAGTTAAAACTTCACTATCAATTTTCACCAAACCATTTTGTGGAATAAGAAGTCCATTAATAAGACGCAGCAAAGTTGATTTCCCACTTCCACTTTCCCCGAGAATACACGTAAAACTTTCTCTTTCAAAATCAGCAGAAAAATTTTTGAAAATCTCTACAGCATCGTAAGAAAAACTGATATTTTGAACTGATATAATTGAGTTCTTTTCCATTTTAATTCTTTAAATTTTTTAGGAAATTTTTCGCCACTTCTGCGGGACTTTTCTTTTCTATTTCTACTTCGTAATTAAGTTGCTGCATTTTTTCGGTTGAAATTTTCTTCTGAAGTTTGTTTAAAAGTGGTTCGAACTCCGGGTATTTTTCTAAAATTTCCTGCCGGATTACAATTCCCGCTTCATAGTTTGGGAAATAATTTTTATCGTCTTGTAGAACTTTTAAATCTAATTTTTTAATTTGAGCATCGGTCGTAAAAACATCAACCGCATTGATCTTTCCTTCCTCAAAAGCCTTGTATCGCAGATTAATATCCATTTCCTCTAATTTTTTAAACTGAAATTGATATACTTTTTTAAAACCTGGAAAAGCATCAGTTCTTTCAAAAAAATCGAATTCTGCACCGAATGTAAAATCCTGACTTTGCAGCGCAAGTTGTGAGTAATCTGTAATATCTCGCTTCTGCGAATCCTCTTTTGAAATTGCCAAACCATAAGTATTATTGAAACCTAAAAGTCCGAGCCATTTTAATTTGAATTGCTTTTGATAGATTTCATTTAATTCATCAAAATTAATCTGATGATTTTCTGGCAATTTTTCCTTCAAAACATTGAGCCACGCCGTTCCTGTATATTCTACATAAACATCTAAATCTCCGGATAACATTGCTGGGTGAATATTGGTCGTTCCACCACCGATTCCAAATTTTCGGTCGACTTTAATATCGGTATTTGCTTCGATATCCTGTGCAATAATTTCTCCTAAAATAAACTGTTCACTCGTCGGTTTTGAAGCTACAACAATGGTTTTCTCATTATTGGCACCTAAAGGATTTAGATAAAACAAAGCAGCAATCGTACAAATCAAAACAAAAACACTTGGATAAATAATTCTGTTTTTTTGCTTTTTGGTAGCATTTTTAGAAATTAATCTCAGTAAACTTTGATCTTTTTCAAACTGACCAATCCATTGATCACCCAATATTGCAAACAGTGAAATACCGAGAGATCCTGTTACAATCAATCCTGTATTCATGGTATTTAAACCTCGGAAAATTGCTTGACCTAATCCTCCAGCTCCAATTAAAGCCGCTAAACCAGTTAAAGCAACGATCATTACGACGGTGATTCTTAAACCCGATAAAATAGAAGGTAAAGCGAGCGGAAAATAAATATTTTTGAAGACTTGTTTTGGCGTTGAACCCAGACCTTGCGCGGCTTCTACTAATTGTGGCGGAACTTCTTTCAATCCGCTATATGTACTTCTAACAATCGGGAGAAGTCCGTATAAAATTAAAACAATAAGCGCATTTTTCAACCCGATTCCAACTAATGGAATCAATAAACCAAACATAGCAATTGAAGGAATAGTATAGAGAAAATTAATTAAAGGCAGAATAATTTTTCGACTTTTTGTCGAATAAAAAACAAAAATCCCCAGCGAAATCCCCAGTAAAGTCACTGCCAGAAGGGAACCTAAAGAAAGCAATAGATGTTCTGCAAGAAGATTGAGAAAATAAGTGCGGCGCTCCCAAAGATTCATTTAGATAATTTGATACAAGGTAAAAATAATATTTTGATTGAAAATAATTTGTCAGCAGAAAAGAAAATCACAAACATTCTACTAAACATTTTGAAAATAAATATTACGACTACATGTTTTTGGAAGTCGCTCCTCTTTTCTTTGCAGTAGAATTTTAAAAACAAAAATTATGTCAACAACAACTTACACCGTTGAAATCCCACCAATCCATTATTTGCTATTAGGAATGGAAACAACAAATTTCAGTAATGAAAACTCTGAAATTGCAAAAGAAGAAGCACTTTCCTACCTCTCCAAAGTACTGAAGGAAGCCGTCCAAAAAGAAGTTATCGAGATTTGGGATTTTGAAAATGACCATTCTTCCAACTTGGAAAAAATTACAAATCTGGAAAACTCGATTTATACTCAAGAAAATGGAAATATTGATTTTGAGCGAATTCTACAATGTCAAATTAGGTACACCTTTAATAAATATATTAGAAAAAACGCCGTATTCAATCAGCATATTCATGGAAATGCAAAGGAAAAATTAGATTCTTACGGATTTTTAGCGCTGACTGGAAGTCAATCGGAAAGACATGGCAAGTCAACGATCTTCAAAATCAAAAATGAAGAAAAGGGCGGTACCAGAAATGGGTTCGCACGCAGAAAAAAAGAAAATTATCAATTGAATTATTTTGATAAACTAAAAATACAGGAAGTCAGAGAAATTTTTTATAATGAAGAAAATAACTATCAGAAAGTAATATTAAATACAGATTCTTTTTTAGAATTTGAAAAGATTTTTTTATCTATCAATAATACGTTCTTCATTACGAAATACCTTTTTGTACCAAAGAATTATGAAAAATATTCAACAGAAATTTTAGACTTATTGGTTCAAACTTATTCAAATGAAAATAAATTTGAATTTTATACTGATGTAGAAATAGAAGGAGTTCATTTCTATGTTTATACCCACGAAAACATTTCTTGCTCACTGACCTACTCCAAAACAGGAAAACTTTATATAAGAGACTTCAATGGAGTGAAAGAAGTTGATGAACACACCACTTTTTCTGACATCATAGAAATCCAAACCAACGACCAAGAACTAAAAAACATTATCGAAATCATTTAAAATTAAAAATTATGCAAACCAAAAAACCGCTCATTAGTTATGTTGTAAAAACACAGTATATTACCAATAATGTAGGATTAAAAACGCTTTATTTAAAAGTTTTCACCGATGAAAACATTGTGGATGCTCGTAAAAAAGCATTTGAATATTACAATACTGCAATTCATGTTTTAGAAAACGAAGGTGAAATTATAAAAGATACCAATTCTGAAAAAATCATCTATAAAATTCCTGAAAACTATGATCAGGGAATTGGAATTTATCTACGGATTAATGAAGACGTAAATAAGTTCGGAATTGCAGATAAAGCAGATACAAAATATATGATTGAAGCGCATTATAACCTTTCACATCGTGAAGCGAGAAGTATGAAAGTTGGTAAAGAAACGGAGAAAAAATATTACGAATTACTAAAATTAAACTTTGAGCAAGACCAAAATAACAAAATTCCTTTTTCGGCAATAAGATTAGAATTATTAGCAGAACTCAATCGAATTAAAGCAACTTCTTTTGAGAAGATAGATTTTGTGGATTATCGAGACCGAGAAGAAAGTATAGAACAACTTCTGGAAAGCACGTGCGCTTTTTTGAACACCAATGGAGGAACCATCATCTTTGGGCAAAATCCATCGATGGATGATAATCAAGACTTGCACAATATTTTCGGAAATGCGTTTACTATTGAGAAATTACTAACTACTTCTTTTCCAAAAGAAAAGCAACATTTCACTTTTAATAAAAGAAATTTAATGGGCTGTCAATTTTTAGAAATTACGATAAACAAAAGCGAAACCGATTGTTTTTATGGTGGTCAGTTTTATTATCGTTGTGCGGTTGGGAATGTTTTGGATATGGATAAGAATTGTTTGTGAAATAGTAGATTTTAAAAGAAAATTTAAGTTAAAAATGTATATTTAGGGAAAATAAAAAATATGGAAAAATTTGTATCATGGCTAGGACAGAATACTAAAATTAAGACTTCTAAAAGTTATGCGCAAGGAGTTGAAAAATTTGCAGAAAGACAAAATTTAAGTAAAATTTTTGAAGCGAATAGTTCTCAACTGGATGGTTTACTGAATACTTTTGATGAAAATACAATATTTGAAAAAAATGATAAGTCACATTTAAAAAGATTTATAGAATCTAAAGGATTAGATCCAAATGAATATTCAATTTTTGATAGAAAGGAAAATGAAAAGAAATCAAAAAAAACTGAAAAGACTGCAATAAACGATATTACTGAACATTTTACTAAAGAAGGTTATGAAGTAAATAATGTCGAAACAGATAATTGCGGATGGGATTTAGAGGCAATTAAAGGGAACGAGAACTTATTACTAGAAGTTAAAGGCTTATCTGGTAAATTTTACACTATCAACTTAAGTGAAAATGAGTATAAAAAACTAAAAGAGTTAGATAAAAAAAATCAAAAAAATTATAGAATTTGTATTGTTACGAACTGTAAATCAGCAAAATCTAAAAGAGTGAAATTATTTTTAAAATACGATGGTTCGGAATTTCTATCTGATATAAATACTCCAATAAAAAAAGAGGAAATAATTTCTGTAAGATTGCGAAGTGATTCTAGTAAAAAAAGACTTAAAAACTAATATAAAGCCACTCCAAAGTGGCTTATTTCATTCATTCCTCTTCACCGCATCTCTCCAAAAATCCAAAAACTTCTCCTTCAAAAACGCCGGTTCAATTACTTTTAGAGACCAAGTCCGTTTCATGATTTCCATGATAAAATCTTCGTTGGGTTTTACGAAAAACTCAAACTGAATGGTTTCCTTTATTTCAGAAAGTATTTTTTGGGAATGATGAATCGGATTGGCTTTGAGATAATGGCCGTCTCGATGATCAAATTCTAAAACCACTTTTACGGTATTTTCATTGGTAAACATTCCGATTGCGTTTTGAAAAGGAGTTTCGAAATCAATTTCTTTCGGCTTAAATTTTCCTAGAATTTCAATATCCCGAATTCTTTCCAACGCATAACTTTTAAACGGTACATCGCTTGAATCTGTGGCTAAAACGTACCATTTAAAATCTTTCTGTTTCAAACGATACGGCTGAATCGTTTTATTGTTTTCCAGTCCAGAAATATAATCGAAATAGGAAATTTGGAGTTCTAATTTTTCTTCAATTGCTTTTGAAATTTGATAGAAATACTCTAATCCTGTATTCTTTCTGGTTTCAGGAATAACGAATCCAGGCAATAGTAAATCTGTATTTAATGATGATAAAAAAATGGCAGAATTGAGTAAATCATTTTGAAAAACCCCTTCAAATTCTGTGTTAATTGAATATCGATTTAGATTATCGCATTCTAAATCTATTTTCCAAGAATCTTTAATTGCAGTTTTATCATTACTAAAAGTAGTATCGGAATATTTATCCATCTTTAAACTTTTAATATCTTGATAGGCTTTAAACTGCTTTACAATTCTGCTTTTAATTTCACTAACATTTAGTTGACCATTTTCATTTAAAATGGTTCGAACCAGCAATGTCATTCTCAAGAATTTCTTATTCATTCTGTATTTTTTTTTTGTAAAAATAGCAATAAAAACCCTTCAAAGTTAAATAACTTGAAGGGCTCATTTTATGAAAACTTTGTCAAAGATTTTAACTTTGACAAAGTAAATTTACATCTGCTCCATTTTAAAACTCATACTTTCAATCACCTTTAAAATCGCTTCAACCGTATCCATCGAAGTTAAACAAGGAACCCCATTTTCAACCGACGTTCTTCGGATTTGGAAACCGTCTCTTTCGGATTGTTTTCCTTTGGTCATGGTATTTACAATGTATTGAACTTTTCCGGTTTGAATTAAATCGATCAAATTAATTTCCGGATTTTCTTCGATTTTATAACCGATTTTGGTGCGAACGCCGTTTTCTTCAAAATAGTTTGCAGTTCCTTCAGTTGCCCAGATTCTGAAGCCAATTTCCTGAAATCTTCGTGCGAGTTCACAGGCTTCTTCTTTATGTTTATCTGCGACAGTGAAAAGGATTGAGCCGTGTAAAGGCATTTTTCTTCCGGCTCCGATTAACCCTTTGTATAAGGCTTTTTCCAACGTCGTATCTTTCCCCATTACTTCTCCCGTGGATTTCATTTCTGGTCCGAGGGAAATATCAACTCTTGTTAATTTTGAAAAGGAGAAGACCGGAACTTTTACATAAACTCCGTCTTTCACTGGAGCCAAACCGTTTTTATAACCGAGATCTTTTAATTTTTGTCCGAGTATTACTTTCGTGGCTAAATTCGCCATCGGGATTTCGGTAATCTTTGATAAGAAAGGAACGGTTCTACTCGATCTTGGATTTACCTCAATCACGTAAACACCGCCTTGATAAAGGACATATTGAATATTCATTAAGCCAATCACATTCAATCCTTTCGCTAATCTTTCGGTATAATCAACTAACGTAGCGATTTGCTCAGCGTTGATATTTTGTGGTGGATAAACGGCGATCGAATCTCCGGAGTGAACTCCTGCTCTTTCGATATGTTCCATAATCCCTGGAATCACTACTGTTTCACCGTCACAAATTGCGTCAATTTCAACTTCTTTTCCGGTTAAATATCGGTCAATCAAAATCGGATGTTCAGAATTTTCTTTCACCGCATTCGTCATATAATGAGAAAGTTCATGCTCATCATAAACGATTTCCATGGCTCTTCCTCCTAACACATAACTCGGACGAACTAAAACCGGGAAACCGATTTCATTCGCGATAACCAAAGCCTCTTCTTTTGTAAAGCAGGTTTTTCCCAAAGGTTGTGGAATTCCCATTTCCTGAAGTGCGGCTTCAAATTTATTTCTATTTTCGGCGCGGTCTAAATCTTCCAGAGAAGTTCCTAAAATCTGAACGCCGTGTGCGGCTAATTTATCTGCTAAATTAATGGCAGTTTGTCCACCAAACTGAACTACGACTCCTTTTGGCTTTTCCAAATCGATGATGTTCATTACATCTTCTTCGGTCAAAGGTTCGAAATATAATTTATCGGAAATGGAGAAATCGGTGGAAACGGTTTCCGGATTATTATTAATGATAATCGCTTCGTAACCCATTTCTTTTATTGCCCAAACCGAGTGAACCGTGGCGTAATCGAATTCTACACCTTGTCCAATCCGAATTGGACCAGAACCTAAAACGATGATTTTTTCTTTATTGGAAGGAACACTTTCGTTTTCCTCTTCGTACGTTCCGTAGAAATAAGGCGTTTCACTTTCAAATTCCGCAGCGCAAGTATCGACCATTTTATAAACCGGCATTACTCCATTATTTCTTCGGTATTCAAAAATTTCTTTTTGAGTAGAGTTCCATAATGTTGCGATACTTAAATCTGAAAATCCTAATTTCTTGGCTTCGAGTAAAGTTTCTTTGTCGAATTTATTTTCAGCAATAACCTTTTCGAAATCGATGAGTTTTTTAATTTTCCAGATGAAGAATTTATCAATTTTACTCCACTCAACTATTTTTTCCCAGTCGTAGCCTCTTCTCAAAGCGTCGCCGATAATGAACAAACGCTCATCATCACAAACTCTGATTCTTCTTTCGATTTCCTCGTCGGTTAATGCAGCAGCATCTTTTGATTTGAGTCCGATATGTCTTAAACCTGTTTCTAAAGAACGAATTGCTTTCTGCAAAGATTCTTCGAAGTTTCGACCGATTGCCATCACTTCTCCGGTTGCTTTCATTTGGGTTGAAAGTCTTCTGTCAGCGGTTTCAAATTTATCAAAAGGGAAACGTGGGAATTTCGTTACGACATAATCCAAAGCAGGTTCAAAACATGCGTAAGTTTTTCCAGTCACCGGATTCATGATTTCATCTAAAGTCAAACCGACAGCGATTTTAGCAGCGATTTTAGCAATCGGATAACCTGTTGCTTTACTTGCCAAAGCCGATGAACGCGACACTCTTGGATTTACTTCGATGATATAGTAATCGTAAGAATTTGGATCTAAAGCCAACTGAACATTACAGCCACCTTCAATTCCTAAAGCGCGAATAATTTTTAATGAAGAATTTCTCAACATTTGATATTCCCGATCTGAAAGCGTTTGTGAAGGAGCAACCACAATCGAATCTCCAGTGTGAATTCCCACAGGATCGATGTTTTCCATATTACAAACTACAATCGCATTGTCGTTTTTGTCACGCATTACTTCGTACTCGATCTCCTTGAAGCCGGCGATGGATTTTTCAATCAAACACTGACGAACGGGACTGTATTTTAAACCGAAACTTGTAATTTCTTTCAATTCGTCATCACTATGAGCAATTCCACCACCAGTTCCACCCATCGTAAACGCTGGACGAACAATCACAGGATAACCAATATTGTGAGCGAATTCTAAAGCCGACTGAACGTTATTTACAATATCAGAATCTGGAACGGGTTCGTTTAATTCACGCATTAAATTCCGGAATAAATCACGGTCTTCCGCTTGATTGATGGCTGAAAGTTTGGTTCCGAGAACTTCTACTTTACATTCTTCCAGAATTCCAGAATTTTCTAATTCTACGGCCATATTTAAACCAGTTTGTCCACCCAAAGTTGGCAAAAGCGCATCTGGACGTTCCTTACGAATAATATGACTTACGAATTCTAATGATATTGGTTCGATGTAAACTTTATCGGCAATCTCAACATCGGTCATGATGGTTGCCGGATTGGAATTGATGAGGATTACTTTATAGCCTTCTTCTCTTAAAGATAAGCACGCCTGAGTTCCTGCGTAATCAAATTCTGCGGCTTGACCGATGATGATTGGACCACTTCCGATAACTAAAATTGTTTTTATATCTGTACGTTTTGCCATCTTTACTTAGATAATTTTTTAGATTTAAATTCTTCCATCATTTCAATAAATTCATCAAATAAATAGTTTGCATCTTCCGGACCTGGACTTGCTTCCGGGTGATATTGCACAGAAAAACAAGGATGAATTTTGTGTTTCAAACCTTCGTTGGTTCTGTCGTTTAAGGCGATATGTGTTTCTTCTAAATCGGTATTCTTTAAAGATTCCTGATCAACGGCGTAACCGTGATTTTGAGAAGTAATCGCAACTTTATTTTTCTTAAGATCTAAAACCGGATGGTTTCCACCACGATGTCCGAATTTCAATTTAAAAGTTTTTGCACCACTTGCCAAAGCGATCAACTGATGTCCTAAACAGATTCCAAAAATTGGAACTTTACCTAAAAGTTTTTGAATCATTTCGATGGTACCTTTCACATCTTCCGGATCTCCAGGACCGTTGGAAAGCATGACTCCATCAGGATTAATCAACAGAATTTCTTCTGCTGTAGTATCCTGAGAAACCACGATAACGTCGCAATCTCTCTGAGCGAGTTCGCGTAAAATTCCGAGTTTGGAACCGTAATCAACTAAGACTACTTTCAAACCTCTTCCCGGATTTGCGTAGGATGTTTTGGTAGAAACCTGGGCAACCTGATCGGTGGCTAAAACAGAGGCTTTTAAATTTTCGATTACTAAATTTTCATCAGCATCTTCATTTACTATTTTACCTTTTACAACGCCTGAATTTCGAAGAACTCTCGTTAATCTTCTGGTGTCGATTCCAGAGATTCCGGAAAGATTTCTTTTTTGGAAAAACTCATCCAGATCCATTTGAGTTCTAAAGTTGGAAGGAAAATCACATACTTCTTTTACGATTAAACCTTTGATCGCAGGTTCGATGCTTTCGTAATCGTCGCGGTTAATTCCATAATTCCCGATGAGCGGATAGGTCATACAAACGATTTGCCCGCAGTAAGAAGGGTCGGATATCAATTCCTGATAACCCGTCATTCCAGTATTGAAAACGACTTCGCCTTCAATGTCCTGCTCGGCTCCGAAACCTTTTCCGTGAAACACTTCGCCAGATTCTAAAATTAATTTCTTTTTCATTTTTACTTTTTACTAGATCGTCACTTTTTATTTTTAAAAAAAGACGCAAGAATTTCTTTCATAATACTGCGTCAATTACATTTACCAAGGGATTAACCTTAGCAATTTTATAGATTTATTTTATTCAAATTCGAATCCTTTTGCTTCCAAAGCAGTTTTCAAAATGGCCATTCTGGCGAAAACGCCGTTTTCCATTTGTTTAAAAATGCGGGAACGTTTGCATTCAACCAATTCGTCTGCTATTTCAACTCCTCTGTTAATCGGTGCTGGATGCATAATGATGGCTTCTTTTTTCATCGCTTTTTCACGGTCTACTGTTAAACCAAATTTGCGGTGGTATTTTTCAGGAGAAAGTTTTAACTGTTCATCGCTTTCGTGTCTTTCGTATTGAATTCTCAATAACATTAACACATCAACTTCTTTTACCAAATCATCGATGGATAAGTACGTTCCGTTGATAATTGTTCCTTCATCAAACCATTGTTCTGGACCTGAGAAATAAACTTTGGCTCCAAGTTTTCTAAGAACTTCAGCGTTAGAATTTGCAACTCTACTGTGTTTTACATCGCCTACAATTCCCACTTTTAAACCTTTAAATTTTCCGAATTCCTGCTGAATCGTCATTAAATCTAAAATGTTTTGAGACGGATGATTTCCGGTTCCATCGCCCCCATTGATAATCGAAATATCAATTCCTTTAAATTCATCATAGAATTTTTCTTTTTTGTGACGGATCACACAAAGATCGATTCCAAGACTTTTCATTGTTTTTACCGTGTCGTAAAGTGATTCTCCTTTATTAACGGAACTTGCGGAGATATCAAAAGGAACCACGTTTAAACCTAACTTTCTTTCGGCAACATCAAAACTTGTTTTTGTTCTGGTGCTGTCTTCAAAAAAAAGATTGGAAACATAGATTTCACTTTTGGCTTTTAACACTTTACCTTTGGAAAACTCGTCGGCTTCCTGAAGCAATTTGTTAATTTTTTCTACGGATAAATCGGCTGTTCTGAGCATAATTTTAGTTTTTAAATCAAAAAAAAACGAAGCCAAAATGACTTCGTTGTTAATAAATATCGTGAATATCGGCATTGCTGCCTGCATGTAAATCTTCTAATGGAAATATTCTTTTCATTAGTTGCAAAGATATAATATTTTCTGAAATCTGGAAAAGGTTTTTTCAACAAATAAAACTATTCTCGATCAACACGCACTTTTCGCCTTATTTTTAATATTTTTGTTCAAAATCAAATTTATGGATGCCAAGGACAGAATGATTCTCACTTTACTTCAGGAAGACTCCACGTTATCGGTGAAAGAAATCTCGGAGAAAATCGGACTTACCTTTACGCCGACTTACGAACGAATCAAACAACTCGAGAAACAGAACGTTATCGAGAAATATGTCGCCATCCTTAACCGTGAAAAACTCGGTCTAAATATTATCGTTTACTGTAATATCCGACTGAAAGAACAATCTCAAAAAACCTTGGAAGATTTTGAAAAACACATCGAAAGTTTTGATGAAGTTCAGGAAATCATCAGCCTTTCCGGGGAATATGATTATATGTTGAAAATTATCGCAAAGGACATTAACTCTTACAACGACTTCGCTGTTAATGTCATTTCTAACTCGCCAAATATCTGGCAATATCACAGTTCGATCGCTTTACATGAAGTGAAAAAGACCACTAAATTTAAACTCGATTAAGCCAATAATTTGCAGGATATTTTATGGAATTGATGGCTAATTTCGTCTAAGCACAAATTGCCAATACTTCCCTGATGACTATGATTTAAGTCTTTAGCATCGTATTCAAATTCATTATTTTCAATATCATTTCCTATGTTAACATAAGCATCACGAAATGAATTTCCATTTTTCACTTCTTCATTAATTTTCTCTACGCTGAAAATATACCTGTACTTCTCATCTTCTAAAATCCCTTCTTTAACTTCGATGTTCGGCAAAGTATAAATCAAAATTTCCAAACATTCTTTTAAAGAATCAATCGCTGGGAAAAGGATTTCTTTGGTCAACTGCATATCCCGATGATAGCCGGAAGGTAAATTATTGGTGAGCAAAATCAGTTCATTCGGCAAAGACTGAATTCGGTTGCAACGCGCTCTTACTAACTCAAAAATATCAGGATTTTTCTTGTGTGGCATAATGCTGCTACCTGTTGTAAATTCTTTTGGAAAACTGATGAAATCAAAATTCTGACTTAAATATAAACAGACATCATAGGAAAATCGACTTAAAGTTCCAGCCAAAACAGACATCGAAGACGCCAGTAATTTCTCTGATTTCCCACGCGTCATTTGTGCGTAAACCGAATTGTAATTCAAAGTTTTAAAATTCAAATGATAGGTCGTACTTTCCCGATCAATCGGAAATGAAGAACCGTAACCGGCAGCAGATCCTAAAGGATTTTTATTGATGATATTTTTGACTGACAAAAGTAATTCTGCATCATCAACCAAGGCCTCTGCATAAGCGCCAAACCACAATCCAAAAGACGAAGGCATCGCAACTTGAAAATGCGTATAACCCGGCAATAAAACGTTTTTATGCTGATTTGCCAAACGAATCAATAACTGAAAAAGAGCATCAGTTAATTCACCAATTTCACGGATTTCATCTAATAAATATAATTTAATATCCAATAAAACCTGATCGTTTCTTGAACGCGCAGTATGGATTTTTTTTCCAGTTGAACCTAATTTTTCAATTAAAATAGATTCGATTTGAGAGTGAATATCCTCTGCTTCAGAATCGATTTCGAAAGTATTATTTTCGATGCTTTCTAGAATTTCATTTAAAACTGATAATAATTTAAGCGATTCTTGATTTGAAATTAAACCCACTTCTGCCAACATTTTGCAATGCGCCATCGAACCCAAAACATCATATTTTGCCAACCGATCATCGAAATCTAAATCTTTTCCAACCGTGAAATTATTGACCAATTGGTTGGTTAGAGATTTATTTTTTTGCCAAATTTTTTTCATTATTTCTTTTATTTTAAAAACTGTTAAAAACAGATTTACAATATTTTTTCCAAAATTTTAATATAGATTTCAATGCCTTCTTTTATTTCATTAATATAAATAAATTCGTCGGCTGTATGAGATCTTGTGCTGTCGCCAGGACCGATTTTCACCGATGTACACGGAATAATCGCCTGATCAGAAGACGTCGGAGAACCGTAAGTTGTTCTGCCAATTTCTAAACCTGCTTTTACAATCGGATGATTTTCATCAATTCTGGAAGAATTTAATCTGAATGATCGCGCCGTTAATTTAGATTTCATTTCGGACTGAATGATTTCAAAAACCTCTTTATTGCTGTATTCATCAGTCACACGAACATCTAAAGTGAAGTTGCATTTTTCGGGAACCACGTTATGTTGAGTTCCGGCATTGATGACCGAAAGCGTAACTTTTACTTCACCCAAATAGGGCGAAACTTTCGGGAATTTGAAGTTCAAAATATGCTGTAAATCCGCCATGCATTTCACAATCGCATTGTCCGGATTTGGATGCGCAGCGTGAGAAGCAGTTCCGAAAATTTCACCATCGATGACCAACAACCCTTTTTCTGCGATGGCTAAATTCATTTGAGTCGGTTCCCCAACAATCACCAATTCTACATTCAGAAGTTGCGGAAAAAGCAAATCGATTCCGTCTTTCCCAGAGATTTCTTCTTCGGCTGTTAAAGCGATAATTAAATTATGCGACAGATTTTCTTCTTCATAAAAGTGAAGAAAAACCTGCACCATCGAAACCAAAGAAGCGCCTGCATCATTACTTCCCAAGCCGAATATTTTACCATCTTTCTCAATTGGAATAAAAGGATCAATCGTAAATGCTTTATTGGGTTTCACCGTGTCGTGATGCGTATTCAAAACAATGGAAGGTCTGGTTTCATCAAAATATTGATTGACTGCCCAAATATTGTTTTTCAACCTTTTTGTCGGAATATTTTTTTGATGGAAAAATCCTTCGATCACGAGTGAAACATCGTATTCATCTTTACTCAAAGACGGAGTTGCGATGATTTTATTTAATAATTCTGTGGCATTCGTTAGTAATTCGTCCGGGCTATATATCGATTTCTGTTCCTTCATTTTGATGATTTAGTTGGTTTTGTAGTTTGGTTTCATTGAGCAAAACCACTTTATTCACATTATTTTCTTTGGCTGTAAAAGCATTTTTAAGTTTGGGTAAAATCCCTTCATTCAATTTGTTTTCAGACCTTAACTGCTCATATTTTTTAGAATTTAAATTCTTTACGAGAGAATCCGGATTTTCTACATTTTCTAAAACGCCGTCTTTATCAAAACAATACAAAAGTTCAACATCATAATTTTGAGATAAAGCCTGCGCCAAAACTGACGCAACAGAATCCGCATTGGTGTTGAGCAAATTCCCTTTTTTATTGTGAGTAATCGCTGAAAAAACAGGAACCAATTGAAGCTCTAGAAACTTTTGAAGCAAATCAACATTCACACTTTTTGAAACAACATCGCCTACAAATCCATAATCAATATTTGAAACCACACGTTTTTCTGCTTTAATTAAATTTCCATCTGCTCCAGAAAATCCAATCGCATTACAATTTAAATTTTGAAGTTTTGCGACGATATTTTTATTGACTTTCCCAGCGTAAACCATGGTCACAACATCCAAAGTTTTTTGATCGGTGACTCTCCTACCGTCCGTCATTTGTTGGGGAATATTTAATTTTTCTGCTAAATCAGAAGCCAATTTTCCGCCACCATGAACCAGAATCTTCAATGCCTTTATAGAAGCAAATTCTTCTAAAAAGTTCATTAAATCTTTTTCATTATCAATTAAAGAACCGCCGATTTTAATGACATACAATTTCTGTTTATCCATGATAATTCTATTTTACGATGACAATTCATCTAAAATTTCACTGAAAACAGTTTGTGCTGAAAAGATTCTATTTTTCGCCTGTTGATAGATAATTGAATTTTCACTATCCATCACTTCATCGCTCAATTCTACATTTCTACGAACTGGTAAACAGTGCATCACTTTCGCCTCTCTTGTAAATTTCAATTTTTCCTGCGTTAACATCCAATTGCCTTTAACTTCCGGGATTGCAGCATAATCTTCAAATGAAGACCAGTTCTTTACATAGACAAAATCGGCATCTTTTAAGGCTTCATTTTGATCATGAAAAACAGGAGTGTTTTTTACAAATTTCGGATCTAAATCATAACCTTCCGGATTGGCAATTACCAAATCGACCTCCATATTTTGCATCCATTCAGCAAAAGAATTGGCAACGGCGTGAGCAATCGGTTTAATATGTGGCGCCCAAGTTAGAACGACTTTCGGCTTGCGATTCATCGTGAGCCTGTCGAACGGCCAATTTTCAGTGATGGTAATACAATCTGCAAAACTTTGCAAAGGATGTCGCGTTGCGGATTCCAAAGAAATAACCGGAACTTTTGCATATTTCAGAAACTGTGATAGAATGCTTTCATTCACGTCATCTTCCTTATTCTGCATTCGAGCAAAACAACGCACCGCAATGATATCGCAATATTGATTCAGAACCTCGACCGCATCCTTAACATGCTCCACGGTTCCGCTATTCATGACCGCTCCATCTGCGAATTCAAGATTCCAGGCTTCCTGCGATGCGTTTAAAATAAGAACATTTAAGCCCAAATTTTGCGCAGCGATTTGACTGCTTAATCTGGTTCGTAAACTGGAGTTCAGAAAAACCAGACCGATTGTTTTTGCTTTTCCTTTATTCGGCTCTGCTAAAGGATTTTCTTTAATCTCAAGCGCTTTTTTTATCATGGATTGAAGATCATTAATATCTTCTACTGATGTGAAATTTTTCATTGATTTTATATTTAAAATTTGCCTTTTAGCAATTGTGATAGACCTTAAAAAACGCTACTAATTTTGAAGAACAGATTTTAAAGCGTCGATGAAAATATCGGCTTCTTTTTCTGTAATATTGAGCGCCGGAAGAATTCTTAAAATATTTGCATCATTTGAATTTCCCGTGAAAACATGATGTTTCCTCAATAAATTGGAGCGAATTTCTGCACAAGATTGATCCAGTTCAATTCCCATCATTAAACCTCTGCGCCTGATGGACTTGATATGGTTAAAGTCCCGAATTTTAGATTCAATATAAGCGCCTATTTTTTCTGAGTTCTCAATTAAATTTTCATTTTTAATGACGTCCAAAACTGCAATTCCGGCAGCACACGCCAAATGATTTCCACCGAAAGTAGTTCCCAATAAACCATTACTGGCTTTAAATTTTGGACTAATCAAAACGCCACCAATCGGAAAACCATTTCCCATTCCTTTCGCCACCGTAATTAAATCGGGTTGAATATCAAATTCCTGATGCGCGAAAAATTTCCCAGAACGTCCATAACCGGATTGCACTTCATCCATAATTAAAATCACCTCATTTTCAGAACAGAGATTTTTAATCGTGAGAATCATTTCTTCTGTTGGTAAAATAATTCCGCCAACTCCTTGAATACCTTCGATAATTACAGAAGAAATTTCACCTTGATGATTGGCGAACAATTGGTTTAACTGGTTCACATTATTCCATTCACATTTAATAAAACGTTCTGAAAAATTAACCGGCGCAACAATTTTAGAATTATCGGTAACAGAAACTGCAGCAGAAGTGCGACCATGAAATGAACCAGAAAAATAAATTACCTTCTTTTTTCGGTTGTGGAAAGAAGCGAGTTTCAAAGCATTTTCATTTGCTTCGGCACCAGAATTACAAAGGAAAAGCGAGTAATTTTGATATCCTGAAATTTCACCCAACTTTTCTGCTAATTCTGTTTGTAAATTATTATGAACAGAATTCGAATAAAAGGAGATTTTCTCTAACTGCTCTTTCAGTTTATTTTGATAATAAGGATGATTATGACCAATCGAAATCACAGCATGACCACCATAAAAATCAAGGTATTTTTCACCTTTATCATCCCAAAGAAAAGAACCTTCCGCTTTTACAGGATTGATATTAAATAAAGGATATACTTGGAATAAATTCATTTTAACTTTCTTAATAATACATTTTAAAATGCAATAGGTTTTAACTGAAGACCGGTGTTTTCTGCCCAATCCATGACGATATTCATATTTTGAACGGCTTGTCCCGAAGCACCTTTTAATAAATTATCAATTGCGGAATGAACCACGATGGTTTCATTATTTTTTTCAATATGAATCGCACATCGATTGGTGTTAATGACTTGCTTCATGTCGATTGGTTTTTCTGAAATGGTAACAAAAGGAGCATCTTTATAAAAATCGCAATATTTTTTCTGAATTTCATTTAAATCCAAATCACATTTAATGATAGAACTGGTAAAAATTCCTCTGACAAAATCACCGCGCCACGGAACAAAATGAAGTTCGATTTCCTTTTCATTAGATAGATTCAAGGATTTCAAAACCTCATCTACATGTTGATGCGTTAAGGTTTTATAGGCTGAAATATTATCATTACGCCAGGAAAAATGAGTGGTCGATTGCAAAGATTGTCCTGCTCCAGTCGAACCCGTAATTCCTGTGGTATAAATGTCTTTTAGCAATTTTTCTTTTGTTAGAGGCAATAATGCCAGTTGAATCGCGGTGGCAAAACAGCCTGGATTTGCGATACTTTTGGCAGATTTTAATTCATTTTTAAAAAGTTCCGTTAAGCCATAAATGAAATTTCTGTCCTGAAAATTATTTTCTAATCTGAAATCATTTCCTAAATCGATGACCAAAACATCTTCTTTTACAGGATTTTCAGTTAACCAATTTCTGCTTTCCTGATGAGGCAAACACAGAAATAAAATATCAACTTCTTGAATTTGATTTGTTAAAGTCATTTCGCAAAGTGAAATCAAATCCGGATAGATTTCCGAAATCTTCATTCCAGCATTCGAACGGCTGTATAAAAATTGGAGTTCAACTTCCGGATGAAATGCCAATAAGCGAACGAGTTCGCTTCCGGTGTAACCATTGGCGCCAATTATTCCGACCGACTTCATTATGATTTATTAATTTGATGATAAATCGACAAAGAGTTGCTGAGAACTTTGGTAAAACCTTTCACATCTTCGCCAGTCCAGGCAAGATTTGCTTCACCATAACTTCCAAATTTAGATGACATTAGATCATTTTCAGATTCAATTCCATTCAAAACAAAACGGTAAGGATGAAGCGTTAAAAATACTTTTCCGTTCACGGTTTTTTGAGAATCATTTAGAAAAACTTCAATATTTCTCATCACAGGATCCAGAAAAAGCGCTTCATGAAGCCAGTTTCCGTACCAATCTGACAATTGAGATTTAATCGTTTGCTGGTATTTCGAAAGCGTATGTTTTTCCAATAAATGATGCGCTTTAATGATAACGGTCGCCGCTGCAGCCTCAAAACCAACGCGGCCTTTAATCCCAACAATCGTATCACCGACGTGAATATCACGGCCAATTCCATAAACTGAAGTCAGCTCTTCAATTTTTTGAATCGCCGCAACTGGATGAGAAAACTTTTCTCCATTTACACCAATGATTTCTCCTTTTTTAAATTTGATTTCCAAATCAGAAGGTTCAGTTTTTACAACTTGAGAAGGAAAAGCGTCTTCAGGCAAATTATATTTGGACGTCAACGTTTCTTTTCCTCCCACAGAAGTTCCCCAAAGTCCTTTATTAATGGAATATTTCGCTTTCTCAAAATCCATTTCATAACCGTGATTTTTTAAGAATAAAATCTCCTCATTTCTTGACAAAGACAAATCCCGAATAGGCGTAATAATTTCAACGCCAGGACACATAATCTGAAAAATCAAATCAAAACGAACCTGGTCATTTCCGGCTCCCGTACTTCCGTGAGCAATTGCTGTTGCTCCAATTTCTACAGCATATTTTGCGATATTTTGTGCCTGAACAGTTCTTTCTGCACTCACCGAAAGTGGATACGTATTATTTTTCAGAACATTTCCGAAAATCAAATACTTCACACATTCATTATAATACGATTCAACAGCATCGATAAAAGTGTAGGAAGTCACGCCTAATTTTTCTGCTTTCAACTTTAACTCTTGCTCATCTTCCTTCGAAAAACCTCCAGTATTAACGGTTACTGCATGAACATCGTAACCCAAATTTTCAGTCAGATATTTCGCACAATACGAAGTATCTAAGCCTCCACTAAATGCTAGTACTACACTTTTTTTCATCTTTTTCAACTTTGATTTGTTCATTATCATTTTTCGGCACAAAAAGCATTGCGGTACAAAGACAATTTTGTCGATTTTTGCTCATTAAAATTTCGTAGTTCACACAGGTTTTGCAGCCGTTCCAAAACTCTTCGTCTTGCGTTAATTCTGAATAGATTACAGGTTTATACCCAAGTTCAGCATTAATTTTCATCACCGCCAATCCCGTGGTTAATCCAAAAACCTTCGCATTCGGATAGCGTACTCTGGACAGTTCAAAAACTTTTTCTTTAATTAAAGTGGCATATCCTAAATTCCTGAATTTAGAGGAAACGATTAAGCCAGAATTGGCGACAAAAGTGCCGTGCGACCAGGTTTCTATATAACAGAATCCTACCCAGGTTCCGTCGTCTTCGAAAGCAACTACTGCTTTTCCTTCTAATATTTTTTCACAGATATATTCAAAGGAACGCTTTGAAATGCCAGTTCCCCGTTGCTTGGCAGAATCTGCAATTTCCAGTTGTATTTCTTCTGCGTATTTCAAATGTTTATCTGAAGAAACTTCTATTTTCATTTATTTATAACTTTTAAAGTGGCAAATTTAAGATAAAAAATCTTTAAAAAACAAATAAAACAACAATTAATTACTTTTTAAATTTAATTGTAAAGATTTTTAAACCAAACAATTCAAAATTAAAGGATATTATATCTGCGAAAAATCAATTTGAAATTTTGGAATGAAATAGGGTTTTCTGTGATTATATTTGTATTTCAACAAGAAAAATTTAAAATAGTTGTGTTTTTAATTAACAAAATTGCTAATTTGATATATATTTGCTAAAAAGATATAGTTATGCCAAATTCCTGTCCGAAATGCAATGAAAAGAATATCGTTAAAAGTGGTATTATTAAAGAGCGTCAAAGGTTTTTATGCAAAGACTGCAATTACTATTTCACCGTTAAGAAACTGGGGAAACAGATTGACGATTACGTGGTTACAAAAGCGCTTCAACTTTATTTGGAAGGTTTGAGTTATCGTGAGATTGAAAGGATTATCGGCGTATCGCACAACACGGTCAGTTCCTGGATTAAGAAATACAATATCACCCGTCCGCCACATTCTGATTTTCATCCGGTGTATAAAGTTTTTAAACAAAATGAACTTTTAGAATACATGTCAACAGAGGAAAATTTAAAAGGTTCAGGCTTGGTCATCACGGAGTTTGGCGATAAATACATGATGATTAAATGGGAGCGATTTAAGAAATAAAAGCACTCCTATTTTTCTTTTCTTATAGTATAATTTCAGTAACTATATTCATTACAATGATATATATTAAATTTCTTCAATTAAATTTTTAGTTTCAATTTCGTTTCAACAAAAAAACAAACTAAAAATTATTAATCTATGAAGAAATCAACTGTTTTGTTAGGAATCGTTTCTTCTCTACTTTTCTCAAACTTATTGCTAGCGCAAGAAACTCCCTCTAATGAAGATCTTCTAAAAAGAATCGAAGCATTGGAAGCAGAAAAAGCAAAGCCGAAAGAATGGGACGCTTCCTTCTATGGCTGGGTTCGAACGGAATATAATTTCGACAGCAGACAATCTGCGTACTCGCGAGAAATGCAACTTAACCTTTATCCACTCGATGAAAAATTAGATGCAAATGGAAAAGACATCAATGCTGCTGGAGGAAGTAATTTTTTAGCAATCACTTCCAGAGTCGGAATTCGATTTAAAGGTCCAGATGTTTGGGGCGCGAAAGCTACCGGAAATATCGAAGCCGATTTCTTTGGAAACACAGAATTAAATAAAACCTCTGCGGGAAGTGGAAGTACCGGATTAATGAGACTTCGTCACGCGACCGCAACTTTAGCCTGGCCAAAAACTGCAGTTACTTTCGGACAAACCTGGTATCCTTCAGTTGTTCCTGATGTTTTCCCTGGCGTTGCCAACTTTAATTCTGGAATCATTTTTAATCCATTCGGTTGGGCAGGTCAAATTAAAGTGGCTCAAAAATTAACTCCGGAATTAACTTTAAGTCTTGTGGCTTATAAAGACAGAGAGTTCCAAACTGCAAATGCGATTGGCGCTTCTGTTAACAGTGCGACTTTTAATTCTTCTATTCCCACGTTCCACGGACAATTACAATACAAAACAAAAACAGTTACGACCGGATTTGGTGCAGAATATCAATCCTTGAAACCGGTTATTGAATCGGCAGGTTTAGTATCGAATGAAAAAGTAAATTCTGAAATGTTCTTCGGTTACTTTAAATATGCCAACGATAAAATCATTACCAAACTTTACGGAATTACAGGTGGAAATCTTCATCATTTAGTAATGCTCGGTGGTTTCGCAGGTTACACAGAACCAAACGGACAGGAATCCTACAAACCAACTAAAACTTCAGCGTTCTGGGTGGATGTTGCGAGTGCAAATCCGAAAGTGGCTCCGGGAGTTTTCTTTGGGTACACTAAAAACTTGGGTGTTGATGCAGGTTTTAAAAACCTTTACGTTCGTGGCGCTTCTGGTGCAAGAGTTCTGGACGATGTTTGGCGTGCTTCTGCAAGAGTCGATTTCAAACAAAATAAATTCAACATTTCTCCGGAAATTGAATACACCTCCGCAAAATGGGGCGATTTAAATGCCGAGGGAAAAGCCCAAAAGAACCTAAAAGATGTGGGCAATCTGCGAGCAATGGTGAGAGTGATGTATTCTTTTTAATTAAAAGAAAAACCAATTTCCCAAATTGCCCTAAACCAAATTTCACAAAATAAAAAACAAATAAATTATGGCCAAAAAGTTTAAAACGCAGGAAGAGCATGATGCTTATGTTGCGGAGAGAAACAAAAACAAAACCATTTGGGGCGTCATCATGGCTTCCTCACTTGGGACACTGATTGAGTGGTATGACTTCTACATTTTCGGAAGTTTAGCCGTGGTTTTAGCCACTAAATTTTTCCCGGCAGATAATCCAACCGCAGCCTTTTTATCAACACTTGCAACTTTTGCTGCCGGATTTGTGGTAAGACCTTTTGGGGCTTTATTCTTCGGGAGACTTGGAGATATCATTGGTAGAAAATATACGTTCCTGGTAACGCTTCTCATCATGGGTTTTTCAACGTTCCTAATTGGTTGTGTTCCAGAATATGAAACAATTGGATACGCCGCACCGGTTTTGGTTTTAATCTTAAGACTTTTACAAGGTTTAGCATTAGGTGGAGAATACGGCGGTGCCGCAACTTATGTCGCCGAATATTCGCAACCGAACCGACGAGGATACTGGACTTCCTGGATTCAAACAACTGCAACTTCAGGTTTATTTATTTCATTAATTGTAATTCTGGTAACTAAAACTTCACTTTCTCCAGAAGAATTTGACAGTTGGGGTTGGAGAGTTCCATTCTGGATCTCAATTTTAATGGTTGGTGTTTCTTACATCATTCGTCGGAATATGGCTGAATCTCCACTTTTTGCCAAAGCGAAAAAAGAAGGAAAAACTTCTAAAAATCCTTTAAAAGAAAGTTTCGGAAATAAATTTAATTTCAAATTCGTATTGCTTGCTTTATTTGGAGCTGTAATGGGACAGGGAGTTATCTGGTACACCGGACAATTCTACTCCATGAGTTTTATGCAGAAAGTAATGAATATTGAATCTGCACAAGTTGATACGATGATGGCTTTAGCGCTTTTTGTGGCCACTCCATTGTTTGTACTTTTCGGTTGGCTATCTGATAAAATCGGTCGTAAACCTATTATGATGATCGGAATGTTATTGGCGATTATCGCTTACCGACCAATCTATAAAGCAATGTACAACTCTGTAAAAATCGAAAGCAAAGTCGTTGCTAAAAACGGATTAACAGAAAAGAGAACCGTTAAAGTTCACGCAAAAATTCCAACAGACAGTTTGATCACGTTCCATCAGGAAAAAGTATTTACAGACGGAACGGTAATGAAAAAAGACAGTATCGTACATTGGTCAGCAGCCGGACCAAGCATGGTTAATGGGAAACCTGAAGAACCGCTTATCAAACAGGCGATTACGGTAAATCCGGACACCAGATGGTTACTCATTGTTTTAGTATTTATACAGGTTGTTTTTGTGACCATGGTTTACGGACCTATCGCAGCGTTCCTGGTAGAAATGTTCCCACTGAAAATTCGGTACACGTCGATGTCATTGCCTTACCACATTGGTAATGGAGTGTTTGGAGGACTGCTTCCGGCAGTTGCAACTTATCTCGTCGTCTCCGGAAAAAGTGCCGGACATTCCGAATGGTATCTCGAAGGATTATGGTATCCAATCGTAGTCGCCGCAGTCTGTTTGGTTATCGGAACCCTTTACTTAAAAACAAAAAATAAAAGTTTAGAAGAAGATGAATTAGTAGAAGAACCAGAGGTTGAAAATCCCGTAGTTTAAAACGCATCATCTTTCAAATTTTCAGTAACTTTAAAAAACAAAAAAAATGGATCAAGTAAAAAAAATATTAGGAATTGTCTGGATGCTTTTAGCAGTGGTAGTCGCCTACTACGGTTTAAGTATGTTTGGAATTCCGAAAATTATGTCGGACAAACAAGAAGACAACGTATTTGGCTGGATCATCCTCACCGTACTGATGCCGATCATCGTGGGTGGTTTAGCAATCTTCGGTTGGTATTCTTTTACAGGAGAATATTCCGACGATAAATTATAGTACAATTTAAAATTAGGAAACTAACGGGAAATTCCTTTCCCGTTGTTTTCTTTTAATTATTAAAATGAAATCGTCAATTATAAATTTTCTAAAAAAATCAAAATGGCGATTAGACGATTCCATATGACTTTTAAGTTCAATAGAAACTTCATATGAAAAAGAGACATCAACAAAAACTGATTATTTTAAGTATTGCATTGTTTATTTTATTCAATGCGCCGGTTTTGCTTTTGTTCAACAGTTCACAAAAATTAATTGGCTTGCCGATTATTTATGTTTATATCTTTTTTGTTTGGGCAGCCTCATGTCTCACTTCATTTATTATTTTCAAAAAATTCCATGAATAGTTATTTGCTTTTTGCACTGGTTGTCCTCTATCTGGGTCTTCTGTTCTTTATTGCGTATTTCGCGGAGAAGAGAAGAAGCAGTTTTTGGGTAAACAATCCGTACGTTTATGCACTTTCTCTGGCAGTTTACTGCTCGGCCTGGACGTATTATGGAAGCATCGGTGTGGCAGCAAATCAGGGTTTAGAATATATGGCGATCTACATCGGTCCCATTATTATTATTCCAGCCTGGATTTATATCAATTCAAAAATCATCCGAATTTCTCGGGTTAATAAAATCAGCAGTATCGCAGATTTCATTTCTTTGAGATACGGAAACAGTCGTTCCTTAAGCGCTTTAATTGCTTTGGTTTGTATGTTTGCGATTATTCCTTACGTCGGTTTACAGATAAAAGCGATCTCGGAAACCTTTCATTTAATAACAGAAACGGATCAAACTACGAATATATTTTTCGATTCGGCAACTTACGTTGTTTTAATAATCGCCTTATTCTCCTCTTATTACGGAACAAAATATGTGGATGCTTCGGAAAAAAGACTTGGAATTATTTCTGCCGTTGCGGTTGAAAGTTTCTTAAAATTAATTTTCTTCATCATTCTCGGAATCTTCGTGGTTTACGGCGTATTTAATGGTTTTGAAGATATTTACAACCAAGCCGAAAAGCTACCGGACTTCGCAGCCAAAAACACCTTTAACGGTTTAGAAGGCGGATTCAACTGGTTCTTAATGTCGATGCTGTCGATGTCGGCGATTTTCCTTTTGCCAAGACAATTTCACACCGCGATTATCGAAAACAGAAAAGAGAAACACATCAAAACTGCAATTTGGCTGTTCCCTTTATATCTTTTGATTTTCAACTTCTTCGTGTTCCCAATTGCCTGGGGCGGAAAGATTTTATTTTTTGGTGAAGATGTAAATCCCGAACTCTACTCTATTCTCATTCCACAGAAATTTGGAAATAAGATCATTTCAACAATGGTTTTCTTCGGTGGATTAAGCGCCTGTATTTCGATGATTATTATTTCGAGTATTTCATTGTCGATTATGCTTTCCAATAACATCATTATTCCTTACGGATGGCTGGATCGGTTTAAATTTGGGTCGGAAACAAACAACACCAAAAACATTGTTAACATTAGAAAAATCAGTATTTTCTTATTGATTTTGGTTAGTTTTATATTTTATAAATATTTTATATTAGGCAAAAGTTTATTCAGTATAGGTTTGGTTTCTTTTGTACTAATCGCACAATTAGCACCTTCTTTTTTCGGCGCGATATTTTGGCGACGTGGCACTTATTTAGGTTCGATGACTGGAATTATTGTGGGAGTTCTTATTTGTTATTTAGGTTTGGTCTTACCAAGTTTTTCTGAAAATTACCAACAAAGCACTTTCTTCAATCACGGTTTCTTCAGTTTTTTTAATATTCCTTATTTATCGCCAATTCCACAGATTTTCTTCTGGAGTCTTTTAGTTAATGGACTTTTATTTACCATCATTTCGGCAAATACTATTTCAGATTATCGCGAAAGAAATTATGCTGAAATTTATGTAGACATCAATGATTACATTCAAAATCATGAAAACGCTTACATCTGGAAAGGAACGGCACACGTGTCAGATATTCAAAAGATTTTAGTAAAGTTTCTTGGCGAGAAAAAGACAGAGCAAGCCCTGAAAATTTTTAATTTAAAATATAAAATTACCAACGACAGTGACACTGCAGATTCCCGTTTCATTAAATTTTCTGAAAACCTTTTAAGTGGAAGAATTGGTACTGCTTCTGCAAAAATTTTAATTGAAGGTGTAACCAAAGAAGATAAAATTTCACTTCCGGAAGTTTTAAAAATTTTGGAAGAATCAAAGGAAAATATTTCTATTAATAAACAATTAAGCGAACAATCCTCGCAGTTATTGAAACTCTCTGACGATCTTCAAAACGCCAATAAAAATCTGATTGTTAAAGACAAACAAAAAGATGAATTCCTCGATAGCGTTGCACACGAACTTCGCACACCGCTGACAGCAATTCGTGCAACCAGTGAAATTCTTTTGGATGATGAAGAAATGCCGGCAGAATTAAAGAAGGATTTCCTGGAAAACATCATTTCAGAATCAGATCGTTTGAGTGAAATTATTAATGATATTCTTTACCTGGATAAACTGGAGACGGGAACTATTCCTTTAAATATTCAGTCCTTTAATATCATTGAAACTTTCCGTAAATCAGTGAAACCATTGCTTCACCTTTTTGAACAAAGAAGTCTGCATCATTCGGATGTCAATCTTTTAGAAGATGAAATCTTTGAATATGATGAACCCAGAATGATTCAGGTTTTTCAAAATATTTTAGGAAACGCTTTGAAATTCACGAATGAACAAGGAATGATTCAAACGAAATTTCAGAAACAGGAACACCAATTAAAGATTTCCATCTTCAATACCGGAAAAATAATTCCGACCGAAGATCTGGCCTTCATCTTTGAAAAATTCTACCAGTCAAAAAATCAAAATCTGCAAAAACCAACAGGAAGCGGACTAGGTTTAGCGATTTGTAAAAAAATAATGATCGCACATGGCGGCGACATCGAAGTGAAAAATAAAGAAATTGGAGTAACGTTTGAAGTTTTCTTACCAATTAAAGAACATAACAATGAACTCGAAGAGTTTAACAACAATAGCCGTATGTGAAACGTACGGAAAAAAATAATAAAAAAAGAATCAAGAACCCGAAGGGTTCAACAACCGAACGAATAAAAAAAAATGTCAACCTACACCCAAATATATTATCACATCGTATTTTCTACAAAACATAGAAAACCAAGCCTCAATTCTGAACACGAAGACGAATTGTACAAATATATCTGGGGAATTATTAAAAACAAAAAATGCACGCTATACAGGATTAATGGAATGCCGGATCATCTCCATATTTTCACCAGTTTGCACCCAACCGTACGACTGAGCGATCTGGTAAAAGACATTAAAATTGCCAGTAACTTATGGATGAAACAAAGTGGTTTGTTTCCTGAATTTGAAGAATGGCAGGAAGGTTATGGCGCATTTACGTACTGCATCAGAGATAAAGAGATGATTATTAATTATATTAAAAATCAAAAAAAGCATCACCATGCTGAAGATTTTGAATCCGAATACCGGAGATTATTGCTTGAAAATGAAATTGAATTTGATGAAAAATATTTTTTATAAATTCCGTTCACATGTTTGAAAATTTCACAAACATGTCCGTAAACGATCCGTATGTTTCACATACGGCTATGAATATTTGACCGCTTCGCGGTCGCCCCAAAAAAGAAGAAACATGAAAAAAATATTAATCGCCGACGACGAACACAAGATCATCATGACCTTGGAATACGCATTTAAGAAAGCCGGTTATGAAGTTTTTATCGCCAGAGACGGTTCCGAAGTTTTGGAACTGTTGAAAACCGAAATTCCCGATATGATTTTATTGGACATTATGATGCCCAATGTTGATGGTTACACCACGCTCGCAGAAATTAAAAGAGATAAAAACCTGAGTGGAATTAAAGTCATTCTACTTTCCGCAAAAAGTGGTGAAGCAGATATTAAAAAAGGGCTGGAACTTGGCGCAGATGATTACATCACCAAACCTTATTCAATAAAAAAACTGACAGAACGGGTTGAAGAACTTTTGACAGATAAGCAATAATTAATCGATAATAAGCAATCAATAAAACTCAATTTTGGGAATTTAGACTAAAACCTAAAACCCACTACCTAAAACCTAAATATCATGAACGCAGATCAAATGTTTAAAGAAAGTATTATTCACAAAGAAAAATTCTGGGCAGAACAGGCAGAACAAATTGAATGGTTTAAAAAGCCAAAACATATCTTAACCGATGATGGTGTAAATTATCCTACGTGGTTTGCAGATGGAGAATTGAATACGTGTTTTCTGGCGGTTGATAAACATGTCAATGATGGATTCGGCGATCAGGTTGCAATTATTTACGATTCTCCGGTAACGAATAGAATTATTAAATATACTTATAGTCAAGTTTTAGAACATGTTTCAAAATTTGCGGGCGGACTGAAAAAATTAGGTTTAGAAAAAGGCGATACCGCGATTATTTACATGCCGATGATTCCAGAATCCGTATTTGCAATGTTGGCTTGTGCTAGATTAGGCGTTACCCATTCCGTTGTTTTTGGTGGATTTGCGCCGCAGGAATTAGCCATCAGAATTGACGATTGTAATCCAAAAGCGATTATTACCGCAAGTTCCGGAATGGAAGTTTCCAGAAGAATTCCGTATTTGCCTTTCGTGAAAGAAGCAGTTTCAATGTCTGAACATCAACCAGAACATATCGTGGCTTTCGATAGAAAATTATTAGGAAATCGGGTTGATTTTAAAAATGATTCTTCCTTGGTTGATTTTGAAAAGTTAATGACCGAATCCGAACCAACCGAGTGCGTTTCCGTAGAATCTACGCATCCTTTGTATATTTTGTACACCTCCGGAACGACTGGAAAACCGAAAGGAGTTGTCCGTGATAATGGCGGTCATGCCGTTGCCATGAAATTTTCAATAAAAAATATTTACGGTGCAAATGAAGGCGAAACCTTTTGGGCGGCTTCTGACATTGGTTGGGCAGTTGGCCACAGTTACTCGGTTTATGGTCCTTTGATTAACAGAAATACAACCGTTATTTTTGAAGGAAAACCAATCGGAACGCCGGATGCAGGAACTTTTTGGCGAGTGATTGAAGAGCATAAAGTATCCATCATGTTCACGGCTCCGACCGCAATTCGTGCTATTAAAAAAGAAGATCCCGAAGGAAAACTGGTCAAAAAATATGATTTATCGTCTTTAAGAACCCAGTTTTTGGCTGGTGAAAGATGTGATGTCGCAACATTGGATTGGTATGAAAAATTTGTGGGAGTTCCTGCAATTGATCATTGGTGGCAAACGGAATCAGGTTGGCCGATGTTGGGATTAATGCCGGGTGTTGAAGATGTTAAAATTAAAAGAGCCTCGGCTGGAAAACCGATTCCAGGTTATGATATTAAAATTTTCAGCGAAGAAGGTTATGAACTCGAACCGCATCATGAAGGTTATTTGGTGATCAAACTTCCTTTAGCGCCTGGAGCGATGATGGGAATTTGGGGCGATCCGGAACGTTTTAAATTTGGATATTTATCCAGATTTCCGGGTTACTATTTTTCCGGAGACGGCGCAATTAAAGATGAAGACGGATATGTTTTCGTGACAGGAAGAGTTGACGATGTAATTAATGTAGCAGGACACCGACTTTCTACCGCGGAAATGGAAGAAGTAGTATCTGCTCACAAAGAAATTGCAGAATGTTGCGTGGTCGGAATTGATGATGATTTAAAAGGTCAAATTCCTTTTGCCATTGCGGTTTTAAAATCAGGTTCAGAAGCGGATGAGAAGACTTTGGAAAAGGATCTTGTTTTATTGGTTAGGGAAAAAATCGGTGCTGTGGCGTGTATGAAAAATGCTTTGGTGGTGAACCGTTTACCGAAAACACGGTCGGGGAAAATTTTGAGAAAATTGATTCGGACGATGTTGGATGGAAAGGAATATCAAATGCCATCGACGATTGATGATGAAAGTGTTGTGGAGGAATTGCAGTTGAAAATGGATGAATATAAAAAGAAGTATTTGTAAATTGTTGTCCAACTACACTAAATATTTTAACGCAAAGACGCAAAGAATTTATTAATAATGCTGCATAAAATTACGGGCGCAAAGGCGTTTCACTTAGCAAATATTGTCCGTGCGAAATTTAACCAGTAAGAAATTAAGTAAAATTAAGATTGATCAACGGTTAACTAATAGGAAACTAAGGTAAATGGAAATTCTTAATCCAGCCACGAAGTGGCGTAATCAATAGCATGGGGTGTAGCCCTATGAATTTATGAATCTATGAATGAAAAAGATGAAATTATATTTAAACGAAAATTGGAATAAATAAAACGGGTCGTAACTAGCCCTGATAGAAGCGGTTACCCCGGAACAAGCGTTGGGAAAAGCCTTGGCGTGAGGAGTATGAGCGGATAGCATCTCGTCTTGAGGAAGAGACGGCTCCTAAATAAAATTAGAATTAAAAAAAATTAAATATTATGAAAAATTACGTGATAGACGATTTGCCGGACTATTTTAAACAGTATAAAAAATCGATTAAAAACCCGAAAAAATTCTGGGATAAAGTGGCCGATGAGAATTTTGTGTGGTATCAACGGTGGTCTAAAGTGGTGGATTACAATATGGAAGATGCTAAAATTCAATGGTTTAAAAATGCAAAACTGAATATTACGAAGAATTGTATCGACCGGCATTTGAATGAGCGTGGGGATAAAACGGCGATTATTTTTGAGCCGAATGATCCGAAAGAGGAGGCGCAACATATTTCGTACAGCGAATTGCGCGACCGGGTTTGTAAAATGGCGAATGTGCTTCGTGATCAGGGCGTCCAAAAGGGCGACCGCGTTTGTATTTATTTGCCAATGATTCCGGAACTGGCGGTTTCAATGTTGGCCTGTGCAAGATTGGGCGCGATTCACTCCGTAATTTTTGCGGGATTTTCGGCAAATGCTGTGGAATCAAGAGTTAACGATTGTGGAGCGAAAATGATCATCTGTTCGGATGGAAGTTACCGCGGTACAAAATCGATTGATTTGAAAGGAATCATCGATGAAGCCGTAGAAAAATGTCCGACCGTGGAAAAAGTTTTGGTCGTAAAAAGAACCGGCGGCGAGGTAAAAATGAAGGAAGGAAGAGATCTTTGGTTGGCGCCTCTTTATGACAAAGCGCCTTCTGATTTTATTTCGGTGATCATGGATGCGGAAGATCCGTTGTTTATTTTATATACGTCAGGATCGACTGGAAAGCCGAAAGGAATGTTGCACACCACCGCCGGTTACATGGTTTACACGGCTTATACTTTTAAAAATGTTTTCAATTATAAGGAGAACGATATTTATTGGTGTACTGCCGATATTGGCTGGATCACGGGACATTCTTATATTTTGTACGGACCGTTGTTGAATGGCGCAACGACCGTTATTTTTGAAGGAGTACCAACTTATCCGGAACCGGATCGTTTCTGGGAAGTGATTGAAAAACATAAAGTAACGCAATTTTATACGGCTCCAACAGCGATTCGTGCCTTGGCAAAAGAATCTTACGAATGGGTTGAGAAACATGATTTGTCAAGTCTGAGAGTGATCGGGTCTGTTGGTGAGCCGATTAATGATGAAGCGTGGCATTGGTATAATGATCATGTCGGCAAGAAAAAATGTCCGATCGTTGATACCTGGTGGCAAACTGAAACCGGAGGGATTATGATTTCACCATTGCCTTTTATCACGCCGACAAAACCGACTTATGCGACTTTGCCGTTGCCGGGAATTCAGCCCGTTTTGATGGATGATAAACGAAATGAAATTACCGGAAATCAAGTGGATGGAAATTTATGTATCCGTTTTCCGTGGCCTGGAATTGCGCGAACAATTTGGGGTGACCATCAACGATATAAAGATACTTATTTTACCGCTTTCCCGGGAAAATATTTCACAGGAGATGGCGCTTTGAGAGATGAAGTTGGCTATTACAGAATCACCGGACGTGTTGATGATGTGATCATTGTTTCCGGACATAATTTGGGAACTGCACCGATTGAAGATAGTGTGAATTTACATCCAGCCGTGGCGGAATCTGCGATTGTTGGGTATCCACACGACGTGAAAGGAAGTGCGCTTTACGGTTTTGTGATGTTAAAAGACAGTGGTGAAGATCGTGATAGAGATAATTTGAGAAAAGAAATCAACAACGTTATTTCGGATACGATTGGACCAATCGCGAAACTGGATAAAATTCAGTTTGTTTCTGCCTTGCCAAAAACCCGTTCCGGGAAAATTATGCGCCGTATTTTGAGAAAAATTGCGGAAGGTGATTTTGCTAATTTCGGTGATACTTCTACGCTTTTGAATCCGGAGATTGTGGAGGAAATTAAGAATGAGAAGATTTAAGATTGTTGGATGATGGATGTCTGATGATGGATGTTTACAATCTTACAATAAATTATAGAACCTTGCGGAAACGCGAGGTTTTTTCTTGCATTAAATTGTATCTTTCTTTTTTTAAATTTAAGTATGAAATATATTTTCCTTTTTGTTTCGCTATTTCTAATTTTATCTTGTGATAAAAAAGATCTTACTGATAAAGAAGTATTAGAGATTATTCATGCTGATAAAAACTACGAAGATCTTCAACTAAAAACAGATTTTTTGACTGGTGAAAATTTCATCGACTCTATTAAATCTTTTAGAAAAATAATTGCGAAGGAAAATCTAAAACCCATATTTAAAGCCGATTTGAATGGTGATGGAAAACAGGATTATTTAGTCAATTTGGAATATAAAAAAGACAGTACCAATGAAAATCTGGTAAGATTCATAGATGATGATGCTAAAAATTGTGTCGTTTTATTAAGCAGTTCCAATGGTTACAAAATTTTAAGTGCAGGTAAGAAAAGGGTTTACGATATCTTTTCCGCCAAAATTATAAATTACAACGGTCAGAATTTGATTAAGGTGTTAAACTTTATACCAAGATTTGATGACTTAAATAATATCCTGAAGTTCGATACCTTAATGGTTACAAATAATCAACTTACAGAATTTGCAAATAAGAGAAGTAACAATAATATTTCAGAAATTAAATTCACCCAGTATGGCGGTTATGCTCCCGGAGTTTATTTCACATTGTCTTTTAAAAAAGATTCCATCATTTTAAATTCAAAATTTTATAAAAAATTAAAAGGTAATTTCGTCGGAAATAAAAACCAAGATTTTCAAAATTTGGGATTGTATCTCAATAATATTGATTTCAAAAATTTAGAAGAAAGATATTCCATCGGTTGCTGCGATCATTCTGCCATAGAAACTAAAGTAGTGTACGATAACGGAAAAATAAAAACTATTTACGACTATGGCGAGAAAGGTTCTCTTGGTCTATTAAAATTTTACGATTCGATTCACGCGATAATGGAAAAGCAGAAATGGCAAAAAATTGAGTAAAAAATTTCACCATTAAGGTTTTGGTTAAGGAGTTAAGATTCATTAAGATTCCCTACGGAAATTAAAAACTAATGTCTGTTTTTCCGCGTCGTGTTTTTAAACTTTAACTAATGTGACTCATGTGTTAAAAAGCAAATGGTAAACTTGTACAATAAAACTTTTGTGACTTTGTGGTAAAAATTTTTACTACATTTAAATAAAAAATTGAAGAATTCAAATTGCGATACCGAAGTCATCATCATTGGTGGCGGTTTAGCAGGTTTAACGAGCGCGATACATCTCACGAAAATGGGTCGTAAAGTCATTGTTATTGAGAAGAATTCTTACCCAAAACATAAAGTCTGCGGCGAATATATTTCTAATGAAGTCCTTCCCTATTTCGATTGGTTGAATATTAAAATTGATGAATTAAAGCCAACCCACATTTCAACCTTGCAATTTTCTTCCGAGTCTGGAAGAACGATTGAAACCAAACTTCCGCTCGGTGGTTTTGGGATCAGCAGATATACTTTAGATGATGCACTTTATAAAAAGGCTCTTTCTCAAAACTGCGAGGTTATAGAAGATCAGGTAAATGAGGTGATTTTTAAAGATGATTATTTTGAAGTTCATTTGGCATCCGGAAAAACTTTATCCTCAAAAGTTGTTTTGGGCGGATTTGGAAAACGATCAAATTTAGATTTAAAAATGAATCGCGATTTTTTAAAAAATAAATCTCCTTGGTTGGCGGTGAAGTCTCACTACAAAGGAGAATTTGAAAATGATGTTGTGGGTTTGCATAATTTTAAAGGTGGTTATTGTGGTGTTTCAAAAGTGGAGAATAATTTGCTCAATATCTGTTATTTAACTAATTTTAAATCTTTCAAGAAATATAAAAATATTGATGAGTTCCAGGAAAAAGTTGTCTCTCAAAATCCACATTTAAAAAATATTTTAGAAAATTCTACTACTGTATTTGAAAAACCTTTGACCATCAGTCAGATTTGTTTTGACAAAAAAGAAAATGTAGAAGATCATATTTTAATGATGGGTGACACCGCAGGATTAATACATCCTTTATGTGGTAATGGAATGGCAATGGCAATTCATAGTGCAAAATTGGCTTCAGAACAAACATTAGATTTTTTGTCAGGTAAAACTTCTCGTCAAGAAATGGAAAAAAATTATTCTTCGAACTGGAATAAGAATTTCAAACAAAGATTATGGTATGGCCGAATTTTAGGTAGTATTTTAGAACATTCAAAACTTTCCGAAGTTTTGACAAATTTAATAACCCATCTTCCTTTCCTACTTCCGATTATCATTAGAAAAACCCACGGAAAAGAAATCAATATGACTCAAAATTAATGGCTTTAGATACAACGTACAGAACAGATCTTGAAGAATCGATGGACGATTTCTCCATTGATAATGAAGGTTTAGTAACCGCTTTGGACGACATTGCCAGAATTAATCAATTGCTCGGTGGAAACTCCGTGACTTTAGGTGGAGTTAAAACTTTAATTAAAGATTTCCCAAAAGATAAAACGATCACCATCATGGATTTCGGTTGTGGAAGCGGCGATATGCTGCGAATGTTATCAAAATTTGGAAAGGAAAATAATTTAAATTTTCAGTTAATTGGTATTGATGCGAATGAAGCCACGATTCGCCACGCTGAAAAATGTTCCGTAGATTTTGAAAATATCACGTATTTAGCGGAAGATATTTTTCTGTACGATTTCTCAAAATATAATATTGACATTGCTCTGATAACCCTTACTTTACATCACTTTAAAGATGACGAAATTTTAAAAATAATGCGTGTCATTTTAAATTTGGTTAAAAAAGGAATCGTCGTCAATGATTTACAAAGAAGTAAATTGGCTTACCGACTTTTTCAGGCAATTATCTTTATCTTTAGATTAGAAAAAATGACCGCGGAGGACGGATTAATTTCCATTTTGAGAGGTTTCAAAAGAGAAGATTTAGATAAATTTTCAAAAGATTTAGGTTTAAAAAAATTTAGCATCAAATGGAAGTGGGCATTCCGCTACCAATGGATTATTGAAAAATAATTGGAAATTTTAAAACCACAAAGTCACAAAGATTAAGGTGAAACATTAATATTAAAAAAAATTAAAGTTCATAGAGTAAACTAGAAGCGAAAAATTTTTAAAACTGTATGCTCTTTTAAAATCATTTATAAACTAAACTTTGTGACTTTGTGGTAAAAACTAAGGTTTGTTTTTGTAAAAGCGCAAGAATCTGAAATATTATAATTAGTAATTAATGAGTGTAAAAATAGTTACCGTTGCCAAGCAACTCCCAAAATATTCCCGAAAAACTTCCGAAGTTTTACCTTTCCTGGATCAGTGGTTGGTCAACCAGGACAGCCGTTTTGTGCGTAAAGTCAAAAAGATTTTTGAAGGTGCCGCAGTTGATGAAAGGTATTCCATCATGGATCCAATTGAAGTTTTCACGGCGACATCTTTTGAAGATAAAAATGATATCTACGCTCGGGAAGTCGTTTTATTAGGTGAGCAAGTTTTGGATAAATCTTTGAAAAAAGCCAGTTGGGATCCGCAATCACTGGATTATATTATCACCGTAAGTTGTACTGGAATTATGATTCCGTCCCTTGATGCTTATTTGATCAACAAATTAAATTTACGCCAAGACATCGTTCGTTTGCCGGTTACAGAAATGGGTTGCGCTGCCGGAGTTTCCGGAATTATCTACGCTAAGAATTTCCTTCAGGCAAATCCTGGAAAACGTGCCGCAGTTATCGCAGTCGAAAGTCCGACCGCGACTTTTCAATTGGAGGATTTCTCCATGGCAAATATTGTGAGCGCTGCGATTTTCGGCGACGGCGCTGCATGTGTTCTTTTATCGTCAGAAGAAAATGCAGAAGGTCCAGAAATTCTTGCGCAAGAAATGTATCATTTTTACAATAATGAACATATGATGGGTTTCAAACTGACCAATTCTGGACTGCAAATGATTTTAGATATTGAAGTTCCAGATACGATCGGGGAACATTTCCCAAATATTATTCATCCTTTTTTAGCCAAACAAAATTTAAAAATTAAAGATATCGATTATCTTATTTTTCATCCGGGTGGAAAAAAAATTGTTCAAATGGTAGAAGGATTATTTTCAGAATTAGGTAAAAATATTGACACTACAAAAGAGATTTTAAGACTTTATGGAAATATGTCGAGCGCGACCGTTCTTTACGTTTTAGAAGAAATCATAAATCAAAAACCGCAGAAAGGCGAGAAAGGTTTAATGTTAAGTTTCGGACCAGGATTTTCTGCACAACGAGTTTTATTGCAATGGTAAGAAGATTTGAAAATACAAATTATTGGGCTGTAATTCTGGGCGGAAGTTCAGGATTAGGTTTGGCTTCTGCAAAAAAACTGGCACGCGAAGGAATGAATATTTATATTATTCATCGCAGTTCCCGTGCTGAAATAGAAAATATTAATGAAGAATTTAATTTTATTAAAAACGAAAATATTCAGTTTTTAAGTTTAAATAAAGATGCTTTAAATCTCCAACATCAACAGGATGTTTTAACAGAATTAAAAACCGCGTTAGGTTCAGAAGGAAAAGTTCGATGTATTTTGCACAGTATTGCCAAAGGAAATTTGAAACCGATGGTCGGAAACGAAGATGAAAGTCTTTCTACCGATGATTTTGCAATTACGCTTCACGCCATGGCAACCAGTTTATATGATTGGACGAAACTAATTTACAACGAAAAACTGTTTGCGGAAGACGCGCGAATTCTTGCTTTCACAAGCGAAGGAAGTATAAAACCAATCAACAATTACGGTGCAGTTTCCGCTGCAAAAGCCGCTTTGGAAGCCATCTCCAGAAATATCGCTTTGGAGTTTGCTCCATTTGGTTTACGATCAAACTGTATTCAAGCAGGAGTGACGGACACTCGTTCTTTGCAAATGATTCCTGGAAGTGAAGAAATAAAAGAGCACACTAAAAAACGGAATCCTTTTAAAAGATTAACTACGCCAGAAGATGTGGCAAATGTGGTCAGTTTATTATGTACTGATGAAGCCGCTTGGATTAACGGTTGTGTAATTCCCGTCGATGGTGGCGAACATTTACAATAAAATTAAAAAAGATCAGCCCAATTTTGGACCGATCTTTTAATTACAATGGAAAGAAATTCAAAAAAAAGAGTTCCCCTATAAATTTTGCTTATTTTAAAAAATGATAGTCAGTGTAACCTTTTGCACCTGGCGTGTAAAATGTATTCTGATCAGGTTCATTTAACGGTGCATCAACCGCAAAACGCTGTACGAGATCCGGATTGCTGATGAAAGGAACTCCGAAAGAAACCAGATCTGCAAGACCATCTTCTATCGCTTTATCTGCGGTATCTTTTTTAAATCCACCGTTGATCATAAATATTCCTTTGTAAATTTTACGATAATGGTTGGCGATTTCCAGAATACTTTTTAAAGGATCATCATCCTGACCTGCAAATCCGCTGAAATGAAGATAAGCCAGCTCGTAGTCATTTAATTTGTTCACCAAATATTCAAACATTTCTGTCGTTTCGTCATCTTTCTTCATACCAAAAACACCATCAAAATCTGGAGAAAGCCGCAATCCAACTTTTTCCAATGGTATTTTCTCGATTACAGCATCCAAAACTTCAAACAAAAACCGTCCTCTATTTTCAGTCGAACCGCCATAATTGTCTTCTCTTTTGTTGGAAGTCAGGGCAAAAAACTGGTGAAACAAATAACCGTTTGCACCGTGAATTTCAACACCATCGAAACCCGCTTTCATTGCATTTTCTGCAGCATTGGCAAAATCCTGAACGGTTTGTTTGATATCTTCCAACGTCATTTCCTGCGGCGTAACCGTATCTTTGAAACCTTCGTAAGTATAAGACTGCGTTTCAGGATTTACAGCAGAAGGAGCTAAAGGCGCTTTACCCTCATGAAAATCCGGATGCGAAACGCGACCAACGTGCCACAATTGTGCAAATATTTTCCCGCCCATTGCGTGCACAGCGGTAGTTACATTTTTCCATGATTCTGTTTGCTTTTCGGTGTAAAGACCGGGAACGTTGATGTATCCGACAGAATCTTTACTCACATTTATACCTTCGGTGATGATCAAACCGGCCGTTGCTCTTTGTGAATAATAATTTTGCATCAGGTCATTCGCAACGTGTTCCTCATTATCCGCGCGACTTCTTGTCATCGGCGCCATCACAATTCTGTTTTCTAATTTTAAATTTTTGGAGGTGTATTTTTCTAAAAGTTTCATTTATTCAATTTTTGTAGAAGCAAATTTACCAACAATCCGGCCACAGTCTTGTTGACCCATGATAAGATTTTCTTAAAGTTCACGGTCATTTCTTTAATGAGGATGCTCACTCCTTATTGATGTATTACAAAATAGCAATCCAAAAACATATCATTGATGACATGTAAAACTTTAAAATAATTGCTTTCACCAAGGCTAAAATATTATTTTTTTTCGCATCTTCACAAAAGCGAAAGTACCAAAGTGAAAAACAAAGAAATTTTAGAAAAACTACCCTATTCTACTCCATTTTTATTTGTGGATGATTTGGTGAGCGTTGATGAAAATGGGGTGACTGGAAATTTTACTTTTAAAAAAGATTTAGATTTTTACAAAGGTCATTTTAAAAACAATCCAATAACACCAGGAGTTATTTTAACGGAAACAATGGCACAAATCGGATTGGTTTGTTTGGGAATTTTTCTGGTTGGCGATGATTTGACTGAAGAAAGTCAGATCGGTTTAACTTCCACAGCTATTGAATTCTTAAAACCCGTATTTCCGGGTGAGAAAGTGACCGTGATTTCAGAGAAAATATACTTTAGATTTAACAAGTTAAAATGCAAAGTGAAGATTCTGAATGAACAATCAGAAATCGTTTGTGAGGGAACAATTGCGGGAATCATTAAAGTGAATTAAAATGGAAAGAAGAGTTGTCATCACAGGATTAGGAGTCGTTGCACCCAATGGAGTTGGTTTGAAGAGTTTCCGGTCTGCTTTAAAAGAAGGTCGCTCTGGTATTCAGTTTGATCAGCAATTAGCCGACTTACAATTTTCCTGTCAAGTTTCTGGAACTCCGCCAATAGTTAAAGAAAACTTGAACCAATATTTCACCGATTTAGAACTCCGTAATTTTAATTCAACGGGAATTATGTACGGCGTTATCGCAGGATTAGATGCCTGGAAAGATGCCGGATTAGAACCTTCAGATGGAGAAAATCCAGATTGGGAAAGCGGAACGATTTTCGGCGCAGGAACTTCTGGAATTGAAAAGTTCCGTGAAAGCATTTATAAAATCGATGCTCTACAAACCCGAAGATTAGGAAGTACGGCGGTTTCTCAAACTATGAACAGTGGAATCTCTGCTTATTTAGGTGGAAAGTTAGGTTTGGGAAATCAAGTCACGACCAATTCTTCTGCTTGTACTACAGGAACAGAAAGTATTTTAATGGCTTTCGACCGCATAAAATCCGGAAAAGCAAAACGTATTTTGGCAGGAAGTACAAGTGATTCCGGACCTTATATTTGGGCAGGTTTCGATGCAATAAAAGTTTGTAGTTTTAAATCTAATGACAAACCAGAATCTGCTTCTCGTCCGATGAGCGCTTCTGCAGCAGGATTTGTTCCTGGTAGCGGTGCTGGCGCTTTGGTTATCGAAGATTTGGAATCGGCTTTGGCAAGAAATGCGAAAATCTATTGCGAAATTTTGGGTGGAAATCTAAACAGCGGCGGACAACGCGGCGGTGGAAGTATGACCGCACCAAATTCAACCGCTGTTCAGAAATGTGTAAAAGACGCAATTATAGAATCCGGCATTGAAGCTAAAGACATCGATTATATAAGCGGACATTTAACCGCGACTTCAAAAGATGCTACCGAAATTCAGAATTTATCAACCGCTTTAAATAGATCCGGGAAAGATTTCCCTTATATCAATTCATTAAAAGCTTTAACGGGACATTGCCTTTCTGCAGCAGCAAGTGTAGAATGTGTCGCCGCAGTTTTGCAACTTTCGGAAAATTTTGTAGCACCGAATATCAATTGCGAAGATTTAAATCCAGAAATTACTGCAATTATAGATGCGGAATGTATTCCACTAAATTTAATCGAAAAGGAAATTAATATTGCTGCAAAAGTAAGTTTTGGTTTTGGTGACGTGAATGGATGTATTATCTTTAAAAAATATTCTTAATAAAATTTAATTCTCAATATGGACAAGGAAGAGGCAATTCAAAAATTAAAAGAAATCGTAAAACCTTATGTCAAAAATGAGGAAGCTTTAAAAAACATCAATGAAAACACAGATTTCATCAACGATTTAAATATTAATTCGGCCAATTTGGTTGATGTGATTTTGGATGTAGAAGAAGTTTTTGATATTGAAATCGATGCCGATTCTATGGAAAAAATGCGGGATGTAAAATCTGCTTTGGCAGTGATTGAAGAGAAACTTGCTGCGAAGTAGTTTTTTATTAATTTCATTTCGGAGATTTCTTAAACACAAATGGCACAAATGATTTCACAAATGACACAAAACTGCATCATTAAGTTTTTAGTTAAAAATTAAGAAGATTAAGATTTCCTTCATGAATTTTAAATCTGCTTATATGGACTTTTACATCACATAACAACTTGAGATTTTTTAAGAAGAACTAAATCTATTAATGTCTTCAAAACATTTTATAATAGGTAAAACTTTTGTGACTTTTGTGGTTAAAAAGATTTCAGCTACTCCTTTTTTAAGACCAAAATCATTTTCCTATTGCACCCGAAAATCTTACCTTTGCAAAAACAAAAAGTAATATGAAATTTTTTATCGACACCGCTAATCTGGAGCAAATTAAAGAAGCACAGGATTTAGGAATTTTAGATGGAGTGACCACCAATCCATCATTAATGGCAAAAGAAGGAATCAGTGGAAAAGAAGCAATTCTGAACCATTACAAAACCATTTGCGAAATCGTGGACGGAGATATCTCTGCAGAAGTTTTGAGCACCACTTATGAAGAAATGATTAAGGAAGGTGACGAATTAGCAGCAATTCACCCGAATATAGTAGTGAAAATTCCAATGATTAAAGACGGTATTAAAGCTTTAAAATATTTTTCAAACAAAGGAATCAAAACCAACTGTACTTTGATTTTCTCCGCTGGACAAGCTTTACTGGCTGCAAAAGCTGGAGCGAATTATGTTTCTCCATTCTTGGGAAGATTAGATGATATTTCAGTAGACGGAATGAACCTGATCGAAGAAATCAGGATTATTTTTGATAACTATATGTTCGATACAGAAATCCTTGCAGCGTCGATCCGTTCACCAATGCATATTATTAACTGTGCGAAAATCGGTGCAGATGTGATTACTTCACCATTAGATTCGATTCTTAATTTATTGAATCACCCATTGACTGATAAAGGTTTAGCGCAGTTTGTTGCTGATGCTAAAAAATTGGGATAAGAAGAAATTTTTCTTTTAAATATATAAACCGTCTGAAAGTTCAGACGGTTTTTTTGTTCTTTAAAATAAAAGAAAATCTTTTAATTCTTAATTAATTTCTTTGAAAACAATTCTCCGTTTTTCATATTAATTTTCAGGATATAACTTCCTTTTGGAAGATTAGAAGTATTGATATTCTTGAAGTTTTTGGAAGTTAGAACCTTTCTACCTTCAATATTATAAACCTCAAAATCCTCAGCGTTTTCAGCATTTTTAATATTTAAAAACTCCTTTACTGGATTTTCAATTTCTATCTTTTTAAGACTATTATTTGAGGTTGCGAGCAGTTCATTCACTATTAAAAACTTTTCAATTTTAACACCAACAAGATTTTGATTATCATCTGGAATAATAGAATTGACTAAAATATAATCGTCCTTCATCTCTATTTCGTGACCAGACAAAAGATTAAAGTCGGTCATATTATTAATTTTCAAAGAATTCCCAGTCGAAGAATAGGCACTGAGCGCTTTTTGATTTGCTTTTTGATTCAAAATCAAAAACACATTATTTTTAAATCCGCTATCTAAAAATCGTTCTTCATTTTCAGAAGTTAAAAATCCATTTCCATTAAAATTAGGATCTAATTGTTCATTCTTGATAACAGCCAATCTGCTGAAAGTCGGAAGTGGATAATTCTGGTATGCAAAAATGGAATAAACCATTCCATTATCGGTCATTCTTGTCGAGATATTAGTTTTGTTCTGCAAGGTAAAACCATTGTATTGGTGAGTAGCAGTAGTATTTAAATTCAAAACTTTGTTTGTCGCTAACGAGTTCAAGTCATAAAATGAATATATAGAGGAAGAAAGCGAACTGACATCACACGTGGCAATTTTCCCGTTTAAAGACTGGCCGAGAGGAAAATGATAATCATAAATAATCTCACCATTGTTTCCAAAACCTGAATCTAATTGACCATCAACAGTGAATTTCTTAGGATAAGTGGCATTCGAATTCGTAACAATCAAACTATGATCCGCAAGAACTATAACACTCAGAGATTGTGGGTTTGTATTTTCTGTAACTTCATTTAAAATTCCATTATTCCCGAAAGTAGTGTCCAAAGTTCCATTTCGATTGTATCTTAATATTTTTGAATCTTCGTAAATATTATCAAAATCTGCTGGTTTAGGTCCAAAATAAATGATAATTTTATTACCCTGCAGAACGGCATTCATAAAGTTATTTTCCTGAAAATCCAGCGTGCCGTTGTTCGCAAAATTGGAATCCAAACTACCATCGGGTTTAAGTTTCAGAATCTGATTTTTGTCGGCGCCATTTATAATATATAGAATAGAATTATCCGGCAAAACAAGTAAATTACTATTAAGAATTGTTTGGCCTAAACTAACATCCGTTGTGAAAACACCGCCATTCCCAAACGAATTGTCTTTTGTGATATTAATCTGCGAAAATACCTGAATACCGCATAAGAGGATAATCAGAAAAAAAGTAAATTTTTTCATGTCATTTGTGTGTATGTAAATATATAAAATTTAATTATTTAAAAAGAAGGTAAATAACCCTATTTGAGAAGATCAGATTTTTATTATAAAACAATTAATCACTAATTCTAAAAATAAATAAAAATTTAGCCCCATTTAAATTGCACACAATTTAATTGTTTACTATATTTGCGATTCCAAATAACAATAAAATTTAAAATAGATGTCATTAATAGAAAATTTAAAATGGAGACACGCTGTAAAAGCTTATGACTCTTCAAAAAAAGTTTCTCAAGAAGATCTTAATACAATATTAGAAGCGGCGAGATTAGCTCCAACTTCTTCAGGACTTCAACCTTTCCGTGTAATTGTTGTAGAAAATCAGGAAATGAAAGAGAAAATGGTTCAAGGCGCTTTGAATCCAGAAGTCATGAAAGACTGTTCTCAGGTTTTGGTTTTTGCTGCCTGGGATAGCTATTCTGATGAAAAAATTGATAAAGTCTATGATCATCACACAGATGTTAGAGATTTACCAAGAGGAAGATTCGGAAGTTATACGGATAAATTAAAAGAAATTTATAATGCCCAGACTGCGGAAGAAAACTTTGCCCACACTGCGAGACAAACCTATATTGCTTTAGGTTTAGCCATGGCTCAAGCTGCTGAATTGAAGATTGACAGTACGCCAGCAGAAGGTTTCAGCAACGAAGTGGTTGATGAAATGCTAGGTTTAAAAGAACTGGGTTTAAGAAGTGTGACACTACTCTATCTAGGTTACAGAGATCTGGAGAAAGATTATCTTTCGCACATGAAGAAAGTGAGAATTCCGATGGAGGAATTTATCATTAAAAAATAATTATTTCAGTTAATCAATCCGATTTGAAATTATGGAAAATCAAGAAACCCCAAAATTAGAAAACCAAATTTGTTTTCCACTCTACGTCCTCTCCAAAGAAATTACAGGAATGTACCGCCCTTTTCTGGAGGAATTAGAGATTACCTATTCGCAGTATTTGGTGATGATGGTGCTTTGGGAAAATGATGGTTTGACCGTTAATCAAATCGGTGAAAAACTTTTTTTAGACAGCGGAACTTTAACTCCATTATTAAAAAGACTGGAAGCGAAATCCTATTTAGTTAGAAAAAGAAAAAAGGAAGATGAGCGAGTTGTCGAAGTATCTCTAACTGAGGAAGGAAGAAATTTACAGAAAATGGCTTGCTCCATTCCAGGCAAAATGGCGGAAAAACTCAATTTATCAGACGACGATCTTTTAGAATTGAAAGCAACAGTGGACAAATTAATGCAAATCATAGAAAAATAAGAAATGAAAACATTATACACAACAAGCGTAACTGCTAAAGGCGGCCGCGACGGACACGTTAAAAGTGAAAACGGAATTTTAGAATTAGATGTTAGAACTCCAAAATCTTTAGGAGGCGCAAGTGATGACTTCGCCAATCCTGAAATGCTTTTTGCAGCAGGATATTCTGCATGTTTTGACAGTGCTTTAAACTTGATGATCAAGAGAGCAAAGATTGAAACAGGTGAAACTACCGTAAAAGCACAAGTGAGCATTGGTCAAATTGAAAATGGAGGTTTTGGGTTAGCGGTTGAATTAGATGTTAATGTTCCCGGTGTTTCTTTAGAAGAAGCGCAGTCGTTGACAGAACAAGCGCATCAGGTTTGTCCTTACTCGAACGCCACAAGAAATAATATTGAGGTTAAACTTTCAGTGACCAATAATTAATTCAGTTCTGTTCAGATTTATTAAAAAACACATCATTATATATAGCGGATTGAATCGATTCTGAGATTTAATCAAAATTAAAAACGGCAAAGCTTACATAAGTTTTGTCGTTTTTAATTTTAATTGCAAATATAAGCTGCACAATTAAAAATCAATACAGAATTAGGTTACTGATTATTCCGAACAAAGTACACCACTCATTCCGACGCAAAGTACACCAGTTAATTTCATAAAAAACTTCCTAGACTTTCCCCTGGATTCGTATTAAATCAAAGCTAATGATTTTTTTTCTTTCTCAAAGATTTACCTTTTAATTCTAAACGGTGAGCCGAAGCTGTCATTCTGTCCATTATTGCATCTGCTAGTGTAGGTTCATTAATGTAGTCGTACCACGATTCAACAGGAAGCTGTGACGTGATGAGCACAGAGCTTTGCGCATAGCGATCTTCTAGCAGATCTAGTAAGGTTAATCTTGTATCTGGATCCATCGGTTTGAGTCCAAAATCATCTAATATTAACAGTTTGTTCGTTGCTATAGATTTGATCCACTTAAGGTAGGTACCATCAAGTTTTACTTGGATAAGAGTGTCCATAAAGCGATTCATACTAAAATATAAAGTTTTATACCCTAATAAACACGCAGATCGTCCTAATGCGCAAGCTAAATAACTTTTACCACAGCCTGTTGCTCCTGTAATAAGAACGTTTTCGCCTCTTCTAATAAATTGTCCATCCGAGAGCCTTAAAATTTGTTCTTTCGTGATTCCTCGCTCTGGGGTACACATAATTTCTTCAGGGACTGCAAAATACCGAAGTCGGCTAGCTTTGAGGTACTTTTGAGTTTTTGCGTGGTCTCGATGTTCGATTTCTGCCTGAACGATACAAGCTACGAGTTCATGCACGTTTTGTAATTGGTGAACAGGCAAGTCTGCAATGGCAGAGTACCGCAATGCCATACCTCCTAAACGAAGTGTTTGCAATTGTTCAATTGTTTGATCTGTGTTCATATAAATAAATTTAATTGTATTCTTGGGAGCCGCGTATATTGCTATGGGATCCAATCTTGTGCGAGTGGCCTTCACTTGGCTTTTCTTCCAAAAGGTCCATCTTATTCGTAATAATGTTTTTTATAGTATTGTAATTAAAACGACACCCTCTTAAGGCTCTTTGGCATGCTCCTTCAATACGCTCTGGGTATTGCCTGGCGATACGTAGGAGTCCTTGACAGGACTGAAAAGACTGATCTAAGATTGTTTTGTCCTCCATTACCTTTTTAAAGAACGCACGGGTACAGGGACCATACTGTTCTGCTTGATGCAGGTACATATCTGGATCCCATAAGTTTTGTTCCCCTATCCGTCTATGATGCGGCGGTTGATGATCAGGCAACGTGGTATAGGTGTATGGACGGTAGTTCCGTCTATGTAATGCAATACGGGTATTTTGAAGATAAATTTCAATATGGTCTGTACAATAAACAACATTCACACTACTGCCAATGTATTTAAATGGCACACTGTAATAGTGTTTATCTTCACCAACCATAATGTGGTAGTTACTTTGGATTTTAGCTTTTGTATAATGTTTGATTACAAAAGATTTTTGCACAAGAGCTTGTAGTAGAGGTTTCTCCTCATTCTCAAAGCGATCCTTACGGCTGTAAGTTCTTCCCTGAAAGTTTTGTTCGTGATGCTTTGTAAGCTGTAGTCTTATGGCTTTATTTAGATCCTCAAGACAGGTGAATTTCTCATTGCGAAGAGGGGCGTAAATACGCCGGTAAGCATTTAATACCGCACCTTCCACAGTGGCTTTATCACGTGGCTTCCTTACACGAGCAACCTTCAAGACGATTTGATTATGATTCCCCCATTGTTCTATCAAATCATTAAATTTAGGCTCATATCGACAAGACCGAACAACCCATTGCTTCATATTATCTGATTTAGCAATCTCGGGACAACCTCCAAAGTATGATATTGAATTGTTTAAGGCGCGAATAACTTGTGGAACGGATGCGTTAGTAAGTGCTTCAACATAACTATAGCCACTGTAAGGCAAGACTACCACAAAAACAGGAACATCAATCTGCTCTCCTGTATTAGGGTCAAAATAATGAAGCTTATCACCTGCAAAATCTACTTGCATTAAGTGCCCGGGAACATGCTCAAAGTGCATCGTTGCATTATGCTTTTTAAAATGGGTTTGCAGAAGTTCACAAAACCTGGAATATCCAAAGCCATCAGGATGCTGAACAATATATTCTTGCCATAAAAGGTTTCGAGTAACTCCCACGCGATTAAGTTCCGTCTTAAAATAAGGAATAAGGGATTCCAAAACCTCATGACGAGGTTCTCGTTCTTCTGAAATCACTCTAGAAGGGGATAGAATAACATGAAGCTTTTCCTCGTCAAAATTCAAGAGCTCACTTACGGTAAAGCCGCTATCCTTAAGCCTTTGCAGGTAAACCGCAATAGTTCGTCGGTTCACACAAGTCTGTTTTTCAATCGATCGCTGTGAATAACCGCGATCTATCAACAGTAAAATCTGTTTAATTTTTTGCATACGTAGAGGTTTATTTGCCATAATGCTAGCTTTTATTCTTGTGGAATTTAAACTAGCAATTAATTTGTTTACTTGAACCTCAGTGGTGTACTTTGTGTCGGAATGTCACTCTTTTTTAATGAGTCATCAAAAAATATAATTCGCGATTTTTTCTTAAATAATGCATTTAAGTGGTGCACTTTGTCTCGGAATAAATGGTGCACTTTGCCTCGGAATGGTGGTGTAGTTTACAGCGGAATATTCAGTTACTAAGTATTTTGTATATTTATTATTATTATTATGATATTATAAAATAAATTTAAGGTTTAAGATAAATTAACAGATTTTATAAGAATGATAAATAATTTAATTGTATGAAAAAACTAATACTATTTTTTTTAATAGCTATAATCAGCTGTAATAAAGAATCCAAAATCTCTGCACAACAAGATGAAAAAAACTTGTATCCATTTGGATTTATCGAACCTAAAACTAACATTGAAATTAATTTAAATTTAAAAACTAATAATATTATAGAAGTTCTTACAAGCTATAAATTAAGTTTACCATATGACAGATGCATAGATGATAAAGGAATAAAATGCAAAGGGCTAGTAAATGTTTCAACACATTTTTTTTTCAATTTTACAAATACTAGTAGGGACCTTATTGTACAAAATAAAACTGATACAAATTGTGAATGTTTAGTGGAATTTTTTATTGAGAACGAACTATTAACTATACCGCTAAATAAAATTAGTAAAATAGACACATTTTCAATTGTAAATAATTACAATAAAAGTAAATTAACATCTTTGATTATTAATCCTAAATATAACTCTGAAAGTATTGATTATAGGAATATTAGAAGGTACTTAGATTCAAAAACTAAAAAGTTCAAATATCTAAAAGATAGTGGCAAAACAAAAGCACCAATTATTATTTATGCTCCACCAAATTTGGCAATATATTTAAAGAAATACTTAGAAGATTTAGTTGAGCTAAATAAATAAAAGTTATCAGAAATTCTAATTCATAATTTTATCAATAACTAATATAAATCCAGCCTCTTAAATATTAATGATTCTAGAAAAATAAAAGAAAAGGTAAATTTTAAAATTGACTAAAACTTTGTTTAATTATTTTAATAATATATTTTTCACTAAAAACACTATGAATTGTTTAACGATAAATTTTAGTTTCACTAACCGTGCAAATACTATAAACAATTGATTTAAAATCTATTATATTAAATTCACCATCACTAAAAACAAAAAAGGATAAAAAATTAATTTTATCCTTTTTTTTGTGACCGCGAAGGGATTCGACCCTAGCGAACCAATATAAAATCAAACGAACCGAAACGAACTCAAACAACCATCTAATAGTGAGGTGTTACGCCTCACTCATTTTTCATCTCAAATTATTCGCCGCAAAAAAAAGCAATAAAATGTATTTTGCAATACAAAAATTACTACATTTGTATTGTTGATTTGAAAAATATTTATTGTGGCTACTGTTAATTTCTTATATCGTTCCTCCAAGGATCGAGCACCACTTACCGTAAGACTTCAATTTTGGATTGGGAAAAAACCAGATGCTAAAGCATTCTTTCTGGATGCTAAAAGCAATTTGTTTATTTCGGCTAAAGATTGGGAATTGTATCGTGAAAATAAAAATACCAATAATCGGGATGCTGCTATTAAAAATCTAAAACTTAAGATTAATACCGATATCCAAGAAATTGAAGAGTTGGTACTTTCAGCATTTGCCATCACCGAGCCGGAGCTGACAAATAAAAAATGGTTGCAGAATATTGTGAACCAATATTACTTTCCAGAACTAATTGCAAAAAACAAAGCGTCAAAAGAAATTCCGACCGATCTGGTTTCCTACATTGATTTTTTCATTGAAAATGAAGAGTTGAATGATGTAATGAAATCTAAATACAGGGTGCTGAAAAGTAAACTTGAAACCTTCCAGGCGTTTAGAAGAAAAACAATTGAAATCTATGATATTGACAATCTTTTCAGAAGAGAATTTATTACTTACTCACGTGAGGTTGCAAATTACGCTGAACATACTATTAACAGAGATTTCGGATATATTTCTACACTATGTAAAAGCGCAGGTTTAGAAGGTATCGAATTACATAAAAAACACAAAGATTTCAAAGCACCTCAACTAAAGAAAATAATTCATGAAATTTTAAATCCGGAAGAAATTCTAATTGTTGAAAATCTTGAAGGTCTCATGCCGTCACTGGATAATGTGAGGGATTTATTTTTAGTATCACTTTACACCGGGCAAAGGATAAGCGATTTCATGAGGTTTAATAAAGAAATGATCCGTGAAGAAAACGGACAGCGTTTGCTTGAATTTGAGCAATCTAAAACAGGTGAGTTAATGTCAATTCCTATCATTCCCAAATTAGAAAAAATATTACAAAAGCATGGTGGGAACTTTCCTCGCAAAATTTCTGATGCTAAATATAATGAATATCTTAAAAAGGTTTTGGAAAAAGCCGGATTTACAAATGAGGTTTGGGGCCGAAAGTTAATTGAAATATCAGAAGGAGTTTGGAGAAAGAAAGATGTTAAACTTCCTCGTTATCAATTTTTCAGCTCACATTCTGGACGTAGAAGTTTTGCGAGTAACGCCTTTGGGAAAATGCCTATTTCAGATATTATGTACCTCACAGGACATGTTATCGAGAAAACATTCCTTGTCTACGTAAATAAAAAAAAGACCGACAGAGCACACGAAGCGGCGCCGAAACTCGCAGCATTATATAGTGATGATACAAAAGATAAAGATCTCTTAAACCAACTGCAAGAACTAATAAAGAATAAACATTTCGATATTGAAACCTTAATTAAAAACCTTAAAAATGATGACTAAATACTATTATGAAGTGGACATATTCACCACAACTTTTGAAAAAGATGAAAACGAAACAAAACCGTTCCGTCATATTGAAAAATTTGAAGACGAAAATCTATCTAAAGCAAGAGAAGAAGCGGAAGAATATTATAATGAGAAGGTTGTAGGAATCGATACCTCTACTTATATTTTTCCTTTTGCGAGCCCCGAAGATTTTAACATGGGTGAAAATTCGGCAATTAGTATTGACTTCTCTTTGGTTGAATGTTACGATGGGCAAGAAATAAGACATAGTTTGATCGAGCCAGATGAAGCTGAAGAAACAACAGCAATTGAAAATTATCTTTTCTCAGAATAAAAAAAACACAAACCCTTAAAAATTCATAATATGGAAACCAACTTACCACTTGACGAACTTCAAGAACAGAAGCAGGAAAAACTACAAAGTTTCGCCAGAATTGCCGACAAACTAATAGACGATCTGTTCAATTACTCACAGATGTCGGGAAAAGATTTTGAAGAAAATCGGAAATCATATTTCAATGAAATTACGGATCTTCAAAATGTAATCACAGAAATAAATAATAATTTAAAATCATAAAAATTCTAAAAATGGAAACTACAACTACAACTACAACTACTCTATTCGAAAATGGTAATACTTACGCTGTTGAGCTAAGAAAAGAAACGCAACGCAAACCAGGCAAATTATACATGACTATTGACGGTGTTCTGCACGAAGTTTTGAGCAAGACTAGAACGAATGAGGAAACAATTTCGCCAGAGCGTGAAAAACTGGTAAAGCCCCACTTCTAAAATTTCCAACAATATATTTTCAAAGGTGGTTTCAAATCACCTTTGATTAAATACGGTCAAAAACCGCACTATAAAATAGGTAAAAAATATGCTTACTACTTATCTTGACGTAGAGGAATTTAAAGAAAATTTCAGAGATAATTTTTCTGGATATGGCGGACCTGTAATTGATTTTCTCAAAGAATACCGGAATTTATACGATCAAGTTCAGGAAGAGTATAATGAGAGAATTTCGAATGCTGTAATCCTTATTCTGGAAGAAGTTTCAATGGAAGGAGTTCACCAACGAACAGATATTCAAGATGCTCTAAAAAGGACTTATGCCGCTCTAATTCCTGATTTGAAATTTTCTGTTAACCAAAAGTTACTTGAAACTTTAATTTATTGCATTGATGAAACACCCCATACGGACCGATGGGAAAATTTACACGAGGGAACTGTTATCTGTTATCGAGAATGCATGGAAGCAATTTGCGCCTATCTCGATGAATACATAGAACAGGAAAGAAAAGAAAATTTAAGAGCGGTTTCACAAAGAAATATTGGTGGAAATATTATCAATTCACAAGAAAACGAAAGTGGTTCAGAAAATAAAGAAATTCAAGAAGTTGGAGATTATGATGATAGTATTTTTTACAGCAAGAATGCTTCTGATTTTTTTTACAGAGTTTTAGACAAATTTGGTGAACTAAGAAGTAACGGAAGGGATTCTAATATTAATTGGATATTTGACCGATGCCGTGGCGTTAGTAAAGAAATGAAAGAAACTAAAGAAGTAATTAGACTTAAAAGTAAGGTCGATTTTTTAAAAAAATTTGAGGTCAATCATCAAAAAGCTTTCAGTAAAATTGGGCACACAGAAAAGCGCAATAAAATATTTTTAATAGAATTAGAAAATTACAGCATTAAATAACCGTCGAAATAATTAAACAATTAGCCCTGAACCGTTCAACGATTTGAACGGTTTTTTTATTGGCAAACACTTACCTATAAGTACTTTTGGAGCATAGAAAAGTTATCTAACTTTTATATAAAAATCAATTTCTTTTCAAAAATAATAACGATATGGATTTTCAAAAACTTTTTTCTGAGTTTGCAGAATTACTCAAAGAAGTAAAAGAACAGAGACAAGAAATATCTGGCTTGAAATCTCTTATACAAAAACAGTTAGGAGAGCAGCAAATTCAAAGTGAAATGATAGGACGTATTTCTTTGCCAGAAGTGAAAGATGAACAATTGCTTAATAGAAAAGAAGCAGCCGATTATTTGGACGTTCACGTCTGTACATTGGAGCGTTGGGAAAAGTCAAAACAACTCACTCCTAAAAGGATCGGTGGTAAAATTTATTATAAGAAGTCTGAACTTATAAAATAGAAAAACCGCCCTGGGAAAAAGGCGGTCCCTCAAAAATTAAAGTGCGAAATAATATGACAAATTTAATTCTCAGTTGCAAATCTCGCAATAATCCGAACCGGAACTTACCTAACATTTCACGTAACAGTAAAACACCGTTACAATGAATAGGGTTAAAGTTGACAAATCACTTTCTAAAAATTATTTTCAGTACGAAAAGACAATTCTTCACGATAGATCTTTGAGTTTGAAAGCAAAAGGAATGCATGCACTTATAATGTCTTTGCCAGATAGTTGGGTGTTTTCTGTTGCCGGAATTATAACGATGTGTAAAGAATCCAAAGATTCTGTTTATTCTGGAATCAAAGAACTAGAGCAAGCGAAATATGTCAAAAAACAAAAATTAAGATCTGGTCATACCGAATATACCTTTTTCGAAATTCCATACAATAATACTCAATACGAGCCAAATACGGAAAACACGGATAAGGCTAATACGGAAAACCCAAATCAGGGAAACCCAAATCAGGGAAATCCGACACTATTAATAGATTCTAATAGTATTAAAATAGAAAATAGTATTAAAAGAACCGTAGATGTAATACGCCCGATTTTCGTCGATGAGATTAAAACTAAAGAATTTTTACTTTCCCAAAAAATAACCATCGATAATCTTGCAAGGTTTTACAAATTAGGAATTGATCTAGTAAATTCTAAAATCCATGAGTTTGTAGAAAAGAAGTTTAGGTGGGAAGAAAATACGTGGTCAAGTGAGAAAGATTTAAAAAAGAATTTTGAATTATGGTTAAACTCAAACGTCACCGTAAACTCTTTTAAATCATTGAATAAAACAGAAGAAAGAAAAAAAGTTGCGCAAAAAAAAGAAATAGAATTTCCATTCCCAACTAAAGAATTTAAAGCAAGTTGGGATTTGTGGAAATTATATCGAAAGAAGAAAGATAAATTCCAATATTTCGATGAGCAAAGCGAACAAAAGGCACTTAGTGAATTATTTAATCTTTCGAAAAAAAATGAATCAATGGCAAGTCTAATAATCAGACAAAGCATAGACAAAGGCTGGAAAGGATTCTTTGAAATAAATACATCTCAATCAAACGGAACAGCAGCACAAAGCACACTCAGCCGAGCAGAAAGAAGATAAACGCCAATTAAAATAAATAACAAAACACATAAAATGAAAGTCCAAAAATTACAAAACGAGATTACGCAGAATGGCTTTACTTATAAATTAGTCAAATCAACTGATAGTGGTTACTTATTTTCAATCCATAATAGCGAAAGCGACACAATGTATGGTTATGAAGTTTTTATGCGAAAATTGACGCCACTGTGTGTTGATTTTGAAAAGAAGATATTTTCCGAAACTGAATTTAAAGAGCGATATCCAAAAGCAAACGATTTCGGGGTTTGGGCTTGGACCGCTAAAAGATTAGAAAGAGCAGAAGAAATTTTGGAATCCTTCGAGAAAGTGAACGTAAATAATCGGGAAAACCAAAGCAACCCCAAAGCAACTCACCAAAATGCGGACTAGCAAAAAAACTATTTGCGCTGAAATCGTGCTACTATTGAATTTACGGCATTATTCGAAAACCGAAAGGGTCACAATAGCAACTCATCAAATAACCTTAAACTAGATTAGGTTAGTCAAGACAAAAGACTGCAAATCATGTTTATGTAGTTAGATAAGGGCTCTAATCGTGAACGGATAACAATTAAACCAAGTAAATCACCATAAATAAAGGATTTATTAAGCATTTGAAAGAAAAAATGTATTGCAATTGTATTTAAACTCAGAAATATGGCACCAGAACAGATAAAAAAAATAAGTTTCCAACGCCCGGTTGCGGTTGTTACCAAATACAAAGGTTGTGAGGTTTTTACTGAATATTTTCTTTATGGTCGCAGAGTACAATTACATGAATTTAAGAAGAGATGCAAATCAATGCAACCAATAGAAGTAGTAGTTCTGGAAAGTTATAAAAAACAATAAAATTAAAAGCTATGATGACGATCAGGCAATCTGAAACATTTTCTTACAAAGTAAATTCCGAGTTAGCGATTTTAAAGGCAGCAAATGCAATTGAAAAAATTCTAGGCATTACAAAAGATGATTTGCGCTCACGTTCGAGGGTTCAGGATCTCGTAACCGCACGTATTCTCTTTACTTCTATGGCTTTCGGCATGGGAGCCCGAAACAAAGATATAGCGGCATTTTTGGAAAGGAATAAGGCTTCAATTGTGTATTTCCTCAACCAAAATTATGACAGGACAAATTTCGACAAAGATTATATCTCAATAAAACAAAAAATTAATATAAAAAAGTACAATGACATGGCAAATTCACTAATAGAAGACATCGCTGCAGCAGCAGCAAAGCAATCTTCTGAGCAAACAGTAATAGAATTACTGACCGTCTTAAAAGAAATGGGAATCATCAAAGGAGATCCAAAACTAACTGATGGAATTCAAGATTACATCGATTCCAAAAAAAACCGCGCTAAGGATTTGGGAGGTAAGGAACTTGACGTCTTTTCACTGACCGGAAATAAGGCGGAGGATTTTTCTCCAGAAAAACAATTTAACAAATAATTTTAAAATAAAAATCATGCAAGAAACATTCGAAAAAAAAGTATTAAAGTTTGACGAGTTTGCTTACAATCAAGAAATTGAAGAGCACGAAAATTACGCAGAACGCACAATGGCAATGATGCAGGAGTTAAAAGATGAATATGATCTAAAACTTACTGATTCCATTGCAAAAAAGATCTTTCTAAATTTTGAAAGAAATCCAGATAATTATTTTGATTCTGAAATTTACACAGAAATAAAATCAAAAATTCTTCGTGAAGAAGCCAGAGAAGACGTTAAGAAATTCATTTCACAGTGCATTTCGGAGTTGGAAAAATATAAACAATACAAATATTACATTCCAGGAAATCTCTCAATACTTAATGGTAAAGTTCACATTACAGAAAAGGCTTTAACCTCATTAAAAGAAAAGTTTGAAGATTCTTTGGATTCTGAAAGAGCAGAGAAATTAATGAAACTGCATTTGGAGGCGTCTGATAAAATCAATGAGTTTCTTTCTCTTCTTTCTGAAAAAAACAGGATTTTATTTTGGGTGAAATTCTTTAAAACACGTCAGGATGATTTGACGGAACCGGCTGAACTCAATTACAATAATCTTTAAAAACAGAAACATACTTTAATAACTCGCTCCGAAATCCCTCTATTTTGAGCATACTTAATTTTAAATAAAATGGCAGAAATAACAGGTGGAGAGTTGCAATACGTTGCAACAATGGATGTATCACAACTTAAATCAGGTCTCAAAGATGTCGGAGGTAATTTGATGGGATTTAGCGATCTAGCTGAGAAAGTTGGTGAAGCTTTAGATGGAACTTTTGATAAATCAGCGAATTCAATTAAAAATGTCGGAAGCAAAACGGTCGCTGTAATCACTGAATTATCTGAAAACCTGCTAGGGATCACCTCTGGAAAAATTCCAGAAAACTTAAAAGCAATCGGTTTAAGTAGCAATAATTTAGGGTCTGAATTTGAATTTGCTAAACAAAAATCTATTGAGTGGGCAAGTTACATGCGTGAAGGTCTTTTGGTTGAATTAGATAATGTTCAAAAAAGAATTGATTTTATCAGTTCCCAAAAAGATATTCAAGCGTCAGTTAAATTAGACGTTTTAAGCAAAGAACAACTGAATTTACAAGATATTCAAGACGCTATTGCTAGAACTGACGCACTTACAGATGCTGTTAAAGGGTTGGCGGCTGAACAAGTCAATATAGCTGCTCAATATTTAGCAGCCAGAAAAAGACTTGCTGAATTAAATTTAGAATTAAAGGAAGGTCGAAATGTTGATGCGGTCGAGTATAAAAAAGCGTCTGACGAAGTTGAGCGATTAGGAACAGTTACCCGTGAGACGAATTTGCAAACAAAACAATTATCACAAGACGGGCTGTCTAGTTTGATTGCCGGAATGGGAACCGTCGCAGGTGGATTGTCTGTTGCTCAAAGTTTAGTTGGATTATTTGGTTCTGAAAATGAGAACTTAAATAAAATAATGCTTAAATCTCAGGCATTAATGTCTGTTGCGGTAACGCTGCAAGGGATTTATAACCAAAGAACAGCACAGGGGGTTGCGGGTACTAATTTTCTAACAACTGCAAAGAATTTCCTAACTGCTGCAAATACTCGATTAGCCGTTGCGTTGGGAATTTCGAATGTTGCTGCAACTGTTTTAATGGCTACATTAACATTGGGGCTATCAGTTGCAATCGCCGGCGCTATTATTCTGTACCAAAAGTTTTCTAGTGAACAGGAAAAACAAGCCAAAAATCAGAAAAAATTAACTGAGGCTTTTGCGGATGAAGCCGCTACAATGCTTGTTAGTTATTATAATTTACAAAACCGATGGAACTCATTAGGAAACGATTTAAAAGCTAAAAACCAATTCGTCACCGATAATAAAAATGAGTTTAAGAAACTCGGGACCGAAGTAGACAATGTTTCCGATGCGGAAAAAGTCTTAAAAAGTCAATCCGCTGATTTTGTAAAAATGATGATGTTGAGAGCAGAAGCAGCAGCCAACGCCCAATTAGCAGTTGAGGATTTTAAAGAATCATTGAAAATGAAAGCTGATGCTACGGAGGAATTAACTGATCCTACGGTTTGGCAGAATATAAAAGCAACGATTAAGGGGGTGTTAGGGCAAAGCGTCGAAGATCAAATTAATGATGCTTACAAATTGTCTGATGAAAAGAGAGATGAAGCATTAGCGAGAATCAATAAACAAAAAGAATTAGAAGAACAAGCAAATGCACTTGGGTTTAATCAGGTTCATAAGGCCGACAAAAAACCCAAAAAAGAAAAAGCAGGTAAACAATTATCAGAAGTTTTCGATAACGAAAGTGTAAGGGAGATTCAGCAGGAAATAGCTTTATTAGACGGTGCATTAGTTCGTGTCGGCAAAAATGGTGAGGTTACATTTCGTGCCTTGGATAAATACGGAAAAGAGTATGCTACAAGCCAAAAAGGAACGATTGAACAGGCTAAGGCATTAAGAATAAATGCAGCTGAACGACTTGCAGAAGCTGAAAATAAAATAGCTACTAAATCACAGCAGGAACAAATCGACGAAACTAAGAAATCCATCGAATTGAGAGATGAGCTTTTGAAAAACGGATATTCAAAAGAAGTGATCGATAAAATGTTTCCCAAAATAAAAGATACTTCATTCTTTGATTATCTCGAAAACACCCGTAAATCACTTGAAAAAATCGACGGAAAACAAGCAGCAGAAGATTTAATAACAGTTCAAGATGTTTTCAATGACTTTACTGGAGGAAAGAGTTTTATCGATGGTATTAATGAGAAAATAGAAACTTTAAAAGCGAAATTTTCGGGTGGTAAACTCATTTCTGAATTGGAGAAATTGAAAAAAGCAAGTTTTGAAAACGAAACCGAAGCCAATAAAAACGCTAAAGGAATCGTGGTTGATAAAGCGCAAGCAGAAGAGCTAAAGCGGCAAAAACAATATTATGAAGATTTCCTAAAAGAAAAAGAAACTTTTGAACAGAAAAAAATTGCTATTGATGCGAAATACAAAGTTATTGATGAGGGGATAAACAATTCAGACAAACCAGAAAATGAAAAATCGGAGCTTTTAACCGAAAGCGCAAAAGCAAAAGGAGATGAATATGCTTCTGCTTTTTTAGATGTTTTCAAAAGGTCTGATTTGTGGAAAAGGGCATTTTCAGACATTGCCAACTTGACCCAAAGAGAAATAAACAGACTAATTCCTCAGCTTCAAAACCAGATAAAAGAACTTTTAGCCAATGGTGGAAGTGCAGCGGATATAAAAGTTATTGAAGATAGAATTAGGGCTTTAAAAAAGGTTTCTGATGATAATCCTTTTCAAAAACTTGCCGATTCCTTTAAAATATTAAATAGCGATACCGCTACCACCGAACAAAAATTTGATGCTGCAAAAAATGGTCTCAACGCCATGGGAGCTTCCATCATGGAAATAGGAGACGCTTTCGGAGGGTTTGACGACGCTACTAATGACGCTATTGGAAACATTATAGAAATAGGAAGTTCCGCCTTAGATTTAGGGAAATCGATCGCTTCGGGTGATGTTGCGGGAATGATACAAGCGGGTTTAAAATTAATTGGATCCATTGGCAAAGCTATAAACGGAGACCAGAAAAAAGAACGTGACATCAAGAAACAAGCCGCTGCATTAAAACAACTAGAAAACGCTTACAATGCCGTCGCTTTCGCTGCCGAAAGAATGGTTGGTTCTCAAAAATATTCCGGACAAAGGGATCTGATTAAAAACCTAGAGCAGCAAAAAATCGCCCTCCAGGCAATGGCGAATGCTGAGGGCTCTAAAAAGAAAAAGGACCAAGGGAAAATTGACGAGTACAATCAGCAAATGCAAGCCATTAATCAATCGATCATTCAGCTGAAAGAGGGAATTATAAAAGATGTTCTTCAGGATGATCTTCAAGGGATGGCTTCGAAAATTGGTGACGCTTTATTGGATGCGTTTAGCAAAGGAGAAGACGGTATCGCAGCGGTAAATAAGGCCTTTGATGATATGGTTAAGAATATCCTTAAAAACCAACTGAATAAAGTTCTCGAAAAAGAGATGGAGGGCGTTTATAAAAACATTCTCGCCGCTGCTGGATTTGATAAAGATGGGAACGGAGCTTTTAATGGATTTACACCAGAAGAGATCGCAGATTTAAAAGCACAAATTGCTACTGCCGCTGCAAATGGTCAACAGTTCATAGATGCTTATACTGAATTATTTGGAGATGCCAACGAAAACGCCCAAGGACTAAAAGGCGACATTAAGGGAATTACCGAAAAGACCGCGGGAGCGTTAGAAGCACAAATAAATGCGATGAGGATTAATCAGGTTTCAAGCATAGACGTATTGCGTGCCTCATTGGTTCAACTCGTTTTGATTGAAGGGAATACACGTCGATTGCACAATATCGACGCTACTTTGATTGAGATGAACAATAAAATGAAAAATGGATTAGCAGGAATTTAATAAAAAAAATATGGGAATTACTTTAGAAAAAGAAACAGTTTACGAGATAGTAGACAAGATTTTAGAAAAACTCACTTTGGATGAGTTGAAAAAGAATTATGTAAAGCAAAGAGTTAACGTAGATGAGGTGATAAATTTTATTCAAAATAACATTAGCCAATTGCAATATAATAATTTAATAAAAGACCTCAAAAACATACAATACATGGAGGTTAAATCGCTAGATGACTTCGCAGGTTACGTCTCTTTAGTAGCAAAAGGTAAGGCCCTAGAAGGAGTGATTGAAAGAACGACTGCAATAATTCATGAAACGAGTAAAATACTTACAACAGACGAAAAAACCAATTTCTTAATTGATCTAAAATTCTCTGAGAACAAGGATTACATTTCGAAGATTATGGAAAGCTATTTAGCAAATGATTTAAAAGAATAAATTTAATAAATACTTAAAAAAATGCAAAACAAATTTAAAACAGCGATTCAAAAAGAATTAGAAAGATTGAAGGTAAAGCCCTTAAATGTGGCATTTACTAAACTTTCAGAACTTCCAACCTATGAGGGTGAGTTTTCAGAAAATGACGTTCTAATAGGCGTTAATAAAGTCCTTGAAATGATGGGGCAAGAGGCTATTCCTCCAAGTGTAATAAATTATTTGGATCAAGCAGAAGGGACAAAATCGGTTGGAAAAGAAATATAAATTCTATTAGAAAATGGCAAAAGATAAACGCCGACTTTCTTCCAAGAAGTCACCGATTAAAAGCCAAAAAACTAAACCTCTTAAAGGTTTTGCTAGCGTCAATCAGATATTCAAGGACAAAGGGTATCGGGAGTTAGGCAAAGAGGAATATGAGGACTTTGAAGCCTTAGCAAAAGATTCTACGGAATACGAATTGAAGGAACTTTATAAGAATAAATCTCTTCCTTTATTTCTACGTCTGATTGTCGGAACTCATATTGAAAAATTACGAAAAGAAAAGTTGGTGAATATCACAGAATAAAAATTGAAATGATATTTATTTTAAATTGTTAAGTAGCTTTTCTCCTTTTATTACTGAGGTTTAGCTTCTCTTTTGTATCATTGTATTGAAATGCTCTTTATTTCGGAATCTTGATTCCAGCCCCATCGATCCGAAGCGACGGGGCTTTTTTATGGTCGATAGTCAGGTTTATTTCTCCAAAAGGCTAATCTGCCCTTTGGTTGATTTATTAGTCAATCCCGTTGCGGGGATTCCCGTTTTGGTTTTTCAAAGTGAGAAAAAGCACTTTGACTGATTTAGTGAAAGTTCCAAAGCAAGAAATCTTGCTTTGGCTGATTTAGTGAGAGTTTCGAAGAAATATCGCTAAGTCTTTATTTAGAATTATAATTTAGATTTCAAATCGTATTCCTTTTGAGCAAATTCAATCTCTAGTTCTTTGATCTTTGCGTTATAAGTCCGATCAGAAGTCATTTTTTTATTAAGTACTTTCTTTTTTATATTAAAATCATTTTTTAAATCATTGTCAATTTTTGTAAGCTCTGGTAAATTGCCTCCTAACTTTATAAGAATACTTTTTAAAAGTCGGTCAGTTTCATTCTCGACATTTCTAGTTTCTTTGATGGCATTTTTTACAGCTGATTTAATGACGAAATAAAAAATCATTAACGAAATTACGTATGCTGCAACGTAAATAGTAAGAAAATCTTCCATAAATTGATGTTTATAATTATTCACCAAGTTAATAATATTTCAGAGTAATTCCATGATAAACTACAACTCATTGAAATATGCTTTCAAATAACGCTCTATTAGTTTCACACGCCAAAATAAGAGTAGAAACACTCGGAACGCACATCACATGCCCGGACAGACGATTAGTTTCACACGCCAAAATAAGATTAGAACACGATCTTCTTGGCGCCAAGAAGATTAAAAAGCAAAGCGGAAAAAACAGAAGATTTGCGGCAATCGTCATCCATGGATGACGATTCACCACAACTACTTGTAAGTCAGGCGATATTGTGAAAAGCTATTTTGCTATTATCCGCTTTGCGAATATGCAATCCGACTGATTTTCAAACGTTCGTCCTTGAAAAGAACGGTAACGAAGTAAAAAATTAGTGAGTAAATCAGAAAAAATTAAGATCGATCCTAGAACTTTAAATGATCCAAATATTTTATAACTTCACAAATTATCAAAATAATTGAATCTAAAATATTTATTACTGCTTCCACATCGATGTTGTAAAACATTTCTTTAAACTTTTTCATATTCGTTGGTTTCACAAATATTACGGCATGGATTATAAAAACATTTTTTGCTCGGCTATTTAGTTTTTAGGCACGAAAAAACCCGACTATTTCTAATCGGGTTTGATGTTAATATTTGGTAATCAAAATAGTTTGAATGTCATTTTTTACGAAATTTGGTAATCAAAATTAAATATGATAGTTGGGTTTCATAAGAAACCGCTGTCTGAAAGATTAAAATAAAAAAAATTCTAAATTAAAATTTAATATATTTGTATTAGTGAGAAGTAGGATTGCTTCAATTTTCAATCAACAACACCGGGTTTAGGCTCACAATACAGAAGCAATACGAAACTCCTAAAAACAAAAACGCAACACGTTATTAATTAACATGTTGCGTTTTATCTTTGTGACCGCGAAGGGATTCGAACCCCCAACCCTCAGAGCCGAAATCTGATATTCTATCCAGTTGAACTACGCAGCCAGTCTTTTTATAAGTAATAAATAATCAGTAATAACCAATTCATCAAAACTGATTATTTATTACCCATTGCTTATCATTAGAAACTAATTTTCACACCGCCCAAAATCTGTGCTCCCAAAACTTTATAACCTTTGTAAGTTTGATACTGGGTGTTGAGTAAATTATTTCCGAGTGCGAAAATACTGAAATTTTTGTGAACTTTGTACTCTGCAGACAAATTTAAATCAGCAAATCCACCAACTTTGTCATTTCTGTTTTCAGAAGAGATAAAAATGTTGGGATTAATTCCATCATTATTTAACTCAAAAGAATTAGTTGTCTGATCCGTCGCAAAAATCGCTTTCGCACCTAAGTTTAATTTCTTATCCAACATTGAATATTTACCACCTATACTGGCTCTCACCAAAGGTTTGTAGAAAATATTTTTATTATTTTCTAAATTATATTTTTCAAAATTCAATTCAGCGTCTAAAGCCAAATTCGCTAATGGGAAATATTGTACGCTCGCTTTTGCTTCACTCACCGTTCCGTTGTCGTAAACTGAAGAGAAAGTATTTGCAAAATCGTAAGCCGGACGGTTATAATCAACTGCAGAATTAAATAAATCATTCGCTTTAAAGAACAATATATCATTCATTTTCCCAAATCCTGCACTGAAATCATATTTAATATTCTGATCTATATCTCCACGTAAACCAAAGTAGAATTTATACTTCGTTTCCGTAGCGCGCAATTCCTGATCTGAAACCAAATAAGGATTCTGCTCCAATAAATCGGCGTAAGAGTTTAGTTTAAGACCACCCGTAATTCCTGCATAAAATTTGAATTCATCGGCTGCTGCAAACTGTAATTCTGCTTTTGGAAACCAATACGTTTTATTATTCTTCACCTGTTCCGCCAAAATCATATTTGAATTTTTAGCATTTAAAAAGGAGAAGTCATAACCAATCATTAAGTACGATTTTCCTTTAAAGAAAGTCATTTTCGGTGCTAAAGTCGCATTCAAAAATTGAGAAGAATTTTTATCAAGTAATTCAAAATCAGTTTTCACTGTTTCTAAATTTAATCCCAAATCAGCATTGAAATTCACGTCATCAAAAGCCGGAAGTTCTACTCCATGCTTTGATAAATTCACCATAATTTCTGCCTGATTTTCCTTTGCGTTAAAGTGATCGCTAAGGAAAGATGATTTTACTCGAACATCATTTAAAATTTCATTCGAATAAAAATCATAATAACCATTTAGCTTAATACGATTGGTTTTCTGTTTTAAATCAACATTGTTTGAAGCCGGCGTCAAAGCATAAATCCCGTAATAATTATAATCATTCAAACCATAATCGGCGTTGATGCTGAATTTCCCTTTTTCTCCGTAAGAGTTTAAATACGCACCAACATTCCCAGAATTTTGTTTTGAATTCCAGTCGTAAACTTTACGCAAACCAGCCGTAGAAAGAAAATGCAGATCACCTCCGACTTCCATTCCATTTTCTAATTTGGTAGAAATATTTCCGTCAGCTAGAATTTTACCATAATTCCCCATTCCCAATTGGAAATAGTTGTTTTGATGTTCTGCATCAAACTTTGGAGAAATATCTTCCCCTTGAATTAATGACGTTTTAAAATCTGAAGATGCCGGAACATTGGTAATATCGTAAGTCGGCGGATTCGCAGATTTTTCTTCAGGTGGATAGTTTTTTTCTGCGTCTATTGAAGTTTTTTTCTTTTCGATTTTCTTTACTTCCGGTTCGCGTTTTCTGTCCAAAATCAATTTTTCTTCTTTGATCTGGGAAAAAACTGCGGTCGAAGAAAATAGTAAACCGAGTAAAAATATATGTTGAATTCTCTTATTCATATTAATGAGTTTCGCCATTGACTGGCATTCTTTGCTAATTATTAAAGTTCAAAACTGTTTATGCTATCAAAAAGTCTTACTTCTTAATTTGCTTTTTTAAATCCTTTGCTTCTGCAACAATTTCCGGGAAATCACCATAATTGGCGATAATCTGATCGGCGGTATAACTCGCTTGGTAATTGTCTTTTAGGCCAATATAATTTTTAACCATTAAGACCAAAGATTTTGCACCCCAATATTCTTCGGAAGCATAATTATTAGCTAGTTTGAAAATCGTTTCATTGGATGATTTAAAGGCTTTTCCTTTATTTTGATAGAAGGCTTTTGCATATAAAGCTTCCGCTGCAACTTCGGTATTTGATGATTTTTCTAAAGCCGTATAAGCTGTTTTAGCGTCGTTGTCTTTGCCATTGTTCATCAAACTTCTGGCTTTAATGACTTTCGCCAATTCATTCACCGAAGCCGAATTTTTAGGATTCTGCAAAACTAAATCAGCCAGCATTTCTGCTTTTTTGAAATCTTTTTCGTCTGCGTAAATCTTCATTAATTCAACATTCGCGAAGTTTTTGACATTCACGTTTGTAGAATTTGAAAGCGATACCAAATATTTCTTCGCTTCATTGGTATTATTCTGCGCTAAATAAATTTGGCTAATTCTGGTTTGCGCATCTTCCTGATAATCGTTCTGAACATTCGCAACTTCCTGTAAAACCAATAATGCTTTGGTAGAATTCTGAGTCTGGAAATAACTTTCACCCAATTCATATTGCGCCTGATACAAACCTTCTCCGGTTGGATTTTGAGTCAAATATTTTTCAAAAAGCGGAATGGCTTTTTGGTACTCTTTGCTCGCATAATAAGATTTCGCTGTGTTCAAATTAATTTCGTCAATTTCTGAAGCGTCGATTCTTACGCCTAAACTTTGAGCAAAATTCTGATAACCTGAAACATCATTATTTTTAATAAAAATAGGTCTTGCTGCCTGAACAATTTTACTTGCAAACGCCGTGTTTTTATATTGATTTCCAAGAGACTTTAATTCTGATAAAGCTTTGGCATCTTCGTTTTGGTCGATATAATTTTGAGCACGATAAATCTGAGCATTTGCTACCAAATCTTTATCAGTACTGGTTTTAATGACTTGTGTGAAATAATCGTTTGAATTTTTGAAATCATCATTCGCTGCATAAGCTGTTCCGATTTCATATTGTGCGTCGTCGAAATATTCTGAATTTTTATACTGAGAAAGTAACTTTTTCAATTCCGCTATTTTCGCAACGGTATCACCTTTAAATCCTAAAGCCATTGCTTTTTGGAACATCGTATAATCATCAGCACTTTCCGTTTTATCATAAATGGCAATTGCTTCATTCAGATCATTATTCGCATAATACGTATCTGCCAAACGAAGTTCTGCATCTTTTTTAAACTCCGGTTTTGGATCTTTTAAATAAGCTTCGAAATATTGTTTCGCTTTGTCGAATTTTTTTGATTTAAAATAAGCGTAACCTAAATCATAATTCAGCTGTTGTTTCTCTGGGAAACTTTCATTCTGCAATTTTTCAAAACGTACAATCGCCGAAGAGTAATTTGCTTTCTGATAATAGGTTTGCGCCAACCAATACAACGCTCTTGAGTGAAATTCTTTATTAATATTGAATTCTAAACTTCTTAGAAAATACTTTTCTGCAGCATCTAAATTCCCTTTATTGAATTCTTCTGTTCCAATTAAGTACGAAACTTCCTGATCTACCTTATCCGTTTCTGGAGTAGAATTTGGCATTTTATCAATCGCCGCCAAAGTTCCTTTATAATCACCTGAATACAAATAAGATTTCACCAAAAGTGATTTCATTGCTGCTGTATCAGGACTTTTCGGATATTTCGTAATGTAACTTTGAATGACATTCGAAGCCGATTCAAATGGATTTCCAAGTTCGTAACTCAACTTCGCATATTGTAAATGAGCAAGTTGCTGCACTTTTGGATCGTAAGTCATTTGATATGCCGAACGAAACGCAGAAAGCGCTTCCTGTTTTTTACCCACTTCTAAATAAGCGTTCCCCAATTGGTAATACGCATTTTGTGAAGTCGCCGAATTGCTGTTCAACAACTGGTTATAATAAGAAACTGCTTCATCATATTTTTTCAAATGTGCTGAAACAAATCCCATTTCGTACAAATCACTTTCAGACGGTTTTCCCTTGCTGTCCAAATAAATTTTCAAATGTGGATAAGCCGAACTGTAATCCCCTTTCATGAAATAACTTTCGCCAATCATCTTGTGAACTTCGGCTTTATAATCAGCGGAAATATTTTCGTTGAGCAAGGCATTTCCTTCTACAATCGCCTTGTCGTAATCTTTATTATTAAAATACAACTGCACGTAATACGGTTTTACAACACGTGCATATTTGTCGTTCTCTTTAATCTGATCGAAATAAGTGAACGCTTTATCGTTTTGTCCATCCGCGTAATACAAATGTCCCAACATATAGGCGATGTCGTTTTTATCAGAACCTTCGCTCGTTTTGTACGCTTCTTCTAAAGCCTCAATCGCACCTTGAGAATCGCCGGTCATGAATTTTGCATAACCGAGTTTCATGATATACTGGGTGTTTTCTTCTCTTGAAAGTTGATATTGATTGACGTTGTTTAACGTTTCCAAAGCTTTATCAAAATCCTTTTGAGCCAGATAGAAATCTGCCAACGGTAAATTGGCCTGAGCGAAATACGCTGAGTTTGGATATTCTTTAATAAAAGCATCTAAGCCTTGTTCCGCATGATTCTGACGAAGAATAACGCCGATGACATTATCGAAAAACTGAGCTGCTTCTTTTTTTGAATTGGAAAGATTCTCGTTATAAAAATACTGTCGGGCGTATTCAAACTGAGAAGCGTTATAAATTTTATTTTGGTAAAGATTTTCTGCGAGGTTGAAACGGTAATTTTCGCGGTCGCTGAAGTATTTAGATTGTTGTGCCTCGGATAATCCGAAATAGAATATGGCCGTGGCTATTAAGATTTTCTTTGAATTCATTTAATCCTGATTTTCGAAAAGTTTTAAGCTATATCAGAGCATCGAGCTCCAACAACGCTTTCTAATCAACGAAAATAACGAAAAGTTATTGCTTGTACAAGTCTATTTACTGATTATATGAAAGCGAATAGCTCGGTACTTTTCTGATTATCAAAAAGATGAAATTGAGATTTTTTTAACAAAAAATTAAAAAAGTTTTACTCTCTTAAATAAACTAAACAGAAAGATCATGCAATAATTTATTCTTCCAAACTTTTTGGTTAGAATTTCTCCGAAGGAAACCTTAATGAGCTTAACTCCTTAATAAGAAACTTAATGGTTTAATTTTCACGTCAGTCACATGAATTTTATTTCTCTGCATGTTTCAAAAAAGTTCACATTAATATTCACGATTGTAGTTTCCGAAAAAATCTTGATGACTTTAATTCCGTCGCAAAATCCTTAAAGGTTCAAAAAAAACAATTCGTTAATTTCTATTTTTCATCAGAATCCAACCTTGTCGCTGCTCAGTTTTTTGCGTAACCGAATCGTACCAGGAAATCACATACCAATAAGTTGAAGTTGGCAAGGCTCTGCCATTATGTTTTCCGTCCCATTCAGATTTGCTTGGATTTTTGGATTCAAACACTTTTGTTCCGTTTCGATCGACGATAACGATTGAAACCTTTTCCATTTTCTCTAAACTGTCAATTTTCCAAACCTCATTCTTTCCGTCACCATTTGGAGTAAAGGCATTGTTTATTTTAATGAAATAAACCGTTTTAGGTTCTCCCAGGCATCCGGTCGCAGATTCTACCTGAATTTTATAAGATGATGCAGTAGGATTTTGTAAAACATTTGAACTCTGCGGAACTCCATTAAAATAATACAGATAAGGCTTTACACCACCTTCCGCAATAACTTCTATGGAATTATTGGTTTGATTGATGACTTTAATTTTGGGCTGGTTTTCATTAGAAATCGTAAAGTTGTGCGTATAAGGACAACCTTTAATTCCTTTTTGTAAAGTCACAGAATAAGTTCCTGGTTTTGTAAAAGTAGCAGTTTGTAAACTTCCTTTTCCATCGCTCCAATCAAAAATATCATTTTCGCTGCCCGCATTAATGGTCAAAGTTTCGCCATAACAGATGAAATATTTGTCTATTAAAGTGGAAGATTTTTTTGGTGTATTAACTTTCAAATTAATTTTCGCAGTGGAAGGACAAAATCCAGCAATCGTAATCCGCACAAAAATGGTTTGAGCAAAAGCCGTTTCATTGGTGTATTTTCCAACGATTGTTTGAGTAAGATTTACATCTTTAAAATATTCAAACTTTGCAGAGGTATCAGTTGTAAATATTAATTTTTTGGAGTCTAAATCAAATTCCATTCTTCCATCAAAATCTTTATCACAATCCGTAAAATCTGTTTGTTGAGTTAACAAAACAGAATTTACGCCTTGAATAAAAGTAACCGTTTGCGGATCAGAAATACATCCTGTAGCATTATCTTTCATCAAGAAATTCACTACTACAGGCAAAGTTGATAAATTAAAATTGGCAGGAAGTGGAGCTCCGGAAAGATCAGTAAAAGTATAGTTTGAAGAATTATTAATTACTTCATTTTTAAAATTTTGTAATGAATAGTTTACTTCGGAACAGATTAAAATTTGTGATTTAATCGCGACAGGTTTTGGCAAAAATGAAATACTCATTGGAATAATATCACTACAGGTCGTATTGTAAACTAACTTGACATAAGGATTCAGACCAAAAACTGCAATATCATAATTCGTAATTTGAGTCCCCGTTAATAAAGTTCCATTGGTAGAATAATATTCTAAACTGACCGTAATTGGAGATGGTGCATTTACTAATAAAATGGCATTTTGAGTGATATTAATATTTGAAGTTCCCTGGCAATAAGCTCCATTAAGAGCGTTCACAAGTTTAGTAGGTTTTTTATAAACCAAAAGCGTAATATCCGGATGATCAGGCGAAACGCAACCTGTAAGATTATCTGCTACTCTAATGTACAAAGTGGTATCTCCCAATCCACTTCGAAAATTGTAAGCCACAGCTCCAATTCCATCGATTGCATTTTGGAAAGTATTATGAAAAGTTACTGTAACATTCGGATCTGGATTAATCTCAGAAATTAAAGAAGCTAAATCAAATGTTTGCGTTGTACTTGCACATTGTGGCGATAATTGCGTGGTTGGTGTATTCGCAATAACTTTTGGATATTCACTAAAAACAATGCTGGAAACCGTAAAGCAACTTCCTGGCAGTGCATTCTTGGGTAAAATCTTAAACCACACTTTTGGATTCAATTGCGGGTTAACCAAAGAATTAGTAGAATAATTAATTCCATCCGTAGAATACAAATAATCAAAATAAGGATGAAAAAGACCCGCTACAACATTATGATAATTAGCTAAATCCAGAGAAGTTTGAGCAAAACAATATTTCTGAGAAACAATATTGAATGAAGTTGGAAGCGCATCATATCTGATTACAAAATCATGATTCAGTTCACAACCAGACACCGGATCTTTTACATCTACAGTAACTGTAATTGACGTATTGGGCAACATGTAAAAATTGGCAGGATCTAAAACTTCATTTCCAACGTGGAAAAATTTAAGGGTATATTTTATCGGATCTGTGGGATAATAATCAAAAAGATTGATATCTTTTGGTACAACGCCGGCAGTTTCGCAAAAATACAACGGCGTATTATTTGGATTAAAGGCTGGAATTGTAGAATTCAGATTCACAGAAAAAGGTGCAGAATCCTCCGAACAAACTGGCAAAATTTTACGGGAAGCACGAACAAAATAATTCCCTGTTTGGGTAGCATAATAAGAACTCCCAGTTCCTAAGACTGTGTTATTACCAACACGGAACCATTCAAAATTCAGATCAGGATCATTTGAAACAGTCATCGTCACTCCACTTACACAACCTCCTGCACTGTTAGAACTTATTACAGGTTTAGGAATTCTTTTAAAAAGTACCTGATCAGAAACCGCGGATCCAATCTGAGTTCCAGTAATCGGATCTTCGTAGGTAACTTCAACTTTTAAAACATCATTATCATTTGGAGTAAAATTTAATAATGTATCAGAATTTTCTGGAAGTAAAGTCCCGTTTTGATACCATTTAAATTTAGGCGTCAGATTTTGATTCGGTGTAAAAAGTGTCGCTATTCCTTCACTTTTCCAGGGTCCATTATTATAATTATAAGCGGTATTACTGTGAGTGGGAACTTTAAATTTTGTGGCATCATCATTCTGCATTCCGAGGATTGCATTATAAGTAATTTCAGTTTTACCACTAACGTAAATAACTACTCTACCATCTTCTAAAAGCAAAACATAACTGTTATATCCGTTACTCGAAATACCTCCAGTTCCATTGGTTCTAATTTGATTTTGAAAAGAAACCATAAGTCCCTTGACTCCATTTAAATTGACATTTTTGTATAAATAATTAACTGATCCATTTGAAGACTTAGGCACTAAATCAGTATAACCAAAAAATATTTGCGCCAAGTTGAGTTCCTGCGTTGGATTGGTTCTGAAAATTTTATTGTAATCTGTAGAAGGTAATGCAGAAAACGTATTGTACCCTGTTACTCCACTGAAAGTACGATCCACATAGACCGTATTATTTTTTAAATTATCTAATTCCGGATCGTTCGTGAAAACCAATCGACCATTGCTGCCCATAACCACTTTTGAATAGGTCTTGCCGTAAAAGCTAAAATTAAATCCAATCGGAAATGCTTCACTAAATTTATCTGCTCCAGAAGAAGGAAAATTAATAGGAATCGATCCCGCAGTAAGTCCAAAATCACTGGAAGAAACGTTGGTCATTCCATAATCCCCAGTCGAACTGGAAACAGCATCAACTTTAAAATTAAATTTTTCACCGACACAAAAGAATTGTTCGTTTGGATAAACAACAGAAGTGTTTGGGTTATAAAGTTGAACGGACTGAGAAAAGCCCAGCGAGAAAACACCTAAAAAGAATAAAAAATAAAACTTCTTCATCAAATCAATTTTTTCAAAAATACATTATTTCTTAAAACATAATTTTCATCTATTTTAGTATATAAGTTGCGAAAAATTATGTTTTTTAAAATTTTCTGTTACATTTGTGTAAATTAAATATTCAAGATGAACCAACTTTTCAGAAGAAAACAATATAAAGAGAGTGATCAACCATCTGGTTTAGTGCGTGTTTTAGGCGTTTGGGATATTGTATTTTTCGGTATTGCTGCCATTATTGGCGCCGGAAGTTTCAGTTCTTTGGGTGAAGCCGTTTTTCGTGGCGGTCCTGGAGTCATCGTTTTATATATTATTTGTGGTATTGCTTGTGGTTTTACAGCCTTGTGTTACGCAGAATTCGCGAGCAGAATTCCGACAGCTGGATCAGCTTATACTTACGCCTATGCCAGTTTCGGTGAATTGATTGCGTGGATTATCGGTTGGGCCTTAATCATGGAATATTCTTTTGGAAATATCTATGTCGCTTTTTCATGGTCTGATTATTTCACCAGTTTTATGGGTAGAATCGGAATTCATATTCCTGACTTTTTAACCTGCAGCTATCCGGAAGCTAAAAAAGCATTTATGAATGGTTCCCAAAATTTACAGCTCGTTAATGCCTGGAAGAACGCTCCGTTAATCGGAAATTTAAAAATAATCTTAGATCTTCCTGCTTTAGTTATTAATGGATTAATCACCTGGTTGGTATATGTTGGAATTAAAGAATCAAAAAACTTTAATAACATCTTCGTTATTTTAAAATTATTCATCATTCTTTTGGTTATCGCAGTTGGAATTGGATATATGAATACCGACAACTGGTTTCCAAAAAGCATTATCACAGGCGAACATTCTTTTATGCCTAATGGTTTTGCCGGCGTAATGAGCGCGGTTTCCGGCGTTTTCTTTGCCTATATTGGATTTGACGCCTTAAGTGTACTTTCAGAAGAAACAAAAGATCCACAGAAAAATCTACCACGAGGAATGATTATTTCCTTGATTTTATGTACTGTAATTTATATTATTTTAACCTTGGTTCTCACGGGAATGGTGGATTATAGAAAGTTTGATGGCATCGGAGATCCACTGGCTTTCATCTTTGAAAAATCAAATGCGAACGTCGCCTGGATGGAATTCGTAGTTTCCTTGGGAGCGGTTGTAGCAATCACAACGGTATTACTCGTTTTCCAAATGGGACAACCGAGAATCTGGTACGCAATGAGTCGTGATGGATTAATGCCTAAAAAATTCATGACCATTCACCCCAAATATAATACGCCATCTTATGCAACGATTGCAACAGGAATCGTGGTTGGTATTCCGATTTTATTTACTGATAAATCATTCATTTTAGATTTCACAAGTATCGGAACTATCTTCGCATTTGTGCTGGTTTGTGGTGGAGTCTTATTACTACCTGCCAAGAAAAAATTACCTGGAAGATTTCACATGCCGTATATTAATTCAAGATTTCTATTCCCAATTATTTTCTTGGGTGGATTAACATTCTTTTATTTTTGGCAGCCAGCGTTTTTCCATAATTTGATGGATTGGAAAGATCCTAACGAAGGTGAATTTAGAATATCAATGTTCTTTTTCCTGATCATTAACTTCGGACTGTGCATTTTAGCATTTGTAAAAAACCTTTCGCTTATTCCACTGATGGGATTAAGTTCTTGTCTTTACCTTTTAACGGGAATGACGCACAACAACTGGTTCTGGTTCTTGGTATGGTTCGGAATTGGACTTGTAATTTATTTCTCTTACGGTTATAAAAACAGTAAATTACATAAAAAATTGAACAACGATTTGGATGAGAATAACTAAAAAGTTTCCAACTTAGTTTTAGATTTGAAAATATACGCTCAATTGTTTTTCAGATAGAAAAACTGGAGTCTCAATAAAATCCTATTATTTGAAGTATAAGCTTTAAAATAATAGGATTTTATCTTAACAGATATGTTGTCAAAGAAACGATTAAACCATCTCCGCAACAAGTTCACCGACTTTTGGAGCGAGCGCAACACCCATCCCGGAAAGTCGAACAGCTGCAATTTGACGATCGGAAATCTTTTCAATGATGGGATATTTTTCAGTTCCCATGGCCATAATTCCTGACCAGCGATGTGATATTTTAAAACTTTGATTCGGTAAAATAACCTCTTTCAAAAATTCTTCTAAATGATTTTGTAAAAATTCTGTCGTAGCAAAGTCAGTAGTTTCTTCATTTTTAAAATCCATGTTTCTACCACCTCCTAATAAAATACGATTGTTTAAATTTCTGAAATAATAAAATCCTTCGTCATAATGAAAAGTACCTTTCAGCTTTAGATTTTCTATAGGTTCAGTTAATAAAATCTGTCCGCGCGCGGGAACCAAATCTATTTCCGGAAATAGTTTTTTAGTAAAAGCGTTTGTTGCAATTACTAATTTATCCGTTTCTAAATCGATATTTTCAGTAGTTATTTTTACAGAATCAGCAGATTCAACAATCTCCAAAATTTCAGTTCCGAAAAGAAATTCAACTTTTAAATCATAGCATTTCTGTAATAGTTCGTGTAATAATTTTCCAGAATGTAAACTTCCTTCCAAAGGATTTTCAATTAAAATTTTTGTTTTTGCTAAACCAAATTCTTGAATTTTTGAATTACTCTCAAAGTACGTCTTCTGAATTCCCGTGATATTTTTTAATCTTTCATTCACTTCATCAATTTGAAATAAAATGGAATCATCATTTAAAATTTCATAACCGCCACACCTTTCAAAATCGATGGTTTCAGCTTTAAAATAAGTTTTAATTTTTTGCAATCCATCAAAACGCATTTTTACTAAATCTAATGTTTTTTGCCAACCCATTTTTTCAGAATCGGCAATAAGTTCAGTGAGACTTCCGAAGCAAGCAAAACCTGCATTTCGTGTAGAAGCACCAATTGGAATTGAACTTCTTTCAACCACTAAAACTGATTTTTCGGGAAACTTTTCTTTAATCAAAATAGCAATCCACAATCCAGTGAAACCCGCACCAATAATAATGATATCTCTTTTTCTATAAAATGTTTCGAGCTCCCAGATACTTGGATTCATAAATTCGTTTTTAATTTCACCATTAAAAATAAACAAAAAAATCCGTCCCATTATAAAACGGAACGGATTTAAATTGATCTAAAAAAAAATTAGTCGATGTAAATTTGCTTGTAATATTCATCTGCCATTCGATCAGAATTGAAGGCGTCTTTCACGTCATCCATAGCAGTTTGCTGAACTTTCCTCCATTCATCCGGACGATCATAATACATTGGAATAATCTCGTTTTCTAAGATTTCATACAACTTATTAAGGTCATAATTATCTTGGTCATAAACGCTCATATTCTCGTAATCTGCTTTTGGAACAACAAAAGAGTTTTCGCCATGTTTTGCAAACTCCGGAATCCAACCATCGTCGGTTGACAAGTTTACAGAACCATTCATCGCAGCGCTCATTCCCGAAGTTCCAGATGCTTCTCTCGGTACGCGTGGATTATTCAACCACAAATCCGAACCTTGTTTCATCGATTTACTTAAAGCCAATTCATAACCTGTAAGTACCGCCATATTTTTATAATTCTTACTTTCTTCTACCAAACTATTAAAAGTAGAAATAGCGGTATAATCCATTGGATAAGGTTTCCCTGCCCAAACAATCTGCACGGGATATTTCGGATTATTTAATAATCTTTCAAATCGTTCTTTATCATGAAGTAATAGATCTGCTCTTTTATAACCTGCAAATCTTCTCGCCCAAACAATAGTGAACACATTTGGATCAAATAAATTACCCGTCTGATCAGCTACAATTTTGAAAAATCTTTTCTTCAAATGTTTTTTTCTGAAATCGAATAAAGTAGCATCGTCTTCATCTTTCGATTGATACAAAGGTTTATCAGCCCAATATTTATATTCCTGCGCATTGGTAATTGCCTTGATTTCACATATTTTGGAGTACTTACTCCACATTTCTCTTGAAACCACACCGTGTAATTGCGACACCCCATTTGCAACTCTCGCCATACGCAAGGCACAAAGCGAATGGTTGAAACGGTCATCCTCCACGCCTTCAATTGTTTTCACTTCATCAATCGACAATCCTGAAAAGTAAGACATATCGTGACACATGAAAATATTGTGTTTTTCGTTTCCGGCTTCTTCTGGAGTATGCGTGGTAAATACTAATTTCTCTTTTACTTTCTGCAAATCACCACCGAATTTCTTCAACAAATAAAATGCTGCCGGAAGACCATGTGCTTCATTCAAATGATAAACATCTCTTTCGAAATTCATCATATCTAAAAGCTTCGCACCACCTTTTCCCAATAAAATATACTGAGCAAGTTTAGTCGATTCATTCGCATCATAAAGACGGTGACAAATTGTTTTTGAAATATGATCATTTTCCGGAACATCTGTCGACAGGAAAAACATCGGCGCAGTATGAAAAATTTCAGGAGCCAAATAATAAACCTTTACCCAAACTGGTGCAGAATGAATTTCAATCTGATATTGAATTCCTGTATCTTCTAAAAAAGAATACATTTTTCTGGTCCAGGTTGCCTGTAAAGTTTGATCATGATTTCTGGCTTGATCGTAATAACCGAACTTCCACAAAATACCAATTCCTACCAAATCCTGTTTGAGGTTAAAGGCACTTTTCATATGAGAACCGGCTAAAAAACCTAATCCTCCAGAGTATATTTTTAGGGCTTGATCGATGGCAAATTCCATTGAAAAATAAGCCACTTTTTTTGAATATTCGGGGTTGATGCTATACGGCATCGAAAAGTTTTTAAAGTCCATTTTTATATTTTAAAAATCAAATACAAATGTATTGATTAAAACTTTTAAATGTAAAAGATACCCTTCGATTTTTTGAATTGCTGTTACTTATCACCCTTTATTCAGAACCCTGGGAATAATATTATCGTAGCCGTATAAAAGTAGTCCTACTGCTATAAGAATTAAAACCGCGAATACAATATAGATGACAGAAAATAAATAACTTAGAAATAAGGACCAGAAAGTTCTTAAAACAACGTACCATTTTCCACGTTGATTAAATAATTGAATAAGACAAAAAGTAACCAGAGCCCAACAAATCATATAGAAAAGTAAATTAAAATCACCTAAAAAATGATTGATAAAAATAAAGAAAACGTAAACCGTTAAGCACTGACCAGCCAGAAAAAGAAGAATCACCAACCATTCAGAATAATTATACCGATACTTTCTAAATCCAAGAAAAAAAGCCAGACCAGAAATAGGAAGCATTAATAAAATGGTAAAAGCAAGATGTTCTCCCAGCCATTGGAAGATATGAGTAAAGTAGGCAACAAAACGTTTAAAATCGATGTATTGCGCAATTTCATTTTTTGATAAATTGGTTTCAAAAGTGGAATCTTCTTTTTTTTCTACCTTATGATTTAAAAAAAATTGAATCAGGGCACACACAGATCCCATAATTAAAACAAAAAGTATCGGTGGAAAATGCGGTTTCCGTTTTCCTTCCAAATACTCGCGCAACGTATGGCCAGGTCTTGTAAAAAGTTCTTTAAGCGTAAAAACAATTCCGCCATCTACATGAAAAATGCCGTGCTGAATTTCATGGAGGAGAAAATGAAAATTAATCCGATGCGTATCCGTTTTCTGACCACAGGCATGACAATACTTCTGATCCAAAAGTAAATGCTGACTGCAATTTTTGCATCGATTCTCAAGCCCAACCATGACTTTATTTTTATCAAAATTACAAATTCAAAAGAACATTTTTTATAATTTTCAAAGAAATAAGCATCATTAAAAACGCATAATCTATTAATTAACAAAACTTTATAATAAATTAAAAAAGAAAAATCACATTCGACAATATTAAAAAAAACAGTTTAAAAAGTTTACTTTTCACTAAATTTGATTTGTCCAATTTTTTCATCAAAAACATTAAAATGAAAGATCTATTTATCAAACGGTTTCTATTTTATAAAGAACTTGCCGAAAAAACTTTCGACCAGGTTTCTGAAGAACAACTTTTCTGGAAATACAATGAGGAAAGTAATTCCATCGCAACTTTGGTAAAACATATTTCTGGAAATATGCTTTCACGTTGGACGAATTTCCTCACTGAAGATGGTGAAAAAAATTGGCGAAACAGAGATTCTGAATTTGAAAACGACATTCATTCAAAATCAGAAATGATGGAGATTTGGAATAAAGGTTGGCAGGTTTTATTGGAAGCTTTAAATCAAATTAAAGACGAAAACTGGTACGACACGATTCTCATACGTGGTGAAAAGCACAGTATTCTGGATGCCGTTTTAAGACAATTTGCCCATTATCCTTACCACATCGGCCAAATCATTTACATCGGAAAAATGCTTAAAAATGAAGACTGGAAAACTTTATCCATTGCAAAAAATCATTCCGAAACTTTTAACATAGAAAAATTCAAAAGCCAGGATTCATCAGAAATTCAAGAAAACTCTTCACCAGTTTGTTATGCAAAAAGCGATGAAGTTCGGGACGATTATAAAATTTAAAGATTCTGATATAAATCACTTGTGACATAAGTCAGTACCATTTTTCAAATCTTGTGGAGGCTTGTGATTAATTTTACACCATCAAACACACAGACATGAAAACAGATGGTGGAATGCAAAATCTCGAGCAAGTTTTACTTGATTTAAAAGAGAAGAAAAGTTTAAGTTTCGACGACGTTTGCGACTTATTATTTACTTTTCAGTTCAAAGATTTCGATGAACTGTTTCAGATTAGTCCCTTAGAAGTTCCGAACGAAACCTTCATGAAAATTCCGGTTTATCATGATGAATTTGTGGCTACGCTAAAGATTTGGGGAGTTAATAATTATTCTGCCATTCGCGATCATTCTAATTATGATGCTAAAATTAAAGTTTTAAAAGGAAGTTTAACCGAAGCGAGTTATCGTGAAAATTCAAACTTCATCGAATATGACTCAAAAACGACCGCCCGAGTTGGAGATATTTTGGTAGAAGAACAAACGGATATTAATTCCATGATTAATAATTCTGAAGGAATTTCTGTCAGTCTCCATATTTACAGAACTCCAAAATTAAGATTAGAAGGCGTTAAAATTTTTGATACCGAAACCCGAAGAATTGCCATTTTATCAAACGAAGCAAAAGCCTGCTCTTGGAATTTACCAGAAAATAACTACGAAAAAATCATTCAGATATAGATTACAATATTTCATTTCAAATTAAATTTCATTCATTGAAAAATCACAACTTGTTGTGGTTTTTTTTTGCCCAACACATTTGCTCGTTAGAAAAAAAATAATCTCTAAATTTGCACCATTCAATTATGGAACACTTACAATTAAAAACCGCCGCTTTTCATACTTTAGGTTGCAAACTTAACTTTGCAGAAACCTCAACCATTGCCCGCCAGCTTACTGGTGCCGGTTATACAAAGGTTAGCTTTGATGAGCCAGCTAATGTCTATATCATCAATACCTGTTCGGTTACTGAAAATGCAGACCGGGAATGTAAGTTTCATGTAAAGCGCGCTATGAAAGCTAATCCCGATGGTTTGGTTGTGATTTTAGGTTGTTATGCACAATTGAAACCTGAAGAGATTTCGGAAATCACAGGTGTAGATTTAGTTTTGGGAGCGAAGGAAAAATTCAATATTCTGAGTTACCTTGATGATTTACAGAAATCAGAAAGCCATGGAATTATTCATTCTTGCGAGATTGATGAAGCCGATTTCTTTATCGGAAGTTATTCAATTGGAGACCGAACTCGTGCTTTTTTGAAAGTTCAGGATGGCTGTGATTATAAATGTACTTATTGTACGATTCCTTTAGCAAGAGGAATTTCCCGTTCTGACACCATAGAAAGTGTGGTTAGAAATGCAACAGAAATTGCGCAGAAAGGAATTCGTGAAATCGTTTTAACCGGCGTCAATATTGGTGATTACGGAAAAGGTGAATTCGGAAATAAAAAACATGAACACACTTTCCTGGATCTAATTTCAGAATTAGATCAGGTTGAACGTATAGAAAGAATCCGTATTTCGTCGATCGAACCAAATTTATTGAAAAACGAAAGCATTGAATTGGTGGCGAAAAGCAAACGTTTTGTTCCGCATTTCCATATTCCATTGCAAAGTGGAAGCGACGATTTATTAAAGCAAATGAAACGCCGATATATGAGCGGTTTATATGCCGACCGAGTTTCAAAAATTCGTGAAGTAATGCCCGATTCTTGTATTGGAGTTGACGTTATTGTTGGATTTCCAGGCGAAACAGAAGAGAAGTTTTTAGAAACTTATAATTTTCTAAATGAGTTGCCTATTTCTTATCTGCATGTTTTTACTTATTCTGAAAGAGAAAATACTGAAGCCGCAGAAATGGATGGTGTTATCCCAATTCCTGAAAGAAAGAGAAGAAACAAAATGCTGAGAATTCTTTCTGAGAAAAAGAAAATGGCTTTCTATCAAACACAATTAGGCAAAACACTTCCTGTCCTTTGGGAACATGAAAACAAAAACGGAATCATGTTCGGCTTTACCGAAAATTATGTTCGAGTGCAAAAACCTTTTGATGAAAATTCTATTAATCAGATTGAAACTTTAAAACTCAAAAAGATTTTAACGGACGGAACAGTTTCTGTATTTCCAGCCTTTGAAGAATTTTTGGCAAAAGTTTAATTTATTTCACTGCTTTTACTTTACCAATATCTAAACTTTCAAATAGGTTTGGGAAGTACATTAGTAAAATAAAGTAAAAAATAATCATTAGCGCAATTACAGCGATTGCGATTACTACGATTGGTCCTGGTGTATTTTTATCATTTGTTGCCATAACTTTAGGATTTAACATTCTCTTATTTAGCATCAACTTTTACACCAGTTTGTTCCGATGTTTCTGTCTGTGCTTTTACCATCTTATTTTCTAAAAAACGCGGTTGTAAAATCTTTGCAATCAATCCCGTCCAACCCGTTTGGTGAGAAGCTCCTACTCCACGGCCACTGTCTCCATGAAAATATTCGTAGAATAAAATATAATCCTTGAAATCATCATCTTCCTGAAATTTTGGATATTGACCATTGAAAGCACGTTTTCCATTTTCATCTTCTAAGAAAATATTGGCTAAACGTTTTCCTAAAAATTGAGCAATCTCATCTAAATTCAAATAATTTCCACTTCCCGTCGGACATTCTACTTTAAAGTCGGGACTATAATAAAAGAAGAACCGCTGCAAACTTTCAATAATTAAAAAATTAATCGGAAACCAAATTGGACCGCGCCAATTGCTATTGCCTCCAAACATATCACTATCACTTTCCGCCGGCAGATATTTCACCGTATAATCAGTGCCATCTAAATTAATATGGAAAGGATTTTCCTCATAATCTTTTGATAAAGCCCGAACTCCATAATCGCTTAAGAATTCTTTTTCATCAAGCATTCTCTGCAGCAGTTTTTTCAAACGATGACCTCTTAACAAAGAAAGTAAATGTTTGGAATCGCTGCCTTTCACTTCCCAATGAGAAACGAGCGAGGCTAACTTCGGTTTATTTTTTAAAACCCAATCCATTCTTTCTTTAAAAGCCGGCAATTTATCGAGCATTTCTTCATCGATTACTTCTACTGCAAACATAGGAATCAAACCTACAATGGAACGAACTCGCATAAAAATACTGGAACAGTCTTTCAGTTTGAGAGCATCGTAGAAAAATTCATCCTGATCATCCCAAAGTGAAAAATCATTTTCACCCATATTGTCGAGCGCATTGGCGATACTCAAGAAATGTTCGAAAAATTTCGTGGCAAGATCTTCATATACTTTATTATACAAAGCCAATTCCATAGCGATTCTCATCATATTCAGCGCGAACATGGCCATCCAACTTGTACCGTCGGCTTGTTCTAAACTTTCACCATAAGGCAAAGTTTCGTTACGGTCAAAAATTCCGATATTGTCTAAACCAAGGAATCCGCCTTCGAAAATATTATTTCCATTGCTGTCTTTTTTGTTGACCCACCAAGTGAACGTCATCAGTAGTTTTTGGAAAACTCCTTCAAGGAATTCAAGATCCGGTTTTCCTTTTTCTACTTCATCAATTTTAAAAACCCTAAAAGCCGCCCATGCATGAACTGGTGGATTGACATCGCTGAAATCCCATTCATATGCGGGAAGTTGACCATTAGGATGCATGAACCATTCGAGTGTTAAAAGCTTCAATTGCTGCTTTGCAAAATCAGCGTCGATAATGGCAAAACTTAAAGTATGAAAGGCTAAATCCCAAGTTGCGAACCAAGGATATTCCCATTTATCAGGCATTGAAATTATATTCAGAGAATTGAAATTTCCCCAATCTTCATTTCTAATATGCTTTCGGGATTTTGGTGGCGGAATTTCAGACGGATCACCTTCTAACCATTTCTCAATATTGTAATGATAGAACTGCTTGCTCCACAACATTCCCGCAAAGGCTTGACGTTGAACTAATTTTTCATCATCCGTTTTAATTCCTTTCTGTAACTCTTTATAAAATTCATCGGCTTCGAATTTTCTGTCGTTAAAAATTTTATCAAAATCTTCAAATGGTGCATCTAAATCTTTATCACATAATCTAAATTCGAAAATATGGGTGCTCTTTGCAGGGATTATTTCATCAATAAAAAAAGAAGCTTTGGTTCCATTTTTTTCTGAATTAACTGAATTTTGATTTCCATTAATAATGAAATCGTTGATGCCATCCTTACAAAACTTCCCAGAATCTGCGGCTTGGAATAATCGCTGGTAATTGCTTTCGTTATCGCAAAAAAGAACCTCAGTAGATTGTTTTGCGTAAAAGTTTTTTACCTTTAATTCCTTGTGATTGATTGTAATGTGATTAGCATCTGTCGCATTTAACTGCGGTCGATAATCATCATAACCCCAACTCCAGGTATTTCGAAACCAAATGGTTGGCAAAAGAGTTAGCGGTGCATCTTTGGTAGATTTATTGGTAACCGAAATTCTAATTAAAATATCTTCCTGTGAACATTTAGCATATTCAATGAAAATATCAAAATATTCATTTTGGTCAAAAATCCCAGTGTCAATAAGTTCGTATTCTGGATTTTCTTTTCCCGCTTCTGCATTTTTATCAACGAGCTCGTCATAAGGAAAAGCATTTTGCGGATATTTATACAACATCTTCATATAAGAATGCGTCGGGGTATTATCTAAATAATAGTAATATTCCTTGACATCTTCGCCGTGATTTCCCTGCCCATTGGTCAAACCGAAAAACCGTTCTTTAACCATTTTGTCTTTTTTGTTCCAAAGACCTAATGAAAACGCAAGCAATTGTTTATCATCGCAGATTCCGCAGATTCCCTCTTCGCCCCAACGATAGGTTTTGGCTTCGGCAGTATCATGGCTGGTATAATTCCAGGCGTCGCCATCGGCACTGTAATCCTCACGAACCACTCCCCATTCTCGATTGCTGACATAAGGACCCCATTTTTTCCAGGAGACATCGGGTAATCTTTTATTTTCTTCAATCATCTTATTTGAATTTTAAAGCAAATTAATATTGCGGAAATCGACTATCGAAAAATGAATTTTATACTTGCTTCGAAAAATGCACCCCGATTTGACTCTCTGATTTTTAAATTTTCATTTGAATCGCCGAACCACTAAGTGGTTTGAGTGGAGCTCTCTTTGGTATTTTGATCCTATTTTTCGACTAATAATACATTTCCTCGTAATACCAAAAAAGCGGGAATCTCATCATTAAAGACGAGAGAAAAAGGCGTCCAAATAATTATTTAAATAACTGTGTTAAACATCCCGTCAAGAATTTGAAATTTTTGCCACGCCTCCAAAGGACGGGAATTTAAGTTCCTTACATTTAACCGCCCGTTGAAAATGATTCGAAAGTGGTCATACCACCATCGATAAATAGGCTGGCACCCGTGATATAATCGGACTTATCACTCGCTAGGAAAACGGCCAGGTTTCCAATATCCTTTGGTTGACCGATTCTGTCATAAGGAATTAGTTTCAGCAAAGAATTCATCGCTTCAGGCGTTTCCCACGCACTTTTATTAATGGGAGTTTGAATGGCTCCGGGACAAATGGAATTCACTCGGATTTTATCTCCACCATATTCTTGCGCCAAAGTCTGCATCAACATTCGAATTGCACCTTTACTCGACGCATAATTGGCATGTTTGGACCACGGGATAATTTCGTGTACCGACGAGATATGAATGATTTTTCCACAAGCGATTGATCGCGAAGTATCGATTCCTCTTCTGAGAAATTCTTTAATCGCTTCTCGGGCACATAAAAATTGACCGGTTAAATTAATACCAATTACCGCATTCCATTGATCCAAAGTCATTTCGGTAAACTTTGCATCTTTTTGAATTCCGGCATTATTGACTAAAATATCAACGGTTCCCAATTGAGCAACAACGTCCTGAAACATTTTTATGACCTCATCTTCTTTGGAAACGTCGCACTGGTAAACGATTCCTTTTCCGCCTTTGTCGGTAATTTCTTTTAGGACTGCAGTTGCCTGATCCAGCGCTCCGGCAAAAGGATAATTGATCACGACTTCTGCGCCGGATTCTGCCATTGATCTTGCAACTCCGGCACCAATTCCACTGCAGGAACCTGTGATAATGGCTACTTGATTTTTAAGAGAAACTTCCATAGTACAACTTTATTTTTTTTATGAATAATGAAAGAGAAAGTATCGAGTCTATTTTTAAAATCTATTTTTAGTGATGATAAACATCTTCATACATCACGCCTGCTTCAATTCTTACGGGCAAAAAATTCTCTGCTGGAACAATCGGACAATTATAATCAAGCGCGTTGTAGGCGCAATATGGATGATAAGATTTATTGAAATCTAAAATAATGATATCGCCTTTTGGGATTTTTAAATCCATGTATTTCCCGCCGCCATAAGTTTCGATCTCATTGGTCGCATCCCGAAAAGGTAAGAAAAGATAGTCTTTATATTTGTTCTTTTTTATTAATGCTAAATTTTGATAAAGAGTCAAAGTCAATTTCTGACCATCTAAAACAAATGTTGCTTTGCCAAATTCGCGGTAGGTTCTGGTTTTTCCGGAAGAGGTTGGCAGTTCAAAAGATGCTGCATTTTCGGTCTTCGTGAATTTTGCAGCAACCTTATATTTTAAATCAATTGGAAAGAAAGGATGTTCTTTGAAGTTGGTAAAATTACTTCCTCTCAATGGCGTTTCCTTTGGATTTTTATATTCTGAATTAAGTTCTTTCTGAAACTTTTTAACATCAGAAGTTTCCCTATCGGGCGATTGTGAAGCACAGGAAGTGATCAGAATAGCAACTATTAAAATGAGAATATTTTTCATTTTTTATAGTATTTCTTTCTGATCGTTTCGTAATAACTTTCGTCCGCAGAAATATAAAAAGGCATTTCGATATAATTCTGATCACGGTACATTCCGAGGTGTAAATACATCGGTGCAGCTGATTTTTCAGTCTTTATTTTAAAATTTAAAACATCCATAAAATCTTTGGGAGATTTTGTAGTATGAGCAGAAACCAGTTTTTCAACGGTCACTTTCCCATTTTTATAGTAGATATAATTACAAGATCTCTTTAGGGAATCTGGCGATAACTTCGCTTGAAATTTCTTCGCAATATTAAAACCTTCAAATTCTGAATAATCTTTATTTTCACATTTTTTTAAATAGGTCTCCACAAAATCTTGTGCGATTTGTTTTCTTTCTTTGTTAAATTTATTTAATGGAACTACGCTGTATCGAGAGTTACAACTACCCATTAAAAACGGAATCATCAACAGGAAATAGATTTTTTTCATTCTAATTAATTTTTACTTTATAAACATCGGATTTATTTCTTTTAATATTTCTTACCCAAAATCCTCCTTCTTGTGGAATCTCTTCCTTTAAATCAAAACTCGTACACTCTTTAGGCAAACCAGAAAAAACCAAGGTAAACCAGTAATCTTTCATCGGCGGAACTTCTGTCCAATAAGGAAAAAGTGAAATATTCTCGTGATGAATCAAAGTGCTTTTATGCCCCAAACTTTCATCAATCAAAAAAGTAGATGACCAAATACGAATCAACATATCCGAAAAAGGTGTTCCCGGAAAACAACAATGAACGATGACTTGTTTTTCTGCTTCTACCTTGGGTTGAAGCGCTGCCAAAAGTTCTGGTGAAATTTCGGGTTTCGTAATAGTCGTCATTTTTAAATAAGTAATGAGTAATTGCTAATAATCGAGTTTGAGCTTATCTTTGGTATAATCTCTAATATGTTTTGTAAGTTCGGGATTATCTGCCAATTTCTGCCCATAGGTTGGAATCATTTCGGTCAATTTTTCTTTCCATTCATGATGAACTTTTTCCGGGAAACATTTTTCTAAAACCTGAAGCATCGCATATACTGCTGTAGAAGCACCAGGAGAAGCACCCAACAAGGAAGCGATTGTTCCTTTTTTATTCACAACAACTTCTGTCCCGAATTCTAATTTACCACCTTGCTCATCATTTTTTTTAATGATTTGAACTCTTTGTCCGGCCACTTTCAATTCCCAATCTTCTTCTCTTGCATCTTTTACAAACTCTCTTAAATGCTGCATTCTTTGCACTTTAGTCATCGCGACTTGTTGAACCAAATATTTCGTCAATGGTAAATTATGCCACCAAGCTCCAAACAGGGATTTAATATTTTTTCTGTTCACGCTGTCTGGTAAATCGAGGTAACTTCCTTCTTTTAAAAACTTGGTAGAGAATCCTGCAAATGGTCCAAAGAGCAAAGCTTTTTGACCATCTATAATTCTTAAATCTAAATGTGGAACACTCATTGGTGGAGCATCTACACTCGCTTGAGTATATACTTTCGCTTGATGTTTTGCAATGAGTTCAGGATTATGAGTAACGAGCCATTGACCAGAAACCGGGAATCCACCATAACCTGCACTTTCGGGAATATCCGAACTATCAAGCAATGGAAGTGCGTAACCTCCTGCACCAATGAATACGAAATCAGCGGTGAGTTGACTTGACTTTGCATGCATTCTGTCTTTAATTTTCAAAGACCATTTTCCATCAGCCATCGGATCAATATCTTTTACATCGTGATATAAATAAACATCTACATTAGAATGTTCTGCTAAAAAGTGACCCATTTTTCTGGTTAATGTTCCAAAATTAACATCGGTTCCTAAATCCATTTTTGTTGCAGCGAGAACTTCATTATCTTTTCTTTTAGCCATGATTAAAGGAATCCATTCGCGAAGTTTTTCATGGTCTGTCGAAAATTCCATTCCTTTAAACAACTCAGATTGAGTCATTTTTTCATGACGTTTTCTTAAAAACTCAACGTCATGTTCTCCGAAAACCAAACTCATGTGTGGACAAGAATTGATGAAATCTTTCGGATTATTAATATATTTTTTAGATAATAAATAAGACCAGAATTGTTTTGAAATTTCAAATTGCTCGGCAATACTTTCTGCTTTTGAAATATCGATGGAACCATCTTTTTTTTCAGGAGTATAATTAAGTTCACAGAACGCAGAATGTCCTGTCCCAGCGTTATTCCAGGCTGCTGAACTTTCTCGGGCAAAGCGACCTAGTCTTTCAAAAATAACAATTTTAAGTTTTGGATCAAGCTCGTGAAGTAATGTTCCGAGAGTTACACTCATAATTCCACCACCGATTAAGACGACATCATAATGTGCTTGAAGAGGTTTATGATTGGCTGAAGTAGGCATATAGTAGTATTTTTAGATTAACGAATTTCGGTAAAAGTTTTGTTTTAGAAGAATCAGAGTTGTTAAAACTTCCTTAAACTGCTGCTTAAAGCATCTTTAAAATAACAACTTTAAAGACGAATAATCTAATAGCAAAAAAATCGCCATTCTAAAAAAAATTACACTAAAATTAACTTTAAACCTTAGAAATAGGAATTACATAAAAATAGATCGACATGAAATGACAGAACGTTCCGAGCAAAACGAACATGTGGAAAATAAAATGATTGAATTTCAGTTTCGTAATATTGTACAAAACTGCACCGATGGTATAGGAAACTCCGCCAGAAATTAACCAAACCACCCCTCGGAAATTGAGATGATACATCAAACTGTCGAAGCTCAAAATAATCAACCAACCCATTGCTACATAAAGAATCGTGGATAAAATATTTAATCGACCAATAAAGAAAAATTTAAAAATAATTCCAATAATTGCCATACCCCAAACTACTGCGAAAATGGTATAACCCTCCCGACCGCTCAAAGAAACCAAGGCAAATGGTGAATAAGTGCCAGCTATTAAAACATAAATTGCAGAATGATCGAAGATATTCAGTCGATATCTTAATAAGGGATTTTTAGAAGAATGATATAAAGTAGAAGCAAGATAAAGGATAATCATGCTCACTCCAAAAATCGAAAAACTGATCAATGCTCTGGTACTTTCTAAATAGAGCGCCCTATTTATCAAGAAAACCAAAGCTACGATACTCAAAAGGAAACCAATAAAATGCGACCATATATTCAACCGCTCTTCCACAACTGAATAGATATGAACAGAATATATGGCTCTATTTTTCACTAATTTAAGAGTAAGGTTAATTTTTTAAATTCAGTTTCTGCATTCTTTTCTTTATAAAGAATTCCGTAAATCGTATCGATAATCGGTGTGTTCAATTTTTTACTTTTTGAGGTATGATAAACTGAATCTGCGGCATAATATCCTTCAGCAATCATATTCATTGATTGAATTGCAGATTTCACGGTATATCCTTTTCCGATTAGATTTCCTAAGTTTCGGTTTCTGGAAAACAGTGAATATGCAGTTACCAGTAAATCTCCGAGATAAGCACTCTCGTTGACATCACGAGGAACTTCGTAAACGGATTCCAGGAAAACTTCCATTTCGCGAACTGCATTAGAAACGAAAACCGCCGTAAAGTTATCTCCATAACCTAAACCACTGGAAATCCCAGCACCAACTGCATAAATATTTTTCAAAATCGCGCTGTATTCATTTCCTAAAATATCTTTAGTAGAATGAACATTAATGAAATCTGAAGAAAATAAATCTTTCAATTTTTTAGCAACATCATCTTCTGCAACGGCAATCGTTAAATACGATAAACGTTCCATAGCAACTTCCTCAGCATGACAAGGACCAGCGATCACTGCCTGATTTCTAAAACCAATTTTAAATTCATCACGAAGGTAATGAGCAACTACATCGTTCACTTTCGGCACAATCCCTTTAATTGCAGAAACAAAAATCTTATCCTCGTAATTACACGTCATTTTCTCCATCGCATCCGAGAGATAGATGGAAGGCGTTGCCAAAACCACTACTTCACAAGCGGAAACCAATTCATTAATATCGGTCGTCACTTTTAGATTTTTTTGATCAAATGAAACAGACGTTAAATAATTTGGATTATGACCGCGCTGTTCAATCGCCCCTTTTACATATTCGTTTCGCACACACCAGTGAACCAGTTTGCTATTTTCCACCAACATTTTTACAATGGCAGTTGCAAAACTACCACTTCCTACTACGCCAACGGGAATATCTTGAGTCTGTGATTTCTGGGCTTTCTTTTTTGTCATAATTAAAAAATTGAGGTGCTGTTCAGAAGTTTCTGAACAAGTGCGAATCTATAGTACAAATATATTAAAGCTTTCTGAAATAGTGCAAAGAATTGTATTCTAATAAACTGAAGTAAATCATCAAAAGGCATTTGTTTTATGAAAAAACAGCTTTTAAAAATATTTTATAAATTTGCAGTCTTAATTTTTTGACCAACAAGACTTTAATAATGAAGAACTTATTAAGTAATAAAAAAAACATCAGTTTAATCTTAGGAATACTGGTATTAGTTATTTTCGGACAGGCTTTATTTATCGGAAAACTATATTCTGAGAAAGATGATAAATCGTATCAAGTGAATTTAGTTCCAATTAAAACTGAAAAAGACAGCATCGATTATCTGGAAATGAAAAATAATCTGATGTTAGTAGATAACACCGTTCGAGAGCTCAATTCCTTTTTAGCCTCAAAGAATCTATCGGATGGAAAAATAGAAATGCTTGCTAAAGACAGTATCTCAAATGCGGTTTATCTGTCAAAACAAACTAATCGTTACAGTCAGTATTTGGTAGATTTGCAGAAAAAATTACAACAAGTTCCTTTGGGAATTCCGACTGATGGATATATTTCATCTCTTTTTGGAAAACGTGTAAATCCTATTCCTGACAAAACAATCATGTTAGCGTCGATGTCATCGGCAAAAGCAGACCCGAAAATTGTGGTAGAAAAAGACAGTTTGGGAAATGTCATTAAATCTACTCCTGTTCTTGCAAATCAAAATAATTTACCTGCTGAAAAAGATCAAATTCAGTTTCACAAAGGTTTAGACATTGCAGTTGCTTATGGCACAGATGTTCGAAGTGCTGCTGCCGGAAAAGTAATTTTCGCGGGCGTGAAAGGCGGTTACGGAAACTGCGTCATCATTTCTCATGGAAATGGTTTAGATACTTTATATGGACATCTTTCAGAAATCCTGGTAAAAGCTAATGATGTGGTCGTGGTCAATGACGTGATTGCAAAATCAGGAAACACGGGACGTTCGACGGGACCTCATCTTCATTACGAAGTTCATAAAAACAATACGCCGGTTAATCCGAAACTTTTTATGAACTTGTAATAAAATCAATTTTAAAATATGGACGCTTCTGAATTTTTTGGGAGCGTTTTTTTTGTAAAAAAAAAGTATTTTCTAATCCTGATGCTTTTTTTTAACACAAATTACACAAATGGACTTTCACAAATAGCACAATTTATTAGTGTCATTGGTGGGAATATTCGTGTTACTGGTGTTAAAAAAGTACAGTTTAATTTTCACCATTAAGATTTCAATTTTCAAAATCCTTTTTAAGAATTAGAAAGAATTCTTTTCACATTATTTCAACCCTTTGTTTAGAAAAATTTACTGAAATTTGCAGCTCGTCCAAAAAATGAAGTTGAACTATGAAATTATGTATTGCTGAAAAGCCAAGTGTTGCCCGGGATATTGCCAAAGTTTTAGGAGCTGATGTTCCCAAGCAAGGCTATTTTGAAGGCAATGGCTATTGGGTAACATGGACGTTTGGACATCTTTGTACGCTGAAAGAACCGCATGATTACAGTCCGCATCTTAAATCCTGGAATTTATTCACACTTCCTATTATTCCAAATCCGTTTGGAATTAAATTAATAGAAAACGCTGGCGTTGAAAGGCAATTTAAAATCATTGAGAAATTAGTTGCAGATTGTGAGGAGGTCATTAACTGTGGTGATGCTGGGCAAGAAGGAGAAGTGATACAGCGTTGGGTTTTGCACAAAGCGAAATGTAGAAAACCCACGAAAAGATTATGGATTTCTTCACTAACCGAAGAAGCCATCAAAGAAGGTTTTGCCAATTTAAAACCTGCAGAAGATTATCTCAATCTATATCAAGCCGGAAATGCACGTGCGATTGGCGACTGGCTTTTAGGAATTAACGCCACCCGTTTATTCACCCGAAAATTTGGTGGAAATAAAAGTGTCCTTTCGATTGGGCGTGTTCAAACGCCTACTCTTGCGATGATTGTTCAGCGGCAAAAAGAAATCGATGCCTTTAACACGGAGGAATATTGGGAACTGAAAACCAAATACCGAGACGTTATTTTCAATGCAGCAATCGACCGTTTAAAAACGAAAGAAAAAGCGGAGAAAGGTTTAGAGTATTTAAAACAAAATCTTTTTGAAATTGTCTCTTTTGAAATTAAAGAAGGGAAAGAAAAAAATCCACGACTCTTTGATTTGACGGCTTTACAGGTTGAAGCCAATAGAAAATTCGGTTTTTCTGCGGAGAATACATTGAAGTATATTCAGAGTTTATACGAAAAGAAACATACGACTTATCCGAGAGTTGATACTACTTACCTTTCTGAAAGTTTATATCCGAAGATTCCCGGAATTCTTCAAAGCATGAATTTTTACAGTGAATTGACGGCGCCAATTTTGGCTCAACCGATTCCAAAATCGAAAGCGGTTTTTGATGATACGAAAGTCACCGATCACCATGCAATCATTCCGACAGAGATTCCGCCATCTTCCAGTTTAAGCCGAGAAGAAAAATTAATTTATGATTTGGTAGCCAAACGGTTTATTGCTGTTTTTTATCCGGAATGTAAAATTTCAAATACTTTGGTGGAAGGACAAGTTGGAACAATTCCTTTTAAAACGACTGGAAGACAAATTCTGGAATTGGGTTGGCGCGAAGTTTATATTAAAGAAAAAGACGATACCGAAAAGAAGGACAAAGACGAAGAGCAAACGATTCCGGAATTTAAAGCAGGCGAAAAAGGTCCACACAAACCATTGATTCATCAGGGAAAAACCAGTCCGCCAAAAGCTTATACGGAAGCAACTTTACTACGTGCCATGGAAACTGCAGGGAAACAAGTCGATGATGAAGAACTGCGCGAGATGATGAAAAACAATGGTATTGGAAGACCTTCTACCCGAGCTAATATTATTGAAACTTTGTTCAGAAGAAAATATATCGAGCGGAAAAAGAAAAACATTTTTGCGACTTCTACCGGCGTTGATTTGATTGATACTATTCAGGATGAATTGCTAAAAAGCCCGGAATTAACAGGTGAATGGGAATTTAAATTAAGAAAAATTGAGCGTGGTGAATATGAGGCGAATCAATTTAAAGAGGAGCTGATTACGATGGTAACCGAGTTAACGCGAAACGTTATTAATGAAAAAGCAAAAGTTATCTCCTTTCAGGAAGAAGTAAAACCCAAAGAAAAGAAAGAACCAACTCCGCGAAAAATTACGACGATTATTTGGGAAGAGGAAGATTGTCCAAAGTGTAAAGAAAACAAATTAATGAAAGGTAAAACTGCCATTGGTTGTTCGAATTACAAAGGTTGTGGCTTTAAAGTTCCTTTCGTTTTGTTTGGAAAAAAGCTGACCGAAAAACAGATTCAGGATATTATTACCAAAGGAAAATCTAGTAAGCTCAAAGGGTTTACAGAACATCCGGAAAGTTTAGTTGAAGGGGTTTTACGCTTAACAGATGATTTCAAAATTGAATTAAAAGCCGAATAATAAAAATCGGCTTTTAATTCAATTTTGAAATAGAGAGAATCTGACTGAAATGTAGATTCTTTCGAATCAAGCTGCTCATAAAATTCTTGAAAACTAAAAACAATTTATGATACAATTCCTTTATTATTCAGAAACTGCGCTCTGTATTCTTTCGGAGTAATCCCGGCAATCTTTTTAAAAAGCTGCGTAAAGTGAGAAGCAGTATGAAAATTGAGTTCATAAGCAATCTCGGCGATATCTTTACTTGAATGAAGAAGCACCTTGCTGTAATTAACATCCATTTCGCTGAGACACTGTTTGGGTGATTTCTGGGTCACATTCTTGACACATTTATTAAGATAATTTTCTGTAACGGAAAGCTTATCGGCATAAAAAGCTACTCTTTTTTCAACTACGTGGTACTTAAATAAAAGATCCCGAAACTGCAATGACAGTTCCATCGGACGGGTGGATGATTTGCGGACGCTGCTTAAGTCGGTATGAAGCATTTTAATTAAAATAAGATGAAGCATGGTGATCAACACTTCATTGACATCCAAATTATTCAGCAAAAATTCCTGTTCCATGATGACAAGAAGCTGGGTAATCGTTCCGTAAGTTAGACTGTCCAACGTCCGGAAAGGCGTCATAAAAAAGATACTTGTTTTATGCTTTGGAAGTTCCTGTTCAGACAGAATGCTATTTTCGTATACCAGAAAAAAACCTTCAATATCATCTGACAATTCGATGGTTGCCGTAATAATTCCCTGCTGGATTAAAATGACATCGCCTTTCTCGGCATCATATTCTTTATTATCCAAGTATTGCTTGATATGGCCTTTGGTAATAAAGATGATAAAATTAAAGGTGGTACGATAAGGAATTACCGGCATGAGAATTCCTTTAAGATAATTCTCAAGCCGGTAAAGTTGGATTTCTGCATTATTAGCCAATATCTTCTCGGTGATATTGAGCAGAAATAGTTTTTTATAATTAAAACTGGATAATACCTCCATTCCTTTATTTATAGTTTTAAAAAAAATAAATACAAATTTAGTGCTGGAAATAAATCAGTACCTGATCTTAAAACTTGTAATAAACTCCCATTTTTATTCCGAATGGGTTTCCTGGCGTATATGTTAAATCTGTAACAGATTGCTGTTCGTTCCTCAACTGGGTTTCGGTCGCGAATTGCGCTTCATTCCAGTTGACGTTAAAAAGGTTATTCGCTTGTAGATTAGCGCCCCATTTTGGACGGTTATAAGAAAGCATTAAATCATTAACGAAATACGCTTTTGTGCGGATACCGTCTTCTTCGTCGGCAGGTCTGGCACCTAAATAGCGGTACTGAAGCCCTAAAGAAAAACCATTTAGAAAATCCCAGTTTACAGATCCTGTACTCGTGATTACTGGAGCGAGCGGCACATAATCTTGTCCTTTTTCTTCGTCTACGAATCTTGCGTGAGAATAATTAAAATCAGCATTAATATAAATATTCTGCAACGGCTGAAAGCGGATGCCAAGATCAGCACCGTAACGTCTGGATCTGCCTGAAGGTTCGACAACTGCATCGTCTCCAACATAAACAAATTCCTGTTGTAAAGACATATACCACAAAGTTGGCGTAATGATCAATGATTTGAAAGGATGTAACCGTACTCCCAAATCTCCACCTACGGAATAGGGCAATATTTTGTCTCCGTTTTCCTGTACAACTACTCTTATATCATTGGAGTGAAAACCCATTCCAGTTTTTAAGAACCACAATACATTGTCATTGACCGCATAGGAGAAATTTAATTTAGGACTCACTCTTGTTGCTTCATCAGATTGTCCGGAAGGAAGCTGATCGATATTCAATAAATCATGCATATTGAAAATAAAGTGATCCACTCTTAAAGCAGGATTCACGGTCCATTTTCCTGTTTTCCAGATTAAGCCGGAAAAAGCATGAAGATTGGTTTCTGTTCCGGTAACATTCGAAAGACGATCGAGCAACAAATCTCTGTGATAAACGTGATTCAACTGCAATGTATTAATATCATCGTTTCTAAAACCAACTCCGGAAATCCAGTCAACTGTACCATTATTAAGAGTAAAATTCTTCGTATACTTTACCTCTGTACCATAAATATTTCTGCCGTCGGTTTGTTGAATTTCATCACCGTTATCTTTATCGTGTAAATAAAAAGTAAAATCGGAATAGAGATTAAAATTATATTTTGAATACCAAGCCATCGCATCGATTTGTTCAGACGGTGAAATGATATGTTTATAATTCATCTGAAGATTAGTACGAGAAGTTTTTCCTCCTTCTGTAGGATCAATACTTCCCCATCGATCTATGATTCCTTCATCAACAGCACGTTCAGGGATTTGTCCGGAAGCATTCCAGCTGGAATTAAAGGTAGAAAACTGAAGATTAAAATAATCGTTATCGGTCAACCATTGGTTATATTTACCGAAAATATTGACTCTGTTAAAGTTCTGTTTTACATCGAAAGGCCCATCGGCATAATTATATTCCGTTGCAATATAAGCGCCTTTTCTACCTGTTTCATCGTTTAGAATATTAAACATTCCTAATATTCTTTTGGAATTAAAAGAGCCGCCTTCTAATTTCACCATGCTATTTTTCAACCTGTTATACGTTTGAAAATCAACATAACCGGCAGTATCAAAATCACCGCGATCCATGTAATAAGCTCCTTTTCCAAAATCAATATTGTTAACGGTTTCAGGAATCACAAAGTGTAAATCAGAATATCCCTGTCCATGTGCATGGGAAACAATATTTACAGGCATTCCATCTACATTAACGCTTACATCTGTTCCGTGGTCAGCATCAAAACCTCTTAAAAAAAGCTGTTCTGCTTTCCCTCCACCTGCGTGCTGCGCAATAAACAATCCCGGTACTTTACGGAGTAAATCCTGCGCGGAATTTACTGGAGATTTATTAAGATCAACCTTGGTAATTGCCGATAAAAAGGAACTGTGATTAATAGCTACTTCCGAGATCTGAAAAGGTTTATGCTGCATAAAAATAACATTATTTTTAGCTTCATTATCCTGAACAATCCATTTCACATCGTCATAACCTGGATGACTGATTACAAGAGTATCCGGTAATGATTTTAAAGAAAATTTGAAAGATCCGTCGGTCGCTGAATGTTCATGACTGGTGCCTTGATTATATTGAAGCAAGACTCCTGAAATCGGAGTTTTTTCGTCTGCATCTTTAACTACGATCTGTTTTTCTGTGATTTTCTCCTGTGCAGAGATTACTCCGTTAAGAGAAACTGCAAGAAAAACAATAGCTGCTTTATTAAACTTCATCCTATTTTTTAATTATTTAACAATCATTTTTTTTAATGGAATAATTCCTTTTTGTATAAGAAGCGTAATCCAGGTCCCAACAACAAAAGGAAAAGTAAGCACTCCACCTACCGGACTAAGAACCTCAAAGTCAATTAATAAATCATCAACTGCAACGGTAATTACTACTGCAATAAGCACCCAAAAACCATCTGCTTTTTTGAAGCCTGAAAAAACAATTGCCGAAAGTACGGCATTAAAACCAAATAGTCCCATGTGAATTTCATCAATTGATTCCCCATTAAAATGAGAAATAGAGGATGCCAATAGCGATCCGGCCAAACCATAAAGTGCGGCAGCAGGAGAATTGATAAAAACGGCGATAAAGAAAATAATCCCCGAAAATAAGCTGCCCTGAAAGATTACTTCGCCAAACCCACTAATACTGGTAATAAAATCATCATAATCCACCGTTTCTATTTTTGCACTTATCATATCCGACGGTGGGATTTGCGTAAAATGGTGCAACGCAAAAACTACGATCCAGGTGATAATAATAAAAGGAAAAGTAAATACCGGAATTTTTCTCTTGATAAAAAAATGTTGGATGATACTTGCCAAGGCTCCACCGATGATAATAAGAATCCACACCAATAAGGTCGTTTGAAATATAAAAGATAAGGCAACGCCCACCAATGCTGCACTGAAACCGTATAAACCTGCGTCAATTTCAGATTTGTCATAATTCAGTTTCATGGCGATGAAAGTTCCGGCGCCAGTAGATAACAAAACGGCAATACCACCCTGCCAGCTTCCCATAAAAATACCGATGAGAAATAAAAGGCCGGTCCATCTGTTTTCCTGCAGCATAATCTGCCCGATTCCCTTTAGAACATTGTCTATAAAAGGTACTTTTTCGAAATATTTGTCCATAATTGTTTGTTGTATAATGTACAGCGTAAAGTGTACTAAGTTGAGATTTAAATAAGATTTGAAACGTTGAGGTTTTAATTAATAAATGATGAATTATTCAGCTTATTTTAGGTCAAATTTTCTGAAATTAAAAAGGTTCATTACCATCCCAAGAAAACCATTCCGATTCCGCACAAAGTTACTACAGCTCCACTTACCACTCCCATATAGCGTTCTAATTTTTCTGTATTAAATAATGATGAGTAACCATAGCGACCCAACAGAACCATTCCCAACATTGTTAAAACCGTAGTAATTGTAAAAGAACTTACTAAAACAAAGATTTCTGTCATGGAATGTTTCACTCCGGAATAAAAAAGCAATGGAATTAAAGGTTCACTTGGTCCCATTACAAAAATCATAAAAAGAACAAACGGTGTTACTTTTATTCTGTTCTGAGGTCTTACCACTTCGCCATGATTATGTTCAAAAACGTAAACATCATCTCCCATTACATCGAAATGCTTGTGCGGTCTGTTTCGAATTGCCTGAACGATTCCATAAATAAGATAGATCGCACCAAAAGTCAGCAATGCCCAGCCCGAAAAGTTTCCTCTCAGATCCTGAAACCAAGAAATTTTATTGAGCTGCCAACCTAAGAAAACGCCGATAAATCCCAGCACCAAAGAACTCATCACGTGACCAAATCCGCAAACTACCGTTAACATTGCAGTCTTTATACCGCTCCAGTTTTTCGATTTTGACAGAACGATAAAAGGCAGATAATGATCAGGCCCGGAGGCGGTATGTATAAAACTTATTGATATTGCACTCAATAAAAGTGCCCAAATTGTGCTGTCCATTTATTAATTATTTTTTTAATCTAATGCCCAAAGAATTTCCTGAATATGAACGAAGAAATTATACATTACTTCTCCACCATGTCCTAATCCTCTCACCACAAAACCGTTGTTTTCCATGGTTGATATTCCGATCTCCATTTCTTCATGATGAGCTTCTGCATCTTTAAGAATTCTTTCGATCAGTTCTCCAGTTTTCAACTCATCTTTAGTACTGTAAAAAATTAGCGTTCCCTGATGTGTGTACTGTTCCAGATTTCCGATACTTTTAATCGGAATCAAATCTGGCTGAATCAGTACGTTATCTTTAATGATTAATTTATTGTTGTGATAAATTTCCATTAAATTTTGGAAGCGTTTTAATTTAAAAACTTCTCCGTAATGTTTTCTACCGCACGTAATAATCTCGCTAATCACAATCTGACTGTTATTTCCGATATGAACTTTGGCCTCACTTTTAAAATTGGAATCTTCATGCGGAACTACCGGATGTGGAACGTAGGCAAAAGAAGTATCATCCTCCATCGAGACATTAATTTCCTGCAAAGCTTTATCTTTCATATTGAACAACCTTTGGTAAGACTGCGACTGCAGTTGAAGAGCTGTTCCTTTTTCCAGTGAAATATCTAAATGATAATGGTCTCCATCCAGAATTCCCGGAGATGAACTCATGATCATTTGATAGAGTTTGTTATCCGTTTTACGCTGTCCTACAGAAACTACACGGAAAGGCAGGGTTACGTAAAGGTCTTTTACATATGACTTTCCGTTTTTGAATCCGCAGGTTAAATTTAAATGGCAGTCCATCTATCTTACAAGATTTGGTTCTTCAACATCCTCGAGCAACGCATATTTTTTAATCCATCCAATCACGCTATCTAAACCTTCATCAGTTTTAAGATTGGTAAATATGAAAGGACTTCCATTTCTCATTCTTCTGGCGTCATTTTCCATTACTTCAAGACTAGCTCCCACGTACGGCGCAAGATCTATTTTATTAATGATTAAAAGATCTGAACGGGTAATTCCAGGTCCTCCTTTTCTAGGGATTTTCTCACCTTCAGCAACGTCAATAATAAAGATACTTACGTCTGCTAAATCTGGACTGAATGTAGCTGATAGATTATCACCACCGCTTTCAATTAGGATCATTTCAATTTCAGGGAAACGACCTGCTAACTCATCTACTGCTTCCAAATTCATACTTGCATCTTCCCGAATCGCAGTGTGCGGGCAACCTCCAGTTTCTACTCCGATAATTCTCTCAGGTGGCAAAAGACTATTTTTCGCCATAAATTCCGCATCTTCTTTGGTATAAATATCATTGGTAATTACGCCAAGATCATAATCACCAAACATTTTTCTGCTTAAACGTTCTAATAAAGCTGTTTTTCCTGATCCTACCGGTCCGGCAACTCCTATCTTGATATATTTTCTGTTTTCCATTTTTTTAATTAAATTAATTTTCTGTTTTTTTTTAAGACATATACAATCTTGAATATAAATTTTCATGCTGCATACAGCGAATATCAAAGGACGTATTACAAAGTCCTACCATATCCCGATCAAGCTCGATGGTTTCTGCCACTGTTTTTTCCATCACCGGATACATCGAGAATAAAATATCCTGACCGTCCAATTGTCCGAGTGGTACTAATTTCACGGCATTGGTAATCATTCCCGTTACAGAAGTGTAATAAAATCCGAGAAGCGCTTGATACAAAGGAATATCCATTTGACTTGCAAAAATTCCGAAGACGATACAATAATGAGAATTGGCTTCCTTATTCTGAATTGCTTTTTCAAAAGCTTCCATTATAGAAGAGTTTTCATTTCTCTTAAATATCTTGATTAAACGCAATCCCAATTTCTGGCTTGCTTGGCGAATTTCTTTCGGACATTTTAAAGCATTGCACTCGTTATCAAGTTTAATCAACAACTCCAGATTTCCTTCTTTTGCTGCTTCATAAGCTAATTTCACAAAAGCGCCGTCGTTATACTTTAAATTATACTGAAGCATGTTCTGTACAAATTCTGTTGCAGTCTGCCGATTGTGAACAATTCTTTTCTGTACATAAGTTTCTAACCCGTTTGAATGGGCGTAACCTCCGATCGGTAAAGTAGGATCGGAAATATGTAATAATCCTGCTAAAAAGTTCAAATTCATATTATTCATCTTTTGGAGAAGCCATTTTTAATATTTTAGTAAATATGGAGGAGCCTAAACTTCCATGACCATGAGGTTCAACATTTGATCTTAGCACATTAAGCAATTTCACCGAATGTCTTTCGGGATTAAATCCGCTCACTTCCAGCCATCTGAACATTGGCATTTCGAAAGGAAGCATCACTTTGTCATCCTGAATAAAAAGAGGAATATGTTTGTTCCCTATTTCATAGCATACGGTACCCATTTCCAGCATCGAAGAAGGAGTCATTACAATCGCTTCAGTTTCCAGGATGTTGACCACAATCACTTTTTCTGAGTTTTCAAAAAGAATATCACCTTCTCTTAATCGCTGACCTTCTCTGAGGAATTTAATGGCGACATCTGCTCCACTTCTTGTTTTTTTCCGCTGAATCCTTTTGGTGGATTCATACCACTCTAAATCGAGATAATCTATTGATCTTCCATTAAGCGGATATTCGGAAATATTACCTATTGTTTCATTAATTATCATTAATCTTCAATCTTTTTTAAAATTAAAATTCTTAGAAATTGCAATACCACGTTGAACCGCTAACTCCGGCTTCTTTTTTATTTATAAGAAAGGCTCGGCATGATTTCCGAGCCTTTAAACTCTATTATTTAGAATAGGTAGTATAACTGTGTTAGAGGAAGCTTAGTAGCAGGTTCACACGTAATGTATTCGCCATCTACTGTTACTCTGTAGTTTTCTGGATTTACATCGATCTCTGGAGTTTTATCATTATGGATCAAATCCTTTTTACCAATATTTCTACAGTTTTTCACTGGCAGAATCATTTTATCCAAACCATAAGATGCGATCTTCCCATTGTCTATTGAAATCTGAGAAACAAAAGTGGCACAAATTCCAAATTTAGCTTTACCATGAGCACCGAACATATTTCTGTAAATCACAGGTTGTGGTGTAGGAATAGAAGCATTAGGATCTCCCATTTTCGCACCTACTACAAAACCTCCTTTATAAATCATTTCGGGTTTCACTCCAAACAAAGCTGGTTTCCAAACTACTAAGTCAGCTAATTTACCTTCTTCAATCGATCCTACATATTCTGAAATACCGTGTGCGATTGCAGGGTTGATGGTATATTTTGCAACATATCTTTTGGCACGGTAGTTATCATTATCTGCATCTTTATCTTCTGGTAAGGCTCCTCTCTGCTCTTTCATTTTACTAGCCGTCTGCCAAGTTCTGGTGACCACTTCTCCGACTCTTCCCATTGCTTGAGAATCTGAACTCATGATACTGAATACGCCCATATCATGAAGAATATCTTCTGCCGCAATCGTTTCCGGACGGATTCTTGAATCAGCAAACGCTACATCTTCTGGAATGTCTTTACGTAAGTGATGGCAAACCATCAACATATCCAAATGTTCATCTACCGTATTAACCGTGTAAGGTCTTGTAGGATTTGTAGAAGCTGGGAGTACGTTAGGATACATCGCTGCTTTAATGATATCAGGTGCGTGACCACCTCCTGCTCCTTCGGTATGGAAGGTATGGATTGTACGTCCCGCAATCGCTTTCATCGTATCTTCTAAGAAACCTCCTTCATTCAAGGTATCCGTGTGGATTGCAACCTGAACATCATATTTATCAGCTACATTTAAAGCTGCATTAATTGTAGCTGTAGTTGCGCCCCAATCTTCATGAATCTTTACCCCTAAAGCTCCTGCTTCTATCTGCTCTTCAATCGGTCCTTCAGCAGCGCAGTTTCCTTTTCCAAAGAATCCAAAATTCATTGGATATTCTTCTGCTGCTTCAAGCATTTTCTGGATATTGAAACTTCCAGGTGTTACAGTCGTAGCGTGTGAACCGTCATTAGGCCCTGTACCACCACCAATCATCGTTGTAATACCGCTGTATAAAGCAGTATCGATTTGCTGCGGGGAGATATAGTGAATGTGGGTATCAATTCCACCTGCTGTAACAATCAATCCTTTTGCACCATGAATTTCGGTAGAAGCACCAATGATCATATTTGGGGTTACACCATCCATGGTATCAGGATTTCCTGCTTTACCAATACCGACAATTTTACCGTCTTTGATTCCTATATCTCCTTTTACAATTCCCCAGTGGTCAATAATCGTTGCGCCGGTAATACAAAGGTCCAGTACGCCGTCGTCTCTCATCGCACTTACATTTTGACCCATTCCGTCACGAATCGTTTTTCCTCCACCAAATACGGCTTCATCGCCATAATAGGTAAAATCTTTTTCGATTTCTATAATGATTTCAGTATCACCTAAGCGGATTTTATCTCCGGCTGTGGGGCCTAATATATTGGCGTATTGTTTTCTGTCTACGTTTAAACTCATCTTAAAAGTTTTTATAATTTAACTGTTGCGCTTTGGCAAGACTTTCTTTTTTCTGTTCTTCAGAATCGATTTGGCCATCTACGAGATTATTGAATCCCATTGCTCTTTTCGTTCCACCTATTTCTACAAGTGACACTTCTTTTTCCTCTCCCGGTTCAAAACGAACTGCGGTACTGGCAACGATATTCAATCTTTTCCCGAAGGCTTTTTCACGATCAAAACTCATGGCTTTATTCACTTCAAAAAAATGAAAATGCGAACCTACCTGAATTGGTCGGTCACCTGTATTGGTTACTTTTAAGGTCACCGTTTCCCTGCCTTCATTGCAGATAATAGTACCTTCTTTTACAAAAATTTGTCCTGGTATCATACTGTTGTGTTTTATCGGATTGGGTTGTGTACAGTTACAAGCTTGGTTCCGTCTGGGAAAGTTGCTTCGATTTGAACGTCGTGGATCATCTCTGCAACGCCAGGCATTACATCATCTATGGTCAGAAGTTTTGCGCCTTCCTGCATGAGGTCTGCTACTCGTTTACCATCTCTGGCACCTTCCATCAAAAAGTGGCTTATGAGCGCTACGGATTCAGGATAATTTAGTTTAAGACCTCTAGCCCTTCTTTTAAGAGCCAGCTCACCAGCCATATGGAGCATGAGCTTTTCTGTTTCTCTTGGAGTTAAATGCATATTATTATATTTTTAAAGTTGAAAGTCCGTTGATTTGTTCGCCTTTATGAAAAAAGGCAAATGAATGGATCGCTAAAAATTAGAAATGGAAATTGCTTTAAATATTTGTAGGTCAATACAAATCACAGCAAGCCTCTGCTTAAAAAGGAAATTTTATCAGCCGGCTATTTTTAACGCATGATATAGAATATATCGAGGCATTGCGGTGTAGTTGTGATTGTGAACAGCAATAGGCTGCGTATTACAAAAATAAATTCTTAAAAAAGAATCCTTATATTTTTGAATAATCGCAGAAAAACCAAATTTTGCTATTTCAAGTTCCTCACAATCTGAATCTGAATCATCAGTGGTATTCTCTTGGACGTAAAACCCAGTTGGACTCTGATAATCTAAGTTTTGTACGGTGCTATTTCTGGAAATATTTTCCGAAAATGATTGAACATTATCATTATGATGAGCCTGCATACCTGCACACAAAGCTGTGAAGAACAGCAGAAAAGTGAATAGGAAATATCTTTTATTCAGTCTCATAATGATTAAGCAAAAGTAATCCAATCCAAATATTCTGCCTATCAAAAAGGCAATTTAAAATGTTCAAAATCGTGACAAAACGAAACAGATCTTATTCATAAATATATTTAAATCTTTTAAACCAAACGCTTCGCGCCCTTACCAACTATGACAAATACATCATTTTATTTTCTTTGAAATTAACGCTAACGTGCTTACTAATAAATACATTTAATCGTATAAATAATGAACAAAGCTGATTTTAAAAAATACGGGTGAAAAAAATGACGTTGATTATAATTGGAAAAAACAGAAATCGTTATTACTTTCAATATTAGGAATACCAATAAAAAAAATATGTCGTGCTACCGTACTATAAAAATCGTTTGTAAATCGATATTTCTGTACGTCATACCATAAGAATATTTGGTCCTTAAGAGCTCAACAAATATAGGGAAATCTTGCTATATATTTAATTTTTGAAACATAAAACGTTGGTAATCAAAAAGGACGATAAGAAAAAATATGCTATAAAATTTTGTACTTTCTTTTATTAATGGGAGTTTAAGTAGAAAAATCATTTAAAAATCAGATGCAGTAAATATCATTTCTAGCTACTAGTTCTTCCAAAAACCTTCCTTTAGCAAGTGAAATAAATAAAGAATTACCAATTTTTTACTCTGATTTATGAATTAATCTCCTGTTTTTACAATATAAATTACAGTCAATTCAGTAAGAGAAAATATTAATCAGCTATTTTAATTCGTCATTTTTCCTATTTCTATTGAACTATTTTTAAAAGGCCTGCAAAACTACAGCTCAAAATGTTTTTCATCAATTTTTCCAAAACCTTTTAAATAACAATCTCTTTATCTGACAGTTGCCGACCTAAATTTTAAAATAAAAATTATATTTTTCCGATATTTTTAGTAATTTTATAGTCATTAATTTGTCAGTTGATTTTATGTTTCTCAGATTTGTAGTTCATTTTTAGTGAATTCGAGAGCTACTTTTTAAAGATTCAACAATGAGTTCCGCAAAGTTCGGAACAGCGCTATCTCTTCTTCCGTCCGCTTTATTATCAACCAAAAAAACTATTTTTATGTTTAAATCTACTTTGAACAAGGGAATATTTATACCGAGCATGGTATTTATATTACTTGTTTCCATCATATCAGTTCTCTACCCAGAAATGGCTGACAAAATATTGAATGTCATTAAAAATTTCATTTTTGTGAATCTCAATTGGGTCTACGTTTGGTCAGTAACCTGTTTTGTTATTTTTCTGGTTTATCTTTTATTTAGCAAGTATGGAAACATTCGCCTCGGCGATAATGACAGCAGACCAGAACATTCTTTCTTTTCCTGGATCGCAATGCTATTTTCTGCAGGTATGGGAATCGGATTGATGTATTTTGGAGTCGCCGAGCCGATGCAGCATTATACCTCTGAAGTCTTTGGTTTAGAACATTACGTCAATAAAGCAAAGAATGCTCAACTCTACTCTTTCTTTCATTGGGGAATTCATGCCTGGGCAATTTATGGGTTGGTAGGTTTAGCACTTTCCTATTTTGCTTATCGTCTTAAACTGCCTTTATCCTTAAGAAGTTGTTTCTATCCACTTTTAAAAAATAAAACTGATGGCGCCTGGGGAAATGTGATTGACGTATTTGCACTTTGCAGCACCTTTTTTGGAATCACGACGACTTTAGGTTTTGGAGTCGTTCAGATCAATTCTGGTTTACAGTTTTTACATATTGTTCCAGATACCAGTTTTATTTATCAAATTCTTATCGTCGGAGTTTTAGTATCTCTGGCTGTCATATCAGCGTTAACCGGCGTTGATAAAGGAATTAAATTACTAAGTAATATCAACGTAATATTAGTAGTTGGTCTGCTTTTGTTTGTCTTAATGTTAGGTCCAACTGTTTTTTTGATTGGAAGTTTTACGGAAGGTCTGGGTAATTATATCAACAACTTTTTTAATTTAACCTTCGGCACTCACGTTTATGATAAAGCTGCGTTGCCTTGGTTTTATGACTGGACGATACTCTACTGGGCTTGGTGGATTTCCTGGTCGCCGTACGTGGGACTTTTTATCGCTAAAATATCTAAAGGCAGAACGATCCGTGAATTTATTGTTGCCGTATTAGTCATTCCATCTTTGTTCAATTTTATCTGGATGACTGTTTTTGGAAACAGTGCGATTTGGTTTGACATGAATATTGGCAAAGGTGCTCTAAGTGCCGTAGCTGGAAATCCAGATGCGCTGATGTTTCAGTTTTTAGAATACTTACCCTTATCGACCATTGCGAGTTTTATGACCATCCTTATTGTGATCATCTTTTTTGTGACTTCGGCAGATTCGGGTATTTTCGTAATGAATAGTATCGCTACTAAAAATGCAGTAAAATCTCCGAAATGGCAAACCATTTTATGGGGAGGATTATTAGCAATATTGGCTTTATTACTTCTTAATGCTGGTGGTTTAAAAGCTTTACAAAGTATGACGCTGATTACTGCTTTACCATTTTCAATCATCATGTTATTATTTATTGTAAGTTTATTAAAAGCGTTGAGCATCGACCAATCTTACTATGACCGTTCCTTCTCAAAAGCCACTGTTCCATGGTCGGGGAGATTATGGAAAGAACGATTAAAACTTATTGTGGCCACGAAAGACCGCAAATCTGTAGACTTTTTTATAGGTACTTTAGTGAAGCAGGCTTTCACCGATTTGCAGACAGAGTTCGCAGCAAATGGAATTGTAGCCAATATTAACCATCACACAAATCCTGTTAAGATTGAACTGGAAATTAAATATGATGTGATTAACAATTTCATCTACGGAGTAGAAACGACTTCAAAAAAGGTTTCTAATTTTTTGATTGACGAAGATAATCTTCCAGAAGTTCAAGAAAAGGGAGCCTTCTTTCCCATAGCCTATTTTGGAGATACCAGAGAGAGTTATGACATTCAATATTTTACTAAAAATGAATTAATTTCAGATGTACTAAAACATTACGATCGGTTTATGGATATTGTCTCAGAAGAGCGCAACGAAATGTTTGTCAGCAGCAATTCTAATGAGAAAGCAGATTAATTAAATTTTAGAAAATATCTGTGATGATATGAAGGCAAAAACGAATGAAAAAGCACAACCCTTTCCGGTAAAGAATAATTAAAAGTTGATACTATTCAAATAAAAATAAGTTTTGAAGAAAAAAGAACAGAACCATTTTATTTCAATTTAGTACTTTTGCAAATAATTACATTGCACGAAAACATACAATTATAATAAGAGGATTTAGAAATTCTCAATAACATTTATCTCATGACAATAGACAAAAATCACGTAGTAGCATTACATTACACGTTAAACGCCATTGAAGAAAATGGTGAAAAGACTTTCATTGAAAAAACAGATATCGAAAACCCTTTCACTTTTTTATACGGAGTTGGAATGATGTTGCCGAAGTTTGAAGAAAACATCGCAGGAATGGTTGCAGGCGACAAAAAATCTTTCACGATCAAACCCGAAGAAGGTTATGGTGATAAAATGGAAAATGCAGTAACTCAGTTGCCACTTGCAATGTTTGAGCAATCTGGAATGCCGCCTGTAGGAGCGATGTTGCCTTTACAAGACGCACAAGGAAATCATTTAAGTGGTGTTGTTATGGAAGTAACTCCAGAAGCTGTAATTGTTGATCTTAACCATCCAATGGCTGGAAAAACTTTACACTTCGATATTGAAGTAGCTTCAACCAGACCGGCAACCGAAGAAGAATTGGCGCATGGTCACGCTCACGGCGTTGATGGTACCGAAGAACATTAATTGGATTTTTTTCTCAATATAAAAGCTACGAATTTGTCGTAGCTTTTTTTTATTTGCAAAAGATATAAATTACGCCGTTAGTAACATCTCGTTTTTATAGAGTTTCCAGCGATTTCCTTTATTTTCAAAAAAGTAGATCTCAACCTTCCCGCCATGTCTACCTTCCTGAAGATTTGACTCTCGAACAATCACAAATCCCTTTTTTAATTTTTTATCAATATAAAAATTTGAAAAACTTACTTCTATATAATCTCTATCTTTAATTTCTTGTTGATCTTCTATTAATTTTACATTTCTTTTGCTTGGAAATTTTTCAAGAACAAAGCTGACATATTCTGTATTTTCGTTGATATTAAAACCTTCTTTATTTAAAAATTCATAAAGTTCTTTTTTACAATTTTCAACCAAATTTAAGCCTTCCATTTCTACAATAGAACCACAATGCTCATCAATAAAATCACTTCCACCAACTTTTTTAATGAGGAATATCTGAGTGTTTTCAGGAGAAATCGTATATAAATTGGAAACAAATAAATCTGCATTATCATTAATAATACTTTCACTTATTTCTTTTCGCTCATTATTATCACTACAACTTGCGAAAAAACACAACATGAACAATACGCTTAAATATTTAAAATTTTTAGTCATACTGATTTTCTAAATTAATTATTACATCTTTTTCTAATCCTATCATTTCTAAAATTTATATTCTCAGTTGCTCATTTAAGATAAAACTAATATAGCGTTTTTACAATAAAAATTAGTTTTGAATATTATGAGAACCAAATTCGTTAAAAACTCGTATTTTTATTTATGCGAAAAATTATTTACCTCAGTTTCGGACTATTACTATTTATGAGTTGCCAATCTATAAAATACAAAGATGTAGTTTATGCAAAATCTTCAGATCATGAAGATTTGAAGCTGAATATTTTTGTTCCTAAAAACGCTCAAAATAAAAAGCTGCCTGTTCTCCTTTTTGTTCACGGTGGAAACTGGAACAGTGGAAATAAAGATCAATACGGTTTCTTCGGTCGGAACTTTGCGAAGAAAGACGTGATCACCGTTATTCCGGATTATACTTTAAGTCCAAAAGCGAATGTTGATCAAATGACAACTGAAATTGCAGAAGTTATAAAATTTGTACAGAAGAACATTTCAGAATATCATGGCGATTCCACTAAACTATTTGTAACAGGACATTCTGCGGGCGCACAACTGGTTGCTTCTGCAGTTTTAAATCCAAAGTTTGGTGTTCCTGAAAATTCGATTTCCGGAATTATTTTAAATGACGGAGCCGGAATTGACATGAAAAATTATTTAGAAAAATATCCTCCGACCTCAAAAGATGATTATATCGCAACCTGGAGTACAAATCCTGATAACTGGTATCAAGCCTCTCCTATCAATTTCCTGGATAAAAATTCGCCGCCGTTTTTAATATATGTCGGTACTAAAACTTATCCGTCGATTACGACTGCAAATGAACATTTCCTTAAAAAGCTAAATGAATTTCAGCCTGAGGTCAAGCCAATCTTTTTAAAAAAGAAACATATTCCAATGATGCTGCAATATTTCTGGCCGTGGAGTGATCGGTTTACGGAAACAATTGATTTCATGAAAAAGAATAAAAAGTAAAAAGTTTTTTTCAAATTACAAAGTCATCCAAAAAGTGCTCCCTTCATTTACCGTGCTTTGTACACCGATTTCGCCACCCTGTTTTTCTATAAAATTTTTGCTGATGGCCAATCCAAGTCCGGTTCCATTTTGATGATCTTCTGGAACTTGAAAGTAGCGTTCAAAAACCTTAGTCTGGTATTTTTGATCGATCCCTTCTCCAAAATCTTGTACAGAAAACTTAATTTTATCATCAATTTTTTCTGTCGAAACAATAATTTCCTGTCCTGCTTTAGAATGTTTAATGGCATTACTCAGAAAATTATTCAGCACCCAAACTGTTTTATCAAAGTCGGCTTTTACAGTTTCTTCCTGTGTCGTTTTAAAGTTCGAAATGAGGACGATTTCTTTATTTTCTGCGATGGTCAAATTATTAGACAAAGCCGTTTTTACCAAATCAGCGACATTACAATCTTTAATGTCCAAGCGGATATTTCCACTTTCTGCCTGCGAAAGATTCAGTAATTCACCAGTGATACTGAGTAATCGTTCACCATCTTCCTCGATGCTTTTTAATAATTCTTTTTGCTGTTCGTTCAGCAAACCAAACTTCTCATTTTTCAGCAATTGAGTTCCCATTTTCATAGAAGAAATCGGTGTTTTTAATTCATGAGAAACTGTGGCGATAAAGTTGGTTTTCGCAAAATCAAGTTCTTTATGAGCAGTCACATTCCGCAGTAAAATAACTTTTCCGGCTTCTTTTTTTTCAGTTTCTCCAGTCGGAATTATATTGATGGGAATAATTTCCTGTTCGAAATAACTTTCTTTATTATCAGCAAAAATTTTCATGGGTGAATCGGCTCTATTTTTTTTAGGTACATTTTGTAAAAGTTCCCGTAATAAATCATTATGTACAGCAATATCAGACGCAGATTTCCCGAGGATATCTTCGCGCACCAATCCTGAAATTTTCAAAGCTTCCTCATTAATAAAGTTGATGGAATTATTTTCGTCCAATCCAATCACTGGATCATGCATATTGGCGATCAGCATTTCCACGCGCTTTTTATCCATCAACTGTTTGTATAAACTGCTGCTTTGATATTCCTCTAACTTTTCGGCCATCGAATTAAAAGAATTTGCCAAATCTTCAAACTCTAAACTGCCTTCAAAATGAACGCGTTCATGATAGTTTTTATTCGCTATCTGCTTGATACTTTCCGTCAATTCCCGAATTGGACGGGCAATATTTTCGGGCAAGTTAAAAAGCAGTGTAAAGGCAATTAAAAAACAAACGGTACCCAAAGAAATCACCCAAGTAATCGCAGTTTGGGATGTCGCAATAGCTGTATCACTTTTCTGAACAATTGCATTCATGTTCAGCCTCATAATTTCGACCAAATCATTTCTGATGAGTTTTTCACGTTCAACATTTTTAGTGTTGAGAAAATTTTGAAAATGACCTGACAAACTTAAATAAGCATCTTTCTCTCCATTTTCAGTGAGGTTTTTACTTTCCTGCACCAGATTATCTTTAAAAATAATGGTCTGTGTTTTATCGGCCGGAATTTTATCTAAAGCCAACATCATATTTTTCGCATATTCCAGCGAGTTATAATTGGCAATTAATATCTTTTCTGTATCTGATTTTTGCTTATAAATATTGACTGAACTAATAATAGACAGCAAAACAATCATCAGGAATAAGAGTCCTACACCGAGCGTGAGTTTGGTTTTAATTTTCATTGTGATACCTTAAATAATTAAATTTTTAAAGAAATAATCTTCTATCAAATTTAAGACAGAATGATGATATCTACTTTCTTGCTCATCATTTTGTTGACAAAGTTATGAAACCAACTGAGCCGGAAAAGTTCCTGAATAAAATTAAGTTGTGGTTTCCCAATACAAACCGTCGTAATCTGATTTTCCTGAACATATTCAGATATCGTTTCCGCAATATTATGTCCTTTTTTTTGCACGACTTTGGCGCCCATTTCCTGAGCAAAATTCAAATTATTAATCAGAAACCTTTGTTTATCCAAAGCAATTTTATCAGGATTTTCTTTCGGAATCTGCACATAAAGTACGGTCCAACGGCTGTTATAATAACTTGCTAATCTTGCGGTTTTCCGAATGACGGATTTTGCTGTTTTTTCATTGCTGCTAATACACGCGAGAAATTTCTCTGGACGAACATTTAAAGGTTTTGTTACTTCAGTCTCCACCTTTTTTTCGACGTGAGTCGCTACTTCTTTCAAGGCAAGTTCCCGCAATTGTAAGATATGGTCACTTTTAAAAAAATTTTGCAATGAAATTTCAATTTTATCTGCGGGGTAAATTTTGCCCTCTTTCAACCGCGCAATTAATTCGTCGCCAGTTAAATCGATGTTGACTACTTCATCAGCAAGCGCCAGGATTTTATCAGGAACCCTTTCTGTAACTTCAATTCCGATGATATTCTTTACACTTTCATTCAGACTTTCGATGTGCTGAATATTAACCGCACTGATTACATTAATTCCAGCCTCCAAAATTTGCAAAACATCTTGCCATCTCTTTTTGTTTGCGCTGCCTTCCACATTCGTATGGGCCAATTCATCGACAATCACAATATCCGGATGATCATTAATAATCGCCTGCAAATCCATTTCCTCTAAATATTTTCCTTTATAGAAAATTGATTTACGGGGAATGGCCGGAATTCCTTCTACCAAAGCAATCGTTTCGGCGCGAAGATGTGGCTCAATGTATCCAATTTTAATATCAACGTCATGTTTCAGCAAAGAATGTGCTTCCTGCAACATACGATACGTTTTCCCAACACCGGCGCTCATTCCGATATAAATCTTGAATTTGCCACGTTTGGAACGTTGAATCAGTTCGAGGAAATGTTCTGCTGAAGACATGGTTTTAAAATTTAATTTATAATTAGCGGACAGAAAAGATAAACTTTACTTCCTATATTTTAACCACAAAGTCACAAAAGATGACAGTAATAAATGTCCAAAACAGAAGTTCACAAAAATGAAAAATCTTTTTCCTTATTATAGTTTTACTTTTATTCAATTTGATCTTTGTGACTTTGTAGTTTGAATTTTTTTACAATGTCAAAACCAGGCTGACAAACTTGTGGTAATAAAGAAATTAGTGTTTTCAGGACTATTATCTTTCATAAAAATGGCATCTTTTGCAGAAAATCCGCGAGCTTCCGTTCTCCACAAAATGTTCTTATAAATTTCATGATCTATATTTAAAGAATAGCCAAAAGTTTGAAATCCATTTCGCGTCGTAGTTCCGATGATAACTCCATTTCTATCATTAAAGTATTCTACTCTACCACCAATTTTTGTGCGATCCGTAATCGCATATCGCAGCAGTAAATTTGGGGAATACCATGAATTATATTTTTCACTTCCTTTTGCACTTTGTTCTGCGCCAATATCAAAACCTACAATTCCAGACCACTTCGTTCCGAGATTAAAATTAGCATATAAATCGTGAAAGTAGCGCATTCTTTTATCGATTGTTGGTTTGTCATTTCCGATAAATGAGCTGCTGTTTAAACTTAAATCATCAGAGAACTTATAAGTTAATTGGTGTCCGAAAGCCAAAGTTTGATTTCCTTCCGGACGAGCGATTCTTTGCCAGCCATTCAAAACCAATCCGCTTAAATAAAACTTACCATTGTCTGAAGTATAAGAAATCTTCGCACCTGTTTCAAAATAAGGAGAATTTTCGGCAGCAATACTTCGGGTTAAAGTTAAATTATCTCTGCCAATAGCACTTTCCCAACCGATGTGAGACGGCATAATTCCAGCATCAATCCAAATATTTTTCTTTTTTGAAATTTTAAAACCGATGTTTGCTTCACTGATGTTTTTCAATAAATCCTGTTCTGCCGACATATTATCTTGTGGATACGTTCCAGCCATTAAAGCCAAGTTAGCCCGCATATTCTCTGTGGAATAATTTGCTTTTACCAAACCTAAATTCAAATTAAACTCGTTATGACGGTTATAAGTATAAAGAAAAGGTTGGCGAATATGATTTTCAGGCTGACTGAAATCGTAAGCATAAAAAATTTCTGCGTAACCTGAAAAAGTAAGTTTTGGAACTTCATTTTCTGTTTGTTCTTGAGCATTTGAAATTCCAAAAGCCAATAAAGATGCTGATAAAATTATTTTTTTCATTGTTGGAAAAGGGTATATAAATTAATACAGTACATGACAAAAAAAGTAAATTGATAATTTGCATTAAGTCAAACAATTATTTTTAACCACAAAGTCACAAAAGAGCATTTTAAAAAGTCATAAATAAAAGTTCACAAAAATGAAAATCTATAGATTTTCAAAGATTTTGTGTTCTTTTTAGAAGTTAGATTTTTATGCTATTTATCTTTGTGACTTTGTGGTTTTAAATTTTGATATTCAATTCATTTTTGACATCTACCAGAATAAAATTGTTTTTAATTTTTTTAAAGAGTTTCATTTTGAAACCATCATTTTGTCCAAATTTCTCTAACCACAAAAGACAAAAAAGTTATGTTCTGGAAAGGGGATCAAAAGTCAGCAAAAGGGGAATCAATAACAATTATAGGATTTTACATTCTTATGAAAAACCTCCTTCACCCATTTCTGTTTTGCCACTTTTGCGGTTTAAAGAATTTGAATTTATAGTGTCATTATTTTAGATTTTCCAAAGCTGCATTTAGTTTCAGAACATTTACTTTTTGAGGTGCAAAAAACACGATATTCTCGTCTGCAGAATTTTTAGCAATGAGTTCTTTTAGGCTTTCCACTGAAATATTTCTGGCTTTTGCAACTCGATCAATTTGATATTCTGCCGCTTTCACTGAGATATTAGGATCTAATCCGCTTCCACTAGCAGTAATTAAATCCACCGGAACTTTCATCTCTTTCATTGTGGGATTCTGCATTTTTAAATTGTCGATTCTTTTTTGAACAATCTGTAAATATTCAGGATTATTCGGACCTTTATTGCTACCACCGCTTCCTGCAGCATTATAATCTACTGCCGACGGACGGCCTTGAAAATATTGCGGAAGTGTAAATTGCTGTCCGATATTAGCGTATTGTCTTTTTCCATTTAAAGTGATTTGTTCGCCTACTCCTTTATTCGGCAAAACTTTCCCAAATCCAAAAACGATGACGGTATAAGTTCCGATTAAAACGACCATTCCTAAAGTCAAAACAATAGTAGGTCTAAAATATTTTTTCATTTTTTTTAATTAAAATTTTAATAATTACATAAAGAGCGTAACGACCATATCGATCAATTTTATACCGATAAATGGTACGATAATTCCGCCAAGTCCATAGATCAAGAGGTTTCTTCGCAACAAAGCACTTGCACCAATCGGTTTGTATTCTACGCCTTTCAGCGCCAACGGAATTAAGAACGGAATAATGATCGCATTGAAGATTACCGCAGATAAAATGGCACTTTCAGGACTGTGCAAATTCATTATATTTAAAGCTTGAAGTGCAGGAATAAAAGTGATAAACAAGGCAGGAATAATGGCAAAATATTTAGCAACATCATTGGCAATTGAAAATGTAGTTAAAGTTCCGCGCGTCATTAAAAGTTGCTTTCCGATTTCTACAATCTCGATGAGTTTGGTAGGATCATTATCGAGATCTACCATGTTTCCCGCTTCTTTTGCGGCTTGAGTTCCACTGTTCATCGCCACACCAACATCTGCTTGCGCTAAAGCCGGTGCATCATTGGTTCCGTCACCCATCATGGCGACTAACTTCCCGCTTTCCTGCTCGCGTTTGATGTAGTTCATTTTATCTTCCGGTTTGGCTTCGGCGATGAAATCATCAACTCCGGCTTTTTCAGCGATAAACTTGGCCGTTAAAGGATTATCTCCAGTTACCATTACGGTTTTTACACCCATTTTTCTTAAACGCTGGAAACGTTCGTTCATTCCGGTTTTAATGATATCCTGAAGTTCGATTACTCCAATTACTTTATCATTTTCTAAAACTACTAAAGGAGTTCCGCCGTTATTTGAAATTTTTTCTACCGCTTCTTTGGTTTCAGTAGGAAAAGTATTTCCGGCTTTTTCCGTCATCTGTTTAATAGAATCATACGCCCCTTTTCTAATTTTAGTATCGGCGAAATCAATTCCAGAACTTCTCGTTTCGGCAGTAAATTCTATAAAAGTTGGATTCTCTACAATTAGATTTTCCTGTTGTAAACCAGCCAGTTCTAAAATAGATTTTCCTTCCGGCGTTTCATCAGCCAAAGAACTTAAGGCAGCAGCTTTTATAAATCTCTCGGTCTCAACTCCATTAGAAGGATAAAATTGCGTTGCTTTTCTATTTCCAATCGTAATTGTTCCGGTTTTATCTAAAAGCAAAACATCGATATCTCCCGCAGTTTCTACGGCTTTACCAGATTTTGTAATCACGTTTGCACGCAACGCTCTGTCCATTCCCGCAATTCCAATCGCAGAAAGCAATCCGCCAATAGTTGTTGGAATCAGACACACGAAAAGTGAAATAAAAGCAGCAATCGTAATTGGTGTTTGCGAATAATCTGCAAAGGGTTTTAAGGTTACGGTTACGATGATAAACACTAGAGTAAATCCTGCCAATAAAATGGTTAAAGCGATTTCATTCGGAGTTTTCTGACGCGACGCTCCTTCCACCAAAGCAATCATTTTATCTAAAAAACTTTCACCCGGTTTTGTGGTTACTTTCACTTTAATTCTGTCAGAAAGAACTTTTGTCCCACCAGTTACAGAAGATTTATCTCCACCAGCTTCACGGATCACCGGAGCACTTTCACCTGTAATCGCACTTTCATCGATGGTGGCTAAACCTTCAATAATTTCACCATCCATCGGGATTTGATCGCCTGCAACACAAAGGAAAATATCTCCCAACTGCATCTCTGCGGACATTTTATGAAGAGTTTCTACTTCGAAGCCGCGTTTGTTTTCTACAATTAATTTGGCTGGAGTTTCTTCACGGGTTTTTCTTAAAGTATCAGCTTGCGCTTTTCCACGTGCTTCTGCGATTGCTTCTGCAAAGTTTGCAAATAAGACGGTAAAAAAAAGCGTAATAAAGATGGTGAAATTATAGCCAAAACTTCCTTGAGTATTATCTCCCAATAAAGTTGATATTGACACAATGAACATCACCACCGTCCCAACTTCCACCAAGAACATGATGGGATTTTTGATCATCCCGCGCGGATCCAATTTTATAAAAGACTGTTTCAGCGCTTCGGTAACTAAATCCTTTTGAAAAAGACTTTGTGTATTTTTTGTTTTCATTTTTTAATCGTCAAAATTATTTGGTGATGGAGGTAAGATATTCTGCAATCGGTCCTAATGTTAAGGCCGGGAAAAAGGCTAAAGCAGCGATGAGTAAAATAACTCCCAAAGTCATCAAACCAAAAGTTGGAGTATCGGTTTTTAAAGTTCCGGCACTTTCAGGGATATATTTTTTCTGGGCCAAAAGTCCTGCAATTGCTACCGGACCGATGATTGGTAGAAATCTCGCAAGAATTAAAACGATTCCAGTTGCAATATTCCACCAAGGCGTGTTATCGCCCAAACCTTCGAAGCCTGATCCATTATTCGCTGATGCTGAAGTAAATTCATATAACATTTCACTAAATCCATGGAAAGTTGGATTATTCAAAGTAGCAGTTCCCAACTCCGGTTGATAAGCCGTTAAAGCAGTTCCCGTTAAAATCAGAAACGGATGCAGTAAGGCAATCATCATCGCAATTTTCATCTCTTTAGCTTCGATTTTTTTGCCTAAAAACTCTGGTGTTCGTCCAACCATTAAACCACTGATAAAAACGGCGAGAATAATGAATACGAGATAATTTAGAATTCCAACACCTACTCCACCATAGAAACTGTTAATCATCATCGCCAAGAGCATATTCATACCAGAAAGCGGCATATAACTGTCGTGCATAGAATTTATAGATCCGGTGGAAATAACGGTGGTTGCAATACTCCAATAAGCGGAAGCCGAGGAACCAATTCTAATTTCTTTTCCTTCCATATTGCCAAGAGAAATATCAGCTCCCATTTCTTGAAGTGCAGGATTTCCAGCATTTTCAAAGGCGACATTCATTGCCATTAATGATAAGAATCCAATCGACATTACGGCAAAAATCGTCCAACTTAATTTTCTCCTTTTAATAAAATATCCGAAAGCAAAGACGAGTGCAAATGGAATCAACATTTGAGAAACCATCTCGGTAAAATTGGTGATATAATTAGGATTTTCTAACGGATGAGCACCATTCGCTCCGAAAAATCCACCACCGTTCGTTCCTAAATGTTTGATGGGAACAAAAGCTGCAACTGGTCCGGTAGAAACTTCCATCGTTTTTCCTTCCAAATTAGTTACCTTATCTTTTCCATTAAAGGTCATCGGGGTTCCATTAATTAAAAGGATACAACCTACAATTAGCGAAAGAGGAATTAAAAGACGGGTAATTGACTTTACGAAAAAATCGAAAAAGTTTCCTAAGACATCTGTTGTTTTTTCTTTAAATGCTACGAAAACATGCGCTACTGCAGCCATTCCTGTTGCGGCAGTTGTAAATTGAAGAAACATTAAAAACAATTGTCCGAGATAACTTACGCCCGATTCTCCAGAATAATGCTGCAAATTACAGTTCACCAAAAAGGAAATCGTCGTATTAAAAGCGAGATCAGAGCTTTGACTTGGATTGTGATCAGGATTGAGTGGTAACCAACTTTGGTTCATAAAAATAAACATTCCCATTAGAAACCACAGAAAATTGATTGCCAATAAAGCCATCATATTCTGCTTCCACGTCCAACCGACCGTTGGATTGATTCCGCATAAACGGTAAAGGAATTTTTCAATTGGATCAAAAATAAAATCCAAAAAAGTTTTCTCTTGACCATATACTTTTGCAATATATTTCCCGAGCGGAATTGCCAAAAGTAACGTTACTATAAACATGAGAACAAGCCCCAATAATTCAATATTCATTTTGTGTTATTTTAAAATTTTTCGGGTTTGAGTAAAACATAGCAGATGTAGCCAAATGCTGCGAGAGAAAGGATAAATAGCGTCCACATTGTTTTAAATTTTATCAAAAAAGTTAATAGATTTTGCCAGCAGGAAGAACATTGCAATCCCCGTGATCATTAAGGTTATTGTCATCATAATTTTAAATTGTTAAAGATTTAAAACCTTAAGGCCAAAAACAATTCCCCAATATATTAACTTATTGATTTACATAGTATTAATCACAATTTCAAACTTTTCAAAACGAAAAAAGCCTATCATTATGATAGGCTGAATTCTCAAATTGAGAATGTATTTGGTGTGAAATGTTTGGAATTTTTTGAAGGAAAAGATCTAAATATCTTATCTGTCGTGATATAAACATTGTAAATTAATTAAAAGCGAGAAAGCAAGAAAAATGCGAAATACGCTTTGAAAAAAATTTAAAAATTAATGTAATTTATTCAAAAGCAAATCTTCGAAATCGCACAAGCAAACACGAGAAAAATTGAATAATTTTGAATTGAAGCACAAATGAGATAGCGTTCCTCTGGAACGCATTTTCTTGATGTTAAATTGATAAGATTCCGCCGGAATCTTTAAGATAATTAAATTAAGAATTGAACAGATAATGTTCCGAAGGAACATTATCTCTGTAGCAAAAGTAAATCATTTAATTAACACGTTCCGGAGGAACGATATCTAATTCAAATTTGCGAAAAATATTTTAGGAAATTTAAAAGAATTTATTTCATCTGGTATTCCTCCAGCTTGCGGTATAAAGTAGCAATTCCGATATCGAGAAGTCGGGCGGCTTCAGCTTTATTACCTTTGGTATAATGAAGAACTTTTAGAATGTGATCTTTTTCTACGGACGCCATTGCAAAAGAATTTCCAGAGTTTGAATGCGGCAAACTCTCGGCAGAAAGCAGATTATTTTCCATTAAAATAAGACTGCGTTCTAATGTATTCTTGAGTTCACGGATATTTCCTTTCCACGGATTATTTTCTAATTTTTGATAAAAGTCATCAGAAATATTAATAGATTTCAAGTTCATTTTTGTTGAAAATTTATCGATATAAAAGTTCGTCAGTTCCCGAACATCCTCTTTTCTTTCACGCAACGGTGGGAGATGAATTTCAAAAACATTTAAACGGAAATACAAATCTTCCCGAAAATTTCCAAGTCGGCTCTCTTCTTTTAAATCACGATTCGTAGCGGCAATCAAACGAAAATTCGAATTGGATATTTTCGTATCTCCCATTTTGATAAATTCACCGCTTTCTAAAACACGCAACATTTTCGATTGTAATTCAAGTGGCATTTCTCCGATTTCGTCTAAAAATAAAGTCCCATCCTGCGCTTCTTCAATCAAACCTTTTTTATCAGAAATTGCTCCGGTAAATGAACCTTTTTTATGTCCAAACAATTCGCTTTCCAACACCTCTTTTCCGAAAGCCGAACAGTTGATGGCCATGAAATTTCCATTTTTCCTTGAACTTTCATGATGAATGGCATTGGCAAAAACTTCTTTTCCAGTTCCTGTTTCTCCTGTTAAAAGAACCGCTGTATCTGTGTTTGAAACTTTTTGTGCTAACTTTTTGGCGTAGAGAAAACTGGTCGATTTTCCAATCATATTTGTAAAATCTGTTTTTGAAGCAGTTTTTTCTTGCTGAACATCTTTAAGATTTTCCTTTACTTTTTCTAATGCCTGGGAAACGAGCGGGATAATTCTCTCGTTGTCATCCCCTTTCACAATATAATCGTAAGCACCATTTCGCATCGCTTGAACGCCATCGGGAATATTGCCGTATGCAGTCATCAAAATAATTTCGATGTGTGGATATTTGGTTTTAATTTCTCGTACCAAATCAACACCGAAAGAATCGGGAAGCCGAACATCACACAAAACCAAATCAATCGGATATTTCGTCAACATGGTGAGTCCGGAACGTGCCGAAGATGCCTGAAAAACTTCATAGCCTTCATTGGAAATAATCATTCCTAATAGCTTTAGGAGTTTTAATTCATCGTCGATAATCAGGATTTTTGCGTTCAAGTTTGGTGTTTTTTATCGTTGATACAAAAGTAGGCAAAGATTGAAGAGAAAATCATCTTGATTTTTGTAATAATTTTAAATTGAAAATAACGAGGCTACTTTTACAGCTAAAGTTCTTATTTTAGCGCTTCCAAAAAATGCTGTATGACTCCAACCGATTTCATTAAAAAATCCCTTAACATCTCTGATAAAAACATCAATGCCACTTTAAAACTTCTGGCGGATGATTGTACGATTCCTTTCATTTCCCGCTATCGAAAAGATGCAACCGGAAATCTGGATGAAGTTCAGATTGAGCAGATTTCAAAATTGAATAAACAGTTTGAGGAAATTGTGAAACGCAAAGAAAGTATTGTGAAATCAATTGAAGAACAGAATGCTTTAACACCGGAATTCAAACAGAAAATTGAAGAAAGTTTCGATTTGCAGGAACTCGAAGATTTGTATTTGCCTTTCAAAAAAAAGCGGAAAACAAAAGCCGATTCTGCAAAAGAGAAAGGTTTAGAACCTTTGGCAAGAATAATTATGAGTCAGAACGCAACTCATCTGGAAAGTTTAGCCTCTAAATATTTAAATGATCAGGTTTCTACTGAAGAGGAAGCGCTGCAAGGTGCGCGAGACATTATGGCGGAATGGATCAATGAAAACATGTACGTTCGGAAAAATTTGCGTCGATTGTTTCAAAGAAAAGCGGTCATTACCTCCAAAGTCATTAAGGCAAAAAAAGACGAAGAAGCGGCCCAGAAATTTTCGCAATATTTTGACTGGGAAGAAAGTCTGAACAGAATTCCATCGCACCGATTATTGGCAATGTTGCGCGCAGAAACCGAAGGCTTTGTAAAAACCAATATTGGGATTGATAAAGAAGAAGCGTTGGAATTTATTGAAAACGCCATCATTAAATCAAATAATGAATGTGCAGATCAGATTACTTTGGCCATCAAAGATTCTTATAAACGATTGCTGGAACCGGCGATTTCTAATGAAACTTTACAGGAAGCCAAAGAAAAAGCAGACCAGAAAGCCATCGAAATATTCTCTGAAAACCTAAGACAACTTCTACTCGCTCCACCTTTGGGAGAGAAAAGAATTCTGGCGATTGACCCCGGATTTAAAAGTGGTTGTAAAATCGTTTGCCTTGATGAAAAAGGCGATTTATTGCACAACGAAACTATTTATCCACATGCCCCGCAGAATGAGACAGGAATGGCGATGAAGAAAATTAGATCGATGGTGAATGCTTATAATATTGAAGCAATTTCGATTGGAAACGGAACAGCCAGTCGAGAAACAGAATTCTTTATTAAAAAAATTGGCTTTGAAAACCCGCCTCAAGTTTTTGTGGTTTCAGAAGCTGGAGCTTCGGTCTATTCAGCGAGTAAAATTGCGCGTGATGAATTTCCGAGTTATGACGTGACGGTTCGAGGTGCGATTTCTATTGGAAGAAGACTTTCTGATCCGTTGGCAGAATTGGTGAAAATTGATGCAAAGTCAATTGGAGTCGGACAATATCAACATGATGTTGATCAAACGCAACTTAAAAACGAATTGGATTCTACGGTAATGAAATGTGTGAATTCGGTCGGGATTAATTTAAATACCGCAAGTAAATCTTTGTTAAGTTATGTTTCCGGAATCGGCGAAAAGATGGCAGAAAACATCGTGAATTATAGAACTGAAAATGGCGCTTTTGAAGATCGTAAACAATTAAAGAAAGTTCCGAGATTGGGCGAAAAGGCTTTCCAACAGGCGGCAGCTTTTATCAGAATTTCTAATGGTAAAAATCCTTTGGATAATTCAGCAGTTCATCCGGAAGCTTATTCGATTGTGGAAAAAATGGCGAAAGATTTGGGAATTAAAACGAATGACCTCATCGCGAATAAAGAAAAAATTCAAACCATTAATCCTGAAAACTATATCACGGAAACGATTGGTATTTTGGGAATTAAAGATATTCTGAAAGAATTGGAGAAACCTGGTTTAGATCCGAGAAAAGCGGCGAAAGTTTTTGAGTTTGATCCAACGGTAAAATCCATTAAAAATTTAAGAACAGGAATGATTCTGCCTGGAATTGTGAATAATATTACGGCTTTCGGGTGTTTCGTAGATGTCGGAATTAAAGAAAGCGGACTGGTTCATATTTCCCAACTGAAAGAAGGTTTTGTGTCGGATGTGAATGAAGTGGTAAAACTGCACCAGCATGTTCAGGTGAAAGTTACTGAAATTGATGAGGCGAGGAAGAGGATTCAGTTGAGTATGATTTTGTAATATGTTCTCGCAAAGACGCTAATGTTTTCACGCAAAGAACGCAAAGTTTTGAACATAATAACTGGCTAAAATTACGTACGCAAACCTGCCTGCCGGCAGGGGCGCTTCGCTAAGCAAAGGGACTGTTTTTAAATATTCAGAAACATAGAGAGAATTCAGGTGATTATGATTTTGTAAGTTATTCATCTAGACTAACAACGAGCCACAAGTTTTCACGCAAAGTCGCAAAGGATTTTCACTTAATGACTAACAATCAATTTTATACAAAGTTATTGTATGGACTGATTAATGTAATTCTCTCGTCGGTGAAGGTATATTGATTTTTCTGTGGGAAGAAGAAATGCCTGACGTTATAGCCTCGATGGAATCGGCATCCTTTTGCAAAACGAAGTGGCGCAAAAGATATAGCGGACAGCGGGACGGGTCTTGTTAGAAGCGATCGTTTTGATGCTTCTTATTGGAAACTTTATGCTTCTACTTCTTTTAAAAATCGATTGATTATTTTTTCTTCCTCTGATTTGACAATGAATAAATTTAACCCAATAAAAAAAGCCGTTTCAATAACTGAAACGGCTTTCATAACCAAACTAACTAATATAACTATAGCTGATGTTTCGGAGTAAATCCGTCATCACTTAATTCTTTGTGTTCGTAATCGGCTTTCATTTCGCCTTCGTAATCTATTTTCTCGTCTTTACCCATTCTTCTCAACATAGAATCAAAAAGTGAATATACAACGGGAACGATAATTAACGTCAGAAATAATGATGATGTTAAACCACCGATTACTACCCAAGCTAAACCGTTGTTCATTTCGGCTCCTGCTCCTTCTGCCAAAGCAATTGGAAGCATCCCGAAAATCATCGCAATCGTCGTCATCAAAATTGGACGAAGTCTTGCGTGATTGGCCTGGATTAAAGCATCATGAGTGTTAGCACCCGCTGCTTTCCGCATATTGGCAAAATCGACAATCATAATCGCATTCTTCGCCACCAAACCAATCAACATAATCATCCCCAACATCGTAAAGATATTAATGGAATTGTTGGTTAGCGCCAGAATGACCATTACTCCAATCAGTGCCAAAGGAATCGAGAATAATACCACAAATGGATAAACGAAACTGTCATACAGCGAAACCATTACCAAATAAACCAATACAATAGCCGCTAATAATGCGATTCCTAAAGTACCAAAACCTTCAGTCTGGTTTTCCATATCACCACTCCAAATATAATTAACACCGGCTGGTTTTGTTTTTTCGTTGTCCATGAACATTGCAGCCCATTCGTTAGCAACATCTCCGGCAGGACGACCTACTACTTTTGAAAGTACTTTTACAGAAGGTGATTTGTCTCTACGCTGAAGCAAACTTGGTCCTGAGCTCATATCTACATTAGCAAACTGGCTCAACCTGATTTGTTCGCCATTTGAATTGGTAAACATTAAGTTTCTTACATCATCAATCGACTTTCTGCTGTTGTCTGCAAAACGGATATTGATATCATATTCATATTCTCCGGCTCGGTATTTACCATCGGTATTACCATTGAACGCTGTTTGCATTGCCTGGCCAACACTTGAAAGATTAAGACCTAAAGCCGCCATTTTATCACGATCGATATTCACACGAACTTCTGGACTTCCTGTATCGGTCGATAATTCTGCATCTACAGATCCTGGAACTTTTTTCAATAACTCTAAGATTCTGTTAGCTTCTTTGTTTGCCGTTTCGTTATCCGCAGCCGTTACAACCATTTCGATTGGTGCATTATCTGCTCCCATTAATCCGATTGGCGCGGTTTTAAATTCAACACCAGTGAATTTTTCTTCAAGATCTCTCTTAAATTTTGCCGCCAAGATGTCGGTACTTTCAGCACGTTTGGATTTGTCAACTAAGTTGACCTGAACTTCGGCTTGATAAACAGTTGCCTGAGAAGCGCCAAAACCTGAAGATTGCTGACCAACAGTGGTAATTAAATCTACCACATCTTTATTACTTCTTAAATATTTTTCAACATTTAAAGTAACCTGATTGGTTTTTTCAATGGTAGCATCTTTTGGTAATTCTATCTGTACCAAGAATTGTCCACGATCCATCTTTGGAAAAAATTCTCCACCAATAAATCCGAATTTAACCAGCATAAATGAAGACATTAAAATAACGAAGGTTACGACGATGGTCATTATTCTTCTTAAGCCAGTTTTCAAACACCACTCTAAAATCCCTGTAATAAAATGCGTGAATTTATCCAATTGTCCTTCAAACCAAAGAATGAATTTTTCAAAAGGATTTTTACCCGTAAGATGTACAACCTTTCCAAATCTTGAAGACAACCATGGAATAATAGTAAAGGATGCTAATAAGGAGAACAAAGTCGCCATAACGACTGTTACACAGAATTGCGCCAGAATATCAGATACCAAACCAGAACTCATTGCAATAGGTAAAAACACTACCACAATAACCAAAGTGATCGCGGTTACTGTAAATCCAATTTCTGAGGCACCATCATAGGCTGCACGAATTCTGCTCTTGCCCATTTCCATGTGACGATATACGTTTTCTAAGACGACAATCGCGTCATCCACCAGAATACCTACTACCAATGAAAGTCCTAGTAAACTCATTAAGTTTAAGGTATAACCCATTAAATACATTCCGATGAAAGTTGCAATCAATGATAACGGAATCGAAACCATGACGATGAAGGCGTTTCTGATATTATGAAGGAAAAGCAACATTACGATGGCCACCAGGATTACCGCAAGCACCAAATCAACGATAACATGGTCTGCTGCTGCTAAGGTAAAGTCTGTACTGTCATCAACAATTTTCACGTTAATTCCCTGAATTGCATAATTTTTCATGACCTCAGCGATTGTTTTCTGAATATTTTCAGAAACGGCAACGGCATTGGCATCAGACTGTTTCTTAACCTGCATCAAAATCGTAGGATTCTGATTAAATCTTGCAATTTTATCTACATCCTGTGTGGTATCAAAAACGGTAGCAATATCTGAAAGTCTGATTTGAGCTCCATTTCTACTGGCAATAATAAGATTGCTCATTTCTTCAATCGATTTGTATTTTCCAGATAATCGAATGGTCGATTTTGAGGTTCTCGATTTTAAACTTCCTGTTGGGAAATCTAAGTTAGAAGAAAGGATGGCTTGCTGTACTTCTCCGATCGAAATATTATATCCCTGCAATTTTTTATCATCAATATTTACCTGGATCTCACGCTCTTGTCCACCTACAAGGTCAACCTGGGCAACACCGCTCACACGGGAGAAAATAGGTTCTATTTTTTTATCTAAAAGGTCATAAAGTTCTTTGTTATTCAACTTATCACTGGAGACACTCATCGTCATGATCGGTAAATCATCCAAAGAGAATTTATTTAAAGACGGTGCATCAATATCAGCGGGAAGTTGTGATAAGATCGCATTCACCTTACGTTGCGCATCATTTAGGGCATAATTAACATCAGCACCTGTATTTAGCTGAACCATAATTACGGAAAGACTTTCGTAAGAAGATGATTCTACTTTTTTTACATTTTCTAAAGATCCTACGGCATCTTCAATTTTTCTGGTAACCGACGTTTCTACCTCACTCGGAGACGCTCCCGGATATACCGTAGAAATCGTTACCATATTGGTTTCAAACTTTGGGATAAGCTCGTACCCCATCATAGAGTAGCTGAGTAAACCACCTAAAGTAAGTATCGTAAACAAAACGATAACTAACGATGGTCTTTTAATTGATATTTCTGCTAATTTCATTTTTCTACTTTACGATATTTATTTTTGATCCGTTCTCCAGGTTGATCTGTCCGCTGGTGATAACCTGCTCTCCTCCATTTAATCCACTAATGATCTGTACTTTATTACCGTACACTTTTCCTGTTTCCACGCTGATCATTTTCGCCGTTCCATTTTGAACGATGAATAACTGTCCTGAACTCACGCCATTGACAAAAGCTTCTGCGGGAACCGTTAACATATTTTGATTTTCAGCACCGTAATTGGTCTTAAATAAAGCAGTCCCGTACATTCCAGCTTTTAAACTTCCGTTGTTTGCAACTTCAATTTCTACCGGGAAGTTTAGAGACGCATCACTTTTCGGCGCGATGAATGTAATTTTTCCAGCGAAAGATTCGCCAGGTAAAACGTTAACCGTAATTGGAACAACCTGCCCCATTTTAATTCTTCCGATCTGGCTTTCGTCCACCAAAACAGATAATTTTAAACTGTTGATATTGACGATTTCAAATAAAGCAGTTCCTGGTGCTACGACCATTCCCGGTTCTACCATTTTTTTATTAATGATTCCGCTGATTCCGGCTCTTACACTAGTATCATTGACTCTAACACCTTGTGCACGAACTGCAGACTGCATATTCTTCAATTGTAATCTGGAATTATCTAACTGTTGTTTGGTAACTCCTCCCGTTTTATAAGCATTCTCATACCGTTGATTATCGATAATAGCATTTTGCAAATTGTTTTGTGCCTGGCTTACATCAACTTCAATTGCATCTCTTTTGATGGTTGCTAAAACCTGACCTGCTCCTACTTTGGAACCTTCTCTCACCAATACATTCACGATACGTCCGGAGATTTCAGAAGACTGATTGGTTTCCTGTTTCGGGATAAAAGTTCCGTTTGCAGCATAATCGGTATTGATATTTTCTCTACTTGCCGTCACGACATTCACATTGATCTTATCAACCTGTCTTGCTACTTCGGCAACTTCTTTCTTTTGATTTGCTTTATTACTGGCAATTTTGTACGCTCCTAAACCGATGAGTACGACTGCGACGATAATATATATTATAGTTTTTTTCATAAGAAGATATTTATTTTTTTAAGGACTTATGCAATCGCTATATTTTAGTGGTATTTGCGTTACCAATCTTGGCGATTTCATTTGGAATAATTATTTTTTTAATGTCAAAAGGAATCTTTTAACAAGAATTTTATGTTCAGTTTATTTTATATACGTTTTAAGTTCTCCTTTTGATTTATAATATTGTATTTCTGCAATTTTATAATCCAAAATGGCATTGGTATAATTGTTTTTAGCTTCGACCAAAGCATTTTCAGCTTCCAGTAAATCGGTAAGGGTTGCTAAACCGTATTGGTAATTGCTTTTGGTATTGGAGAGCACCGATTCGGCAAGACCTACGTTTGCTTTTTGACTGTCTAACGCCAAAAGGCTATTTTCAATTTGGGATTTCGCATTTTGATACGATAAATCTAAACCGAGTTTGGTATCTTTAATATCAATCTCTACTTTATCCAGTTCTATTTGAGCCATTGCCACTCTGGATTTCGTCGCAAAACCATTAAAAATTGGAATATTCACTCCTAAAGTAATGGCAGAATAATCTGACCAAAAGACGCCGCTTTTTTGACCATGTGTTAAAGGGAATTTATCTCCTAATGCCTGATAACTGTAATTCGCATTTAAATTAACGGTCGGGTAATAATCTGCTTCAACTGCTTTTTTATTGAATTGCAATAATTCTTTTTGTTTGGAAAGCACCTGGATTTCAGCTCTGTTATCGGTAGCTACTACGTCATCCAATAAATGAGGAGTGATTTCCATATCAGCTTTCACCAGTTGTATACTCGTTTCAATAGGCATTCCCATGTAAAACTTCAACGCATTTTCTGCCTGGTTGATGCCATTTTGCTGTTGCGTCATAATGGTGCTGATGTTGGTAAGATTTACATTTGTCCGATCTAAATCTATTTTTTTAGCCAAACCATTATCAAATAAACTTTTAATTACATTTCTCGCTTTTTCAGTACTTGTATAGCTGCTTTCTAAAGTTTCTCTTTTCTGCTGAATGGTAAACACTTCAAAGTAAGCATTTGAAACTCTTTCTATAATTTGCTCCTCCGTCAACTGGGCATTAAGCTGGTAAAATTCTTTGGTTGATTTTGCCGCTTTCAATCCGATAAATACTTTCTGATTAAAGACGGCCTGAGACAATTGTAAACCCGCTCCGGCATTCCATTTCTGTCCGAAAGAAATCAACTGAATATTACTTGGTCCACCACTAAAGGCACCCACGTCTAAGGCAGATTTTTGTAAAAGCGGATTATAGGTAAGATTGGCAACCCCCGAAATTTGAGGCAACGCATTAGATTTCGCTTCCATTATTTGGTAATCGGCATTCCGAACATCCAGTTTTGATTTTAGCGCTTCTGCTTTATTTTGAAGCGCGTACTCTATGGCTTGTTTTAAAGTAACCGTCTGTTGCGCTTTCAATCCGGTGATCGAAACTGCAAAGAGGGCAACGAAAGCCATTTTTCTCCAATTGGTCATTTTATATTTTTGTTATTTATTACTGTTTGTTATCGAGTTCATTGCTTTAAAATGAAATTATTATGAATTCATCCTATTACACGATCTGACTCTATTTTTGTTGAAGATTTTTAAGTACTTCTTTTCCCTTTTCGTTCGTGATGGCATTGATATAAAGCATCAATGCTTCCTGCATAAAATATTCCCGTTCGATCACTTCTGTATCAAAAAACGGGGAACTGTCATAAGACATCACGAGTTGGAAAAAAATCTTCGCATAAATTTCCGGATTGAAATCTTCGCGGTAAAGACCTTGCTGTCTTCCTTTTTCGATATTATGAACCAATACTTCTGCGAATTTTGCAGAGAAATTCAACATATGCTTATGGAAAATCGCGGGATAGTATTTTAGGAGTTGACGAATCAGGATATTATTATTAGAGTGAGAAACCTTATCGATTTCTTCGTCTCTACAAATCATTCTTTCAACGGCGTTTTCAACATTATCATCCAGGTACTGAAGCCGGTCAATCACTTCGTCCAGTTTATGCTTCAGAACTTCTTCCAGTAATTCCTCTTTATTTTTATATTTCTGATAAAGGGTTTTCTTCGAAATTCCAAACTCTTTTGCAATCTCATCCATCGTTACGGTTTTCGCACCGTTTTCGATGAAAAGTTCTGCTGCTTTGCTTAAAAAAATTGTTTTTTCCTCCATAATTCGAGCGCAAAGATACAAAAGAAAACTAAAAAACAAAAATAGTTTCCTAGTTTTCCGATCTAATACATTCGATAGATAAAATTAATAATGATGTCCTTAAGCTTATTAAAGCTCAAAAATTGAAAAATAATTTTCAGAGTTTTTACGGTATTTCGCTGAGAACGAATACAGTTTCAGGTTTATCACGATAAAATAGAATGATTATTTTTGGAGGAGTGAATAATTTGGAGAACACACCAATATTATCAGCTGATTTTTAATAGAAGATGCGGAATATCGGTGGTGACGAAATCAATTCCTTGCTTTTTTAGCAGTTTAAATATTTCAACATCATTTACTGTCCATGAATTGGTAATTAATCCTAAAGTTTTGGCTTGCGAAATCCAGGTAGGATTTGTCATAAAAATAGAATAATGATAATCTAAACCGTCAAGTCCTTTTTCTTTTATTTCTAAAGGAGAAAGATCTCCGTTCAGATAATGAACTTTGAAAGCAGGTTCTTCTTTTTTAATCCGCTCGCAAATATTTAAACTGAAGGAAATAAATTCAGTTTGGGATTCCACTTGCAGTTCTTTAACCAATTGAATCGCTTTCTGAACCAACTCATTTTCCTTGGTTTTCGAATTGATCGGTTTCAGTTCAATCATCAGTTTTAATGAAGGATTCTTTTTCCCTTTTTTTAAGTAATCCTTTAAAGTTGGAAGATTCTCGCCGCTTTTTAATTTCAGTTTTTCTAAATCTTCAAAATTGGTTTCCGAAATTTCCAGATCGCTATAATGTTCATCATGATAGACAATCAGCACGCCGTCTTTTGACATTCGAACATCGAACTCTGCACCATAAATATTTAAATTCTGAGCGTTTTCTAAACTTTTAAGGGAATTTTCTATGGTTGGAGGATCTGTTTTCCAAAACCCGCGATGCGCGATAATTTGAGTTTGTGCTTGCATCATGAATTTATTTATATTTTTTTTAACCGCAAAAGAGGCAAAAGACTAATACAAAAATAAAGATTTTCAAAAGAAGGCAAAATGTAAAACGCTTATTTTATGGTGATTTTGAAGACTGTTATTCACTTTAATTAAAATAAAACTTTTGCATCTTTTTCGGTTTAAATCGTGCGAATTTGGATATTTAAACCATTACTTAGATCCTGTGGAAATTTAACGAAAAAAAATTCAACCACAAAAGTCACATAAGTTTAAGAAAAAAAATACTTTTAAAAGTTCACATCTGTTTCGAAAATCAAATATTTTCAACTTTATATTACCTATTTTAAGGTGACCACTAATTTTTATGTGACTTATTTAGTTTTATTAAACTTTAGGTAGGCTTTTGAAACAGGTTTTTATAAAAAAAACAAAAGCAGGAAAAACCCGCTTTTGTTGTAAAGTAATGAAACTCTTTATTAATAAATTAAAGAATCCAGATTACGGATTCGTTGAAAAAATAGAACCATTAGCAATTAACGCTCTTCTGTTCATTTTCAAAATATCTCTTACCCATTCTGCGAAATCCTCCGGTTGAAGTACTGTTTCTGGATTTCCGTCTGTTAAACCTCCTTGAATCGACATGTCAGAAGCAATTGTACTTGGCGTTAAAGTAATGACGCGGATATTTTGTTTTCTCCATTCTGCCATCATCGATTGTGATAACGAAACAACTGCCGCTTTCGAAGCCGCATAAGCCGACATATTCGGTCCACCTTTCAAACCTGCTGTTGAAGCAACGTTTACGATATCTCCTGCTCCTTTTTCTTTCAAAAATGGATAGACTGCTTTTGCTGCATAATACACTCCGAAAAGATTCGTCTTGATTACTTGTTCCCAAGTTTCAGACGGCATTTCTTCAATACTTCCAAAGTCACCGATTCCAGCATTATTGATGAGAATATCTACTCCACCTAAATCCTTTGCTAAATCTGCTATTCCTTTTTGTACTGAAGTTTCTTCATCCATACTGAAAGCTGCAGAAAAAGCCTGAACTCCTAAACCTTTCAATTCTTCAACGGTCGTTTTTAGATTTTCTTCATTTCTTCCGGTAATACCGACATTGACTCCTTCTTTGGCTAAAATTAAAGCGACAGCTTTTCCAAGACCTCTACCTCCACCAGTAACGATGGCGTTTTTTCCTTTTAAATTCATTTCAATTATATTTTATCATGCAAATTTAAGGATTACAATATGGTTTAACAGATGATGTACATTAAATTTCCGTCACAAATTGTTGTATTAGAAGAAAGCAAATTTTTATTTTACTTTAAACTGAGACTTAAAAGTAAGACCTACCCAAGACCAGCTTTGCATCGAGGCGGGATCTGCTACCTTTTTAAGATAGTTCATACTTTCGGTCGCGAACATCTGCGAATGTCCAACCTGCATGGTGAAAACTTTTGCTACTTTATACGTAAAGACCAAATCGGCTTCTGTCCCTAAATAGGAAGAGTATTCTTTATTTTTAACATTATCAAAACCTAATTTTGCATTAGTGGCAAAACCATGAAGATTAATGCCAAGAGCTGCTTTCGGATTAAATTTGAAATTAGATTTCAGGTAAAAGTCTTTCAAACCTACACTGTTGAAATGATTTCCGACAAAGAAATAATCCATAAAACCATTGAATTTGTGATTGGTACCATATAAAGGACTGAACGAATTATTCTTAGAATTTTCAGTATTATAATCTGTACCCGACAACCATTCGGTTCCCAATACGATATTGATATTTTTAGTTGGAATAAAATCGACGTTCGCAGAAAACTGATACGCATTTTTACTTTGTGCTAAAGTATTTTTACCGGTTTGCCAATAGGCGGATCCAAAAAAGCCAAATTTTCCGGTATATTTTTTCGCATTCATACCGACGGTTAATAGATCGAAGTGCGTTCCGGAAAGACTTTGAACGACATTATTCATTCCGATAAAGGAAAGACTTGATTGAGGCCAGAGATATTCATAATGAAGAATCTGCATCGATTTTGTTCTTTCTCCGCTGTCTAGAATACTGTAAAACTCGCGATCCGGTAAGTCATTACTATCGTTGTTATCGTTATTGTACGTAACTACTGCTTCCAGTTTCGACTGCGGACTTAGACGAAAAATGCCTTTAGCCGCGTCAAAACTACGTCCCTGCATCTGCCAGTCTAAAGCACCAAGAAGCCGCTCGTCATCATAAGAAAGAATCTGTCGCCCAATCTTCAGCGCTGTATTTTTAGTGAAACTATATTTTGCCCAAGCCTCGTTTACATTGAAACTTCCGCTGCGTTGGTTGGTAGAAGAAACTTCGCCCCAAACTCTGGCGTCCTGCAAAGACATAAAAAGTTCCAGATCCTGCCAGTAGTAATCTACTCCCAGTTGGGCTCTTGAGAACACCGTGGTTTCCGGTTTCTGATGGTTTGGAATTAATGTTTTTTGGCCATTATCGAGTTCGGCGCGCGTACGGAAATCGACATTTATTTTTAGACTGTCTACCTGAGCTTTTGCAGAGAAGGTAAACAGAGAGAGGGCACAACAGGCAAGAATATGTTTTTTCATAGGGTTTATTTTATATAATGAGCATTTGCTTAATAGGACAAAAAGATCTTATTTGATTCAGCGAATTTAATTATAAACCCGTCAATTATATATTGGTTCACCGATAAAGATTAAATTCCTGAAAAATATCATCTGTACTACTATAAAAATTCACAGAGCTCATTTATAAAATGGGACCTCACTAAAATGAAAAAGTGCGGATAAGGAGTCCGCACTTTAAGTTATCAAGTAAAAAGAATCAGCGATGAACCTGACCACGATTTTGTCAAATTCCATTGTGGTTTATGAAAAAATCTGAGAACTGTTTAAATCAACAAAAAAAAAATCAACCACAAAAGGTTCAAAAGTTTCTATGCTTATTACAGTGAAAATTATGCTTCTGAAAAGTACACAAGAGTTCTTAGCTTAGCTTTAATTTCGGTTTCTAAATGAAGAGTTTTAAGTAAAAACTTAAAATATTTTCATGGTCTCTTTAAATATTAAGAGCCTTTATAAATTCAAAAAAAAAAAAAAATTTAACCACAAAAGGCACAAAAGTTTTTATGTTTTCTACAGTGAAAATTATGCTTCTGAAAAGATCACAAGAGTTTTTAGCTTCGCTTTAACTTTCGGTGGAAATCTAAAGTTCCTTCAAAGACCAATTCTTATGTTCTTTATTAAAATCTATACAGACTCTAAACTGATACAGCGTAATCTATAACCGTTTCAATAAATATTACTGACATTTAGTTTTAATAAACTGATATAATAATCTTACAGCAACACCAGTTCCACCACTTTGTCGGTATCCTTTTGCGTCATTTACAAATGAGGCTCCGGCGATATCCAAATGGATCCATGGGTAATCTGTGAAATGTTCCAGGAATTTTCCGGCAGTTGTTGCACCACCAATTGGTCCACCGATATTTTTTAAATCTGCAATATCAGATTTTAGTAAATCTTCGAATTCTGTCCAGAATGGTAATTGGATCAATCTTTCATAAGTCTCTTCTCCAGACACTTTTAATAAATCCATCGCACTTTGCGCATTTCCTGCCATTGCAATTCCGAATGATCCTGTGATTGCTACAGAAGCACCTGTCAATGTTGCCATATCAACCACTAATTCAGGGTTAAAACGTTTTGCATAAGTCAGCGCATCAGCCAAAACTAATCGACCTTCGGCATCGGTATTTTGAACTTCGACCGTGGTACCATCCATCATGGTAATGATATCATCGACCACCAAAGCGTCAGACGAGATTTTATTGTCCGTGGCAGAAACCAAACCGATAATATGATACGGTAATTTATTGGCTGCGGCTGCGGAAATAATTCCTAAAACTGCGGCTCCTCCTGCCATATCCGATTTCATAGAAGTCATATTCCCTCCTACTTTTATTGAATAACCACCGGTATCAAAAGTAACTCCTTTTCCAACCAAAACTAAAGGTTTCTCATTAATCGCATTTTCTGGTTTATAATGAAAAACGTTAAAAGTTGGAGGTACAGAAGATCCTCTATTTACAGCAAGAATTCCGCCCATTCTTAATTCTTCGATTTCCGATTTTCCTAATATTTCAGTTTTAAAACCGAATTTTTTTCCTGCTTCTACGGCGTATTCTGCGAATTTCAGCGCATCCATAAATTGAGGGGGTTCATTAACCATGGTTTTGGTTAGTGATACTGCTTCTGCAAGTTTTTTTAATTCAGTCAAAGACTTTTCATCGATGAAGTTTGGAGAACAGGAAATTTTAATCTGACGTTCTGATTTCTCTTTTTTATATTTAGAAAAACTGTAACTGCTCAAAAGCAAACCTTCAATAAAAGCGATTCTCTGAAGTTCAGTCAAATCCTTTACGTCATTAATATTAACCTCTTTGCTATTCTCATTTTTCAACGCCTGAAAAACTGAAGCACCCGCCAGTCTTAAACTTTCAAGATCTGTTTTTGGAAGCGTAACTAAGAATTTTTGAATATCTCCATTGGTGATGATTACTTTGTTTTTCTTTTTTTCAAAAGCCTCTTTAATTGATTCACCAACCGATTTTGAATTTTGGCTCAATACCTCATCAGTGGAATTGATGAGCAATTCTAATTGATTACCATTCTTATTATCGTTTTGAGAGTTTGATATTAACTCTGCGTTTAAATAATTATCTATCATTTTTACTTCTTTATTTTAAATTTTATTGAATACTATATCCTTATTATGAAAAAATTATGGTTTTAACAATTGCGAAATCTGCTCAACAACTGCCGTCGGACGTGCACCTTGTCGTAAAGAATCAGACGCCACTTTAAAAGCTAAAATCTCAAGCCCTAATTCTTTTCCTTTCTGTTCAATCATTTTCATAAGATCGCTCATTTCAATTTGATAACCTAATGTCATGAAGGTTGAATGCATGTTTTCAGCGATTTCAGTATCTGTTTCTCCGAATGCTTTTCCGGCGATTACAGGAAAAAGAAATTGTTCCTCTACAAATTCTTCATCAGCAACAGGAAATGATGCTAAAAACTCGGGATAATTAAATCTTGTTTTTGCGCTTGCCAAAATATACTCGGGCACCAAATCTATTTCTTCATCTGATAAATGACTTAAGGCGTCGTTTTCTTCATCCTCCTCGTCTTCATCATAAAGATCCTCGTCTTCATCTTCTATTTCAAAATCTTCGTTGAAGTCGTCCAATTCATCTTCGTCTTCATCATCAAAAGTATCATCATCTTCGTCAAAATCATTATCTTCCACAAGATTCTTATTTGAGGTTGATTGAATTTTCTTCATCTCTTGTTGAACCAGTTTATAAAATTCATCAAAACGGAATTCATATTTTTCATCGAGTTCTTTTAACTCTTGTTCAACCTCAGCCAAAAGCTCAGCATCTTCTTCAAAGATTTCCTCTTCGGTTGCGATGTCACGAAGCCAAATTTTATCACGTTGCAGCATACTAAAAACCCTAAAAATAACTTTTTCCGCTTCTTTACGGTCTTCATCTTCTATGAGAATATCAAAAGCAGAAAGGTTTTCAAGGTAAAAATTTTTATCGATCATAGTTAGCGGTTTTTTTATTTAAATTGATGAGAGATTACATTTGAAAGTACTGAGAGATGTTCTTCATGACTGTTCAAAACTCCCTCGTTAAGGCGCCGAAATTTACGATTTTTTTTAAGGTTAATCGAAATCATTTACCTTATAAGTTAAAAATTGGAATTTTTAAGGTTGCTTTATTTAGCACTAATAATGAAAAGTAAATCTATCTGCACTTTTCTGTAAAATTAAACCTACCATTTTTGAAACCAAAAAAGTCCTGTTTTTCAACAGAACTTTTTATGATATCTCAGTTAGCATTTTGCTAAAGGTAGAAATGTAATTTTTAGTTTTTAAATACCGTTTTTCCGTCCTTGGTCAATTCGTACTGATCAGCTTTACCACGTAATTCGTAGTGGTCATTTTTGTACCAGATTCCTGAGGCTGCTTTTTCTTCTTCAAGATCAATTTGATCACCGCCGTTTAAATATGCTTTTACAGTTCCGTCTGAATTATTAAAATCCATCGTCAAAACATCGCCTTTATCATTTTTCGCTTCCAGATTAACTTTATCATCGGTATGTTCAAAAACTACTTTACCGTCTTTTGTCAATTCAAGATCGTTGCCTTTTCCTCTTAATTCGTACGTATCATTTTTAAACCATATTCCTGACGCCGATTTCTCCTGCACTAACTCAATTGTTTCGCCATTAAAATTAACGGTTGCAAGACCTTTAATAGGATCAACCGCCAAGTCGAGTGTTTTACCGTTTTTGTCTGTTGAAGTTGTTTTTATAATTTGATCTGAATTGGTCTGATCAACGGATTCTGTAGTGGTTGTAACATCCGTACTTTCCTTCTTTGCAGTATCATTGCAAGAAGTTAGAAATAAGGCCGAGGTCATTGCAAGTGTTAAGATAGTCTTGTTCATTTTTAATATTGTTTTTTTTAAAGTTTCTATAATTTTAAACTTAAAAGTCGGCACCATACAATACAAGAACATTGCCAAAATAGGTAATTAGAACCTTTTCATCATGGTTCTAACTTAATAGAAAAACCGTTTGATCGCAGTTCAATCTGTAATTCATTAAACATTATTAAAGTAAAAACTTGCACCTTTATAAACATTTTGATTTAGACCAAATGGATTGATTTGATGACCCAACAAAAAAGAGAACTCCCACATTTTTGGAAATTCTCTTTTGTATATTTTGACAGAAAAAGAAGTAATTAATCAGTGGCTTTTTTAAGAGTCCACATATTTCCATTTTTTGTCGTTGTTTGAATTAGTTTTCCTTCGTCAGTCAGTTGCTCTAAAAGAGTTTCGCTTTCCGATTTTGATAAACCTGATAATTCGGCAAATTCTGTTTTTGTCAAAGTCAGATATTTTGCAAATAAGCCGCTCCATGAATGATCGTATTCTTTTTTAACTGCTCTTGGAAAAGTTTTTAGAACGGCATTTTCATAATCCTGATACGGCCTGAAACCGTAAACGATTTCCTGATTATTTTCACCGTCTATAAAAAACAAGGTAGGAAAACCTCTCACACGCATGTTTTGCGCCAAACTTAAGTCTGCCTGAAATAAATCTTTCGCCCGTGTTTCGTAATCTTTTTTAAGTTTTACAGGATCCAGGTCATTTTCCGTGGCAGCCTGACTCATATATTCCCACTTCGTAATATTTTTCTTTTCCAGAAAAACCATTTCTCTCAAAGTTCGCATAAAGGCAATCGCTTTCTCATCATCCTGCATCTGTGCTGCTTTAAATGCAATAGAAGGCGGATATGAAGAATTCAACGGATCTTCAAGCCACAGATCGCCATCAATCGGCATATCGTAATATTCGCTTACTTCGTCCCAGTGATGAGCCACGTCAGACGGTTTGCTGATTCCGCCACTATTGTACTTCCAATCCGGTAAAAGTCCACCCATTCGGTAATCGATTTCAATCTGATCGCCGTATTCCAGTTTTAATTTTCGCAGTTGAGGTTCAATTCCCCAACATGAAGAACAAATAGGATCGGTGAAGTAAATGATTTTTACAGGTTTTGTTTGACTGGAAACAAATTCGGTTTCTGCCACCTTTTCTACGGTTGGTATTTCACAAACCCCAGTTTCAGGGTCACATAAGAGTGGATTATTAAATGTATTTTCCATAATTGAATTTTTTTGTTGACTGTCACAATCACTTTTAAATAAGAAAGTTAAAATGAAAACAGCGTGATTGCTTTCGTCGTACTTAATATATTGATTAACTTTGAAGCAAAGGTCCGCCAATTAACCTGACTTCACAATAAGTCAGAAAAATATGACTACTCAAAAGAATGGAAAACGAAAACTCCTGTCCTGCAGAAGGATTATTAAAATTACTTTCCGGTAAATGGAAACCTCAAATTTTCAAACTTGCACTTGATGGTTCCGTCAGGTTCAGTTCGCTGTTGCGCGATATAGAAGGTTCCAATAAACAGTCGATTGCAGTGGCTTTAAAAGAATTGGAAGAACAGGGTTTGTTAGAAAAAACAACCGTTCAACTAAAACCTTTGCATATCGAATACAATTTGTCTGAAAAAGGCAAATCATTAATTCCGGTTTTCCGCCAGTTGGAAATGTTGTCGTAGTGGTTTATTAACAACAATTTTACGCAAAAAAAAAGCACCTACATTTCTGTAAGTGCTTCTATTCCAATATTGTGGCCCCACCTGGGCTCGAACCAGGGACTTGCTGATTATGAGTCAGCTACTCTAACCAGCTGAGTTATAGGGCCTAACTTTATTTCCGAAGAAATACCGTCTCAATTGGTTTGCAAAAATAGCGTTTTTTTTAAAAAATCAAAATTATTTTAAGGTTTTTCCTGATAAAGTTGGCCTAAACTTTTTTTTTAAACGCAAAGGCGCAAAGAATCCTTTACAATTCGAATGTTTTTCATGCTGCTTTTAAGGCGCAAAGGCGTAAACTTAGCAAAGCGCGCAAGAAATTCTTAAACCGCAAAAGAGACAAAAGAAAAATGTAAAAAAAAAAAAGAATGCATAAGAATGTATAAGAATTGTGCTTCTGAATTTTTGCAGCCTTTTGATGGGCTATCTGATAAAATGTTTTTGAGTCTTTTGCTGTTAAAAAAACAAAGTACTGAATATTGTTCGACGTTTTCTTTAAACGCAAAGACGAAAAGAATTCTTTTATAATTCGAATGTTTTTGATGAAACTTTTAAGGGCGCAAAGGCGTAAACTTAGCTAAGGGCGCACATAATTACATTGCTCTTTTTACTTTCGTCTTTGCTTTTAAGAGTGGGTTGAAAAATTCAGCATTCACCATTCTTGGTTCTTTTTACTTGGTTCGCTCTTCAAGATTTCTCTTGACACAATTCTATTAAAATTCCGTTGGTGGATTTTGGATGGAGGAAAACGATCAGTTTATTGTCGGCGCCGTCTTTGGGTTCTTCGGAGATGAAAATGAATCCCGCAGCTTTTAATCGTTCGATTTCGGTGTAGATATTTTCGACGCCAAAAGCGATGTGGTGAATTCCTTCGCCGCGTTTGTCCAGGAACTTGGCGATGGGACTTTCTGGATTGGTAGCTTCGAGGAGTTCGATTTTGGATTCTCCTAGTTCATAGAACGAAGTGGTGACTCCTTCCCTTTCCACAGATTCCTGCTTGTAGTTTTCTTTGCCTAATAGTTTGGCGAATAAGTCATCGGAGGTTGATAAGGATTTTACGGCGATTCCGAGGTGTTCTATTTTCATGGGTGCGAGGTGTTGGATGTTAGGTGTTGGATGATAGATGATCAATTTAAATTTTCTGTTCTATTTCTAATATCATATCTGCTTTTAATATTGGATCGGGTTTGCGTGAGGGCGGAGTGCATTGTTGGAGCTCTTTTTCTGAGGCTGGCCTGGCGATGGCGGAAAAAAGCGACTGCACGTAGACCGACCTTTTTTTGCGTTGGCCTTTTTGGTGCTGTAAAAAAAGGGCACGCCCCAATAATTCAAACAAAAGTAGTAAATTTGCGCCATGAACGAAAGCAACAGACAAAAAAAAGTCGCCCAAATTATACAAGAAGATTTTGCTGAATTTTTCCGCAAACAGGCTTCAGAAAGCAAACAATCTTTTCTAATCACCGTTTCTGATGTGAAAGTAACGGCTGATTTAAGTATTGCAAAAATCTACCTGAGTATTTTCCCAGCAGAATTCCGTAAAGAAATTATGAAGGAAATTCTGGTTAATAAAGCTGCTTACCGAAACTTTATCGGACAGAAAATGGGGAAACAAGTTCGGATTATTCCGGAATTGAATTTCTACCTGGATACGACTTTGGACGACGTTGAAAAAATTGAAAAAGAATTGAGAGGCGAAGGTGATAATCCGATCCTTTAATCTGTTGTAAAACGTTATTTTCTTTTGAAAAACACTGCATTTTATATTGCTACACGCTATCTTCTGGCTAGAAAAGGAAGTACGGCCGTCACTTTTATTACGTGGCTGGCTGCAGTGGCGATGCTGGTTGCGGTGGCAGCGATGTTTATCATCATCTCTGTTTTTTCGGGTTTAGAGGATCTTAATCAGGATTTGATTACGAATTTGCACGCTGACATTACGGTTAAAAGCACCAAAGGAAAAGTGCTGCCGAATATCGATAAAGCCACTAAAATCATTGGTCAGAATAAAGAGATTGCTCACTATTCGAAAGTGATCGAAGAGAAAGCATACCTTCGTTTTCGGGAAAATGGTGATATTGCCAATCTGCGTGGAGTCGATTCTGCTTATATCTTTGTTAACCCAATTAACAAGAATATTTTATACGGTACTTATCCGAGTTTTAAATTTTCCAACGAAGTGTTGATGGAAAACAAACTTGATAACCGACTGACGATTCCTGTTGGTGAAGGAGCTGATTATGCCACGATTCTGATGCCCAAACCGGGTACCGGAATAATCAGTAAGGAAGAAGATATTTTTACCAAAAGAGATATTTATGTTTCGGGGATTTTTCCTGGAAATGACCAACTCGACAATACGATTATTTCGCCAATTGAGTTAGCTCAGGAACTTTTGAAGTTACCTAAAAACTCCGCTTATCAAATCGTTATTAAATTAAAAAATCCCGAAAAAGCGGATGAGGTTAAAGACCAACTTTCGAAGTTATTGGGCAGCGATTATGAGTTAAAAACCAAGAAAGAAGAAAATGCTGCTTTCTGGAAAATGATCAACACCGAAAAACTGTTTATCTATTTGATTTTTGCTCTGGTAATTTTCATTACGACTTTTAATTTAGCGGGCGCCATTATTATTTTACAGCTCGATAAAAAAGAACAGGCTAAATCACTTATGTCCCTGGGAATGAACATGAAGTCGTTGCGAAATATTTATTTCTATACCGGACTTTTAATTGTGTTTTTCGGGATTATCTGCGGATTGGTTTTGGGAACAATTATTTGTTATATTCAAATTAACACTGGTTTTTTCAAAGCTGGATCGAATACCGATTTGCCATTTCCTGTTCGAATCAATATCAGTAATTATTTCATTGTAACTGCCACCGCCGGAATCTTTGGTATCGTGGTCGCATGGCTTTTTTCAAAGGTCAATAAAACGCATTTCAAAGCGGATTAATATTTCTGTATTATTTTATTTAACTTTGACTTCCTTTTTATATATGCAGTTGCGTTGATTTTCATCCCTTTCCTGTATTTCTAAAAGGATGATTTTTATTTTTTAAAATTTACTTTAATTATTATTTCATAATGAAAAAACTCTTTACTTTTTTACTTGCAGCGACGGTTACAAGTTCTTCCTTTGCACAGATTCCCACTGGATATTATGACGGAACTGCCGGATTGACGGGATATGCTTTGAAAACAAAGTTAAACACAATCATTTCTGAAGCTAATGGCGCACAGGACTTAGGTTACGGCGGATTGTGGATTACTTACGCGACGTCAGATGTCGATAAATACTACGAAAAGAACGGTACATTGCTCGATATGTACTCTGAAAGACCAGCTGGTCCGGATGCTTACGAATACATAATTGGTTCGCCTGCTAATGGTGGAAACCAATGCGGATCTCAAAACCAAAACAACGAAGGTTTCTGCTATAATAGAGAACATTCCTTACCAAAAAGTTACTTTGGTGGACAAACTCAAGTCCCTATGGCGAATGATGGTCATTTTGTAGTGCCTTCTGATTATTACGTCAACAGCAGACGGGGAAATTTCCCTTATGGAGAAACCAGTACACCAACTTGGACTTCTACCAATGGAACTAAAATCGGAAGCTCTAATTTCCCAGGATACAACGGAACGATTTTCGAACCGATTGATGAATTTAAAGGAGATTTTGCCAGAATGCATCTTTATTTCATTACGAGATACCAAGATAAACTGGCTTCATTTGCACCTTTTCAAAGTGCCGAAAACCCCTTAGACGGAACTGTTGACAGAGGTTACAAACAATGGTATATTAATTTACTATTAAAGTGGGCAGCTCAAGATCCTGTTTCTCTGAAAGAAATTGATAGAAACAACGCCGTTTATGCAAGACAGAGTAACAGAAACCCTTTCATCGATCATCCGGAATGGGTGAATATGATTTGGACTTCTACCCTTTCTACCACTGATGTTGCTGCATTCAAAAAAACACTTTCTGTATATCCTAATCCAGTAAGAAACGGACAATTGCATCTTTCTGGTTATGGTTTAGAAGAGGTTTCAAATGTTCAGATCTATTCTATGGATGGAAAACTAATTCAAACTGTTAATCAGAATTTTAAAAATTCAAATAAGATTATTCTTAAAGATCAAACAAAAGGAGTTTATATTTTGAAAACAAACTCGCAAGCTGTAAAATTCATTGTAGAATAATTTTACAAAAAATGCTAAAACAACAAAAACCGATGTCTCACATCGGTTTTTTGTTGTTTTTTAGTGAGATACTTTTCAACTCATGGTTAAACTTCATTTTAATTTTATTAAAATCATTTTATTTGTTCCAATAAAATTAAATACCTCACTAAATTCACTTTATTATTTCGAAAAACATAAAAAACAGAGGTATTTTATGAAAAACCCTTTTTTTTACTATTTTTTTTTACCTTTGCCCTCCAATTTTATATTTAAGATTATGAAAAAGTTAACTACTCTTTTGCTTGGCTTTATGTTTTCGTTAACATTAGCACAAGCTCCTGCCACTTATTATGATGGCACAACTGGTTTAACCGGTGCCGCTTTAAAAACAAAACTCAGCGCAATTATTTCAGCCGGCGCTATAGACAACGGTTACAATGGATTGTACAATGGTTATCCTACAACAGACACCGATAGTTTTTATGAAAATGACGGAAGTGTTTTAGACATGTACTCGGAAAATCCAAACGGTACAGATCCTTATAATTTCCGACACGGTATTAAGAAATGTGGAAATTACAGTTCAGAAGGAGATTGCTATAACAGAGAACACGTCGTACCACAAAGTTTCTTTGGAAGTAAAGCACCTATGGTTTCTGATATTCATTTCATTCGTCCAACCGACGGAAAGGTAAATGGAATGAGAAGCAACTACCCTTTTGGTAAAGTGACTAATGCTGCATTTACGTCAAAAAACGGAACTAAAGTTGGACCAAGTACTTCAACTGGTTATACAGGAACAGTGTGCGAACCTATTGACGAATTCAAAGGTGATATCGCCAGAATGATTTTTTATTTTGTAACCCGATATGAAAGTAAACTTTCAGGATTTTCTTCAGGAGGAATGTTAGGAAACACCACTTATCCAGGTTTAACAGAATGGGAGAAAAATGTGCTGTTAACCTGGGCCGCTCAAGATCCAGTTTCGCCAGCAGAAATTGTGCGTAACAACGCCTCATACGTTTTCCAAAAAAACAGAAATCCTTTTATCGATCATCCAGAATGGATTCAAACAATATGGGGAACGCAAGTTATTGATAACGAAAACCCTTCTACTCCAACTAATTTAGTTTTAAATTCGATTTCTACTGCGTCCGCTAATTTAACCTGGACTGCCTCAACAGATAATATTGGCGTAGCTTATTATAAAGTATATGTTAACGGTACTTTTCACATGAACTCCAGCACCAACGCTGTAACAGTTTCTGGATTGACTCAGGGAACAGCTTACAATTTCTATGTCATTGCTTCGGATGCTGCAGGAAATGTGTCTCCACAAAGTAACACGGTATCAGGTACAACTTTAATCGATAACGAAGCACCAACTGCACCAACGAATTTAACTTTAGGTTCAGTAGGCACAAACAATATCGCAATAAGCTGGACTGCTGCAACAGATAATGTTGAAGTTGCTTCTTATGATATGTATGTAAATGGACAATTAATGGGTTCTACGACTTCTACCAATTCTAATATTGCCAACCTAGATCCTTCTACAACTTATACGATTTATGTCGTTGCGAAAGATGCTGCCGGAAACGCTTCTCCAATGAGTAATTCGGTAACAGCAACCACTCTTGCAATTGGTTTAAACTGCGGTGATGAGAATTTTGAATCGATCCCAGCTTCTGCTGCGACCTATTCTACTTACAACTGGACAAGCAACGGAATTTCCTGGACCTCAGAAGATTCCAGAACCGATGAAACGATTAATGGCAGAGCAATCACAATTAGAGATGGTTTCCTTACCGCTTTGTCTGCACCGAACGGAATTGGTGATTTAACAGTAACTACTTTAAGAAAATATTCTGGAGGAACAGGAACTTTTAAAATCTTCATCAATGATATTGATACCGGAAAAACGATTCCATACGGTGCAACTAAAATGACTACAACGGTTACTGGGCTTAATGTTTCAGGAACCGTAGAAATCAGTTTAGTAAATACCAGTACAAAAGATAGAGTCGCGATTGACGATATGAAATGGACTTGTTATGCAGGTTTAGCAACGAATGAAAACACGATTTCTAAATCCAATTTTACGATTTATCCAAATCCAGTTAAAAATGGAGAATTAAACATTACCGGTAAAGATTTAACGAATATTGCAATTGCTCAGATTTTTGATTACAGTGGAAAATTAGTTCAAACAATTTCTCAACCGTTCAGAAACAGCAATAAGATTATTCTTAAAAACTTACCAAAAGGAGTTTATATTTTAAAAGCAGGTCAGCAATCTGCGAAATTTATTATTCAATAAAAATTTAATTTTTAAATAGTATTAAAGACTGGTGGTTTACATCAGTCTTTTTTTTATTTTTGACGCTTTGGGAATCGTGGCAAATATTTTCCTTAAATCTCCAGTAAAGTTTTTCGGCAATAAATTTCAGAAATGGAGCTTTCTTAATGCCACGAAAGTTTTAATTAATTAAAGACGTCCGAATTATTTTCAACCCAACACTATTTTAATTTAAACCAGATAATATGCTGAAGAAAAAAGTTTATGAATTCATCAATGAAGATTCATGGTTTCAAAAGTTCATCTATACGCTGATCATCTTAAACGTTCTATCTTTAATTCTTGCCTCTTACAAAGAGATTTTCGGAATGTATAAAGTGTTCTTTGAACTGTTCGAACTCTTTTCAGTCATCGTATTTTCAATCGAATATGTTTTAAGATTGTGGACGGCAGATCTACATTTTGAGAAAGGCACGAGTTTTTCAAAAAGAATAAAATTCAGTGTATCAACATATGGTTTAATTGATTTAATTTCAATTTTACCATTCTATCTGCCACTATTCTTTCCTTTTGATTTAAGAGTTCTAAGAATCCTACGACTGTTTCGACTGCTTCGTATCTTTAAACTTGGACGATTATCCAAATCTTTACAAACGATTATGAGTGTGCTGAAAGACTCGAGATCAGAATTATCACTCACCTTATTTGTTGCCTTTATCTTATTGATTTTATCATCAACTTTAATGTTTTATGTCGAGAATGATGCACAACCAGACAAATTTGAAAATATTGGGCAATCACTTTGGTGGTCTGTCGCTACATTGACAACTGTTGGCTATGGCGATATTTATCCGATTACTCCTTTGGGTAAACTTTTAAGTTCGGCCATCGCCATCATTGGAATTGGAGTTCTTGCGTTGCCAACCGGAATCATAAGTTCCGCTTTTATCAATAGACTTGAAATGGATAAAAAAAGTGAAAAGGAATGCGAATGTCCGAATTGCGGAACTAAATTTTAATTAAAGAATAACGTAACCATTTAGAACACTTGATTATTTTAATAAAAATTATTTAGTATATGACAAAAAAATATAATTAAAGTTTTTCAACCACAAAAGTAACAAAAGAGAAAAGTATAAAACGTTCCTAATTTCAAATAAGTAGAACGCTTTTTCATCAACCATTTTTTATCTTTAATACAAAATTTTCTACGCTTCAAAATGCTAAAACTTTTGTGCCTTTTGTGGTTGATTTTTTTTGTCATGCACTAAAGTAAAAATGAAGTGAAACAATACATCAAATAAACTTTTAAAATAAAACAGCTCAGAAGCCGCTATCTACTTTCCTTTTATTAATTTTGAACCATGGATCAACACATCAAATTAGGGCTTATCGGGAAAAACATTTCCTATTCTTTTTCTAAAAATTATTTTGAAAATAAATTCAAAAAACTATTTCTTAAAAATCACACTTATAGCATTTTTGATCTAAATGATATTGCCGAAGTGGACCAGATTTTTAAAGACGGAAATATAAACGGTCTTAATGTAACCATTCCTTTCAAAGAAAAAATAATTCCTTACCTCGATGAATTAAGTGATGAAGCTGAAAAAATCGGAGCTGTAAATACGATTCTTATTAAAGACAATATTAAAAAAGGTTTTAATACCGACGCTTTCGGTTTTGAAAAAACACTTTTACTTCATAAAAAAGACCATCATACATCAGCTTTAATTTTAGGAAATGGTGGCGCTGCAAAAGCGGTGAAATACATTTTAGAAAAACACGGAATTTCTTATCAAACCGTTACCAGAAATGGAGATTTGAATTTCGAAAATCTTACTGAAGAAATCGTTCGAGAACATCCATTAATTATTCAATGTACTCCAGTTGGGACTTTTCCGAATGTTGAAGATTGTTTGAATTTTCCGTTTTCTGGTTTGACTTCAAAACATTTAGTGATCGACCTTATTTACAACCCAGAATATACGTCATTCATAAAAATGGCGGCTGAAAATGAGGCAAAAACAGCCAATGGTTTTTATATGCTTGAACAACAAGCAGAAAAAGCATGGGAAATTTGGAATGTTCAAAAAAAATAAGTTAATTTAGTGCACGGTTTATCTTTGAAAATAAACCAACCAAAAAAACTTAATAAAAAGACTGCTATGATTACAGAAGATTCACTTTCTGAGAACCACGAGAAAGAACCTATTAACCAGGAAATTCTAAACGAAACACCATCTGAAACCTCTACTGCAACAGAGACTGAAACTCCAGTAGATGCGGTTATAGAAGAACCTAAGGAAACTGAAAAAGTAGAAGAAGCTCCTGCAGAGGTTGCACCAATTGTTGAAGAACAGCCTTCTGAAGAACCCGAAGCTAAAGCTGAAGAGGTTTCTAAAGAAGAATCTAAAACAGTTGTTTCTGAAAAACCAGCAGAAAAAGAAGAGGAAGAACATCATGAAGAGGAGTTGGAAGATCTTTCAAAATTATCTTTACCTGAAGTTCTGACTTTAATGGAAGCCATCGTTAATAAGGAAGATGCTGGCGCTCATTTTAGAAAATTCAATCAACTAAAAGAGCAGGCGAATCATTTGATTCACCATCAAACTGAAGATTTAAAAAGTGAATTCGTTGCGGCAGGAAATCCGGTTGAACTTTTCAGTAATCAACATCCTTCGCAAGCAAAACTTTCAGGCTTACTGAATATTTATCGTGAAAAAAACGATGAATACCATAAAAAACAAGAAGAAAATCACCATATCAACTTAGAGCACCGTCAGACGATTATCGAAAATCTGAAAAACCTCTATACGAATACCGAAGCCGGAACCAATCTTTTTAAAGCAATCCGCGAAATTAAGGAAGACTGGAAAAACGCAGGTCAAGTTGCAAAATCTGAATTCAAATTACTGAATAACAATTACTTCCACCATTTAAATCAGTTCTATCAGATGCTTGATATGAACAAAGAATACATGGAGCAGGAATTTGCACATAATTTAGAAAAGAGACAGCACATTATTGAAAGAGCTAAAGAATTGCAACTGGAACCTTCCGTGCAAAAAGCGCTGAATGAATTGCAGTATCTGCATAAACTTTGGAAAGAAGAAGCAGAACCTGTTGCTGAAGAATTCAGAGAAAAAACATGGGACGAATTCAAGGAGATTTCTAATAAAATCCATGACAGAAAATCTGAACTAACCGAGCAAATCGAAAAAGAACAGAACGATAACTTGGCTCGTAAGAATGAAATCATCGGCGAAATCAAAAAAATGGCTGAAGCTGCCAAAGAAACCAATCATAATTATTGGCAAAACTCCATTAAAAAAGTGGAAGCCTTGCGCACCGAATTTTTAAAATTAGGAAATGTTCCGAGAAAAGTATCCAACCAAAACTGGAATGATTTCAAAGAACATTTAAGAAACTTCAATGTTAAGAAGAATGAATTTTACAAAGGTTTAAAAAATTCTCAACAAACAAACCTTGACGAAAAATTGAAATTGATTACCACAGCAAAAGATAATATGTTATCTGAAGAATGGGATATCATCGTTCCTTTATTTAAAAAGTTACAGGAGGACTGGAAAAAAATTGGTCACGTACCAAGAAGCATGACCAACAAAGTTTGGGATGATTTCCGCGAAGCTTGTAATACTTTCTTTAATAATTACAGAGAGAAAAATAATGCTGCAAACGATAACTGGAAAGAAAACTTTAAGAATAAAAAAGCACTTCTTGAAGAATTAAAAGAAATCGGCAACGAAGAAGGAAGTGTTGAAAAAATCGAGCAGATTAAATCGAAATGGAATAATATCGGAAAAGTACCGAGAGAAAAAATTACGATTAATACTGAGTTCAACAAAGTACTCCGTGATAAATTGAAACTGAACAAGATTCATGAATATGACTTGAAAGAAGAAGGACTTTCTGAAAATCAAGTAACCGACAAAGCCAGAAAAATCAAAAATCAAATTGCTGATTTAGAAGCTGAAATCGTGAAAATGGAAAATAATCTTGGATTCTTCAGCAATTCATCAAGAGAAAATCCTTTATTGAAAGATACTTACGAGAAAATTGATGATAAAAAATCTCAACTCGAAAGCATGAAACAAAGTTTGCACAGTATTCTTATTGGCGAAAATCAATAAAAAATGATGATAAAAAAACTATTCTTATTACTATTCATAAGCGTTTTATCTTTCGTTAAAGCGCAAGACGATGTTCCGGATTTGTTATCAATTCCCGGTCCGATTGAATATGATGGTTCTGAATATTTTTTATCCTGGAGCAAACCAATTTCGAAAACATTGTATCGGCAACAGTATTTGCCGAGAGATGAACAGATTGAAGACTTCACGCAACTCCTCGATTTTTCTTATTTCACTAAAGAAATTGAAATAGAATTGGCGGTGCGTCAAAAAGTAGAAGGAATACAGCAAAGATCAAAATCAGATAAATTCGCGAAAGTAAATGTGATTGAAAGTCCGGATGGTACAGAATATATCGTCGATTATTTTATTTCTGAAAGTCCCGAAAAAGGAGATTCATTTTTAGAATACAATGTCTATCGTTTTAAGAGTCTTACGAACGGAACCGATAAAAGTTTTCTGATTTTATCTCATGCAAAAAGAATGTACGGCGATTTGAAATCATCTGCGAAATCTATGGCAAGACAAAGAGATCATCTTCTTACCACGATGATTGAGTTCAAAATTCCGGAAATTACAGCTACAGCTAAAAATTAATTTTTAATTAAAAAAAATAAAACACTCAGCAAATAGCTGGGTGTTTTTTAATTCAGATGAATCACGAAATTTACATGCAGCGTTGTATTGATCTCGCTAAAAAAGCATTGGGAAAAACGTATCCAAATCCTTTGGTTGGTTGTGTGATTGTGCATAATGACGAAATCATCGGTGAAGGTTTCCACGAAAAGGCAGGACAACCTCACGCTGAAATTAACGCAATTAATAGTGTTAAAAATCCAGAACTATTAAAAGAATCTACCATTTATGTTTCTTTGGAACCTTGTGCACATTTTGGAAAAACACCGCCTTGTGCCAATAAAATTGTCGAAATCAGTTTTAGAAAAGTGGTCATCGGAACACTGGATTCTCATGATAAGGTGAATGGAAAAGGAAAACAGATTATAGAAGATGCCGGAATTGAAGTCATTTCAGGAGTTTTAGAAAAGGAATGCCAGGAATTAAATAAACGTTTTTTTACTTTTCATCAAAAACACAGACCTTTTATTATTTTAAAATGGGCAGAATCTGGAGATGGATTTTTAGATAAAGATTTTAAACCTACTCAGATTGGAAATCCTTTAACCAAGCAATTTGTTCATCAGTTGAGAAGTCAGGAACATGCAATTTTGGTTGGAACAAATACGGCTTTAATCGATAATCCAAGTTTAACAACGAGAGAAATTGTGGGTCGAAATCCGGTAAGAATTTTAATTGATTTTGATTTAAAAGTTCCTACAGATTTTAATTTATACAATGACGAAGCGGAAACGATTGTTTTTAATTCTGTGAAAGAAACCGTTGAAGGAAATATTACCTTCATTAAAATAGAAAAGGAAAACTTTTTAGAAAATTTAATGAAGAAATTAGTTGAACAACAAATTCAATCAGTCATTATAGAAGGTGGACGTTTTACGTTGCAACAATTTATTGACCAAAATCTTTGGGACGAAACGATGATCATTAAAAATGAAAATCTGCAATTATTAAATGGTACAAAAGCTCCAGAATTTAATTTTGAAAAATTCGAAACCAAGCAATTTCGAGATAACACGATTGAATTTTATAAAAATTCTCAATAATGGAATTTTCATTTGACACCATAAAATCGCCGGTTGAAAATATACTTCTCAAAGAAAAAGGAAGCAAATTCATTGGTTTCGCATTTCCCGTAGAAAACGAAAAGGAAGTAAAAGAAGCATTGGGAAAAGTCAAAGAAGAACATCCAAAAGCCACGCATCATTGTTATGCTTTTCGATTGGGAATGACTGGTGAAAATTACCGTGCAAATGATGATGGCGAACCTTCGGGAAGTGCCGGCTTACCGATTTATAATCAATTACTGGCAAACAATATCACTCAAGTTTTACTGATTGTCGTAAGATATTACGGCGGAACAAAATTAGGTGTTTCAGGTTTGGTGAAAGCTTACAAGGAATCGGCAAAACTGACTTTAGAATCCTGTGAAATCATCACCAAAGAATTGCAGTCTGAAATTGAAATTCAATTTGAGTTTAATCAACAAAATGTCATTTTCACTTTATTAAATAAGTTTGGTGCAAAAATCCTCGACTTCAAAACCGAAGAAAAATGTACGATTTCCGCAAAACTGAAAACCTCTGAAAAAGAAAACATCTCAGAGCAATTGTCTGAGATGCAAAATATTTCTTTTGAATTTCGATCGTAAAGTTTGAAAACCATTTCCAATTTTCTCCTTTACTCTATTATCTTTCCCTTTTATTAATCTCTTCTGCCCATCAACATTGACGCCCAGTATAAAAGTTGTGCTAATGAACCCAAAGCTGCTACCACATAAGTTCTGGCAGCCCAAGTCAAAGAATCTTTTACACCGACATATTCTTCTGTAGTAACCGTTCCAGTATCTTTTAACCATTTCATCGCACGATTACTAGCATCGTATTCTACCGGTAAAGTCACAAAAGAAAAAAGAGTGGTCAACGCAAACATCGCTACACCAATTGCAAGAACTGTTGTATTTCCATTTGGATTTTCAATGGTTCTGGTTGCACCCATTAAAACGATACCACCAATCAAAACGAACTGCATTAAATTAGAACTGATATTCACCATCGGCACTAACTTTGAACGCAAATTTAACATTGAATAACCTACAGCATGTTGAACGGCATGCCCACATTCATGAGCTGCAACTGCAGCTGCGGCTGCATTTCTTTGCATATAAACTCCTTCAGATAAATTGACGGTCTTATCACCTGGATTATAATGATCGGTCAATTGTCCAGGAACCGAAATTACCTTAACATCACTGATTCCGTTGTCTCTTAACATTTTTTCGGCGACTTCTTTTCCGGACATTCCATTTCGCAAATGTACTTGCGAATAATGTTCGAATTTTGATTTTAACCTGGAGGAAACTAACCAGCTTACCAACATTGAAATCCCAATAATTACATAATACCCTGTCATTTTTACTTTTTTTCTAAATTTAATAATCGACTATCTAACAATAAAAAACGTGCCAAAGTTTTTAGTTTTGGCCGAATGATTTATCTTTGTTTTCTCAAACTAAAACTGATGAATGTTATTACGATTCTTGAAGTAAAAACCGATGCTGATTTAAAAAATTTCATCAAATTTCCGATGGAACTTTACAAAAGTAATGAAAATTACGTCCCGCCATTAATAAATGATGAAAAGAACATCTGGAACCCGAAAGAAAATGCGGCTCTGGACTATTCTGAATTCAAAAAATACCTGGCTTACAAAGATGGAAAAATTGTTGGCAGAATTGCGGTGATGATCAACTATAAAGAAGTCAATGAATTAAAAATCAACAAAGTGCGTTTCGGTTGGCTAGACTTCATTGATGATTTGGAAGTTTCAAAAGCATTGATTCAGAAAGCGATTGATTATGCGAAAGAAAAAAAGATGTCTAAAATTGAAGGGCCAATGGGTTTCACCAATTTAGATAAAGCAGGAATGCTGACTATGGGTTTTGATAAAATCGCAACCATGATCGGTTTATACAACTTTGAATACTATCCTGAACATTTAGAAAAATTAGGTTTAGTTAAAGAAAAAGAATGGGTAGAATTTGAATTAGATTTTCCAGAAGTTCTCTCAGAAAAAGTTCAGAAATTTAGTGCGTTAATTGCTGAAAAATACAAATTACGAGTTCTGGAATTCAAGAGCAAGAAAGAGATTTTACCTTATGTAGAACCAATGTTTAGGCTATTGGATGAAACTTACAAAACGCTTTCAACCTACACTCCTATCACCGATGAGCAAATCAAAACGTATCGGGAGAAATATTTCAGCTTTATTGACAAAGACTATATTGTGTGTATCGTTGATGAAAACAACGAACTGATTTCTTTCGCGATAACAATGCCTTCTTATTCGAAAGCCCTTCAGAAAGCCAATGGGAAGTTGTTCCCTTTTGGTTGGTATCATTTTTTACAAGCTGGTAAAAAAAACCTGCGTGCTAATTTTTACTTGATAGGAATTCATCCTGATTATCAAAGACGGGGTGTAACTTCAATAATATTTAAAGAAATCTGGAGAAATTTCAGCAAAAAAGGCGTTAAAATCCTGGAAACAAATCCAGAATTAGAGGAAAACAAGAGCGTACAAGTCCTTTGGCAAGATTACAATCCGGCAAATCATAAGCGACGCAGAACCTATTCGATGGAAATTCTGAACGAAAAAAATTAAGATAAAAATGAAAAAGCAACTCTATATTTACATGGCGATGATTATCGCATTCATAGCGTATAACCAGTTTTTTCAAGTGAAAGATGACCGATTGAATGAAATCATTAACATTCTATTTGCCAGTTTTCTATTTCTGTACATTACCTATATGGCCTACTTGCTTCTCAAAAGAATTAAAAGCACGGATAAAAAATAGGTATTATGCTTTCCATACTTTAAATTTTTCATTGCTTGTAATGATATTTAGGAGCTATAATTTTTTCTATACTACATAATTCCTTAAATTTGCATCATTAAGAAAATAATGTTAAGATGAATCTTCCCGAAAATTATATCCCGATTATTATACAGATTGCGGTTAGTGCAGGTTTCGTTTTACTCTCCATTTTAGGAACTCATTTTTTAGGACCGAGACAAAAATCAACGTCTATCAAAAAAAATGAAAGTTTTGAATGTGGTGTTGAAGTAGAAGGAAATGCAAGAACACCGTTTTCTGTTAAATATTTTCTAACTGCAGTACTCTTCGTACTGTTCGATATCGAGATTGTCTTCTTTTATCCGTACGCGGTCAACATCCGTGAATTCGGTGTTGAAGGTTTCTTCGCAGTACTTACGTTTATCTCTATATTTTTTATCGCGTTCATCTACGTATGGAAACGCGGTGCATTAGATTGGGATAAATAGTCTGTAAATTTGAATCTTTAGTAACTTTAAGAAAATTAAAATGTCTGATAATAAACCAGTAATAAGAATGGATGCGGAAGCTCCAGAAGGTTTTGAAGGAGAAGGATTTTTCGCCACCAAACTCAGCAGTGTGATTGGTATGGCAAGAAAGTTCTCACTTTGGCCGTTACCTTTTGCTACTTCATGCTGTGGAATTGAATTCATGGCAACCCTTAATCCAACTTTCGACGCCTCAAGATTTGGTATGGAAAGAAACTCTTTCTCACCAAGGCAAGCTGATATGTTAATGGTTTGTGGAACCATTTCAAAAAAATTAGGTCCTGTTTTAAAACAAGTATACACCCAAATGGCAGAGCCAAAATGGGTAATCGCTGTTGGTGCCTGTGCATCAAGTGGTGGTATTTTCGATTCATATTCGGTGTTACAAGGGATTGACAGAATTATTCCTGTTGATGTATATGTTCCAGGTTGCCCGCCAAGACCTGAACAAATTATCGAAGGAGTAATGCAGGTACAAGCACTTTGTGAAGGCGAAAGCATCCGCAGAAGAGATCTTCCCGAATACCAACAATTATTAGCATCTTACGATATAGATTAATAGAAATGACGAACGAATTTGTTTTAGAAGCAATTACCAGAGAGTTTCCCGAATCCGTAATTTCGCATGAGACACCTTACGATTTCTTAACTTTAGAAATAAAGAAAGAAGATATCAAAAAGGTGATTCATCACTTAAAGGATTCTTCTCTTCAAATCAATTTTCTAACTGATATCTGCGGAATTCACTATCCTGACACCCCAGAAAAAGAAATCGGTGTGATTTATCATCTTCATAATATGATGACTAATTTCAGAATTCGTTTGAAAACTTTTATGACCAGAGAAACTGCAGAAGTAGATTCTATGACTGACCTTTATGCTGGTGCTAACTGGATGGAAAGAGAAACTTTTGATTTCTACGGAATTAAATTTAAAGGACATCCTGATTTAAGAGTAATCCTGAATATGGAAGATTTAGGTTATCACCCTATGTTAAAAGAATATCGTTTGGAAGATGGTACCAGAACCGACAAAGACGATAAAATGTTCGGAAGATAATTAGTTGAAAGGAAACCCTTTTTACTTAAAGTCAAAAAATTATGAAAGACAACGCACTCTCAAATATACTTAACCAACACGATTCTAAGGAACAAATTGACGGTCAATTATATACCTTAAATCTTGGTCCAACTCACCCGGCGACCCACGGAATTTTTCAGAACGTCCTAACAATGGATGGAGAAAGAATTTTGCATGCTGAACAAACCGTTGGATACATTCACCGTGCTTTTGAAAAAATTTCTGAAAGAAGAAACTTTACTCAGATTACAACTTTAACGGACCGAATGAATTATTGTTCGTCTCCTATTAATAATATCGGATGGCATTTAACTGTTGAAAAACTTTTAGGTTGCGAAATTCCAAAACGTGTAGATTATATGCGTGTGATTATGATGGAGTTGGCAAGAATTTCAGATCACTTGATTTGTAATGGAGTTATTGCGATGGATGCTGGTGCGATTACAGGATTAACTTATCTTTTTCAGGAAAGAGAGAGAATCTACGAAATGTATGAAGAAGTATGTGGAGCGAGATTAACAACTAACATGGGAAGAATCGGAGGTTTCGAAAGAGACTTTAGTCCGAAATTTCATGAACTTCTACAAACTTGGTTGAAAAAGTTCCCTATTGTATGGAAAGATTTCTGTGTTTTGAATGAAAGAAACAAAATATTCATGGACAGAACTATTGGAGCTGGACCTATTTCTGCGGAAAGAGCTTTAAGTTATGGATTCACTGGTCCTAATTTACGGGCAACAGGCGTAGATTATGATGTAAGAGTTGCTGATCCATATTGCTCTTATGAAGATTTTGATTTCATAATTCCAGTAGGAACTTCCGGAGATACTTATGACCGATTTATGGTTCGTCAGCAGGAAGTTTGGGAAAGTTTAAAAATTATCGAGCAAGCCTATACTAATTTACCTGAAGGACCTTTTCATGCTGATCTACCAGATTTCTATCTGCCGGAAAAAGCAGATGTTTACACGAAGATGGAAGCTTTGATTTATCACTTCAAAATCGTGATGGCAGAAACTGAAGTTCCGAAAGGAGAAGTTTATAACTGTGTTGAAGGTGGAAATGGTGAGTTAGGATTCTATTTGGTAAGCGACGGAGGAAGAACTCCTTATCGTCTTCACTTTAGAAGACCTTGCTTTATTTATTATCAAGCATATCCAGAGATGATTCAGGGTGGTTTGATTTCCGATGCAATTGTTACTTTATGTAGTATGAACGTAATTGCAGGTGAACTTGACGCTTAGTCAAATGTTATAGAATTATAAATTAGAGAGTACATTGTCATCATACACTGTACATTTTAGAAAAAAATAAAATGAGCGAAACGATTGCTTTTACACCTGAAACATTAGCTCAGGTTCATAAAATTACCGCAAGATATCCGGTCGAAAGAAAAAAATCAGCACTGATTCCAGTGCTTCATTTGGCACAAAAAGAATTTGGTGGATGGTTACAAGTTCCAGTAATGGATTATGTAGCTGAGCTGCTGGAAATTAAACCAATTGAGGTTTATGAAGTAGCGACTTTCTACAGTATGTTCAACATGAAACCTGTTGGAAAATACGTTTTAGAAGTTTGCCAAACAGGACCTTGTATGCTGAATGGTAGCGATGAAATCATTCAATATATCAAAGAAACCTTGAATATCAATGCTGGCGAAACTTCTGCCGATGGATTATTTACTTTGAAAACGGTAGAATGTCTTGGCGCTTGTGGCTATGCTCCGATGATGCAACTCGGGAAATTTTATCATGAACATTTAACAAAAGAAAAAGTAAACGAAATCCTTGAGCTTTGCAGACAGGGAACGCTTGCTTTGGATTAATTTATAAGAATAATGAGTAAAAAACTTTTACTTAAAGACGCGCATATAGAAGGAATCCGGACCTTCGAAGTTTACCGAAAACAAGGTGGCTACGATGCTGCGGAAAAAGCTTTCAAAATGATTCCCGACGAAATCACCGAAGAAGTAAAAACTTCTGGACTGAGAGGTCGTGGTGGAGCAGGTTTCCCTACCGGAATGAAATGGAGTTTTTTGGCAAAACCAGAAGGCGTACCAAGATATTTGGTGGTGAATGCTGATGAATCTGAACCCGGAACTTTCAAAGACCGGTATTTGATGGAACATATTCCCCATCTTTTAATCGAAGGAATGATTATTTCTGCTTTCGCTTTGGGAGCTCATACAGGATATATTTATATTCGTGGAGAATTTGCCTGGATTCCAGATATTTTGGAAAAAGCAATTGAAGAAGCCAAAGCCGCTGGATTTTTAGGAAAAAATATTTTAGGAACAGGTTTCGATTTAGAAATTTATGTTCATCGTGGTGCTGGTGCCTATATCTGTGGTGAAGAAACTGCCCTTTTAGAATCTCTGGAAGGTAAAAGAGGAAACCCTCGTTTGAAACCACCCTTCCCTGCTGTTAAAGGACTTTGGGAATGCCCGACCGTTGTAAATAACGTAGAAACAATTGCCGCAGTTGTTCCAATTATTAATATTACTGGAGCAGAATACGCTAAGATTGGAGTTGGCCGTTCAACAGGTACGAAATTAATTTCTGCGTGTGGTAACATCAACAAACCAGGTGTTTACGAAATCGACATGACCATTTCCGTAGAAGAATTCATTTATTCTGATGAATATTGTGGTGGTATTCCAAACGGTAAAAAATTAAAAGCCTGTATTCCAGGTGGTAGTTCTGTACCGATTGTTCCCGCTAATTTATTATTAAAAACCATCAATGGTGAACCAAGAATAATGAATTATGAATCCCTTGCTGATGGTGGTTTTGCTACCGGAACAATGATGGGTTCAGGAGGATTTATCGTTTTAGATGAAGATCAGTCTGTAGTTAAACATACTTTAACGCTCTCAAGATTCTACGCTCACGAAAGTTGTGGACAATGTACCCCTTGTAGAGAAGGAACACCTTGGATGCGTATGATTTTAGAAAAAATCTACAGTGGAAAGGGAACGATGGCAGATATTGATTTGCTGTGGGATGTTCAAAGAAAAATCGAAGGAAATACAATTTGTCCGCTTGGTGACGCTGCCGCTTGGCCAGTTGCTGCAGCAATTCGTCATTTCCGTGATGAGTTCGAATGGTATATTGATAATCCGGAATCTCAGACAAGAAATTATGGTTTAGCTCATTATGCTGATCCAATTCCGGTTCCTGCAAAAGCAGAGTAAAAAGAAGTTTTATATAGAAGAAATAAAGAGCTCATGCTCTTTTAGAAATGAAGAAAGTAATAGTTTTATCAGCACTGTTTTTAGGATTTGGTTTTGGCTTTGGTCAAGACGCAGCACCTAAAAAAGAACCATTATCAAAAAAAGGACAAATGTTTGTTTTTTATGGTTGGAACAGAGGAGCCTTTAGCAACTCAGATATTCACTTTAAAGGAAATGGGTATAATTTTCAATTAAATAATGTTGTGGCACACGACAGACCCACGTCTTTTGGAATTGTTTATTTTGACCCAGCTTGGTTTACGGTAACACAATATAATTTTAGAGCAGGATATTTTATAAAAGATGATTTAGCTTTAGTTTTAGGAATTGACCACATGAAATATGTGATGGATCAAAACCAAACAGTTAATTTTTCAGGAACTATTTCAGACCCAAAATATGCTGCAATGGTCAACAATGGACAAGTTAATTTAGCTGACTCACAATTTCTTACTTTTGAACATACCGATGGACTTAATTATGAAAACATAGGTCTTGAGAAATATAAAAATCTTATTAACAAAAAGAATGTTGATTTGGTTTGGTCTTATGGAGCTGGAGTTGGCGTGATGTTTCCGAAAAGTAATGTGAAACTTTTCGGAAACGAAAGAAGTGATAGATTTCATGTTGCCGGTATTGGGACAGATGCAAGAACAAGTCTTAACTTAGTTTTCTGGAATCACTGGATGGTGAGAGTTGAAGCAAAAGCTGGATACATCAATATGTGGGACATCAAAACTACTTTAAACAATAAACCGGATAAAGCGAGTCAGGATTTTGTCTTTGGGCAAGTCCTCGCCGGAATAGGTTACACCTTTAATACGAAAAAATAATAAATTCATTTTTGAATTCATCTATAATGAGCGAAGAAATTAAAAAATTCAAAATAACCATAGACGGACAAACTACCGAAGTTTTGCCTGGTACTTCTATTTTAGAAGCAGCGAGACAAATCGGCGGTAAATCTGTACCACCCGCAATGTGTTATTACAAACCGCTGGAATCAAGTGGCGGTAGATGTAGAACTTGTTTGGTAGAAGTTTCTAAAGGTTCTGACGCTGATACACGACCGATGCCTAAATTAGTGGCAAGTTGTAGAACAAGCGTAATGGACGGAATGGAAGTAAAAAATCTTCAGTCTGAAAAAACACAGGAAGCTAGAAATGCGGTAACCGAATTCTTATTAATTAATCACCCGCTAGATTGCCCAATTTGCGATCAAGCTGGAGAATGTCATTTACAGGATTTAAGTTACGAGCACGGTTTAGAAAAAACAAGAACAGAATTCGAAAGAAGAACTTTTGAACCGGAAGATATTGGTCCTAATATTAAATTGAATATGAACCGTTGCATCTTGTGCGCAAGATGTGTTTTGGTGGCTAATCAATTGACTAAAGAAAGAGAACACGGTATTTTATTCAGAGGTGATCACGCAGAGATTTCAACCAATTTAAATAAAGCTTTAACGAGTGACTTCATCGGAAACGTAATCGATGTTTGCCCAGTTGGTGCTTTAACAGATAGAACGGCTAGATTTGCAAGCAGAGTTTGGTTTACAAAACCGATGAACGGAACTTGCGAATGTTCTAAATGTGCAGGTAAAGCTGTCGTTTGGATGAAAGGCGAAGAAGTGATCAGAGTAACTGGTAGAAAAGATCAATACGATGAAGTTCAGGACTGGATTTGTGACGAGTGCAGATTCCATAAAAAGGATTTGAAATTTTGGACTATCGAAGGACCACGTCATATCGATCGCCATTCGGTAATCTCTTTGAACCATTACGAAAAACCTAAAAATATGATTAGTCTTTTGGATAATCCAGATGCCAAAGAACTAAGCGATAAAGACGTGAAATAATTATGGAGTTAATTACTTTTAAAATAATATTAGTTGTTGTACTTTTCGCAGTATCATTAGGTGTTGCCGCCTACTCAACGTGGGGCGAAAGAAAAGTAGCTGCGATTCTTCAGGACAGAATTGGTCCTAACAGAGCTGGTCCTTTCGGGATTTTGCAACCGTTAGCTGATGGTGGGAAATTGTTCTTCAAAGAAGGATTTGTACCACAGGGAGCTGATCGATTTTTATTCTATATCGGACCCGCGATAACCATGTTTATTTCCCTGATTACCGGAGCGGTTATTCCTTGGGGAAAATCGTTAAACATCGGTGGAAATTCTTTTGATATCCAGGTTGCCAATATTGATGTTGGAGTTTTGTATCTGATAGCAATGGTTTCTATCGGGGTTTATGGAATGATGATTGGTGGCTGGGCTTCTAATAATAAGTACTCTTTGATTGGAGCAATTCGTGCTTCATCTCAAATGATTTCTTATGAATTGGCGATGGGTCTTTCTCTTCTTTCTATTATTTTAATGTCAGGAAGTTTAGATCTACATCATATCACCTCTTCACAGGGAGTCGGAAAAATATGGGGTTTCATTCCAGCTGATGGTATGAACTGGAATATATTTTATCAACCTCTCGCATTTCTTATCTTTTTTATTGCTGCAATGGCAGAAACTGGTCGTGCACCTTTTGATTTACCTGAGTGTGAATCTGAGTTGGTGAATGGTTTTATGACTGAATACTCTTCAATGAACTTTGGACAATATATGTTTGGTGAATATGTGAATATGTTTATTTCTAATGCTTTAATTGCTACTTTATTTTTCGGTGGATTTAATTATCCTGGAATTAATTGGGTTGCAGAAAATTGGGGAGAAAATATTGCAGGAACATTAAGTATTGTTGCGATTTTAGGAAAAACGATAATTGGAATTTTAATCTTTATGTGGATCCGCTGGACGATCCCGAGATTTAGATATGACCAATTAATGCATTTAGGTTGGAAAAAACTAATCCCATTAGCATTAGTGAATTTAGTAATTACGGCAGCCGTAATTGTTTTCTTCGCACATTAATAAAAATAGAAGTTTTAATGCAACACTGAAAAGTGGAGCTAAAACCCATCAATATGAAACTGACAAACAGATCAAAAGTAGTCTCAAATAAAGAGATGACTTTTATGGAAAAATTATACCTTCCTGAGATTTTCAAGGGAATGGCAATAACTTTAAAGCACGCAATAGCAGGTCCGAAAGGAAAAGTTTGGTCTTACCCGGAACAAATAAAACCACGGGCGAAAGTATGGCGTGGACTTCATGTCTTGAAGCGTGACGAAGAAGGCAGAGAACGATGTACAGCTTGTGGACTTTGTGCAGTAACATGTCCTGCAGAAGCAATTACAATGACGGGGGCTGAACGTACCAAAGACGAAAAACATTTATATCGTGAAGAAAAATACGCATCGGTTTATGAAATCAATATGCTGCGATGTATTTTCTGTGGTCTTTGTGAAGAGGCTTGCCCGAAATCAGCGATTTACTTAACAGACCGTTTGGTTGATGTAGGAACAAACCGTGGAAGTTTCGTTTATGGCAAAGACAGATTGGTGGAAAAGATCAATGAAAGAATTGATATTACAGAGCGTCAAAGTGAATTGCAAAAAAAATCAGTAAAATAGTATGGAACAAATCATATTTTTCTTCGTGGCATTTTTAGCGTTAGTAAGTGGATTTTATTTTGTTTTTGCAAAAAATGCACTCTACTCTATTTTGTCATTGATTGTTACCTTCTTTTCGATTGCAGCTCTTTATATTTTATTGAATGCGCAGTTCTTAGGAATTGTACAAATTATCGTTTATGCTGGTGCAATCATGGTATTGTTCCTTTATATCTTAATGATGCTGAACCTGAATAAAGAAGATGAAAGTAGAAAGAAAAACCTTCCAAAATTCATCGGAGTATTTTCCGCAGGATTATTATTGGTAGGAATTTTAGGAGCCTTCAAAGGATTAAACCAAAAAACATATGCAGGTGATGTCGATTCATCTATTGGTTTAACTAAAAACCTTGGTAGATTATTGTTTAACGAATATGTTTTACCGTTTGAACTGGCTTCAATCCTTATTCTTGCCGGAATTGTAGGTGCAGTATTAATTGGTAAAAAAGATTTATAGAATTATGGGAGAAGTAAATACATTTATACAGGCAGTACCATTAGAATATTTTATTATTCTGAGTTCTGTTTTGTTCTGCCTCGGCGTAATGGGGGTTTTAATCCGCAAAAATGCCATCATCATTTTAGGATGTGTAGAGTTGATGCTGAATTCTGTAAACCTTTTGCTCGCTGCTTTTTCATCTTATAAAGGTGACGGAAACGGGCAGATTCTGGTTTTCTTTATCATGGTAGTTGCCGCGGCAGAAGTTGCTGTAGGTTTAGCAATTATCGCCATGTTGTACAGAAATACAAAATCGGTAGACATTAGTATTTTTAATAAATTAAGAGGATAATATAGGATGGAAAATTTAGTTTACGCGATTATACTTTTACCACTTGCAGGATTTCTATTCAACGGTCTGTTCGGAAAAAAGCTTCCGAAGATGGTGGTAGGAACTTTGGCAACTGCTGTAGTATTTGCTTCATTTATTATTGCTTTGAGTTTATTCTTAAAGTTTGATGCAGATTCACAACCCGTTATTGTAAGAGCATTTGAATGGTTTAGAATCAATGGTATTCAGGTGAATTTCGCCTTCCAGATTGATCAGCTTTCATTAATGATGATTATGATTATTACCGGAATCGGATCTTTAATACACCTCTACTCTATTGGATACATGAGCACTGACGAAGGTTTTTATAAATTCTTTTCTTATCTGAATTTATTTATCTTCATGATGTTGCTTTTAGTAATGGGAAGCAATTACCTGATCCTTTTCATCGGATGGGAAGGTGTTGGATTATGTTCTTATTTACTGATTGGTTTCTGGTACAAAAATAAAGAGTACGGTGCTGCGGCAAGAAAGGCATTTATCATGAACCGTATTGGTGACTTGGGAATGATCATCGGAATATTGATGATTGCTTATCAAACTAACGCCATTGATTACCTTTCTGTAGCTCAAATTTCAGGGAAATTTGAATTAGATTCAGGTATTATTATTTTCATCACAGCGAGTTTATTTATTGGAGCGGTAGGGAAATCTGCACAGATTCCATTATTCACTTGGCTTCCTGATGCGATGGCTGGACCAACTCCAGTTTCAGCGTTAATCCACGCTGCGACGATGGTTACTGCTGGTATTTATTTAGTAGTCCGTTCTAACTTCTTATTCTCACTGGCCCCAACGACTATGGACGCTATTCTATTCATCGGTTTATTAACTGCTTTAGTTGCGGCATTTATCGGTCTTAGACAAAACGATATTAAAAAAGTTTTAGCATATTCTACCGTTTCTCAACTGGGCTTTATGTTCGTTGCAGTTGGTGTCGGTGCTTATACTACTGCAATGTTCCACTTAATGACGCACGCATTTTTCAAAGCGTTATTATTCTTAGGTTCAGGTTCTGTTATTCATGCTATGAGCGGAGAACAGGATATGAGATTAATGGGTGGTTTAAAGAAAAAAATTCCAATTACACATATTACATTCTTAATCGGAACATTAGCAATTTCAGGATTCCCATTCCTTTCCGGAATGATTTCTAAAGATGAAATTTTAGCAAATGTTTACGGAAGAAGTCCATTTCTGTGGGTCATTCTTTTCATCATTGCAGCAATGACGGCGATTTATATGTTCAGAGCGTACTACCTAACTTTCCACGGAGAGTTTAGAGGAACTGAAGAACAGAAAAGTCACCTTCACGAAAGTCCTTTAAATATGACTTTACCATTAGTAGTTCTTGCAGCACTTTCTGTTGTAGGAGGTTTCATTAATCTTCCGCATTTTATCGGTCACGGTAATTATGCGAAATTAGGAAGTTGGTTACAAAACATTTACGTTTATGATGTAGAACTTGCTGAAGTTCCTTTAATGACTGAACTGATTCTTTTAGGTCTAACTGTTTTAATGTTCTTTGCCGTGTGGTTCTTTGTTAAAAACACCTACGTCAACAAGAAAAAAATGGCTCTACCGGAAGAGAATTATGTTGGCTGGGAAAAACTTTCCAACAGAAAATTATTTATCGACGAATTGAACAACGCAACATTTGTGAAATTTATCGAAGGTCTTGGTGTTGCTGGAAATATGTTTGACAAAGGAGTTCTAAAAAGATTTGTCGATTACATTGGTATCGGAGCAGAAGATTCTGGAAGAGCCGCAAAAAAGCTACAGAACGGAAATGTAGAGAATTATGTTCTCATCATGTCTTTGGCTATCGGAATTATTTTAATTGTTAACTTTATATTACAATAGTAAATGTCATACCTATTATTAACATCATTGCTATTACCTCTGGTAGGTTCTGTATTGGTGTTCGCGTGGAAAAATCCCGCCAGTAAATATCTCGCATTAGGAATTGCATTTGCACAAATGTTATTGACCTTTTATATGCTGTCGAATTTCGATTTCAAACCTACCGTTGACGGAGTTTTGCAATACGAAATTAATTATCCTTGGTCCAATTATATCAAAAGTAATCTTCATTTCGGTATTGATGGAATGAGTATGTTGATGTTGTTATTAACCAACATTTTAACACCGCTGATTATTCTTTCTGCCTTTAATGAAAAACCGGGATATAGAAATACGTTCTACGGATTAATTCTATTGATGCAATTCGGATTGGTAGGAGTTTTCACTTCTTTAGATGGTTTATTATTCTACATCTTTTGGGAAGTAACTTTAATTCCAATTTGGTTAATCGCTGGAATCTGGGGACAGGAAGACAAGAAAGTACAATTTACCACTAGGTTCTTTGTATACACATTTGTTGGTTCCCTATTTATGTTGATTGGTTTAATCTACGTTTACAATCACTCCGCTTCATTTGCGTTGACCGATTTGTATAATGCAGACTTAACTAGTGGTGCACAAACAGTGATCTTCTGGTTTATCTTCTTTGCCTTTGCCGTGAAGTTACCGATATTCCCTTTCCATTCTTGGCAACCGGATACTTATACGTATTCACCAACACAAGGTTCCATGTTACTTTCGGGGATTATGTTGAAGATGGCCGTATATGGTTTATTACGATGGTTACTGCCGATTACGCCGGAGCCGATTTTAGGACTTTCAGGACAAATTGTATTAGTGCTCGCAATTATTGGCGTCGTTCATGGTGCTTTAATTGCCATCATTCAGAATGACTCAAAACGTTTAATCGCTTATTCATCTCTATCTCACGTTGGTTTGATGACTGCCGGAATTATGGCTTCTGCAATCTTAACAATGAAAGGAACCTTAATGATTGAAGGTGGTGAAGGTGCATTAGTTCAAGCATTTGCTCACGGTATAAACGTGGTAGGTTTATTCTATTGTGCTGATATTCTTTACAAAAGATTCAAAACCAGAGATATCCGAAAAATGGGTGGTTTGGCCAGAGTAGCTCCGAAATTTGCTGTTTTATTCATGGTGATATTATTAGGATCAATTGCGCTTCCTTTAACCAATGGTTTCGTAGGAGAATTCATCTTAATTAAATCAATTTTCGATTACAGTATTCTTGCTGCCGTCATTGGTGGAACAACCATGATTTTCTCTTCCGTTTATCTTTTCAGATTTTATGCAAAAGCAATGTTGGGAGAAGGTGATGAAGAAGTGCTGGCAAGTGCAGGAGATTTAACCGGAGTTGAATTTTCAGTATTGGCAAGTTTGGTTGTTTTTGTAATATTCTTAGGAGTATTTCCACAACCGATCCTCGATATGGTGAACAGTTCATTGAAGTTTATTTTCACTTCAATGATGAATTAATAAAATAAGTAATTAAGAAATTTAGAGATCCAGAACAGGGAAATTAATCACCCATCGAAAATCTCCAATCTCAAATCTATAAATAAATGAGCGTTTTAATAATTATATTCCTTACCGCAATTGTCGCATTATTTGCGGGTGTTTTTGAACAGGGAAAATTCTCGAGATACATTAGTATTTTGGGACTGATGATTGCTTTTTATGTCAGTTTCTTACCGGAAGTATCATTCTTCAGCCAATACCAACACATGTTTGAGTTTGGAGCAAATGCTGCCATGTTCACCAAAATAGCAATTGTTATTACGATACTGTTATTCTTCCTGGGAGGTTTTTCTTTCAGCAATCACAGAAATCACCAGTCAGAATTATATGCGCTAATGTTATTTTCATTATGTGGAGGAGTAATCTTATTCGGATTCCAAAACTTGGTGACTTTATTTTTAGGAGTCGAAATCCTTTCTATTCCTTTATATGTTTTAGCAGGAAGTAACAAAACTGATTTGCGTTCCAACGAAGCTTCAATAAAATACTTCTTGATGGGAGCTTTTGCTACCGGATTTCTTTTATTCGGAGTTGCCTTAATTTACGGAAGCAGTGGTAGTTTCGACCTTTATAAAATCCACGAATTTGCGGTAATGAATCCTAAAAACTTAATGTTTATTTTGGGCGCGATTTTAATGTTAGTTGCTTTAGCTTTTAAAGTATCTCTAGCACCTTTCCACATGTGGAGTCCAGATGTATACCAAGGTTCACCTTCACTGATCACTGCATTTATGATGTCGGTGGTGAAGATTTCTTCGTTCTTTGCTTTCTTTAAATTAATGACGATTGGTTTCTTAGGAATCACCGGAGAATGGATTAATATTATCGGCGTTTTAATCATCATAACTTTATTCCTTGCGAATGTAATGGGATTAGCGCAAACCAACGTAAAAAGAATGTTGGCCTACTCTTCCGTTTCTCACGTTGGATATATCTCGCTGATTTTTTACGGAATGAACAGTCTTTCAAGTTACAACTTGGCGTTCTATTTATTCGCTTATTCATTAGCAACAGTTGGGGTAATGATGTGTTTAATCTGGGTAGAAAAATTGAAAAGAGATACTTCTTACAACGCTTTTAAAGGATTAGGACACACGGAACCAATCTTGGCCGTAGCTGCAACCGTATCACTGCTGTCAATGGCTGGTATTCCTTTAACTGCAGGATTCATGGGAAAATTTGCCATCTTCGCACAAGCGATTGACAAATCACCATTCTTAGTTCTAGTCGCTGTTTTGGGATCTGCAATTTCAATTGCTTACTATCTTCGTCTAATTATGGCGATGTTCTTCCCGAAAGAAAGCAGTTTCAAAACCTCAGAAAGAGTTTCATTAACTTACAATATCGTAGCGGTATTCGTTATCGTAGCATTAGTAGCGATGGGCGTTTTCCCGGATTTGTTTGCTAAACAATTTGGTTTGTAAAAATCAATTTTAAAATTATTAAAACGCAATTCTTAGGAGTTGCGTTTTTTTTTTATGATAAAACTTCTCAAAATTATTGATTAGGATCCAATCTTGGGGAGAAATAATAAACCTACAACGAATAACCAGGCGCTTAATAAGGAGCACTAAAACTTTCGCTTCTTTCAAAATCCGTCCCGCTGTCCGCTGTATCCCGCTTTGCGGGGATGCCGCTCCCATCAGGGCTATAACTTCAGGCATTTCTTCTTCCCACAGAAAATCAATACATTTTCACTGATATAAAAACCACTTTAATAGTTCATCAAATAATCTTAATCACACAAGTTTAACAAAAAACCACTTATAAAAGTTCATAGAAGTTTCCATTCCTAACTTTGTGTTCTAACTATTTTCAAAGTAATAACTTATTCTTATGTGACTAATATATTTTATTAAAATTTAAGCCGACTCTAAGTCTTAGAATAAATTAGTTATCCTATTATTCACCCCAAAAAACAATAATTACATTGTATATTTGTTATCTAAAATAATTCCTTTGAAGTTCCTCTTACCTCTATTTATTATTTTTTCTATAGTATTTCGACCTTTACTACCATTGGTCGATTATGCGGTAAACTATAAAAATATTGTCGCGGAAAAATGTGAGAACACAGCAAAGCCTCAATTATCCTGCAACGGAAAATGCTATCTTGCCAAAGAACTTTCAAAAACAGAAAATCAAACGCCAAAGGAAATCATAAGAAGTAATTTCATTGATGTATTTATAACTAAAGAAATTTGGTCTTTTACCAAAGTTTTAGAACTTGATTTCGCAGAATTAACGATACTTACAAAACAGTACAACCTTTACAATTCTGATTATATTTTCAATATTTTTCATCCTCCTTTGGTTTAATATTTTCAAATCTAATTTTTGATTTTACATCAAAATCCCTATTCTATCTGTGATATTCTGTAATCGTCAAAATGGAACTCTTTTCATATTTTGTTAAATTAAACGCATTCCCGAACTCAAAAAAAGTTCGTATGTTTATATTCCGACACTTCAGAGATTACGTCTTTGTCTGAAAAATTTTCATTGCGATTTAAAGCAGAAATTCCTTAATTCTTAAACCTAACCATTTCCTAATGAAAAATTACTTAATGATCATGCTCCTCGCAGCATCCACCATCGCTTGCTCCCAAGAAACTCATACGGTAAAACACGTCCACAAAGCCAGTCAAAAAATGAACTTAACAGGAATAACCGTCGTCAACGCAGAAGATCCAATTTGTCAAATGAAAACTGCCGACTTTCTAAAAGACACCGCCAATTATAAAGGAAAAATCTACGGATTCTGCAGTGAAAGTTGCAAAGATAAATTCAAAAAAAATCCTGAAAAATACACTCAAAATGAAAGAAAATAAAAATCCAAAACAACAGTTTAAGAATAGAATCTTAATGCCGCTTCTCGTTATCGCCGTACTTTTTGTGGTAATTATTGTAGGAACAAGCTATTTTAAAAAAATGCTCTACACCGTTATGAAGGTTCCTGACTTTGAATTGGTTGATCAGAACAACAAAAAAACAACCAACAAAGATATGCTTGGAAAAGTATATTTGGTAGAGTTTTTTTACAGCACTTGCCCCACCATTTGTCCCGTGATGAATGCCAATATGAAAAACATTGATAAGGAAATTAATGATCCAAACTTCGGCATTATTTCAATCAGTATTGATCCTAAAAATGATACGCCAGAAATTTTAAAACAACATGCAGAAAAAATTGGTGCTACTAATCCAAACTGGCATTTTCTTACTGGTGACCGTGAGTATATCGGTAAATTAGCTGATCAGTTCGCCATTTATGTTGGTGATAAAGAAGATGAAGCAGAAAATCTGAACCACAGTGGAATGATTGGGTTGGTAGATAAGAACGGAAATATTCGCTGTCGTTTAAATAAAGAAAAAATGCCCATTCTTTATTATTCAGGTTTAAACTATGAAGATCCGGAAGGTAAAATTGAAAAATTAACTGGGAAGTATCATCCTGACGTACAACTTTTAGTTGAAGATATCAGAAAACTTTTGAACTAATAAACACTTGAATTTGTTTTAAATATTTTAAAACTTTAAAAGAGTATTCAATCATTTCGTTTGATTTAAAAAAGGCTGTTTATTCAATTAAACAGCTTTTTTATTTTAAAATTTCTTGGCCTTAAAAGATCTAAATATGAAAATCAGATATTTAAAATGAAATTCATTTTCTTACAAACTTTGCTAACTGAAAATTGAAATTCGACCCAATTAAACGCCTGTACGAATAAAAAAACGCGAATAAAATAACATATTTCTAAAAAAAATCTTTCCGCTCTTTGCGTAAAATTTTGCGTCTTTGAGTGAAAACCGGCGGTAGTCTCGCAAAAATTTAACAATCAGAGCTTAAGTTCTCAATTAACTATTTTCGTTTCTCCCATTTTTTTAATCTAAAATATGAGAAATCAATAAATTACCATAAATTTAATCATTTGATTAATTCATTTGTTTAAATTAAAAAATTAATGCTAACTTTACTTTAGAATTTAAAGACATGAAAGCAGAAGAACTTTCTACTGAAGATAAAATTTTACTCGCAGCTTCGAAAGTGTTCACTGAAAAAGGATTTTCCGGAACCAGAACACGCGACATTGCCGAAGAAGCCGGACTTAACTTGGCGCTTCTCAACTATTATTTCCGCACGAAAGAGAAATTATTCGAGCAGGTTATGAAAGTAAAAATCGTTTTACTTTTTGGAAAAATCATTCCCATCATCACCAACGATAAAACATCATTAGACGAAAAAATAGATTTAGCGAGTGTAAAATATTTCGAAATTCTATCTGAAAACCCAAACTTACCTATCTTCGTTTTAAGTGAAATTCAAAAGAAAACTTCTGATGTGAAATCGCTTCTTCCCATCGATACATTATTAAAAAATTCATTTATAATCAAACAAATTCAGGAACGAAAACCGGAAATCAATCCTTTCCATTTCTTATTAAATTTTTTAAGCATGACTGTTTTTCCTTTCTTAGGAAAACCTATTTTGCAATCTTTTGATTTAATGGATGATGATGAATTTCAAAAATTCGTGGAAGAAAGAAAAACAATGGTTCCAATGTGGATCAAAATGATGTTGAATAATTAATTATTAAAACCACAAAGGCAAAGGCACAAAAGTTAAATTAAAATGAAAGTTCAAAATGACAACTTCATAAACAGTAACAAGCATTCTAAAATCTTTAGATTTTCAACTTTGTGAACTTCTATTAACTGTTTTTTGAAGTACTCTTTTGTGACTTTGCAGTTAAAAAAACATTGTACACATCAAATTTAAAATAGAAAAAATGAAGATTTTAAAATATCTATTCTTGTTCCTCATCTTCTCAGTTAATGCTCAAACATTGACTTTAAAAGAATGTTACGATTTGGCAAAACAGAATTATCCGCTCATCAAAAGACATGATCTCATTGCAAAAACAAAAGAATACAATCTGCAGAATGCAGCGAAAGGTTGGCTTCCACAAATCCAGATTACAGGACAGGCAACTTATCAAAACGATGTTACGCAATTACCGATTCAAATCCCCAATTTCACTATCACTCCGGTAAGTAAAGATCAGTATAAAGTTTACGCAGATGTTCAACAAAACATTTACGATGGCGGAATGATTGCCAATCAAAAGAAAATGGCAATCGTAAATTCTGAAATAGAATTAAAGAAAACTGAAGTAGAAACCGATCAGCTGGAAGTAAGAATCAACCAGATTTATTTTGGAATTCTTCAAACCGACGAACAACTTCAACAAACAGAATTGACCAAAGCTGATATCACCAACGGTTTAAAAAAAGCAGAAGCACAATTACAAAACGGTGTTATCTACAGAAGCAACGTCGATGTTCTGAAAGCACAACTCATCAATCTGGAACAGAAACAGTTGGAACTTCAATCCATGAAAAAAAGTTTTACTGATATGCTTTCTGTATTTATTCATAAAAACATCGATGAAAATACTCAGCTTCAAAGACCTGAAAAAATCCTGATTCCTGAAGAAAACAAACGCGCAGAACTGAAACTGTTCGATTTGCAGAAACAAGCTTTGGAAACTCAGAAGTCTTTTATTAATTCTAAAAACACGCCAAAGCTAGGTGCTTTTTTTCAAGGCGGTTACGGAAAACCAGGTTTCAATATGTTGAAAAATGAATTTGATATCTTCTATATCGGTGGCTTGCGTTTGAACATTCCAATCTCCGGATTTTATACCAAGAAAAATGATTTGGCTTTAGTCCAAACCCAGCAGCAGGAAATCGATGTGCAGAAAGAAAATTTCCTTTTTAACCAGCACTTCGAAACGATTCAGAATAATAATGATCTGCAGAAAATTCAGCAATTAATTAATAAAGACAGCGAATTAATTGCGCTTAGAGAAAGTATTAAAAAAGCATCTTTAGCTCAACTCGAAAACGGCGTTATCACGACCAGCGATTATCTGCGCGAAGTCAATGAACTCGCCCGTGCGCAAAACCAAAAAATAGTCCACGAAATTCAGTATCTCTCCACCCAATATAATCTGAAAGCTCACCTTAATCAATGAGTAATGAGTAATGAGTAATGAGTAATGAAATTTATTAATTTTTAGAAAATTAAAAATCCCTTCCGATGAAAAAACATATACTAATAATAGCTGCTCTCACTCTTTTTTCCTGTAATAATTCAGACCAAAATTACGATGCTTCCGGAACTTTTGAAGCTGATGAAGTCATGGTCACCGCAAAAGCCAGCGGAACAATTTTGAAGCTGAATGTGGAAGAAGGCCAACAGCTTACTAAGAATCAAAACGTTGGAGAAATTGATCCGAAAACAGTCGAACTACAGAAAGAGCAGGTCGTGGCTAGTTTGGATGCTATCGACCAGAAAACCAATTCAGCGCTTCCGCAAATTCAGGTTTTAGAATCGCAGTTTAATACTCAAAATGCCAATATTTCGGTTTTAAAAGAGCAGTTGCAAAATGCAGTCAGAGAGCGCAACAGAACCGCGAATCTCGTTCGAGAAGATGCAGCTACCAAAAAACAACTTGATGACGCCAATGGAATTATTGATGTCATTCAGAAACAAATCGCAGCCGCACAAACTCAATTGACAACGCTCAATCAGCAAATTTCAGCAGCTAAAGAAAATGTTGCCATTCAAAACAGAGCCGTTTTAAGTGAAAGAAAACCAACCGAAAAAAAAGTAGAACAGATTGACGAACTTCTAAAAAACAACACGATCGAAAGTCCAATTTCTGGAATGGTTCTCACAAAGTATTCAAATGAAGGAGAATTCGCAACTATCGGAAAACCCATTTTCAAAATGGCGAATCTCGACTTGATGACTTTAAAAATATTTATCACCGGAGATCAATTGCCAAAAATAAAAACCGGTCAGCAAGTCAAAGTTTTACTCGATAATGGAGACGGAAAAACCAATGAAGTTCCCGGAACCATTTACTGGATCAGCTCAAAAGCCGAGTTTACTCCCAAAACCATTCAAACCAAAAACGAAAGAGCCAATCTAGTATATGCCGTAAAAGTCCATGTTAAAAATAATGGCTTCCTCAAAATCGGAATGTACGCCGATGTGAAATTTTAAGAACTAAAACGAAAAAGAACTCTATAATTATTTAACCACAAAGTCACAAAAGCTGTATGGAAAAATTTAATATAAAAGTTCACAAAAGCTATATGTTAAAAACACAAATAAAAGTTCACAATAGTAAGCAATAATAGAAGCCTAGCTTTTACCACCTTTTGATTCACTAAAAATATGCAATCAACTTTTGTCTCTTTTGCGGTAAAAAAAATTTTCAATAAAATCAAAATAACTAACATCATTTTATATGATCTTAAAAAACCCAATAGATTCCATCTTTAAAAAAAACTTTTGTGCGTTTTGTGGTTAAGAATTTTTAGTAATTAATTCCCACACCCAGCATCCAATACCAAACATCCAGACTCCAATGAAATCAATCACCGTCAATAACCTCATCAAAACTTACGGCAAAGAAAAAGTCCTTGCTGTTGACGACGTGAGTTTCGATGTGGACCACGGAGAAATCTTCGGATTAATTGGTCCTGACGGCTCGGGCAAAACTTCGATATTCAGAATGTTGACCACGCTCCTTTTACCTGACTCAGGTTCAGCAAGGATTGAGGAATTTGATATGGTAAAAGATTATAAAAAAATCAGACATATTTTGGGATATATGCCTGGGAAATTTTCCTTGTATCAGGATTTGACAGTCGAAGAAAATCTACAGTTTTTCGCCAGCGTTTTTAATACAACGATTGAGGAAAACTACGATTTAATCAAAGATATTTATATTCAGATTGAACCTTTTAAAACCCGAAAAGCCGGACAATTATCGGGCGGTATGAAACAGAAACTCGCCTTGTGTTGCGCCTTAATTCACAAACCGAAAGTTTTATTTCTTGATGAGCCGACAACTGGAGTTGATCCTGTTTCACGAAAAGAATTTTGGGTAATGCTAAAACGCCTGAAAAAACAGGGAATCACCATGGTTGTTGCAACGCCTTATATGGACGAAGCTTCGCTCTGTGACCGAATCGCTTTAATGCAAAATGGAAAAATACTATCGATTGAAACACCCGAAAACATCAGCAACTCCTACCCTGACTTACTTTTTGAGGTAAAGGCCGGACGAACATCTCAGGTTTTAAAAGCTTTAGAAAATTTCGACCAGAAAAAAAACGTTTATGCTTTTGGTGAATTTGTGCATTTGAGCGTAGATAAAAATATAAACTTCAACATTCATTCTATTGAGGAATTTCTAAAAAATAATGGATTTGAAAATATAGAAGTCAAAGCCGTAAAAGCGAATACCGAAGACAGTTTCATCCAGTTGCTTTCTCATGAAAATAATTAAAATGAATCCTAAAAATCTAAATATCGCCATTACCGCAGAAAAAATCACCAAATCTTTTGGCCATTTTGTGGCAGTTGATCACATCAGTTTTGAAGTGAAGAAAGGAGAAATTTTTGGATTTCTTGGTGCAAATGGCGCGGGAAAAACAACGGCGATGAGAATGTTTTGCGGACTTTCTGTTCCAACTTCAGGAAATGCTACGGTTGCCGGTTTTGATGTCTATCGCGAAACAGAAAAAATCAAAAGAAATATTGGCTACATGAGTCAGAAATTTTCTTTGTACGGAAATCTGACTGTCAAAGAAAATCTGGAATTCTTTGGCGGAATTTATGGAATCCCAAGAAAAGAATTGAAAACAAAAAGTGCCGAACTTATCAAAGAACTGGGCTTGGAAGAGGAAAAAAACAAACTGGTTTCGCAACTTCCTTTGGGTTGGAAACAGAAACTCGCTTTTTCTGTTGCTATTTTTCATGAACCACAAATTGTGTTTTTAGATGAACCAACTGGCGGCGTCGATCCTGTAACGAGAAGACAATTCTGGAGCATGATTTATGACGCAGCAGACCGCGGAATTACCATTTTTGTAACCACCCATTATATGGATGAAGCAGAATATTGCGACCGCGTTTCCATCATGGTTGATGGAAAAATCGCCGCACTGGATACGCCGTCAAATTTGAAAAAACAGTTTAATGCAACAACGATGGATGAAGTTTTTTATGAATTAGCAAGAGGCGCAAAAAGAGTTGAATAGATGATGGATGATAGATGATAGATGATAGATGATAGATGAAATGTCCGTCCCTGATATAGGTTGACATAAATAAGTCAACAAATATGAAAGCAAACATTAAGAAACTGCAGAAGCATCGGGTTTTCAGCGAAGAATTTAAGAGAGAGATTGTCTCTCTATTTGAGAGTGGAAAATTCAGTGTATTACAGCTTGAAAAATTGTATGGAATATCAGACTCTGCTATTTACCTATGGATCTATAAATTTTCTACCTTTAACGAGAAAGGAATTAGAGTTGTAGAAATGAAAGAAAGCAGTGTACATAGGCTAAAAGAACTCGAGCAGAAGATTAAAGAACTTGAGCAAGCCGTTGGCCAGAAGCAGATTATGATCGATTATCTGGAAAAAATGATTGATATAGCCAAGGAGGATCTGGATATTGACATAAAAAAAAATTACGGCAACCAACGCTCTGGTGGTTCAGGCAACATTCCGAAGAAAAAGAATTCACCCTGAATGCTTTGTATCGAGCAGTTGGGATCAGCAGGCAGGCGGTGCAACAATATGAGTATCGCCAGAACATTTTTGATGAAAAAGTACGTGTTCTAATGTTGGAAGCCCGCGAACTCCGGAGTGAACACCCAGGATGCGGAGTAGAGAAAATGTATTATGCCTTAAAGCCGGAATTCATAGGCAGAGACCGCTTCATAGAGCTTTTTATGGAATTGGGTTTCAGGCTGGAGCACAAGAGGAATTACCGCAGAACGACTCATTCTGTCGCCTGCGAATATCCCAATCTTATCAAAGGCATGGAAGTAAATGCACCTAATACCATTTGGCAATCGGATATTACGTATATTTATGTTAACGATAGGTTTTATTACGCAGTTTTCATCATTGATGTATACACTAAAAAGATTACAGGATACAAAATATCCAATAATATGAGGGCAACAGCGAATGTAGAAGCCTTGAAAATGGCGTTAAAAGACCATTGTTTTCCTAAAATCCATCACTCAGACAGAGGCTAATCTTTATACACAAATCCTAATCATCAGAAAACATTAAAAAACCTTCATATTGTTGGTGATATCTATCTAACCCATTTTTTATTGTTATATAACCTGGAGGACCTTGCGATTTGTATCCTGTCCAACCACCGATACGAGCAATTATCCACGTGATCCAAGCTAGCGTTTGTTCGTTGTATGGATTTTTTTGTTTTTGAGTTTGCCCTTCTATTTTTCTATTCACTTTCTCTAAAAACTTGATTTCATTGCTATTAAATAGATTGTCTTGTTTTTGATTCACTTCATTTAATGATAGCTTTAGACGCATAACTTGCAGAGCAACTTCTAATGTCATGGCAAGTAATTTTTTGAGTTTAAAACCATCTCCAAGCTGACTTGATTCGATTTCAAATCCTTTCGTTTTAATAACTCTAAAAAGTTCCTCGATTAACCAACGTTTCTTATACCAATTAATGCATTCGATGGCTTTTCTAAATTCTCAATTTTATGTGTCGTTAGTAACTTCCAAGAAATCCCAACTTCATTGGTCGGAATCGTTGATGGATTTTCAGTTGCTTCAATTACATAAATTTCAATATTTTTTTGAGAAACGTTTAATCTGGTTGGTGCACAAATTTTAGCTTTTGTAAATTTCACATCTATTAAAGCTGTTCGTTTTTTTCGATTCTTTTGTCCGGTAATCTCAACTTCCACACTTCCTGCAACAATAGTGTTATCAAGTAAATTGTAGAGCTTTTTATGTTCTCCAACTATGTTTCTATCACATCTAGAGCGAATTAGCAGATTGGTTCTTTCATCGGGAACCCGATCAAAGTCTTCATAAATATCATTCTCGCGATCTCCAATAATAGTAACTTTAACATTCTCAGGGAGTAATTCTTTTGTTTCAATAGAGGACTTAATCCATCGATAGGATTCCTTTTCTTCAATATCTATCTGGTTGTACTTTCGTTCTTTTTTATCTGGTTGTCCCCAAGTACGATTATAAATCTGAACTGATGAAAAACCAATTAGCGAGTTTAAAATCGGGTTTACAATAAGCATTGGGTGACAAAAAAAGCCAGCAATCTTAGATGAACCTGTTGGTCCAATGTCAGGATCATCAGGTCCTAATTTAGACTTCAATCCCCCATAATTAAACTCTGTAGTATCCTGAATAGCCAAAACATGGTCGGTATCCATATTGGACAAGCAAAGTTTAAATGACCCTTCTAAAGGTCGTCATGTGAAAATCGTGTATTTGAAAGCATTCTATAAAATCCGATTTTTTCTGTGTGTAAACTCGACAATCGATTCACAATCGAACTGCCTAAAGTTAACATTTTATTCATGGAGAATTCAATTCTTTTTTGGATTCGAACATCGGGTACTTTTACAGTGTAAATGGCTGAACAACAGGTGTTTTGCATCCTTAAAGATACGAAACAACAAGGTGAAAAACAAGCTTAATCACTTGATTTACAGAGATTTAAATCCTCAGTTACCGGCAAAAAGATGTGTATAAAGATTAGGACAGAGGAGGGCAATACATTTATAAAGAATATGTCAAGTTGCTGAAAGAAGGGGCTACCCAAATAAGCATGGCCTTGTCTGCACAGGATAATGCATATGCAGAGCGGATAAACAAGACCATAAAAGAAGAATATCTGGATCGATGGAAACCCATGAACTTTGAACAGTTGAAGAAATTTACAAAGCGAGCGGTTGATCAATATAATAACCGCCGACCACATAATAACCTTGGCCGGTTATCGCCTGTAGAATTTGAAAGAAGATGGCAAGAAAAGGGATTTTCATCCCATCCCATTATCACCATCTATGATAATAATGAGCCGTAAAAAAAGAGGTTACCTAGTGTGGAAAGCTATTAAAATATGGATAAATTTAGAAATGATTGCACTTAAAATTTACCCACATTTTAACAGCCACATTCAACAACGATCATGAAAATAATTATATAAAAACAAGTCAACACTATTCAGGGATTGGCAAAAATACATATAATTCAAACCGGAAAAGCAGCAAATGAGAAAAATTAGTATAATAAAAGATTGCAAAAAATAAAACATAGATCTACTCCACGTTTTGCAAACTCTTGAATAACTAAATAGAAAGAATGCTTTTGGAAACTTTTGCGGTAAAAAAAGATTAAAAGAGAACTTTTTGGATAAATAATAATTCTTTAGGAAAGCAATCAACTATCGAAGATCAATAATCGATTATTAAAAGAAATGAAACAATTAATCACTTTTGTGAAAAAAGAATTTTGGCACGTTTTACGTGACAGAAGGACATTATTGATTCTTTTCGGAATGCCAATCGTACAGGTTTTACTTTTCGGTTTCGCTTTAAGTACCGAAGTTAAAAATACAAAAATCGGTGTTCTCGATCAGGACAAAACTCAGAGTTCCATAGAGCTGATTTCAAAAATAAATGCCAATCAATATTTCGATGTCGATAAATCTTTAACCTCAATCGACCAAGCTGAAGACGCTTTCAAAGGAGGAAAAATAAAAATGATTCTCGTCATTCCGCAGCAGTTTTCGGAAAACCTGATCGTAGGAAAAAAAACGCAAATACAGCTGATTACCGACGGAACCGATATTAATCTCGCCAATCAGATTTACAACTTCATGTCCAATATATTAATGGATTATTACGGACAGAAAACCTTGCAGCAAGCTTCCGGCGTACAACCCGAAATCCGAATGCTATACAATCCGCAACTCAAAGGCGCGCCCAATTTCGTTCCCGGCGTAATGGCGCTCATCCTTTTAATTATCTGCGTATTGATGACTGCCATTGCCATTGTCCGCGAAAAAGAATCCGGCACCATGGAAATCCTTTTAGTTTCGCCCATGAAACCATCCACAATCATTCTGGCAAAAGCAATTCCGTACTTTATATTATCGATGATTATCCTCATTTCAATCCTTATTTTAAGCGTCACCCTACTCGATTTACCCATCCAGGGAAGCCTGTTTTTACTATTATTTGTCAGCATTATATTCATTATCACCAATCTTTTAATCGGAATTATCATTTCAATTGTAACCAATACCCAACAAGTCGCCATGCTGATTTCACTTGTTGGAACCATGCTTCCAACATTAATGCTGAGCGGCTTTATGTTCCCCGTCGAAAACATGCCCGTTCCGCTACAAGTCATCGGCAACCTCATCCCGGCAAAATGGTATTATGAAATTGTAAAAAACGTAATGATCAAAGGCACCGGCATCGAAGTCATCTGGAAACAAATAGTAGTACTTTTCGGAATGATGGCCATATTATTCGTCATCGCAGTGAAAAAATTTAAAATAAGATTAGAATGATTTATGGCAGACATTTCCGCCTTCCACTCCCGCTTTTTTTATTGATGGCTTCGACAGGCTCAGCCACCAATAAAAAAGAGCTCCGTTCAAGTCGGGCTGCAGGTTTTAGATAAAATAAAAAGTGAGATTAAAATAAAATAAACTTCATGGTCTTTTTAAAAACATCGTAAAATAAAAACTTTGTGACTTTGTGGTTAAAAAACCTTCAAGTAAAATAAAATGTTCAGAACATTACGCATATTGATCAAAAAAGAATTCCTGCAGATTTTCAGGAACAAAGCAATCCTGGCCATTATCTTCGTGATGCCGGTGATTCAGTTGGTGATTCTTCCTTTGGCAGCGAGTTATGAAATCAAAAATATAAAAATTGCAGTCGTAGATCACGACAAATCTACTTTTTCCAGAGAGCTCATTCGGGAAATTACGGCTTCAAGCTATTTTGAAATTATCAATTATGGCGAAAGTTATTCTCAAGCTTACCAGGAAGTTGAAAATGATAAAGTCGATTTAATTTTAGAAATCCCTAACAATTTCGAGAAAAATCTGGTTCGTGAAAACAACGAAAAAGTATTGCTCGCCATCAACGCCATCAACGGAACCAAAGCCGGACTTTCCGCAAGTTATCTCTCGCAGATTTTACAGAATTATAACCAGCAGATTCAAGTAAAAATCGCACCCGAAACTGAAAGTGTTAAAATAACTTCCGGTCTAGAAATCGTTCCAAAATTTTGGTTTAACGACAACTACAATTATAGACTTTCTTTAGTTCCGGGGATTTTGGCGTTTCTGATTACTTTAATTTCCAGCTATTTAACAGCTCTGAATATTGTTCAGGAAAAAGAAATCGGAACCATCGAACAGATTAATGTTTCGCCGATCACGAAAACAGATTTTATTCTGGGCAAGCTGATTCCGTTTTGGTTATTGGCGATGCTCGCCTTTACCATTGGGCTTTTGGTGACCATATTTGTGTACGGAATTCAAATGCAGGGAAGTTTTTTGCTCCTCTACGGATTTGTCGCCGTTTATCTGGTTGTCATTTTAGGAATAGGATTGTTGGTTTCCGTTTACAGTGAAACGCAGCAACAAGCGATGTTCGTCGTGTTTTTCTTTATGATGATTTTCGTTTTGATGAGCGGACTCTTCACGCCTGTAGAAAGCATGACCGATTGGGCAAGATATATCGCCTACGCTAATCCGGTAACTTATGGCGTAGAAGCGATCCGATTGATTATGCTTAAAAATAGTGGTTTCAAAGATTTGCTGCTGCATTTCGGTGTTATTTCTTTCTTTGCAATTGTATTCAATTCATGGGCGGTATTGCGGTACAGAAAAACGAATTAGAAATAAGAAAATGTAACCATTAAGGCTTGTGAAGGAATTGAGAGAATTAAGATTTATCAAAGATGAATAAGGCTAAAATGAAAATATCGAAAAATAGAATTCTGAATGGTGGAAAAATGAAGATTGAACCATTAAGGCTTGTGAAGGAATTAAGAGAATTAAGATTTATTAAAAATGAAAAAACCACGTTCAAAAATATCTTTAGCTATTTTTCTTAATGACCTAAATCATTGAATAAAAGACTTAATGGTGAAGAAACAATTTTATTAACCTTATCTTTAAATACTACAATTATGAAAAAAACAATACTTCTTATATTCCTGCTCCTCTTCGGAATCGTGACGCTTTTCATGAGCAGTTCGGTCTTATTCAATTGGTTTGGGATCAGAGCTAAAGAAGGCAATTTCGTTCCATTCATCGTTTGGGCCAATTTACTTTGTGGAATTCTTTATCTAATTACAGCTTATGGAATTTTAAAGAATCAAGTTTGGTCAAAAGTTCCTCTAATCGTTTCATTAATTATTCTGGTTCTCGCTTACATTGGATTATTTATTTACATTAATGATGGCGGAATATATGAAACAAAAACCGTGGGAGCCATGGCTTTCCGCATCGGAGTTACTGCATTATTTTTATTTATAACATTAAAAATTTTTAAAAAATGAAAAAATTATTTTTATCAGCCATCTTAGGCTTAGCAATCGTTGTTTCTTGTGAGAAAAAGCAGGAAGAACATGTTGAACATGAGCATACTACAACAGAGCAAACTGCTACGGACGAACATGTTTCCAACGATGAACATGCAACTGCTGAAGAACATGATGAATCTGTAAAACTGGATTTAAACAACGGAGCAAAATGGCCAGTGAATAGTGAAATGAAACCTCACATTGCCGAAATGGAAACTCAGCTGAATGCTTACAAACCAAAAAATGGAGACTTTAAAATGTTGGGAACGAACTTGAGTGCGACGAATGATAAGCTGGTAAAAAGCTGTACAATGACCGGTACACCACACGATGTTTTGCACGCTTGGTTAGCACCGCACATGAAAGAAATCGACAAATTGAAAAAAGCTGAAAACAGAGAAGATGCAAATAAAATCGTTGGCGAATTAAAACAGTCGATGGATACGTACCACACATATTTCAACTAATAGATATTTTAGCTCAGTCATTTCATACAAGCCTGGTCTGCAGCCCGGCTTGAGTGGAGCTCTTTTTTGTGGAACGAAGTGAAACAAAAAAAGCGGGAACGGAAGACGGAAATGTCTGCCCAAATAAAATGATTTTTAACTAACATAATGAACCTTCAGAAAATCCTGAGGGTTTTTCAGTTTCTTTTGAGTCGTAATTTAGCCCCGCGTATCTTCTTTTCCAGATTGGAAACTAAGATTTGGTGATGAAGAAACCAGCCGACTAAAACACCGATTAAACTTCCGATGATGGTATCTAAAATTCGGGCTTGCATTAAGTCATTAATGTTAATCGTCATTCCGGCAGAATTTTCAGCCAGGAAAATGGTTAAAGGCGTGATAAAAATTACGGCTAATCCATAATTTCGAACGATAATCAATTCTATAATAAACTGCAGTACTGCGATAATTAAGACCAATAGTAACCCATTTGGCTCTAGGAAAAGGATGAGCCAGGTTAATCCCATGCCGACAAAAGTACCGAAGATGCGGTGGAGATTTCGCTGTCTGGTGTGAATTAAATCTTTTCCCTGTAAAATGGCCAATGCGGAAATTGGAATCCAATAGGCACTTTTCAGGTCTAAAAGATTGCCGATTAAAAGCGCTAAAAACATGGCGAATCCGATAATTAAACTTTCGACGATGCTGGTGTAACGTTTCTTTTTTAGCTTTCTTCTGACCTTTGGTTCCTGCACTTTTCTGGCAATAAAAACCGAATAGAAAAATGCCAGAAGTACCGACAACATTGCGCCCATCGTCACCAAACCAACTCGAAGAGGAATTAATTCCGCCTCAAAAGGAATTGAAGTTGCGACCGCAGCAACCATGACGAAAAAAAAATTTCGAGGCGGCGGAATATCAAAATACGAAGTAATATAGTGCGAAAGAAAAGCGATTACGCCGAGCGCCACGGCACCTCCAAAATGATTGAAACTAAACAGACTTCCTAAGGCAAAAGCAAGGCTGAAACCTAAAGCACACATCGAAAGGTGAATCATTCGTTGTGAAAGTGGTGCTTGTGTAAAATAAAGAATCACCAATGAACCGATACAGGCGAGATTTCCGTACGCCGGTTGATCGAAAAACCAACCGATCAACAAACAAATTCCGACACATATTCCTGCCAAAAATGGGAAATGCCAAAGTCTTTCGGTTTTTTTTATTTCGATAAAAGATTGTATCGGTGTATTTAATCGGTGATGGAGTTTCATTTTAGTTGGTTACCATTTTTGATTTTTTCAAGACCTTATTAATCTAATCCAAAGTTAGAGCTGCAAATTTAAGATTTTTATCACTTCAAAAGTCACCGTTTTTTTATAACTATTTTAGTTTAATATTATAAACTGGGATTAATATAACCGTTGCCGCACGATTTTATCGGTTGGCCTATTAATACCTAAGTTTTGGCCTTTATAATTAATAACAACAAACCACCGCAAAAGCAGTGGTTCGTTTAATATAAAAAGTGATTTAGTGGTCATAACAAATAGAATTTGATTAAATTTTATTCTTTTCTTTAATTAAATTCTTCTACTTTTTGATTAGAAAGTGGTATTAATCCCCAGTGTAAAACCGGTATTTTCCGGAACCATTCTACATACTCCTCCGACACATAGCAATCCTCCTCTCTGGCGTCCGTAAGAACCTTGTATTCTCGTTGAGTTTTTTCTAAATACCGCACCAAAAGTATAATAATGCAATTGTTTTTCGGCATCATCATTTCCGTAATTATACATATCGCTGGTGAATACAGACCAGTTTTTGAGGAAGTTAAATTCTACTAAACCGGCTGCCCAATTTTTATAGGAAGAATCGGCCCATTGATGTTGAACTTCTACTTTAAGTGAGTTTTTATTGATTTTAAAAATATTATCCCAAACGGCGGTTGACGCAAAAACCTGACCTTCTGTTTCCTGAATTCTATCGGTATTATAATCCTGATAGATGTACACTAAAGCCGTATTCCAAGTGCTGGATAATCTCTTTCTGATATCTACATTAAAATCTGAATAGTATCTTTCTCCTAAAGCAAAAGTTTTGGTCTCAACGGTGTTGTAATCTTCATACACACGATATTTAGCTTTCAGACCATACCAGTTTGCGAAGTTAAAAGCGATGTCTGTTCCGTATTTTCCACCGAGAGCTGTTCCTTTTTTAAACTGGTAATAAAGATCAAACTGAGAACCTATTTCGCCCGCTTTTCTTTGAGGAAAAAATGTTAATTGTGGTTGAGACTGATAAACATAAACATTGGCTAAACTATAGTCAAACTGCTTGGTAAGCGCTGGTGTATAATTCAATAAAGCTTCATTATATTGATTGCCAATTTCGTTTCTATCTGAATAAATATTAAAGTTTTCTAAGCGTCTTAAAGTTCCACTGAACCCAAATCCTTTTTTAGAATATCCTAAAGCTAAATTCATAGCATTTCCAGAAAAGACATTAATAGGATCTACTTCTGCCGCCATTTTTATGGCATCTTTTGTTTTGTAAAGATATTCGGCGTTTAGGTAGAAATCTTTATATTCATTATTCCATCGAACGCCGTAGATATTAACATCTGCGGGAGCATTGATAAAAGCGACTTCTTTAGTTTGATGTTTATTAACAAAACTAAATCCAAGATTAGAATCAAACGCTTCTGAACCTAAAGCTTTAGCAAGTTGAAATTCGGTATCTAAACCAGCGATATTCGTTTTGGAAAAATCAAATCCCATCCCAATACGCTGTTTTCCGTAAAGTGCTTTTATATTAATAAGATTATCAGCTAATGATAGCTTAACACGTGCACCAACTAAAGAATTGGCAATTCCTAACTGACGGTCTTCCCATGTTCTTAACGCTAAACCAGATCCAAATTGTTCGTAAAAGTGACCTAAGGTTACATCTAAACCTTTGTCATTATTATAATTAACGAAATAAGTTCCGAGGTTAACCCCTTCAAATTTTGGAGAATAATTAAGAAGCGCTTTGGGCTCATAAGATTCTAGCTGAGCACCAACTGTAAATTGCTTGTATTTGTAAGTTAAAGTTAAGTAAGAATTGGAACGGAATCTCTCATTAGCTTCATTTTCTGCCAGTTTTATTTTACTGTCATCAACATAATATTGATTGGTAGATTCTAAACTGCCATTAAACTGAGCATATAATAATCCCTGTCCCAATATCATAAAAATAGGGAGTAATTTCTTCTTCATAGTTTATTTTCTATTATTGGATCTGCTTTAATTTATTAAATAATTCTTCTTCATCACCTGGGGCATATCCGACATGAGAATAAACCAATTTGTTTTTAAAATATACGAGTGTAGTTGGTACGTTATTAACGTTTAACGATCTTTTAATCGATTGTGACGGGTCTAATAATACCTGATCAAAATTCCAGTTTTTACCATTTACAACGGTTTTCACTTTATTAACGGTTCTGGGATCATCTGTAGAAACTGCAATAAAATCGAAATCTCTTTCTTTCTTCCATTCCTCTAAATTATCATTAACTGCATTTAGCTCTTCCATGCATGGTAAACACCAAGTTGCCCAAAAACTTAGAACTAAAGGTTTATCATTGTTCAAATCTTTTAAAGCAATATTTTCGCCTTTAATATTTTTCACTTTGATGTTCTCAATAGACTGGGCATTGAAACTTACGCAGCACATCATTGCTAATCCAAATACAATTTTTCTCATAAACTTATCTTAATATGAATTTCATTTTTTTCAGTGCACTAAAATATTAATAAAAACCCAAACCATAATACGTATTGTTAAAATATTTTTACAGTAACATCATTTTTAGTTTTAATTCTATTTATTTTAATGAATAAAACCATTAGAAACTGAAAATTTTGTAGTTTTACAAAAAACTTGATAAATTGTAAATTATAATGAAGAAAACTCTACTATTACTAACTATGTTTGTCTTATTCTTAAATTCATGTGCTGGTTCTGAAAGCGATGAAGGAATGAATATCGTCACTTATGTAAAGCTCTCGTCCAGTGAAAGCGCAGTGTTATTGGGAAATTCCATCAAACTTATCGCAACAGATAATCTTAATAATGACGTGACTGGTCAATCTACTTTCTATATTAATGGTGAGTTAAATTCTGATCACAATATTTTTGTTCCGACTCATATTGGTGAGTACACGATTACAGCAAAATACCAAAGTATCACTACCAAACCTTTAACAATTAATAGTATTTCATTAACAGGCGTTAATTTTGTTCACAGAATATTATTTGAAGATTTCACAGGGACATGGTGTGGCAACTGCCCTATTGCCAGTGCGAGATTTGATAAATTAATTGAGCAAAATAACAAAGCTGTTTTTGTTGGGCTACATGGTCCTACAGTTCAGACTGATCCTTTTACGAATGAGGCTTCTACAGCTTTTATTAATCAATTAGGAATTTGGGCTTATCCCACCATTCTTATTAATCATATCGCAGAATGGAGTACTTCTAATAATAATTATACTGATGTTTCTTTTCCCTTACAATATATTCAGCCTTATAGCAAGGTAGGAATTGCCATTAATACCAAGCTGGAGAGCAACGTAATTTCAGGTGATTTCAGTATTGCATTTGCTGCTGATTATTCAAACCTAAAAACCTTAATATATGTTGTTGAAGATCAGATTAAATATCCTCAACATAATTATTTTAATGGATCGGGAGGTAAACCACTTTTGTACGGCGGTCTTCCAATTGTACCGGACTACGTGAACCACAATGTACTCAGAGCATTATTAACCCCTGTTACCGGAGAAGCGATTCCGGCTAATAACAGCCAAAATAACAATACCTATCTCAAAAACTTCAGTTATAATATTCCAAGCAATTTCGTTAAAGAAAACATGAAAATAATTGTAGCGGTTCTTAATAGCCAAAACGAAGTGATTAATGTTCGTGAAGCTAAAGTTAACACAACGAACGCATTGGAAACATTATAGTAAAATTTAAAAATAATAAAAAGTAAAACTTATGAAAAAATTAGTTCTTTTATCTGCATTCTTAACCTGCTCTTTTGCATTATCACAAATGGCAGTAAAAAAATTAGACGGGACAATAATGAACGATGGCGAAGTCTACAAGTACAGCACCTATGATACAAACAATGATATGTTGAATTTTACGGTGGCGAATACCTCACCCACCCAAAGCATCAAAGTTAAAGTACTTTGTGAAGCTCTAACGAATACTACAGGAGAAGACTTCGAATTTTGTTTTGGTGGTAACTGTATGCCTTTTGTAATGTTAGGAATGAACTATCCACCGAATGGCTATACTATTGATGCCAATTCAAACACTGGTGATTTCGACCACTTCTGGAATAAAAAGGAAAGCGATCAACCGATGTCGTTTTTATTTAAATTTTATCAGGTAGATGCATTAGGAAATGAAATCGGTGCACCTGTTAGAATTACGTATTTATACGACAAACATTTGGCTGTGAGTAATACTTCTGCAAAGTCTGAAATCGTGCTAAAAAACACAGTAGTAACAGATTTTATAGAATTAGATTCTAAAAACAACGGTACTATTTCTATTTTTGATTTTACCGGCAAATTAGTTTTAAATCAAGAAGTGAAAGCTGGAAACAATAAAATTAGTGCGCAAAAACTTGCTGCGGGAGTTTATATCGTAAATATAGTAAGTTCTAATGGAAAAATATCTACAACAAAAATCATTAAGAAATAATCTTCTAAGTCCCCAAAAAAATATTAATAATATGAAAAAATTCTATTTTTTAGCAGCAGCTTTTTTCTTCGCAAATACTTTCAATGCACAAGTACACTATTCAGAGAATTTTGAATCCGGAAATGGCGCGAACTGGAAGTATACAGATCTTGATGGTGACGGTAATAATTTTGCAGTCCTTAACGCAAGTTCTATTTATTCGCCTTTTGGTACAAAATCAATGACTTCATTCTCATGGAACAATGTTGTTTTAAATCCAGATAATTTAGTAACTTCCACCCCTATCACTTTACCTGCAGGCGCTAATAATCTCTTTCTAAAATATAATCTTTTCTCACAGCTGGGATCTTATGGTGCGGAGCATTATGCGGTATATATTTCTACAAACAATACCCCTGCTGATGTTATCGCAACTACTCCTGTGTTAGAAGAAACATTGCCATTCGAGGGTGGTTTTCAACAAAAAACAATTGATCTTTCTGCCTACGCTGGGCAAACTGTTTATTTGTCTTATCGACATTTTAACTGCTCAGATCAGTATGTTTTTCTTTTAGATGATATCACCATTGAAACACTACCAGCTGATGATGCAAAATTAGCTTCCGCCAGCATTGATAAATATATTGCTGTTAATAGTCAGAATGAGATTATCTACAATATTAAAAACAATGGCTCTACTATTATTTCTTCAGTAGAATTAAACTGGAACGATGGCACTGATCATATTGCGACAGCCGCAGCAAATATTGCTCCCGGACAATCTGCAAAAGTTTCTCACCCTACCAAAGCATCTTATAACACTGTTACATCGAAAACAATCAACCTCAACATTACTAAAGTAAATAATGCTGCAGACCCAACACCTGCTGATAATACAGGAATAGTTAATACCACTGTAGCTTCACAAGTAGTACCTAAAAAAGTAGTATTTGAAGAAGGAACAGGCACATGGTGCGGCTGGTGTCCAAGAGGTATGGTGGCATTAGAAAAAGTAAATCAGGATTATCCAAATGATCAGATTAGTATTGCAGTACATGGAGGATCCGGCGCTGAACCAATGCAGGTAGCTGGTTATGTTTCTGGGGCAGGATTTACAGGTTTCCCAGGAATGAATGTAGATAGAGAGTTAAAAGGGGTTGACCCAAATCCTTCAACAATCAACTCTTATGTTATCGATAGAAAAAACACTCCTACTCCTGTAAAACTATCTGGTGATTTTACGATCACAGGAGATCAACTAAAAGCTAACGTGAACTCCAAGTTCTTTATGAACAAAACAGGGGCTAATTTCAGATTAGCAGTAGTTGTAGTAGAAGACGGTGTTAAAGGAACTACTTCAGCCTATAATCAAAGTAACTATTATGCTGGAGGAGGCAACGGTCCAATGGGTGGTTTTGAAAACAAACCTTCAACAGTCCCTGCTGCTCAGATGGTTTACGATCACGTAGCTCGTGCACTACTAGGAGGTTATGCTGGCCAATCCAGTTCTATTCCTACAGCTATCACTGATGGACTATCAGTTGATTACACCTTTAATTACACGATACCTGCAACTTACAAACAAGATAAGTTAGGTGCTGTATTGTTATTAATTGACAGTAATGATGGCACAATCCTAAATGCTACTAAACTTGACAAAACTGCGCTTGCAGTAACTGACACCAAAGCTAATGCAGCTAATATTGCATTATATCCTAATCCAGCTAAATCTGATTTTAATCTAAAACTTGCTGCAGACGGTTCCTATAATGTAACCATTTTTGATATTTCTGGTAAAGTAGTTAAAGACTTTGGTACAGTAAAATCTAATAGTAAAGCGATTAACTTACCTATTAATTTAACTCCCGGTAAATACTTTGTCAATATTTCTCAGGACGGAAATTCTACCACAAAAGAGCTTCTTGTAAAATAAATATTTGGTAGTAATCTTCTAACTATCTAATGTGAAAAGTTATTCTGAAAAAAATAGAGCCTCCAAGCTTTATCATTTTTCAGTAATAACTTTTCACTATTTTATAATTTATCATTACTGAAAATATCTAATAAACATTTGAACGGCAGGTTATTAATCTTTAATAAAATAGAATAATCTCTTTCAATAATTATTACACCCAAAATGAAATCTAATAAAAATTATCAATATGAAAAAACTTTACTTTCTAGCGACCGCATTCTATCTCACAGGATTTATGAATGCTAATTCCTTTAATCAAAAACCTATAACATCAAAACCTGCTGCAGATAATGATATTCAGGTAGTTAGTGGCAAAATCAATAAATTTTTGGTAGCAGGCAGTGAAACCGCTATCAGACTAACAATAAAAAATGTAGGAACCAACAATATCACCTCAGTAGAATTTAATTGGAATGATGGCACTGGAGATCATAAAGAAAAAATAACAGCCTATTTAAACGTAGGTCAACAAAGAGAAATCACCCATCCTATACTTACCAGTTATACAGATATTGCTTCTAAAAACATTACCTTAACCATTACGAAAGTAAATGATAATGCAGACAGCAATCCTGCTGATAATAATCTTACAGTAACCACGAGTGTCGTTTCACAATTCCTTCCTAAAAAAGTGGTATTTGAAGAAGGAACCGGTACGTGGTGTGGTTGGTGCCCAAGAGGCATGGTCGCATTAGATAAAGTAAATGAAGATTATCCGAATGATCAAATTAGTATTGCCGTTCATAATGGCGACCCGATGGTACTGGCAGCATATAACGCTGGCGCAGCATTCGCAGGTTATCCAGGAATGAACGTAGACAGAGAATTAAAAGGAGTAGACGTATCACCCAATTCAATTGGTAACCATGTTGCAACTAGAAAATTAATAGCAGCTCCCGCAAAACTTTCTGGAGAATACTCAATCATAAATAATCAATTAACAGCTAACGTAGCTGCTCAATTTTTTATTGTCAATAATAATGTTAACTATAGATTAGCAGCAGTTGTAGTAGAAGATGAGGTACAAGGAACAGCTTCTGGATATAGACAAAGTAACTATTATGCTGGCGGTGGCAATGGCCCAATGGGTGGTTTTGAAAACTTACCAGCTACGGTACCAGCAAATCAAATGATTTACAACCATGTTGGCAGAGCTCTATTAGGAGGATATGCCGGACAGACCGGTTCTATTCCTACATCAGTTACGGATGAACAAATTGTTAATTACACCTTTAGTTATACAGTTCCCGCAGCTTATAACCAAGAGAAGTTAAGCACCGTATTACTATTATTAGACGCTACTGATGGTACAATTCTTAATGCTGTTAAACTTGACAAAACTGCTCTAGCCGTAAATAACATCAAACCTAATGCAGCTAATATTACATTATACCCTAACCCAGCTAAGTCCGATTTTAATCTGAAACTTGCTGCAGACGGTACGTACAATGTAGTTATCTTTGATGTGTCTGGTAAAATGGTTAAAAACTATGGTGTCGTAAAATCAAACAGCAAAACAATTAACTTACCTATCAATTTAACTCCTGGTAAATACTTTGTAAATATTTCTCAAGACGGAAATTCAATTACGAAAGACTTATTAGTAAAATAAACTTTTAAAAAGTTTAGATCATATTTTAGAAGCTTCAACAAGGTGTTGAAGCTTCTTTTTTTATTTAATAATACTTAGTAAATCAGTGTCAAATCTTGGAAAAAAATTAGAAACCGATATCGAATAATTAGATTCTCAATAAGAAGCAACAAAACTTTCGCTCCTCCCAATACTCGTCCCGCTGTCCGCTATATCCCGCCAAGGCGGGGATGCCGCTCCCATCGGGGCTATAACTTCAGGCATTTCTTCTTTCCACTGAAAAATCAATACACCTTCACTAATCCGAAAATGACTTTAATCTATAAAATGACTTTCTACAAATTGATAACTTCCTCATTTTTTTATGTGTATAAAAAAAACTAAAAGTTTATTCAGTTTTCTTGGCTTCTTCCCAAAGTTCATCCATTTCCTCCAATGTTAAATCTGCCAATATTAAATTATTATCCAAAGCCAGATTCTCCATTTTCTGAAATCTGCCGATGAATTTATTATTCGTTCTTTCTAAAGCCGTATCTGGATTAATACCAGAAATTCTGGCGTAATTGATGAGCGAGAAAAAGACATCTCCTAATTCCTGCTCTTTTTTATCCAAATCGGTTTCTGCGTGAAACTCGGCCAATTCTTCATCCACTTTTTTCCAGGCATCTTCAGCATTCGCAAATTCAAAACCAATTCCTTTTACTTTATCCTGAATTCTGTACGCTTTTACCATACTTGGAGTTCCTTTCGTAACGCCGGAAAGCACCGATTTGTTTCCTTCCTTCAGTTTCAGTTTTTCCCAGTTCTGTTTTACTTCTTCTTCATCTTTCACCTCAACATCTCCGTAAATATGAGGATGACGGAAAATCAGTTTTTCATTTAAAGAATTAATAACATCTGCGATATCGAAACTTCCTTTTTCAGACCCGATTTTAGCATAGAAAACCAAGTGCAATAAAACATCACCCAACTCTTTTTTAATTTCCTGCAGATCCTCATTGAGCAAAGCATCAGAAAGCTCATACACTTCCTCTAATGTCAAATGACGGAGTGTTTGCAAAGTTTGCTTTTGATCCCACGGACATTTTTCGCGCAGATCATTCATGATATCGAGTAAGCGATTGAAAGCTTCGAGTTGTTCTTGTCTGGAGTTCATTTTTAAATAAAATTAGAGTAGTGAAATTACTTTGCTTCATTGCAAAGACAAAAAAAAACCTCATCAAAGGTAAAACTTTGACAAGGTTTAATAATTAAAGTTTTAAGAACAATTAATCAAATCCTGAGATCTGAAATCTTATCCCATTTTTCTGTGGGTACTTTTAGGTGCAGATTTAGCTGAAGAAGTTGAAGCTTTTGCTTTTGGAGCAGTTACTTTATCAGTCTTCGGAGCTGCTTTTTTTGCATCTTTTTTGTCAGCGATTACAGTCTCATCTTCAGTCGAAGCTTCTTCTGCTTTTACAAAACTGTCTGGAGTAATATAACCTGCTTTGTGAAGGATATTATACCATTGAGCCAATTTTTTGATATCAGAAACATACACTCTTTCTTTATCATAATTTGGCAAAGATTTAGACATCAAAGCTCTTAAATCTTCTTCTGAAGCTTTGTGAGAAATGGTTTCTTTGTAATCCTCATTTTTTGCTAAATTTTCGAATACTTCAAACAAAGGAACTTCAGTATCCTGGGTAAACATTGCAATATTATCAAGCAAGCTTACTTGTGAAGAATTAGAAATACTGACTTTTTTCTTTGTCAATACATCTTCGATGATAAACCCGTTTTTCAACTGCGAAATCAATTTGTAAAGTCCTGGCTTCCCGGAAATTGATATTATTTTTTCTAACTGCATTTTTTTAATATTTGTTTGAATTTAATTTATTTTTTTACTCCAAGTTTAACTGGATCTATTTCGGAAATCTCATTTTGTAAGTCACAGAAACATCTCCCTGTGAAATTTTCGCTAATTTTCCTTTGACTAATTTTTTCTTTAAAGAACTCAAATGATCAGTAAACAGAATTCCTTCAATGTGATCATATTCATGCTGAATCACGCGCGCTCTCATATCTGAAAAAGTATCGGTATGTTTAACGAAATTTTCGTCATAATATTCGATGAGGATCGTTTCTTTTCTTTTCACATCTTCACGCACATCAGGAATCGAAAGACAACCTTCGTTGAATTTCCATTCTTCGCCACTTTCTTCCAAGATTTTCGCATTGATGAAAACCTTTCTGAAATCTTTTAATTCCTCTGCAATATCAACATAATCTTCATCTTCTGCCAACGGCGAAACATCGACTACGAAGAGACGAATATCCAACCCAACCTGTGGCGCTGCCAAACCAATACCGTTCGCACTGTGCATGGTTTCGAACAAATTATCAACTAACGTCTTCAATTCAGGATAATCCTTGTGGATTTCGTGGCAATGTTTTCTTAATACAGCATCTCCAAATGCTCTTATCGGTAATATCATTTCTGTTTCTGTTCTAAATAATTTTGCAATATAATGGTTGCACTCACTTTATCAATCAATCCTTTTTCTTCGCGCTTCTTCTTGCTCTTCCCACTTTGGGAGATAAAAAAAGAAGCCATTTTTGAGGTAAACCGTTCATCAAAACGATCGACTCCAATGGCAGGAAATTCTGATTTAAATTTCTCTATAAACTTCAAAATATGAACTTCTACTTCATTTAAATTTCCTTTTAAATCCGTGGGAAGTCCTACTACGATTTGCTCTACCTGGTTTTCACTAAAATACTTTTTTAAAAATAAAAAAACATCTTTTGTGGCTACCGTATCCAAACCACTCGCAATGATTTGCATGTCATCGGTGACCGCAATACCGCACCGGGCTCTTCCATAATCAATTGCTAATATTTGTGCCATCGCTTGCAAATTTACAAATATTTGTCTTTGCGCACAAAATTTTAAAAATGATGATTTCAATCATTTATATTTTAGCTAAAGTCATTCTTAATCTCACTAACTTTAATAAGGCAAAATAATGCCCAATCAGTAATCACAATCATTATGAAAGCGTTAGTATTTAAAGGACCCGGACAAAAAGACTTAGTCGATTGTCCGATGCCGGTGATTAAAGAATCGACCGACGTGATTGTTAAAATGGTGAAATCTACCATTTGTGGAACCGACCTTCATATTTTAAAAGGCGATGTTCCAGCGGTAATTCCGGGAAGAATCCTGGGACATGAAGGAATTGGAATCGTGGAAGAAATAGGAAACGGCGTTACCAATTTTAAAAAAGGCGATAAAGTTTTGATTTCCTGTATCACCTCTTGCGGAAAATGCGACAATTGTAAAAAACAACTCTACGCACACTGTTCCGATGGCGGTTGGATTTTAGGACATTTAATCGATGGAACTCAGGCTGAATATGTTAGAATTCCGCACGGTGACAATTCCCTTTATCATTTAAAAGAAGATATCGATGAAGAAGGAGCGGTAATGTTAAGTGACATTTTACCGACTGGTTTCGAAATCGGCGTTCTTAATGGAAAAGTAAATCCTGGTGATACTGTTGCTATTGTTGGAGCAGGACCAATAGGATTTGCAGCACTTCTTACCGCACAGTTTTTCTCGCCTTCAAAAATTATTATGGTCGATGTAGACCAGGAAAGACTGGAACTGTCCAGAAGTTTTGGCGCAACTGATCTAGTTAACAGTGGCGCTGAAAATGCAGTCGAAGCCATTAAAAAAATCGCTGGGAAATACGGAGTTGATGTTGCTATAGAAGCAGTCGGAATTCCTGCCACGTTTGATATCTGTCAGAAAATTCTAAAACCCGGCGCTCATCTGGCAAACGTTGGCGTACATGGAAAATCTGTAGACCTTCATATTGAAGAACTTTGGACCAGAAACGTAACGATTACGATGGGTTTGGTTTGTACAAGTACGACACCGATGCTGTTGAAAAATGTAGAAAGTAAAAAACTTCAGCCAGAGAAACTCGTAACGCACCGTTTCGATTTCTCTGATATGATTCATGCCTACGCAGTTTTCGGTAATGCCGCCAAAGAGAAAGCACTGAAAGTAATCATTAATTTCAACTAATTATTCACTTTAAAAAGGAGAAGCCGCTAACTTCTCTTTTTTTTATTTAATTTTAATGTTTTAAAAACTAAATGCATGAAAACATTAATTCTCGTAAGACACGCTAAAAGTGATTGGCCGGAAAACACCGATGATTTCGACAGACCTCTCGCGGAAAAAGGATTTCACGATGCTGAAAAAATGTCCCATTTTTTGAAAACTCAAAATATCGAAATTGAAAAATTCTTTTCCAGTCCTGCTTTACGAGCATTAACAACTTGTGAAATTTTTAATAAAGAATATAACATCGAAATTGAGAAGCTTCAGAAATTGTACAACGCTTCCGACACTAATTTCGAAAACATCACTCTTGGCTTAGATGACCATTTAAATAACGTAGCCATGTTTTCTCACAACAATGGAATATCTAATTTTGCAAACAGCATGGCCGAAGATATGTTTATCTTCCCAACTTGTGGCGTTGCCGGTTTTGAAATTGATTGCGATTCCTGGTCAGATTTTCATAATGCGAGGAAAAAAATGATTTTCTATTATGATCCGAAGAATATTTAAGTTTATTTAAAACCATAAAAAAACCTCATCAAATTAAATTGGTGAGGTTTTTTATTTTTATTTTGAATCAAATTAATTCTTTCTCTGCAAATCCAGATCTCCAAAATCAAAACTGAAATCGGTAACGTCAGAAATCGGTTTCAGTTTCATTCCTTCTGCTTTTCCATTTTCATCTAAATTGAAATTAACGAAAGCATCTGCATCATAGCTTCTGTCATCCCATTTTGCAATCATTACATTTGGAGAATAAGGCAACAACTCCCCTTTTAATCTTGGAGAATTTTTACAGAAAACACGGAAACTGTTTCCTTCTTTGGAAACAACAACATCTCCAAACCACGGGTCGGTATAGGTTCCTGTAATCTGCTCACCTTTGATCTGGCTCTTTTTCTCTTTTTTAAAGGCATCAGATTTCGCGAAGATTTCTTTCTTTTCTTTGGCATAATCTGCATCCACTTTAGCCATTCTGTCACCGTAAGTTTTCAGCCAGCTTCTGTCAGCAACTCCTAAGTAAGAATCTTTAATAGTATTGGTAATGGCGCTGAATGCCGCTCCACTTTGTTGATTGGTAAGCACTACAATTCCTAATTTCATATCTGGAATTAAAGTAAATTGAGTAACCGTTCCGATTAAACCACCAGTGTGATACACTTGTTTATGTCCTTTAACATCAGTTAAAAACCAACCTAATCCATAACCTCCAAAATTAGAATCGTACGGATTTTTTAAAGCAACTGGTGTAGAAATCTGTAGATTCCACAATTGCTGAATCTGTTTGTCGGTTACAAGTTTCTTTCCGTCCTTGGTTGTAAAACCATTCATTAAAAACTCTGCCCAAGTATTCATGTCCTTGATATTACTCATAATTCCACCTGCCGCATTTCCCGTTTCATTCCAGTCATGAGGAACTGCAACTACTTTCCCATCCACTGGCGCGTGAGCATCGATGATATTCGGAACATTGGCAGCTTTTGCTCGGTTGTAACTTCCGTAACTTGAAGTCATGCCAACTGGTTTCAAAATTCTTTGTTCGATAAATTCCGCCCAAGAAAGTCCAGAAACTCTATGAATAACTTCTCCGGCAACGATGAACATAATATTGTTATATTCCAAAGTCGTACGGAATGAATGATCTGGTTTTAAATATCTTACATTGTGAATAATATCATTAACCGTTAAAGGCCCTCCTTCTGGGAAAAACATTAAATCACCCTGTCCTAAACCAAGACCTGCACGGTGTGTAATTAAATCTTTGATGGTCACTTCCTGAGAAGGGTACGCCTCATGCATTTTAAATTCAGGAATATACTGAGACACTTTATCGTCGAATTTCAGTTTCCCTTCATCTGCTAACATTGCTAAAGCGGTCGCCGTAAAACCTTTCGAGTTAGAAGCGATTCCAACTAAAGTTTCATCGGTCATTTTTTGATTGTTCGTGAGAGATCTTACTCCAAATCCTTTTGAATAAACTACTTTCCCATCTTTCACAATTCCAATGGACATTCCCGGAACGTCGAAAGTTTTTAAAGTATTTTGAATAAGTTCGTCGAGTTTCTTTTCTTCCATCTGCGAAAAAGCAAAGAAGGAAATAAGAATTAAAAGAAGTGAGAATTTTGTTTTCATTGAAATTTTGATTTGTACGAAGATAGATAATTTTGGAAATATTTCATAATTCATCGTTTTTCTGAGTTCAAAATTTTTAGTAATATCCTTTCTTAGCATGGAATTTGATACTGTGAGAATTCTCAAAAATGTTATATTTGTTATCTTTTGAGGTAAAATTTAAATTTATAGAATGATTTTAATTGTCGATGATTCTCCGGAAAATATAATTTCCTTACAAAAAGTGCTTGAGAAAAATGATTTTGAGGTTGACACCGCATTATCTGGGGAAGAGGCTTTGAAAAAAATTCTTAAAAAGTCTTATGTTCTCATTATTCTTGATGTTCAGATGCCTGGCATGGATGGTTTCGAAGTCGCAGAAGCCATTTCGGGTTACAGTAAAGCCAAAGAAACGGCCATCATATTTCTTTCTGCCGCCACAGCCAATGTAAAACTGATCACGCGCGGTTATTCATCCGGAGGTTTAGATTACATCAGTAAGCCGGTTGATATGAATATTCTTCTTTTAAAAGTAAAAACATTTTACCGTATTTACGAACAAAGCCGCGCACTGAACGAGATGCAGCAAAGTTTGCGGGAAGAAATAGAATTCCGGAAAGAAGCGGAACGGAAAAAAGATGAATTTATCAGTATTGCCAGCCATGAACTGAAAACGCCGATGACCAGCATTAAAGGTTATATTCAGTTATTGGAACGAAGCCTCGATAAAGATGATAAAGAAACAATTAGAAAACGTCTGCACAAAGTACAGAATCAAATTGAAAAATTAAATATTCTTATTGCCGACCTTCTCGATATTTCAAAGATTGAAAGCGGAAAACTAAAGTTTAACAAAAAATATTTTTCTTTCAATAATCTATTGGAGCATATTATAGAAATTATGCAGCAATCAAATCCACATGTGAAAATTTTAAAGAAAGGTAATTTTGAGGCTCAAATTTATGGTGACGAAATGCGTCTCGAGCAAGTCATCATTAACTTTATAACCAACGCCATAAAATATGGACCCGATGGCGAGGAAATACATATTACGACAGAAATGCGTGGCGATGAAATTTATTTTTCTGTCAGAGATTTCGGTATTGGGATGTCTGAGGAACATCAGAAAAAAATCTTCGAGAAATTTTACCGTATTGAGGAAACTTCTGAACGTTTCCAAGGTCTTGGCATAGGATTATATATATGTCAGGAAATTATTGAACGTCATCATGGAAAAATAGGAGCTAACAGCGTTCCTTCTGAAGGATCAGAATTCTATTTCCAAATACCTGCACATCCTAAAAAGGAAGCATAACACAATTAATATTATGAGTTTTAAAAGAAATCTACTATTTGGCCTCGGGTTATCAATGACCCTTTTATTAATAAGTTCTTTTGCTTCCTACCTCAGTATAAAAAATCTGATTGACAGTTCCTATATGGTAAGGAACAGCAATAAAATCATTAAAGATCTCGACCATCTTTTTTCTCTGGTCAAGGATGCTGAAACAGGCCAACGAGGTTATCTTTTAACAGAAGATCAAGTTTTTCTGGATCCGTATACAAAAGCAAAGGAAAATATCACCGTAGCTATCAGTGATTTATCGTCTGAAATTTCTACTACTGATAAGCAAAGTAAAAATTTTGAAATTTTAAAAGCTAATATTGAAGCACGTCTGGACATATTAGATCGAAATCTAAATGAGAAAAAGCGGAAAAATGTTGTAACCACTGAGCAGTTATTAGCTGGTAAAAAATTCATGGATGACATCCGTGTTACGGTTGGTAATATGCAAACTGAAGAGCAGGCCATCCTAAAGTCCAGAACTGAAACAGTAGATAATCTTGCCTCTTATACGCCTTGGCTAATTATTCTGTCAGCGTTACTTGCCATCGCCATTACGCTTGTATTCTTCCGCAAAGTTTCCCAGGATTTTAATGAAAAGAATAAGCTAACAAATGAATTAGAAGAAAAGAACGAAGAAAGTGTAAACCGTCTTTCCGCTATTGAAAAGGTAACTGCACAAATTTCAGATGGTGATTATAATATCCTATTGGATCAGAATGCTAAAAACAGTTTGGGAAGCGTTGCAGAACCGCTGAACAATATGGCTCAGTCCCTTCAGAATTCCTTTAATACATTAGAGGAAAAAGAATGGCTAAGCTCTTCTGTCGCGCAGCTTAATGACCGAACCATGGGCGAAAAAAGCATTGAAAAACTGGCCACAGATATTTTAGAAAGTATTACAGAACATACCCAAAGCCGTTTAGCTGCCATTTATTTACAGGGAGAAGACAATCAATTATACTTGACCGGAACTTATGCAATCGATCATAGTGAAATTAAAACGACACTGAAAATTGGAGAAGGAATCGCTGGTGAAGCCTTCCGATCTGCAAAACAGATCGTATTGAAAAACATCCCGGATAATGCGGCTACAATAAGTTATGCCACAGGAAGAACAAAGCCAAATAATATTATTGCAATCCCGATTACCAGATATAACATTCCGTTGGGTGTTATTGAATTAGGTACAACGGGCGACTACTCTCCGCTTCAATTAGAATACCTTCATTCTGTAGCAGGAAATATCGGCCTGGCATTTTACGGAGCACAAAGCAGAATTAAAATGCAGGAATTGCTGGAGGAAACTCAGGCACAATCGGAAGAACTTCAAACCCAGCATGCCGAACTGGAAAACATCAATGAAGAACTTGAAGCACAGTCGCAGAAACTTCTCGCCTCTGAAGAAGAATTGCGCGTTCAGCAGGAAGAATTAATGCAAAGTAATCAGGAGCTGGAAGAACGAACCGGCTTATTAGAAGAAAAGAATGCTCTGATTGAAGAACGCAATATTTCAATTCAACAGAAATCGATTGAACTGGAGCAAAGCACCAAATACAAATCAGAATTTTTGGCCAACATGTCACATGAATTGCGCACCCCGCTTAATTCAATCTTACTGCTTTCAAAACTGATGACTGAAAGCGATGATCTTGACGAACAATATGTTGAATATGCGGCAGTGATGCAAAGTTCTGGACAAGGTTTATTAACGCTTATCGACGAAATATTAGATCTTTCTAAAATTGAATCTGGTAAGATGACCTTGGAAATTAATGAGGTTCCTTTAGAAGAAATAACCTCAGATATGCAGATGTTATTTAAACCAGTTGCAAATGAAAAGAAATTAGCTTTAAATATAGAAATCGAACCTGAAACTTCGAGAGTATTAAGTACTGATAAAATGCGTTTAGAGCAAGTCCTTAAAAATTTACTTTCCAATGCAATTAAGTTCACATCACAAGGAAGCATCACTTTAAAAATTTCGAATGATGAGACCAAACAGAAAGTTCGATTCACGGTAATCGATACAGGAATTGGTATTCCGAAAGATAAGCTGCGTATGGTTTTTGAAGCCTTTCAACAAGCCGACGGATCTACCCAACGAAAATATGGCGGTACAGGTTTAGGCCTTTCCATCAGTCGAGAACTGGCTCGTTTACTGGGTGGAGAAATAGATTTAAAAAGTACGGAAGGAGTCGGTAGTGAATTTACGCTGACTGTACCTGTTTATTTTACAGAAGAATCCAGAGATGAAAATCAATTGCAACTTCAAAGTCAGCCGTATCCAATCGTGGAAGTCGCAAAACAGCCGGAACGATTTATCGCAGATCATATTCCACAACCTATTCCGGATGACCGCGAAAATATTGTCGCAGGAGACAAAGTGATTTTGATTATTGAAGATGATACCGCTTTTGCAAAAATACTTATGGATTTTTCCCGCACGAAGAACTATAAGGTTATTGCAGCAGTGCGCGGTGATGTCGGTATTGAATTGGCTCAACACTTTAAACCGCTTGCTATTTTACTGGATATTCAGTTACCGATAATGGACGGCTGGCAAGTAATGGAAGCGTTGAAATCTAATCCGGAAACAAAACCGATTCCTGTGCATATCATGTCCTCAATGAAATTTAAACAGGAGAGTTTATTAAGAGGAGCAGTTGATTTTATTAATAAACCTTTTGCTTTGGATCAAATGCAGGAAGTTTTTAAGAAACTTGAAAATGCGATGAACCGTTCGCCCAAAAAAGTTTTGATTGTAGAAGAAAATGAGCAGCATGCCAAAGCATTAAGTTATTTTCTAAGTGCCAACAGCATCACCACAGACATCGTGAGTAATGTTTCGGAAAGCATTGACGCTCTTAAAAAACAGGAAATAGATTGCGTAATTCTGGATATGGGAATGCCTGGCAGAAATGCTTATGATACTCTTGAAACCATTAAGCAAAACAAAGGATTAGAACAACTTCCTATTATTGTGTTTACAGGAAAAAGTCTTTCTCAGGGTGAAGAAAACCGAATTAAAAAATATGCAGATTCTATCGTTGTTAAAACTGCGTATTCCTATCAACGTATTTTAGATGAAGCTGGTTTATTCCTTCATCTCGTAGAAGAGAAACAGAAGAAAAAAGGAGATAGATCAGACGGTTTTGAAAATTTAGGAGAGTTAAGAAACATCCTTAAAAACAAAACGGTACTTCTTGCAGACGATGATGTGCGTAATATTTTTTCCCTTACAAAAGCGCTTGAAATACAAGGAATGAAAGTAATTCCTGCAATGGATGGAAAAGAAGCCATGAACATTTTAAGAGAAAATCCAGCCATTGATATTGTTTTGATGGATATGATGATGCCTGAAATGGACGGCTACGAAACCATCCGTGAAATTAGAAGTTCATCGCAATTTAAAAATCTACCTGTTTTGGCAGTAACCTCAAAAGCCATGATGGGCGACCGCGAAAAATGTATCGCAGTAGGTGCCTCAGATTACATTTCAAAACCCGTAGATATTGACCAAATGGTTTCTTTATTAAGAGTCTGGTTATACGACAAAATCTAAAGTTCAGTTTATGAAAAACGAAAAAGAGATTCTCATCATCGATGATGACAGTAAAAATATATTTGCGCTCAGCGCAGTGCTCAAAGCAAAAAAATTTCAATGTATTTCTGCGTTGAGTGCCAATCAGGGATTAAAAATGCTTTCTTCCAATAAAAATGTTGGTGTCGTTCTTATGGACATGATGATGCCGGAAATGGACGGTTATGAAGCCATTGGAAAAATGAAAAGCGACAAAGAACTGAAAAACATTCCTGTAATCGCAATTACCGCACAAGCCATGACAGGTGACCGAGAAAAATGCATGGAGGCCGGCGCAGATGGTTACATTTCGAAGCCGGTAAATGTTGATGAACTTCTACTGTTACTTAACCAATTAATCGACTGACCGTGAATTCCACAGAACACAATGATGAATATGTCGAAACGCTACTCTCAGATGTACTGGAAGTTTACGGTTACGATTTTACGGGATATTCGCGGGCTTCTTTAAAGCGAAGGATTCTGCGGCTTTACGGCATGGATGGTTTTGTAAGTTTTGCAGAATTCAGATATAAAATCAGAACAGAACCCGCTTATTTTAAACGATTTCTGGAGCAGGTAACTATTAATGTTACTGAGATGTTCCGAGATCCAGAGTTTTATAAAACTTTAAGAAATGACATTTTACCCCGACTTGGAACTTATCCTTTTATTCGCATTTGGATTGCCGGATGCAGTACTGGTGAAGAAGCGTATTCTGTTGCGATACTTTTAAAAGAACTTAATCTACTCCACAAGTCGCTCATTTATGCCACGGATATCAACAGTGCTGTTTTAGAAAACGCTGCGCAGTCAATGATTCCGATGAGCAAAATAAAATTATATACCGAGAATTATATTGCCTCCGGCGGAAGTGAACAATTTTCTGATTATTACACTGCCAATTATTCATTGGGAAAACTCAACGATGATTTAAAAACGAAGATTATTTTTTCAACGCACAATTTAGTTTCAGACAATTCATTCAATGAGTTTCAGTTGATCTTGTGTCGAAATGTAATTATTTATTTTGATAGACCTTTGCAATCCAAAGTGTTCGAGCTGTTTGATAACAGTTTAGAAAAATTTGGCTATCTTGCTTTAGGCACGAAGGAAACTCTGGATTTTTCCCCAATTTCCAAGAACTTTGAAAGATTAGAAACCGGAAAGATCTGGCGTAAAATTCAATAAATGAAATATTGTGAAGCATTGGTTATAGGCGGATCTGCCGGCAGTCTGGATGTACTTTTAAAAGTACTGCCGGACCTTAATCCTTTGCTCCCATTTCCTATTATTATTGTACTTCACCGCAAACCGGGAAAAGAAAGTTTGCTAACCGACCTTTTAAGCAGCAAAACAAAACTGAAAGTAAATGAACTGGAAGAAAAAGAAGAAATGAAAGCATCCACGATCTACATCGCTCCTCCCAACTATCATTTACTTATCGAAAACAATAAAACCTTTTCACTGGATGCTTCTGAAAAAGTTAATTTTTCACGACCATCCATTGATGTCACTTTCGAAAGTGCCGCTCAGGTATTCGGAGAAAATCTCGTATGTTTGCTACTCTCTGGTGCCAACAGTGATGGAACAGTGGGACTGCAGAAAGTAAAAGAAAACGGAGGTCTCGCAATTATTCAAAATCCGGCTTCTGCAATCGTACCTTTTATGCCAGAATATGCAATGGATCATGTCGCAATTGATGCGATACTTGATTTAGAAGAGATGGCGAACTACATAAACCAACTATAAAAATGACCGAAAATACCGCTATAAAAAAAAACAAAAAAGTATTTATTTTTGATGACAATCTGGAAATTCTCGAGTTGTGTACTGAAATTTTAAAGGATCTCGGATTTGAAGTAAAAACTTCGCCTACGACCAATGGTATCGAACAACAGGTAAAGGACTTTTTGCCCGATCTTATTTTCATGGATAATTGGTTGCCGGACATTAGCGGAATTGAAGCTACAAGATTAATCAAAGCCAACGATGAATTAAAAAACATTCCGGTTATTTATTTTTCTGCCAACAGCAATATCAGTGAGTTGGCTGCCGAAGCCAAAGCTGATGATTTTATTGCCAAGCCTTTTGATCTTGATCAGTTTGAGGAAATTGTATGCAAACATCTGGACTGCTAACTGGCCAATTCAGAATACCTGTTTATTTTTTTTTCTTTATTAAAGTGAATTTAATTTCCAATTATATAGAAGGAAAATAATTTACTTTTTAGGGTTTTTTAACCTTTTATCTTTCCTCGAGTTTGCCTGAAAATATTAACTTTGTGATAAAGTAAAAAGTAAATGGAAACTAAGAAAGAATTTTTTCTCGAGTGTTATAAACTCGGCATCATTAAGTTTGGCAGGTTTACCCTGAAATCAGGAATAGAAAGCCCTTTTTATGTGGATTTGCGTCCACTCGCTTCTGATCCTAAGATTCTGAAATTGCTCGCTAATTATTTATTGGATATGCTTCCATTGGATAATTTCGATTTGATCTGTGGCGTTCCTTACGCGGCACTTCCGATGGCAACTGCAATGTCTTTGGAAAGTTATCTTCCTTTGATTATCAAACGTAAAGAAGCTAAGCAATATGGCACTAAAAAAATTCTTGAAGGGATTTTTACTCCCGGGCAAAACTGTCTTTTAGTTGAAGATGTTATTACCTCCGGTGCTTCATTGCTGGAAACGATTCCGGAAATCGAAAATGAAGGAATTACCGTTTCTGATATTGTGGTTGTTTTAGACAGACAACAAGGTGGACGGGAAATTTTGGAAAGCAAAGGATTCCGCGTTCATTCTCTTTTTACCATTTCTGAAGTTTGCAAAATACTAAAAGATGAAGGACATTTAACCGATGATGAAGTTGAAAGAATCAACGATTTCCTCGCTGGCAATGTGGTGAAATTTGAAGAAGAAAAAAGACTTTCTTACGAACAGAAATTAGATATTTGCGACCATTCTATTGCACAAAAACTATTGGAAATTGCGATTGAAAAAAAGTCAAATCTTATTGTTTCCGCAGATGTTACGACTACTCAGGAATTATTGGCCTTGGCTGAAAAAGTCGGTCCACACATCGTTGCTCTGAAAACACATATCGATATTTTAATCGATTTCGATTCAGACAATACCATTTTACCATTAAAAGATTTAGCGACCAAATACAACTTCCTTTTAATGGAAGACCGCAAATTTGCAGATATTGGAAACACTCAGGAATTACAGTTTGCGTACGGGACTTACAAGATTTCGAACTGGGCTGATTTCGTTACAGCGCAAGTAATTGCTGGCTACGATTCACTCGACTGCTTCAGAAATGTGGGCGTTGTTGCGATTATAGGAATGTCTTCAAAAGGAACTTTGACGGATGCTGATTATCGCGAAGACGCAACTAAAATTGCGTTATCTCATCCGAACGTTTTCGGTGGTGTCGCTCAAAATAAGGTTCCAAACGAATTACTTTTATTTACGCCGGGAATTAACTTGGCTGATGCTGGCGACGGAAAAGGTCAACAATACAACACACCGGAACACGCATTTACACAACTGGAAACTGATTTCATTATTGTAGGTCGTGGGATTTATAAATCTACTGACGCTGAAAAATCTGCTTTGACTTATAAGATTGCTGGTTGGAGTGCTTACGAAGCAAGTTTGTAGATTATTAGTAATATCACAAAAATAGGCTCCCGCAGATTTTGCAGATGACGCAGATTAACATTATTCAAATCTGCTCCATCTGCTTGATCTGCGGGAGTTTTTACTACCTTTATTCTAATTATTTTCGCTATTTTTAGTTCAAGAAAACCTTCAATAAAATTAAAATTTGTCTAATCTAATTATACTTTTTCTATGTTTATTTCTGGGATTTTTTCTTCGGAAAGCGAAACTGTTTCCAGAAAACGGACATCTTGCCTTGAATTCTTTTGTGATTAACATTTCACTTTCTGCGCTATCACTTTATTATATTCCGAAAATCACCTTAAACATGCAGGTGCTATTTCCTGTAATGGTTCCGTGGATCAATATCATTTTAGCCCTTCTATTTTTTAGTTTTTTAGGTAAGAAAATGAATTGGTCAAAAGCGTTGATTGGTGCTTTAATTTTATGTGCCGGTTTTGGAAATACTTCTTTTGTGGGAATTCCGGTCATTCAATCATTATATGGCGAAAGCGGAATAAAAATAGTGATGCTTGTTGATCAACCCGGATCTTTTGTAGCGCTTTCAACTCTGGGAATTACGATTGCCAGTTTTTATTCAGGTGATAAAATTGCAATCTCTGAAATCATTAAAAAGATTTTAAGATTCCCGCCATTTATTGCGTTTGTCATTGCGGTGATTTTAAATGTATCTAATGTCAATATACCATTTGTAATTGATGATGTATTTGCAAAACTTGGTGCAACAACAGTCCCGCTTGCTTTGGTTTCAGTGGGCAGCCAACTCAGATGGCAGAAATTAGACAGCGATGCAAAACCTCTCTTTTGGGGACTTTTATTTAAACTCATTTTATTTCCAGCGGTTATTTTTATCCTCTATTTCATCATTTTAAAACAAAGAGGAGAAATGATCGAAGTTGCTTTTTTAGAATCCGCCATGGGACCAATGGTAACGGCAGCCATTATCGCCTCAGCACATCGTTTGGAACCAAAGTTTTGTAACTTAATTCTCGGTGTGGGAATTCCTCTGTCATTTGTGACTTTAACTTTATGGTATTTGGTACTGAAGTATGGTGGAATATTAGGAATGTAGATTTCTATTTTAAATTAAAGGTTTCGCCCTGATTTTCTTTTCGTTGTTTTTAAAGACTGTTTTTTTTACATTAGGTGGATTCAAGTAATAAATGCAACATGATCAAAATTATTTAGTTGTTCGGCAAATATTTCATTGGGCGTTTTGTACCCAAATCTTTTCCTAGGTCTATTGTTTAAAATATAAGTTACATCTTGTATTTGTTCTTTTGTGATATTTTCAAAGTTATGCTTTTTAGGAAAATATTGTCTTATTAATCCATTCAAATTTTCATTCGCTCCTCTTTCCCAACTGTGGTATGGTTTGGCAAAATAGTAGCTTATATTGAGTGCTTCTGCTATCGCTTGATGATTTGCAAATTCTTTTCCATTGTCAGAGGTTATAGTTTTGATCAGAGGTTTCCAATCTTGTAATAACTCGATGGTTTTCTTCTCAATTTCAGCAGCTTCTTTACTACCTACTTTTCCCATAAATAGTACACCAGAGGCTCTGTCATTAATAGTTAGTAAGGCTCCTTTGTGATCTTTCCCTATGACCAAATCTATTTCTAAATCTCCTAATCTATTCTTCTTTTCAACTATTGAAGGGCGCTGACTAATGTCCACTCTACCAACAATAAGACCTCTTTTGTCTTTTAAATGACCTCTTTTTTTATACTTCTTTCCCTGGGTTCGAAGATGCCGATACAATTTACCTCCTCTGCGTTTATCTTCCCAAATGTATTGGTAAATTCTTTCACCAGATACCATACTTACCTTATCAACTTTAGATCTACCCACGATCTGTTCTGGGCTATAATCCTTAATCAAATAACACAAAATATTCACTTCTATCTCTGCTGTTAATGAGCATTTTTTTCCTTTTTATTTGATGCCTATTTTGAGCCTTTTTATCGGCTAATTTTGCTTTGTATGTCCCACTTCTTTGATCCGCATTTCGCTTGATTTCTCTGGAAATTACACTTTTGTCTTTGCCTACAAAGTTGGCTATTTCAGAAATGCTGATTCCAGTACTTCTATAAGTTTCTATTTGGTATCTTTGTTCCAACGTTAAATGAGCCATCTGTTTTTAGAGTTTTGCAACCCAAAGATAAGATGAAATTTTTCGCCGACTGCTGGGATAGCTTCTGTTCCTAGGAACAGAAGCTATCCCAGCAGTCTTTTATTAACCGTTGCATTTATTAATTGAATGTAAGTTATTAAAAAACACTGACGCGGTTTATATCATAAGTCAAGAACAATGGATTTTAAGATTTGTATCTTTGTTATTCTTAAAAATAAAAAGTTATGAAAGTAGATATTTGGAGTGACATTCGTTGTCCGTTTTGTTATGTTGGAAAAAAGAATTTTGAAAAAGCTTTGGAACAGTTTCCAGACAAAGATAAAATTGAAGTAACCTGGCATAGTTTTCAACTTGATCCAAACTTGAAAACACAACCGGAGATAAGTTCTTTGCAGTATTTTTCTGAAGCAAAAGGAGTTTCTGTGGACCAAGCCAAAGAAATGTATGAACACGTTTACAAAGCTGGAAAAGCAGCCGGAATTGATTTTAATTTCGACCACCAGAAAGTTGCTAATTCCTACAGAGCGCATCTTTTACTACAATTGGCTGCGACGAAAAATCTAGCCAACGAAACTGAAGAAGCTTTATTTAAAGCGCAACTTATCGATGGAAAAAACATTGATGATGAAGCGACTTTAATTGAAATTGGAAAATCGGTTTCTTTAAACGAAGACGAAATAAAAGAAGCTTTAGTTTCAGACGATCTTGGAATGGAAGTAACGCGCGATATGATGTTGGCTCAACAAATGGGCATCAGCGGCGTTCCGTTTTTTGTTATTAATGATAAATATGGAGTTTCAGGAGCGCAACCTCCCGCAGCATTTACAGATGTTTTAGAAAGTTCTTGGAAGGAATTTTCTGCCGGAGACAAAGGTTTACAAATCATCTACGGCGGCGAAAGCTGTGATGTTGATGGAAATTGTGATTAATAATCCGACGAAATAATTTAAAGAAACTTCCGGAACTTTTCGTTCTGGAAGTTTTTGTTTAATTTTATAACTCTAAAAAACAAGGTCTGGAAATTGCATTAATTCTACTTAAATTTAAATTATGAGCAGAGGATTTGTAAAAGAAGATGATCAGGAAGAAGTTCCAATAGTTCCGCCCAGAGCCGATTTACCAATTGGAACCGAAAATTTCGTCACCCAAAATGGAATGAATTCTTTACTGGAAGAAAAAGAAATTCTTCTTAAAGAACAGGACAATTTAGATCCATCGCAAGAGAAAGAATACCGAATTTCTTTTAATCATATCAATGCGAAACTTCAGTTATTGAATGAGAGAATTACCTCAGCGAAAATCATCGATCCAAAGAAATTGCCACAAGATGAAATTCATATTGGTGCAACGGTCACTTTTAAAAATGTAGAAAATAACTCAACGCAAACTTTCCAGCTGGTTGGTGTTGACGAAGCTAATATTTCAAAAAAGAAAATATCATTTATTACTCCTTTAGCGAAAGCATTGTTGCATAAAAAGATTGGTGAACAAGCTATTTTAAACTTGGGTGAGAAGAAAAATATTTTTAAAATATTGAGTATTGAGTATTGAGAAAACTCAATCATTTTCTACTCCTGCAGATTTTGCAGATTAAGCAGATTTTTTTGCGTACAATTTTAAATCTGCGTCATCTGCAAAATCTGCGAGATAATTTTTCACAACAATTTAAATCGTTTTCTTATTCGTCAACAATTGAACGATCAAAATAATTCCCGAGAATACTAAGCCTACCACGGAAACTCCAGTCCATCCAAAGTAATTCCAAGCAAGCGAACCGAAACTGGTTCCTGCCGCTCCACCGATGAAAAACCCAACCATATAAATGGTGTTCACTCGGTTTCTGGCTTCTGTATTTTTAGAAAAAACTATATTCTGGTTGGTGATATGAACGCCTTGTACTCCTAAATCAATCAGCACCACTCCGATGATTAATCCAATAATTGAATGTGGCGAAACTAAAAATATCAACCACGATGCAATGATTAATATGGTACCAAAGATTATAAGTTTACTTTTTTTAACACGGTTATTCAATTTTCCCACAACGGTTGCACCGAGCGCTCCAGCGATTCCAAACAAACCAAATCCACCCGCAACTGCACTTCCGTAGCCAAAAGAATCTTGCATTAGGAAAACAAAGGTGGTCCAGAACGCACTTAAACTTCCAAAAGCCAAAGCACCACGCAAAGTTGCCAATCTCAAAGTCGGTTCTGTTTTAAAATAAAACCAAAGCGATTTCATTAATTTCGCATAACTCTCGCCAAATTTTGGTTGAATAACTGGTAGTTTAGCATTTAACAAAAAGAAAAGCATGGTCATTAAACCGGCTGCGCCAAAAAACACACTGCGCCAGCCAAAATATTCACCAACCAAACCACTCAGAACTCTACTTCCCAAAATTCCGATTAGTAATCCGCTCATTACAATTCCGATTGCCCGTCCACGTCCTTCATCACTACTCAGATGGGCAACCATTGGCACAAATAGTTGTGGAAGTGTAGAAGTGAACCCAATTAAAAAACTACTGAAAATTAATAGAGGTAAAGACTGTGAAAGTGCCGCTCCCATAAGGGAAAGAACGAGAATTAAAAAATTCAGTCTAATGATTTTTAGATTACTGACTTTATCACCCAGCGGAATAATAAACAACAAACCCAAAGCATAACCAATCTGAGTAGAAAGCGCGACATTGCTCACTTCAGCATCTTTGACCTGAAGGCTTGAGGCAATATCATGAAGCAAAGGCTGATTGTAGTATAAATTCGCCACAACCAAACCGGCTGAAACGCTCAAAAGATAAAGTAACGAATTAGGTAATTTATTTTTCATGGAAAGTTGGAAAGTACTATTTTTAAAGAACTGCAAAACTAAAACTTCTTCGCAAATAACGACCGTATTTATTCATCGTATTCTTTAATTGAAAAAGATGACGACATCTATTTACCAAAGTAAATTTCACCTTAAAGCATGAAATCTTTTAATAGAAGTTGGTTTGAAAATATATTTTGCAGTAGTCGTTTCCGGTGCACCAACATCGAGTTCATACCAAGGCGAAAGTTGCGGATTTTGATGATTCACTAAAACATGAATATCCTGTGCTGGCATAAAACTCTCGGCCAATAAATATAATTTCTTTCCAGCTAAATTTCTGGCAACACCAACAATAATCACGGAATGACCAGGACTTCCGGGTTTTATAAGAAAATCACCAGTTTTAATGGCAGCATTATTTTTAATAGGAATCGATTCCCGATCCAAGGAAATGGTGCCGGCATATCTAAAAATAACTTCTAAATATTTTTGAAAATTTTCGTAAGAATTATCTTCTTTTTCAGTTTTTATGAAACTTACTTTTTTATTGAGTTCTTTCGTTCTTATTCCTTTTTTAAAATCGTTCCAGGTGAAAAATTGCGAGCTTGTAAATTCGAATCCGATTTCATCAAACCTTTGGTTGATCCATAAATATTCAGCGTAGAGACGAATCCACGCATCTGCGCATTGCTGCAAATTTTTAACACCCACATCAATTTTTAAGAGCGCAATATGATGTTGCTGCTGCTCTATAGGAACTCCGGTAAAATCTCTGACCGGAAAATTAGGTGGATGAAGCGGAAAATTATTGAGAAATTGACTGAAACTTCCGGGTTCTTCATTTATCCAATAAAATCCTTTGGGCGGAATAAAACGCGTACGAATTGTTGACCGAGATTCATCAATTATCAATGGTGCGGTAGTCTCAATTACTTGGGAAAATAGATGTTGAAAATAAAACAACAAAAGTAATACAGCAAACCGTTTCAAATGGCACAATATTTAAATGTTAATCAAAATTAGTTAATATTTCTAAATACTGAAAAATAACACTAATTTTTAAAAAACATCGTTATATTTGAGCTACGTTTGAAAATGAAAAGATATTCCACAGCCCTATTATTTCTTCTAATTTTTGTTGAGATTTCCGCTCAACAAGATACCATCAACATATCTGCGAAAATAACTGAAAACAGCAATCTAATTTCAGTAAATCAAGAAATAATTTACTACAATAACACCGATTTACCTCTAAAAAAAATAAAATTACTCAATTGGATTTCGGCCTACCAAAATAGAAACACACCTCTTCTTTCCCGATTATTACAGGACCGAAAGAATGAAATGTATTTTGCGAAAAATGAACAATTAGGAAAAACTGAGGAAGTACAAATTAAAATCGGATCTGCGGACTGGGAATATCTTTCCGGCGATGATGAAAATATTTACTTCCCTCTTTCTCAAGAATTAAAACCAGGAAAAAACGTCAAAATATCTTTAAAATATATTCTTCATATTCCTAACAAAAGATTCACGGGTTATGGAGTCGGCGAGCAAGAATTCTCATTAAAATATTTTTTCATTGTTCCTGATCGCTTCGAAAATGATAATCAGAAACCGAAACATTATCTAAATATTGAAGAAAATCAAAGTCCTGGCAATTATTGGAATGTAAAGTTTGAACTTCCGCCAAGTTATTTTGCTGCAAGTAATTTGAACAAAGTTCAGTCAAATTCTTTTGAAGGTAAACTCAATAAAGATCCAGAATTTATAATTTCCACCAAAAGTAATGATCAAATTACGACGCAAATTGATGGTCAAAACATTGAAATCGATTTCGGTTATCCTTTAACAATAACTGAAAAACAAAATCTGGAGTTTTATCTTCCGTTGCAACTTCATTTCATTAAAAATAAAATTGGGAATCTTCCGACGAAAATTTTCATTACCGAAAAATTTAAAAAAGACGAAGATTTTGTTGGAATTGATGACCTCAATTTTTGGAAATTTCATTATCAACTTTTTAAAGATACCGAAAAAACTGACCTTAATTATTTTAGCATTTTGTCAAACGCGATTGTTCAAAGAGCTGTTATTTTTGATAAGAGCAAAGATCATTGGCTGATGAATGGGCTTCAAACTTATTTGGAAATTCAATATATCGACCGCTATTATAAGAACAGAAAACTCTTGGGAGATTTGCCGGATGAGCTAAAGTATTTTGGTGTAAAACCGTTAAAATTCATGCGGATTTCTAAACTGGAACTAAGCGAAAGATACGGACTTGCCTATCAATACATGGTTACGCAGAATTTGGATCAAAAAATTAATGAGCCTTTTGAAAAGTTAAGTAATTTCAATGCTACTGCGATTAGCCATTTTGAAACAGGTAGTCTTTTTTCATTTATCGCGGAGAAAATGGGTCAGGAAAATTTCGATGATTTTTTGATCAATTATTTAACTCAATATTCTGGAAAACCTGCAGATCAAAAAGTGTTTTTAGACGAGCTTTCTTTGGCATCTGGATATTCATCTGACTTTTTAGAAAGTTTTATTCAGCAGAAAAACCGAGTGAATTTTAAACTGAAAAGGTTTACTAAAAACGGTGACAACTTTCAAGTGAAAGTCTCGAAAAACACCCACCAAAGAATTCCTTTTAAACTGGAAACCGAAGAAGAATCAGGTCAAAAAGAGACTTTTTGGTTCGATACTGATGACTCAAAAGAAACCGTAGTTTATAATATTCCTCAGTCGAACGCAGAGAAAATCATTATTAATGACGGTTATATTTTCCCTGAGAAAAACTTTCGAGACAACTATTTATATACGGAAGGATTTTTCTCAAACAGAAAAAAAATAAAACTTAAAGTTTTTAAAGATATTCCTAATCCAGAATACAACGAGATTTATGTAAATCCTCGATTAAATTTCAATGCTTATGATAAGGTTTTATTTGGCTTAAATTTTAAGAATGCTTCTTTATTTGACAGAAAATTTCAATATTCATTTACGCCGTATTTTAGTTCCGGTACCGGACAATTGGCAGGTTCTGGCGGCGTAGCTTATTCTTTTCAACCCGCAAATAGCTTTTATCGGAGTTTAGATTTTGGAGTTTCTGCCTCTCATTTTCATTATGACTACGATTTGACTTATCGGAAAATCGCTACGTTTGTAGGTATTAATTTCACGAAAGATCCGAGATCTGACATTCGTAGAAATATTGGTTTTACGTATAATTATTTGGAGAAAGATTTGGATCCGATCAAAACAAACCTAAATGAATACGGAAAATATAATTTGTGGAATTTAGGATATAGTTATTCTGACCGTTCTTTAATTCATGAAAAATCGTTCAACGCCAATTTCCAGTGGATGGAAGATTTTCAAAAAATTTCTACGGAATTCTTTTATCGATGGGAATTTGCGAAGGACAAAAAAATCAGCATGCGACTTTTTGGTGGCTACTTTATCACCAACAATACCAAAAATAATCTTTTTGATTATGGTATTTCACGCGTTTCCAATTATGCTTTTTCTTATGGATTATTGGGACAGAGTGCGACTTCTGGATTATTTGCACAGCAGTTAATTGTAGCCGAAGGAGGTTTTAAATCTTATTTAGGAACGACCGCAAACCAATGGATCACGTCTGCAAATGTTGATTCTCACGTTTGGCGATGGTTTAATGTTTATGCAGATGCAGGTGTTTACAAAAACAAAAATCTGGGCGTGCAATTCATTTGGGATTCGGGCGTGAAAGTAAAAGTGATTCCAGATTTCCTGGAAGTTTATTTCCCTATTCAAAGTTCATTAGGATTTGAACCTTCATTTAAGGATTACGGACAACGAATACGATTTACCTTGGTTTTAAATTTCAATGCGGTTACGAGTTATTTTAGAAGAGGTTGGTTTTAAAAAATTGATGAACTTATTTAACACAAATAGCACCAATATTTTTTCACAAATTTCACTATTTAGAACTTAACCATTAAGAAATCAAGATTTCTTTCGGAAATTATATTGTACAAAAACTAAAATATTGTTACTAACACCATAAAAAAAGCGATCCCAATTGGAATCGCTTTTCATATTTGATTAAAAAGAATATTACTTCTTGATAATTTTTTGAGAAACTGCTTTACCGTTAACTGTACCAGAAACAAGGTACATTCCTTTTGGTAATTCAGAAACGTTAAGTCTAGAGTTTTCAGTTGCATCAGCAGTTTTTACTACTTGACCATTCATGTTAAATACAGATACTTTAGAAGCTTCTCCGAAGATAATTTCATTAGTAACAACCGTATTTTTAACTAAGTTTGCTTTAGTTGCTTTAACATCACCAACTGCAAGATTAGGATTATAAGTAACTTCAACTGATAAAATTCTAATTTGTGCCGAAGTTCCTGTCTGACCATTTTTAATAGTAATAGTAGATGCTGGCGTAGCTGCAGTAATCAAATAAGTACCAGTCAAATCAGCTGGATCATATACCGTTGGTACAACAACACCATCTACACTAACAATTGCAGTTGATGGAGCATAATTATCAGTACCCACTAATCCAGAAGTTTTGATTTTTACAGAAGTAATTTTTGCAGTACCTACTGCTTTTACAGAAAAAGAGTTACCATTTCCAGTTGCATTTTCTGAGTACATTCTTAAAGTTCCTCCACCTGCAGTGTAAAAAGAAGGTGCATTACTTGCTCCATTTTTCAATGCTTCGTAAGTAATTTTTCCTGCTACAATATCACCAGTGGTAATTGCTTGTGCGTTTGCAAAACCTTGGTTGTTTAAAATGTAGTTAAAAGTTGTTTGAGCTTGTGCTGTAATAGCTAAAGCTGAAATCGCTAAAATTGTAAAGATTTTTTTCATTGTATTGAAATTTAATTGTTTATGATTTTTTTTAGTAAAGCAAATTTACGAAATTGTTTTTCAACAAAAAAGTAACGAAATATAAATCATGTTTTAAAAGAAGATTACCATTTCTAATAACCTTCTTTTAGTTTATTTATAAAAATTATTTTTTAATAATTTTCTCAGTAACAGCTTTTCCATTTACGATTGCAGTTACAACATACATTCCTTTTGCTAAAGTTGCAACGTCTAATGACGTATTTTCATTAACAGATGCAGTTTTTACAACTTGACCATTCATGTTTAAGATTTGAACGTCTGCTTTTCCAGCAAACATCAATGTATTTCCGACAACTGTATTTTTAACCAAGTTTACTTTAGTTGCGTTTACATCAACTACTGCTTGAGTTGGTGCTGTAACTAAAATCTCATCAATGAAGAATCTATTATTTGATGCAACTGCTGCCGCAAATACCAATTTACTAGATGAAGTACCTCCAGTAATTTCAACCGTGTAAGTACTAAATTCACCTTTAACTAAAGTAACTGAAGTTATATCTAAAGATCCTCCACCAATAATCGAAACATTTAAGGTTAATTTTTCACTACTGCCAACCCAAGCTCCTGCTCGGAAAGTTAGAGTTGCAACACCAGACAAATTAGCTAATACAGGAGTCGTTAGTGAACCCGCTTTACTACTCGTACCTCCTTTAAGACATTTATCACCTTTGTACATATTATCATATACAAATCCACCAGTTGCAGTCGCTGCTGAACCGGCAACTGTACCACTCCATGAACCATCGTTACCTCCAGTACCAACTACATCATCAAAATCTGCACTGAAAACAGTAGTTGTAGTTTGTGCATTAACACTTGCAGCCAAAATTACAGCTGCGAATAAAGAATAGAATTTTTTCATGTTTGAAAATTTAAATAATTAATAATTTATGCCACAAAAATAGAAACTTTTTTGCCAATTCCCTAATCTCAACATGAATTAATTGTTAAATATGCAACAACAATTTTAAAAAGACTTTTTCGTTACTTTTACACCATTGTTTCTAAAACGTTTTGATTAAAAAAACACTGTTCTTATCCATCTTACTTTCAGCATTAAGTCTATTTAATGCTCAGATTTTCACTTGGCAAAATCCTAATATTTCAAAAGACTCTATAAAGAAAGATTCGATTCTAACGGCGAAAATAGAGCGAGATGTTTTCTCTAAAGATACTTTGGATTTTATCAGAATGCCGAATAAAACGATTATTGATGAAGGAGTTTTGGTTAAAAATCCTCGTTCCCAAATTTTAGGAGATTTAAATTCTAAAGGTTCAATTATCAGAGGAATCACTTTTGGAAATAATCAGGGACAAAGTGTACAGAGTTCGATGGATTTGCAGATTACAGGAAAACTCTCGAACGATGTTTCAATTCTGGCTTCGATTTCCGATCATAATCTACCGATTCAAGCAGATGGTTATACGCAAACTCTAGAGGAATTCGACAAAATTTATCTTCAACTCAATATAAAAGACAACTCGATTCTGCGTGCCGGTCATTTGGATTTGGTGGATGAGAAAACCTATTTCGGTCGTTTTCAAAGACGAAGTATGGGTTTAGAATATCAGACGAAATTTGGGAATGAAAATAAAACCTTTGCCAATATTTCAGCCGGCGTTGCAAGAAGTGAATTTTACCGAGTTCGTTTTCAAGGTGTAGAAGGAAATCAAGGTCCTTACCGTTTAAACGGGAAAAATCGCGAACAGTTCATTACCATTATTTCCGGGTCTGAACAGGTTTTTATCGATGGTATTTTAATGAAACGTGGCGAGAGTCAGGATTATGTGATTAATTATAATACAGGCGAGATTACCTTTACCAGTTTCCGACCGATTTTTAAACAGAATTTTATTACCATTTCTTATAATTATACCAATCGAAATTACACGCGATTCTTAGTAACTGGTGGCGTTGAACATGAAAGAGAGAAAGTGAAAATTGGGTTCAATTGGTTTATGGAAAATGATAATAAAAACGCTCCACTTTCTTTAAATCTATCCAAAGAAGATGAGCAAATTTTAGCCAACGCCGGAAACAATCCTGATTTAATGTACGCTCCGTCAGGAAATGTTGCGGAATATGATGTGAATAAAATCCTCTATCAACTCGTTCAAAATCAAAACGGAAATTACTACGAATTCTCTAATGATCAAACCCAAACTTTATATCAGGTTGCCTTTACTTATTTTGGCGACAATTTAGGCGATTACCGTTTAAAGCAAACCACGAATAACGGACGTGTTTTCGAATATGTTGGTCCAAATGTCGGAAATTACAAAGCCGTTCGTAAATTACCTTCGCCCCAAAAAGCACAGGTTTTTTCTACCAATGCAGAAGTACTTTTAAAAGAAGGAAAAATCGGAGCAGACATTTCTTTGAGTAATTACGATATCAATCTTTTCTCCTCCAAAGATGCCAACCAAAATATCGGTTACGCCGGACGCGTTTTCGGGAACAAAACGTTTACTAAAAACAACTGGAAAGGGACGCCAAGTTTTGAATATCAACATATCAGTTCGCAGTTCCATATTCTTGATAAAATCAATGATGTTGAATTTTCAAGGGATTTTAACCTGGCTCAAGAGTTTAATCAAATTACACAAAACCGACTAATTTTTAGTTTTTTAAACCAATGGAAAAACACTTCTTTCCTAAATTATCAAATCAATTACTTGGACGAAAAAGATTCTTATAAAGGGATAAAAAACGATTTGGATTTTGGTTGGATTAAAGGGAAATTTAATACGAAAGGAAACTTTTCTTATCTCGATACGAAGTCAACTTTTCAAAACACCAATTTTGTACGAACTGCCGTCGCTACAGAATATGCGGGTAAAAAAGGAAGTTGGGCAATCGGCGCTGGCATGGAACAAAATTTGAAAAACTTCAACCAAACCGATGTACTCGATGTCACAAGTTATCGTTGGAAAGAAATTTTTGTTCAGAAAAAAATTGGCGATTCTCTACGAACAAAACTTTTGGCTAAAATGTATTTGCGTGATAATGATTCTGTCAGAAATAATACTTTGCAAAATAGAAATCAAATCCTTGGTTTTATGGCGGAAAGTCAGATCATTAAAACAGAGAAAACCACTTTATCAGCCCTACTCCATTATCGAAAATTCTTTGAGAAAACGGATGATTTAATGGCAACTTATAATCAGGATTTCATCGTTGGAAATATGACGTATCAGCAACAACTCTTCAATAATGGAATGCGTTTGCAGGCATTTTATGAATTAGGAAATGGTCAGGAAGCGCAACGTGAATTTCAATATATCAAAGTCACCGACGGACAGGGAATTTACAAATGGACCGATTATAATGGCGACGGAATTCAGCAATTAGATGAATTCGAAATTGCTGAATACGCAGATTTGGCTCAGTACATAAGGATTTACACGAATACCGTCAATTATATTCCGTCCAACAAAAATAAAATGCAGTTGGCTTTATTCGTAAATCCTTCCGTAGTTTTCAATTCTGAAAATCAATTTCTGAAAAGATGGAATTTTAATCTTTCCATTAATTCTCAAAATTCTTATTTTAAAAAAGAAAAGGTTTTCGTACTTAATCCGTTCGAAAAAAATGAAGATCAAATTCTAAAAAATCAAAACATTCTGGCCTCGGCACAGTTTAATCCGACCGACAAATCGGGCTGGAATGGAAATTACCGTTTCATAGCCAACAATAATTTAATCAATGCCAACTTTAGTAATGAAGAGCGAACGCAGGTTTCTCATTTCCTGAATATCGGACATTGGTTTGGGAAAGATTTCCGGATCGATTGGGAGAATTCGATTCATGATATTAAAAACGCATCGCAACTTTTTAACAGCCGGGATTATCAGTTGCAAAATGTGGAAACAAAACCAAAAGCGACTTATAAATTTACAGAAGCGATTCAGACCGAACTTTCTTCGGCTTTTCGTCAGAAGAAGAGAATTGATGGCGAAGAGTTTTTAAAGACGTTTGACCTTACCGGAAGTTTGCAGTGGGATTGGAGGAAAACTTCTGTTCGCGGCAATTTCTCTTTTATCAATAATAATTTTACAGGAAACAATTTTTCGATTGTCGGCAACCAAATGCTCGATGGTTTGAAGCCCGGGAAAAACCAGGTTTGGTCGGTATTCCTACAACAGGCGATTAATTCCTTTATTCAAGTTGATTTGAATTATGAAGGAAGAAATTCAGGTGAGCGAACGATTCACATGGGCTCGATGCAGGTGAAAGCGAGTTTTTAGAAATTTATTATTTTGCCATCCCGAAACTTCGGGACACGAATTTATTTTGTTAAAAACTATTTAAAAATTCATTCTGAACTTTAAGGCAGAAATTACAATATTGAAAAATAAACCATTAAGAATCATTTAGGAATTAAGAGCATTAAGATTTCCTTAGAAAATTAAACTTCGCAAAAATTTTCTGATTTTTTAGATTAAAAAACAAGTCGAGAATTCACTATTCACAATTGACCATTCACCGTATTTCTTGGCTCTTTTTACTTTTTACTTGGCTCTTGAAACTTAGTCTTCATACATCACATATTTCGCTCTGATTTTCTGAAAATTCTCTAAATCACTTTTCCAGGAATCTTTAATTTCAGCAGCAGATTTCCCAGCGATGATTTGCTTTCTCAATTCATCAGTTCCCGCTAATTTATCAAAGAATAAATTCTTTAAAAAGAAATCCTGTTGTGGATTTTTATAGTCTTTATATGCTTTCAAAATCCAGTCTAAATTCAATGCTCTTAGATCTTCGGGATATTCTGAGAGGTTTTCACCGTAACATAATTTACCGTTTAAAAAAGGATCTTTTGCGCCGGCGGACGGTTTTGGTGTAAACTGATACGGTAAATCTTTAGTCCATGGAGAACCATAAATTTGGAAAGGAAAACTCGTTCCACGACCGACAGAAACTTGCGTTCCTTCAAAGAAACACAAACTCGGATAAAGGTTGATGGATTTATCATTTGGCAGATTCGGTGAGGGTTTATCAGACATTTCATAACGCTGTTTCTTATGATAACCTTGCATCGGAATCAAAGTATATTTTGTCTGAATTCCATTATCCAGCCATTTTTCTCCATTGACCATTTTTCCATATTCACCAATGGTCAGTCCATAAACCACGGGAATATTATGCATTCCGACAAAACTTTTCCATTGGTTTTTTAAAACTGGTCCATCAATATATCCATCTTGCGGATTTGGTCGGTCGAGAACAATTACTTCGATATTATTTTCGGCAGCGGCTTCCATCACATAAGTCAAGGTAGAAATATAAGTATAGAACCGCACGCCAACATCCTGAATATCAAAAAGAACAATATCAATTCCTTTTAACTGCTCAGCTTTTGGTTTTTTATTGGATCCATAAAGAGAAACAATCGGAATTCCTGTTTTGGTATCGACACCATTTTTCACGTGTTCGCCTGCATCTGCATCTCCGCGGAAACCATGTTCAGGTGCGAAAATAGATTGTATTTTAATATTATTCTTAACCAAGAAATCAACCAGGAACGTTTTATCTTTCATCAAACCGGTTTGATTGGTAACGATTCCGATGGTCTTGTTTTTTAGTAGAGGCAGATACAATTCTGGTCGGTCTGCACCCGTTTTAAAACAGTTTGTATCGAGATTTTGGGCAAAACTCATTTGGCAAAAACCAAAATAAATTAGCACAATCAGAAGTAAATCTTTATTTTTGAGGCTTAAAATCATACGATTGAATTTTCCGGTATATTTTTCTAAAAAAATTGCATTTTCCAAAGATAATAAAAATAATCTCTCACGGGTTATTGTCTTTATTGGTCGGCTTTCCGTCGCTCTGGGAGTTATTGTTTCGCTCATCACCGTTTCTACTGGAGTCGGCTCCAAAAAAGCGATTAAAGAAAGAATGGCCGATTTCTCTGGTCACATTTCTGTAAAATCAAAACAATCCAACAATTCTTATAATTCCTCCATTCTGAGTAATGACGGACTTCAACTCGACAAGATAAAAGCCTTACCAGATGTCGCTTCCACGCAAAAATATATTGCCGTAAGTGGAATTTTAAGGAACGAACATAATTTCGCCGGAATCATTTTTAAAGGAGTTGGAAAAGATTTTGACTCTGCCCGATTCCGTAAGTTTTTAGTGGCAGGTCATGTACCAGTACTTACTGAAGACGGTTTTAACAATGGAATTGTTATCTCCCAAAAAATCGCCACTGATCTTCACCTTGGAATAAAAGACAGTATCGTCGCGATTTTTTCAAAAGAAAATCAAAGTCCGCTTTACCGGAAATTTGAAGTGGTTGGGATATATAAAACCGACATTAAATTAATTGATGATGTTTTTATCATCGGTGGAATTAATCACGCCCGGAAAATTCAGGGAATGAAAGATTCAGAAATTGGTGGAATCGACATTTTCCTGAAGAACATTAATGATATTGATGAAGACGCTCCCAAAATTGACGAACTCGTTGGCTATAAAAACTACACCGTAAAAGCCACCGATGAATATCCACAAATCATGGATTTCATTGCGATTTTTGATACCAATATTGCGCTAATTATTACGATTATGTTAGTCGTGGTGATCATTAACATCATCATGGTTTTATTAATTTTAATTATCGAACGAACCAACTCGATTGGAATGTTAAAAACCTTAGGTGCTACTAATGGACAAATCCGAGCGATATTTATTAATTACACTTTGCTGATTATGATTCCGGGTCTAATCGTCGGAAACTTAATTGGTTTAGGATTTTTGTTCATTCAAAAATATTTCGGCATTATTACTTTAAATCCTGAAAACTACTATTTAAGTGTCGTTCCTGTTGAAATAAACATCTTCCATATTTTATTAATCTCAGTGGGAATTCTTATTGTATCAGGAATCTCATTAGTTCTTCCGAGTTATTTGATTAGTAAAATCTCTCCAGTGAAAGCCATTAAATACAATTAATTTTTAAAATTATATCTTTGCAAATTCGTAAATTTCTTATCGATTTTTACGAAATTAATAATGTTAAAAACACCACTTTAAATCATTCAAAATTTTATTTTAAAAATGATAAAAGTGAAAATAAAAATATAACAACTCTTATGAAATACGCACAAAATATTCTTGAAACAATTGGAAATACGCCGTTAGTAAAACTTAACAAAGTTTTGGGAGAAGATTTTCCAGCCTTGGTTTTGGCAAAAGTAGAAACCTTCAATCCAGGGAATTCTGTGAAAGACAGAATGGCTTTGAAAATGATTGAAGATGCTGAAAAAGACGGCCGTTTAAAACCAGGCGGAACCATTATCGAAGGAACTTCTGGAAACACCGGAATGGGCTTGGCTTTGGCCGCAATCGTGAAAGGTTACAAATGCATTTTCGTTACGAATGCAAAACAGTCGAAAGAAAAAAATGATATTCTAAGAGCCGTTGGCGCAGAAGTAATCGTTTGTCCGACGGACGTAACGCCAGATGATCCCCGTTCTTATTATTCTGTTTCTAAGCGATTGGGCGAAGAAACTGAAAATGGTTGGTACGTGAATCAATATGATAATTTATCAAACCGATTGGCGCATTATGAATCTACGGCACCAGAAATCTGGGAGCAGACGGAAGGTAAATTAACGCATTTCATGGCAGGTGCGGGAACAGGCGGAACTGTTACGGGTTGCGGAACTTTTTTCAAGGAAAAAAATCCCAACATTCAAGTAATCGGTGTTGATACTTATGGTTCTATTCTGAAGGAATATCACGAAACGGGTGAATACCATCCAGAACACGCTTTTTCCTACATTACAGAAGGTATTGGCGAAGATATAATTCCCCAAAATTTCGATATGTCTGTGATTGATCATTTCGAAAAAGTGACCGATAAAGACGGTGCAGTTTACGCTCGAAAACTGGCAAAAGAAGAAGGTATTTTCTGTGGTTATTCTGCCGGAAGTGCGATTGCCGCTTTGATTCAAATGAAAGATCAATTTACCAAAGACGATGTGATTGTTGTTTTGTTACACGATCACGGTTCCCGATATGTGGGGAAAATCTACAATGATGAGTGGATGAAAGAAATGGGTTGGTTATAAATATTTTTGGGCGTGCCCTTTATAAAAATAGCCGTAAAAGTAAACTTTTACGGCTATTTTTATAAACGTCGGTATCCGGTTCCCAATCTTTTTTTTGATATAGATTCTATCTAATTTTGAAAGTTAGGATATAAAAAAAAGGATTTCGACCTTCTCCCTCACGCAAAGTGGATCACAAAAGTTCAGTCAGTTTTTTAGTCAAGTTTTTTCTTGAGAATTGTTCAATATTTTGAGTTTGAGAATTTGAAATTCCTGATTTCCATTCTTCAAATTTTTGCAGTAAAAACACTTTTAATTCTGATTCATTATCATACGAAAAATGCTTTCCGGCGTTGGTTTCTTCTAAGATTTTCTTGACATCACTTTCTTTCGGACCAAAAGAAACGATCTGCTTTCCGGTCGCTAAATATTCAAATATTTTTCCGGGAATAATTCCTTTTGAACTGTCATCTGGGAAATTGGTAATTAAGAGCAAATCAGAATTCGCCATCTCTACATTTGCTTCTGAATGAGAAAGATAACCCAAATTATTGATTGAATTTTTTAATGAAGATTGTTCGATCTCATTCAAAATTTTATCATCAATTCTTCCGACAAACTTCAATTGAAAATCATTTTTAAAATCTTCATTTTCAGAAACTAATTCCCTTAAAACTTTCCATAAAACTTCTGGATTTCGCAATTGCTCTAAAACTCCGATGTAACTTAAAGTGAATTTTGATTTTTCAATTTTCAAATCCTCAAATTCACGAATTTTCAAATTTATATTTTCATCAAAACCATTGGTAATACAAAAAGCATTCGCTCCTTTTTTTCTGAAATTTTCTGCATCAGAAAAACTTGTGGCTAAAGTAATATCCGCAGTTTCAAACACTTTCTGTTCGAGGTTTCTATGTTTTTGATCTGCAGATTTCGTGAGTTTCAAATGTTTATAATAAGAAATTTCTGTCCAAGGATCACGGAAATCAGCAACCCATTTTATATTAGGAAATTCTTTTTTTAATTCCAAACCAATCAAATGCATCGAATGCGGCGGACCAGTTGTGACAAAAGCATCAAACTGATTTCCCTTCAAATACTTCTTCAAATATTCAACGGAAGGTTTAACCCAAAATACTCGAGCATCGGGAATAAAGAAATTCCCACGAACCCAAATCGAAAGTTTAGATTTCCAGGATTGGTTTTTACCGACATCAAATTGTCCTGCTTTGAATTTCTTATTGTCTTTTCCGAAGATTTCCGCCAATTGATATGGTTCCCAAATCTTCGTTTTAATAATATCTAAATCATCAGAAACTTCTTTTTCTAAAGTTTCGTCAACAATCGGGTAACTCGGATTTTCGGGGATAAAAACAGTGGGTTTCCAACCGAAGTCGGGTAAATATTTTACAAACTTCAACCAACGCTGAACACCTGGTCCACCAGCAGGCGGCCAATAATAGGTGATGATTAATATTTTTTTTGTTGGTTTCATTATAATTCTAAAAAATTTTTAACCGCAAAAGAGGCAAAAGACAAATGCGAAAATAAGAAATTCAAAAGATGGCAAAATGTATGTTTTTAAACCTTTTACAAACTTTTCAATAGTTTACTAATCTAATCTAATCTTTTGTTTCTTTTGCGGTTAAAAAAAAGTTCTACAACTGCTTAATCATACTGATCAAAGTATTTATTTATGAACGTTTCTTGACCGAAATGATAAATATTCTTTACATTAAAATTGATTAAAATTCCTTTTGGAACTTTTAGTAAATTCATATAATTTAAAACCTGAGATTTATGAATATCCATAATCTGAGTGACGGCTTTTATTTCTAATACAATCAGGTCTTCCACTAGAAAATCGCATTTAAAATCACACTCAAGATTTTTATCTTTATAAAAAACCGGAATTACAAATTCTGATTTGAATTGAATATCTCGAATTCTAAATTCTTCCTCTAATGCCTTATGATAAACAATCTCTGCCAAACCTGAACCCAAAATTTTATGAACTTCAATGCAAGCCCCGTTAATTTTATAAGTTAAATCAGTAATGTATTTTTGAGTTATCATAAATGTTTAATTACGATTTTGCATCCTTTTGATTTCGTTACAGCAAACAATTTGCTTTATTTTGCAATCAAAAGCAGGAATATTCCAGAAACTTTTTGCAAACTTTTGATTTACTTATTCAGTCAAAATTCTTTTGTGTCTTTTGCGGTTAAAATCAAAAGAACAAATATCCACATCCATTTTGCAATCTTTTGAACTCCTTAAACAGCCAAATTTCTTTTGTCTCTTTTGCGGTTAAAATCAAAAATACAAATATCCACATCCATTTTGCAATCTTTTGAGCTCCTTACACAGCCAAATTTCTTTTGTCTCTTTTACGGTATAAAAAATAAATTCCCAAGCCACTCAACAACAAAAATAATCCAAACGCAATCATCGAAATAATTTTCCCTTTTTCGATAACTGCTGGTGCGAAGATCATTTTAATCGAATGTTTTCCAGCAGGAACACAAACTGCTCTCAACAAATAATCTGCTTTGATGTATGGAACTTCTTTGTCATCAACAAACATCTTCCAACCTTTTGGATAATAGATTTCTGAGAAAACGGCTAACTGTGGCGTTTTCGACTGAGACGTAAATTCGAGTTCGTTGGCTTCGTATTTTTTCAAATCTAAAAAGGCGGTAGAATCTTGTTGGAGAGGTTTTCCTTCAAAATACTTCTCATCTGATTTTGAAATCACAGCAACCTTTTTATTATCAACAATTCCGATTTGATCCAGTTCTTCATTTGGAGTATCCACGAATTTTACTTCTGAAACAAACCAGGCATTCCCATTTGCATCAGCATTGGTAACTCCTTGAGGTTGTTCAGGAGATCCAAAAATCATATACTTAGTATTCAGCATATTTAGGATTCTTGGAACTTTTACGGTATCCATTTTTCCAAAATATTCATTGATTAAATCATCATATCTTCTCAATTTCACTGCGTGATAACCACCGATTGAAGATTTAAAATAAGAAGTATTGGTTTCATTAAATGCTCCTAAAACTTGATTATAAATTCGGTAATGACCTTTATCTTTTTCGGCAATGGTTTCCAACGTTTTGTTCATGTTGGTATTATCCAAAAGCGATTTTAAATTGGCATTATCGCCCACCTTCTGCATCAACAAATCTGAATTTTCTGTCTGGAAAGGATTTTCTGTAAATGATTTATCAATGAAATTATCGTTGTTTAAATACCTTTTATTCACGCTCCACAAATCAAAGAAACTCACCAACCCAATAATGATGATCGCAATATTTTGAGTGACTTTATTTTTTAAACTTAAAAATAAAACTCCAGCCGTAATTGCCACAAAGAGAATCGCTTTGAATGCATCAATACTGAACATTTTATATCTTTCATCAACCAAAAACTCCAATAGAAATGGCGGAAGATAAGTCTTTTCTGAAGGCGTATAAAATCCTAAAATCGACTTACCAAAAACCATTAGTAAAAGCGTAATTCCTAACACCGCAGAACTCACATAGATCAAAGTTTCCTTCTTGTAATCTTCTGTCAATATATTATCAGCAGAGGTTTCTGTCTTTTCATTTGAATTAAAGAAACGGTATAAACCAACAATCGCAATCAATGGAAATAGTAATTCTACAACAACTAAAATTGAACTTGGTGCTCTAAATTTATTATAGAAAGGAACGAAATCGATAAAGAAATCGGAGACGATCATGAAGTTACTTCCCCATGCCAAAAGAATGGTTAAAATTGATGCTCCTAAAACCCAATATCTGTATTTTTTCCAGGCAAAGAAAAAGCCTAAAACGGCCAGAAAACAAACTACCGCACCTTGATAAGCGGGCCCGGAAGTTCCGGGTTGGTCGCCCCAGTAAGTTAATGTTCCAAATCCTTTTGAGATTCTGTCCATTTCCTGTTGCGAACCTACATTTTCCTGAACCAATTGTTGCACTTTCGCCATCATTTTATCAGAACCTTCTTCATTGCTCGCACCACCCATCAAGCGTGGAATAAATAAATTCAAAGTTTCCAGTTTCCCGTAACTCCACATCAACATGCTCTCTTTATCCATTCCGGATTTATCGGCAGAATGTTTTTCGTTATCTAGAATCTGCTTTCCACGAACGGTTTCGGTGATATATTCTGAATTCGCCATAATCCGCTGAGAATTCATTCCAACTCCAAGCACAAATGCTAAAGCCAAAACTCCGGTTGAAATACCGAAATGTTTCCAATCTGTTTTTCCCTGAAAAGCACGAATCAATTCTGATAAGAATAAAAACGCCAACGCAATGAATAAATAATACGTCATCTGCGGGTGATTGGCTGCAATTTGCAAGCCCATAAAAAGTGCCGTTACAATAAATCCAACGACATATTTTTTGCGGATATAAACCAAAAGTATTCCCGCTAAAAGTGGTGCAAAATAAGCAACCGTGTGTATTTTACCATTATGTCCGGCTGCAAGTGCGATATAAAAATACGTTGAAAGTCCAAAAAAGGTCGCGCCTAAAAGTGCATATTTCCAGTTTCTGACTGCGACTAAACCTAAAAGAAAAAACCCTGAAAATAGCAGAAAAATATAGTTCGCCGGTTTCGGTAAAAAGTTCAGCAAATCATCAATTTTTTTAATAACATCACCTCGAAACTGCGCGCCCATTTGATAAGTGGGCATTCCGCCAAACATGGAATCGCTCCAATAGGTTTCTCTGCCATGTTCGGCACGGTAATCCAAAAGTTCTTTGGCTCCTCCTTTATACTGCACAATATCGTGCTGAAAAAGTTGCTTTCCAGTTAACACAGGATTGGCGTAAATCACAGCCAACAAAATGAAAACCACCAGGCTTCCGATAATGAAAATTAAGTTTTTGTTCTTTAACATCTTTAGGTTTATTATTGAGAAAAACCCTTTGACATTGCCAAAGGATTTTCAAATCTTTATTTTTCTTTAGGTTCTTTAACCTCTTCGTAATCTACTGTTTCAGCATCCCAATGGATTTTAGAATCCAGATTATTTTTGGATTTCTGCTGCGTTACATTCTCCTCATTTCTCGGCTGTGGAAATTTAAAAATTTTCTTGAAAAACATTCTTTTTAAAAAATTCCAAACAAAAAAAATGATTACGGTGCTTAGAATTAATTCTAATATATATTTCATTTCTTATTTTTGATAATGATAGATATTGTTTTAAAATTGTGAGTACAATTTTATTTCGAAGGATTCACAACAACAGTAGAATTCGATACCGATTTCATTGTTTGCGATTGTTTACCATCTGAAAGCGTTTCTGATTGCGTCGTTTTCACAGAGATGTTTTGGTTTTTTACCCAACCAGTTTTTTGATCCAAAGTAATTGTTCCGTTTTGTGCCAATTCAGAACTCATTGATCTGGTCACGCCTTCTTGAGTTTGTTTATCCGATTTTTTCGGAATTCCTCCCGCAACTGAAATTTCCGCGATTCCATTACCAACGCTTTTCAAAGTATAAGTCGTTGTTAATTTGATTTTTCCGTCTGGAGTTGCATTTTCACTTTCAGACCATTTATCGCCAATCTTAACTCCTTTTGCAGGAATCAAAACCAAGTTTTTCGTGAATTGATCTTTCAACATTTTCTCGTTGAAACTCTGTTTGAAACTATTGACAAAAGCAGTTTTGTCTTTCGCGTCTTTAATTGTTGATCCAACAGAAGCAGTAATTTTATTATAAACGGTATCGAAACCTGTAATAGAAATGACCTTTCCGGCTTCGTTCATTTTCAAATTCAATTTATTTCCAACCAAAGCCTTGTTCACTTTCCACATCATTTTCAACTGCTCATCTTTCGGCTCTGCTTGATTGGTATCGACTGCAACTGTTTTTCCATTGGCTGACTGAGAGTTTCTTTTTCCGGTTAAATTAATGGTGATGTCATAAATACCATCTTTGAAATCGTTAACCGTAAATGACATTTCGTCGGTCATTTCACTTGTGCCACTTTGCGTTTTACCATCAGGCGCGGTCATCGTTTGAACATCTTTTTGGAAAGTTACTAAAGGATAAGTTTGCCCTTTTTCTAATTGAAAAGTCTGTTTATAAACTCCTAAAGAATCTTTAATAGCAAAAACTTCGGCTTGAGATTTTTCAACCTTCGCTGAATCGGAATTGGTTACAGGAACTTCTACGGTGATTGTTTTTCCAGTTGCTGGATCCACTTTGGTTACGGTTTGAGTTTCTTTTTTACAGGCAACTAATGTTATAGCAAGAAGCGCGATGGCTGTGAATTTTTTCATTTACTGATTTTTCTGAATTTTATTTAAAGTCGTTTTTAAAATATTTTTAAATTTAAAAAACGAAATACAAATTTAAGGTAATTATTTCTGATGGATTCATACATTATAACAATTTTAACAGTCTGTCACTAATTAGAAAAAGTAACTGAATACCTTTTATCATTTCATAAAAAAAGTCGGCTTTAAAAACCGACTTCATCTTATATTTTAAAATTTATTTTTCAGATATTGCTTTTAAAGCGTTCAATCCGTCGCCATATGATTTATCCATTTTCCCGTCCATAAATAATTTCATTAAGTTCATCGGATAATCCAGTTCACAATCCATATCCCACGTTACTTTAGTCGAATTTCCTTCCGGCGTAAGGATAATATTAGAAGTAGCATCGCTTTCAAAAGGTTTAAAGAAAATTATCTTTGTAGATTGCTTTTGATTCGGAACTAATGCCGTAATTTCCTGGCAACCACTGCCGACCTCATCATTTCCTTCCCAGCAATATTTATCGCCAATTTGGCCAGGATTTCCGGAATAAGTTACTTTCAAATTCGGATCCAGTTTCATCCACGGATTCCATTGATTAATTGCTTTTGTGGAGTTAATCTGTGTATATACTTTTTCTACAGGAGCATTAATGATGATTGATTTCTCAAAATGATACGCTTTTCCCATTAACAACATCACGATGATAAGAATGGCAACAATCGCCAACAGAATTTTTAAGAATTTTTTCATGGTTTTTTAGAGTTTCAATTAATCAAATATAAAATTTATTTTTCAGTAAATTTGCTGTTCAATCTTAAAAAGATAAAATTTAATTATACTTCAATTAAAAATGCAAAATCCATTATTACAAACATTTACAACAAAATATCAATCCGCTCCTTTTAATGAAATTAAAGAAGAACATTTTCTTCCGGCTTTTCAGGAATTGATTACAGTTTCGGAAAAAGAAATCGATGAAATCGTTGGAAACCAAGAAGAACCAACTTTTGAAAACGTGATTGAAGCATTGGCTTTTTCAGGTGAAAAATTAGAAATTGTTTCTGGCATTTTCTTTAATTTAAATTCTGCCGAAACCAATGACGAAATTCAAAAAATCGCTCAGGAAGTTTCGCCACTTTTAACAGAATTCTCAGCGAAGATTTCTCAAAATCTGCCCCTTTTTGAAAAGATTAAAAAAGTCTTTGACGAAAAAGAAAAATACAACCTGAACGAAGAACAGCAAATGCTTCTAAATGAAACTTATAAAGGTTTTGTAAGAAGCGGCGCTTTGTTAAACGATACTGACAAAGAAAAGTTCAAAAATATCAGTATTGAATTATCAAAGAAATCACTTCAGTTTGGCCAAAATGTTTTAGCGGAAACGAATAACTATTTCAAACATATTACGGACGAAAAAGAACTGGCCGGAATTCCGGAAGCAATTTTAGAACAATACCGCGAAGAAGCGAAAGAGAGAAATCTCGAAGGTTTCGTGGTGACTTTGCAATATCCAAGTTTTCTTCCTTTAATGACTTACGCTGAAAACCGTGAATTGCGAAAAGAATTGGCGCTGGCAAATGGTAAAAAGTCTTTTCAGAATAATGAATTCGATAACCAGAATTTAATTAAAGAAATCATTTCTTTAAAACAGGAAAAAGCGAAACTTCTAGGTTACGAAAATTACGCAGATTACGTTCTGGAAGAAAGAATGGCGAAATCTCCCGTTCAAGTAAAATCATTTTTAAATGAACTTTTAGAGAAAGCAAAACCTTACGCTGAAAAGGAAATAGAAGAATTGAAAAAACTGGCAAAATTAGACGGAATCGAAGAAATGGAAAGTTACGATCATACTTTCTACGCTGAAAAATTACGCAAGCAAAAATTCGATATTGATGATGAGGAACTGAAACCTTATTTCCAGTTGGAGAAAGTTCAGGACGCTGTTTTCGGTTTGGCAAAAACGCTTTTCGGTTTAGAATTTAAAGAAACAACAGAAATTCAAAAATACAACGAAGAAGTAAAAACGTACGAGATTTTCGAAGACGGAAAATTCAAAGCCCTACTCTACGCTGATTATTTCCCAAGAAAAGGAAAAAGAGCCGGTGCCTGGATGACGAGTTTTAAAAGTCAATCCATTAAAAATGGGGAGAATAACCGTCCGCATATTTCGGTGGTTTGTAATTTCTCAAAACCAACTTCTGACACGCCAAGTTTATTGACTTTTCAGGAAGTGACGACGCTTTTCCATGAATTTGGTCACGCTTTACACGGAGTTTTAGCAAACACTACTTATCCGAATCTTTCAGGAACTTCTGTGAAATGGGATTTTGTGGAACTTCCTTCTCAGTTTTTAGAAAACTATTGTTACGAACCTGAATTCTTAAAAACGTTTGCGAAACATTATCAGACTGGCGAAGTTTTACCGAATGACAAAATTCAGAAAATATCGGATTCCAAGAATTTCATGGAAGGTTATCAAACTTTGAGACAAATCGGATTTGGACTTTTAGATATGGCTTATCATTCCGATCCGGAAAAAGTTGGTGACGTAAAAACCTTTGAAGTGGAAGAAACTAAAGCAACCAATCTTTATCCAAGCAATCCGGAAACCGTTATGAGTACAAGTTTCTCTCATATTTTCCAGGGTGGATATTCGGCGGGATATTATTCTTATAAATGGGCCGAAGTTTTAGATGCTGATGCTTTTCAATACTTTAAAGAAAACGGTATTTTCAATCCGGAAATCGCTGCGAAATATAAAATATTGCTTTCTTCAGGCGGAACAAAAGATCCGATGGAACTGTTTAAAAACTTCAGAGGAAGCGAGCCGAAAGTGGAGAGTTTACTGAAAAGAGCCTTTGGATAAAATGGAGAAAAAAGACAATAACATTCCTGCTGTTCGACTTTTACGGCATTCTTCAGGAGAAAGTTATTTTGAAAAGGGAAACATACAAACGGACTTGAAAATTAAGGCGACGGAATTCTGGTTTGCTAATGAAATTGATTCCTGGCAAGTAGGAACGCATATCGCGCCAAGAAAACAATTCGTAATCACGTTGAGTGGTAAATTAAAATTCACAACCAGCGATCATTTATCGTTTATTATCGAACCTGGAATTGTACTTTTAGCCGAAGATATCAATGGTGAAGGTCACACCTGGGAGATGATTGAAGGACATGAAAATTGGCATCGCATCTATATTCCAATAATAGATGAATCAGAAATTTACTTTATTAAGGATTAAATAAAATCATCTTTTAAAACACAAAAAAGGGTTTACTTGAATAGTAAACCCTTTTTTAATATTGTATTTCTAAATTTAATTTTTTTGATTCTTGACTGCTGCATTTCTGGCTTTCGTCAAAATAGGAATTGAAACAGCACCCAAAACCAACATGATTACCAATTGCATCGTGTGTGAGATAAATGCGTACGATAATCCCACTTCGCCACCTTCTTCAGGGTTTTTACCCATGGAAAGAAATAAGGCCATAATACCGAACTTTAAAGCCAAATGAAAAGCACCGATTCCGCCAGAAGCCGGAACCATCATTCCTAATGTTCCTACAACGATGATAAAGAAACCATCAGCAAAAGTAAACTGAGACGTTTCCGGTAGTGAAAAACAAACCAAATAAGCCGCTAAATAATAGCAAATCCATATTGCCAACGAATAAGCGATAAACTTCACTTTTTGCTTCATTTTAAAAATTGAAGTCAAACCGTCAACAATTCCTTTTGCGAAATTGAGCACTTTCTGATAAATAGAAAACTGCTCCAGTTTTTTTCTAAATATGAAAAACAAAATCGCTGCTAAGATCAAAATCCCACCAAAAATATAGATTGTTGAATTGGACGTTGTCGTTGCTGTTTTCCCCTTTTCCTCGGTGATATAAGAATAGAAAGCAAGGAATGCTTTGTATTTAAATATTAAGGTTAAACCTAAAAAGCCAACCATGCATATTAAGTCGATCACCCGCTCTAAGATAATTGTTCCAAAGGATTTTTCAACCGGAACTTTTTCCACTCCAAATAAAGCGGTCGCACGAGCCAGTTCACCACTTCGGGGAATGGTTAAATTCATTAAATATCCGAAAGAAATAGTCCAGAAAGAATTAGAGTTTGAGATTTGATAACCCATCGGTTCCAATAAAAGATTCCACCGAATTGCACGAAACCAGTATGCAAGAATTCCAAATATCGAAGCGATAAAAACCCAGAGATAATTGGCTTTCGCAAAATAGCCGGCGATTTTTTTAAACTCCATTCCTTTTAGCGCCAACCACATAAAAAGTGCAGCTATACCAAGAGAAATGGCAATCGTTAAAAAGGTTTTAAGAGGATTCGGTTTTTTGATTTGTTCCAAAGTAGGCGAAATTTTCAGAAATTACGTAAGAAGATTGGTCTGCTCATCTGGGAAAATAATTTTCGGCTGGAAGGTTTTTGCTTCTTCCGGCGTCATTTGAGCATAGGCCATTATAATGATGATGTCATTTTTCTGAACGCGTCGTGCGGCCGGACCGTTCAAACAGATTTCTCCAGATTTTCTTTTACCTTTTATCGCGTAAGTATCGAACCGTTCACCATTATTCACATTAACGATGTATACTCTTTCGCCCACGATAATTCCTGAGGCTTCGAGCAAATCTTCATCAATGGTGATGCTTCCTATATAATTAAGGTCTGATTCAGTAACGCGTACGCGATGGATCTTAGATTTAAAAATTTCAATTAACATGGCGCAAATTTAATTATTTTAATTAAAGGAATAAAATTAATTTTTCTTTATTGTCTTCAAACTTAATATCCATTAGCGATTAAACAATAAAAAGATGCTAAAAACCCATTTGTTTTAACAATAACATAATACCAATTTGGATTTACCACAAAATTCCATAATTCGTAATTACAATTAACAATATTTTTATTTCATAAAATAGCGACACGTATTGAGTTTGGCACGATAATATAACTTGCAAACATCGATTAAACGTAAAAATAGAGATTATAAACTTTCTCTACTATTCAAGAATTTTATTGAATATTGATTAAATTTTTGCAAATAATTTGCACAATATGAAAATTGTTTTATATTTGCTTTAACAATGAACTAACCTTAACTAATTAATATTATGAACAAGTCTGAATTAATCGACGCTATCGCAAAAGACGCGAACATTACAAAAGTTGCAGCAAAAGCTGCTCTTGAATCATTTATCTCTAACGTTACTGACACTTTGAAAGAAAAAGATGGTAAAGTTTCTTTAGTAGGATTCGGAACTTTCTCTGTAGCAGAAAGAGCTGCAAGACAAGGTATCAACCCAGCTACTAAAAAACCAATCAACATTGCTGCTAAAACAGTTGCAAAATTCAAAGCAGGTTCTGACTTAGCAGACGCTGTAATGGGTGGTAAGAAAAAATAATCAATCGATTATAATAAAAGAAAAGTCCCGATCATTCGGGACTTTTTTTATGGTGCTAAACGGGAAATCTTCCAGTCAAAATCTTCCTGTAATTCGTAGATGATTCTATCGTGAAGTCGATTTGGACGACCTTGCCAAAATTCGATCTCGTAAGGTTTAGCCAAATATCCACCCCAGCCTTCTGGTCTTGGAATTTCACTATTCTCAAATTCCTTTTCAAGATTCTTTAATTTCTTTTCCAGAAATTCGCGATTCGGAATTACTTGACTTTGTGGCGAAACTACTGCTCCGAGCTGACTTCCTTTCGGGCGGGAATGAAAATAACCATCACTTAAATTATCCGCTAATTTTTCTAAATCTGCTTTAATGATAATTTGACGTTCTAAATTGGGCCAGAAAAAGCTTAAACAGGCTTTATGATTACTTTCAATCGCCTTTCCTTTTCTACTGTCGTAATTGGTGTAAAAAATAAAACCTTCCCAAGTATATGATTTCAGCAAAACCATTCTGGTACGTGGACAGCCATCTTTTTCAAGGGTAGAAACTGCCATGGCATTGGCTTCAGAAATTTGAGGATTTTGCTCAGCCTCTAAAAACCAATCGCGAAACTGTTCCATTGGATTTTCTTTAATCTGACTTTCCAAAAGTTCGGCGCGGTCGTAGATTTTTCTTTTGTCGTGCAAGTTTTCCATTAAATTTTTATTACATTTGGTTAAAGGTTTTTTATTTAACCTGATTTATCAGATGAATTATTCTTACAAAGGTAAAATTTTAATTTCCACTCCCGATATTTCGGGGGACATATTCTCACGCTCTGTAGTTTTAATCGTTGATCATAATGAAAACGGTGCTTTTGGACTCATACTGAACAAGAAAAATGAAAATATGAGTTCACGATTGCTGGAAATATTCGAATTTCAAGTTACTGTTTATGAAGGCGGACCGGTCGAAAATGACAAGATCTTTTTCATTTGTAAAGGAAAGAAAGTTACAGAAGAATATTTAGCGATAGATGATGAATACTATCTTACTGAAGATATTGAAAATGTTGTTTCTTCAATTTTAGATTCACAAATTTCAATCAACGACGTTAAGGTATTTTCGGGATATTCAGGTTGGGCAGGTCAGCAGTTAGAAGGCGAAATCCTTCGTAAAATGTGGACTCCTGTTGATGTTTACAATTTAGATTACACTTCTCCGAATGATCAAAGTCTTTGGAAAAATATTATGCAAAATTTGGGTGGAGAATACCTCTTGTGGGCAAATTCTCCGGAAGATGTTTCGTTGAATTAGAAACCGATTTTGGGTGATGGATGGTAGATGATGGATGTTAGAGCTCTTTCTATGCACTAAATTTCAAAAAGAACGAAATTCGTTTCTACACGATATCGCTATTATTTTCGCCACGAATATACGACTGTCTTATAAAAATAGTGTTGCTTTCTTTTAAAATCTGCAATATTACAATATTAACAAAACTTTAATACCAGCACCTATAATTTAAAGATTTGAACAACGTTATAATTGTAATTAAAATCTAAAAACCCGGTTAATGACTTTCTTTAAAGGTTGTTAACTGGGTTTGTCAATTCTAAGCGAAACTGGCTTTCCATTGTTCTACCATTTCAGAAAAACGGTCTTTTCCAAAAGTTTTATTTCGGATTTTGGTAACAGGGAAAATTCCTTTGATATCAGAAATCATCAAGATCTCTTCAGCCTTTTGAGATTCGAACGCAATCATTTCTGACTCCTGAATCTGGGCTAAATTATTTTTATGAATAAAGGTGACGAAGTTCTCCAACAGAGGCGAAATATAAGCTCCTTCCGTAGTCTTTGGAATCTTAATCACTTTTCCTTCCAGGAATAATAAATTCCCGTAAATACTTCTGGCAATTCTTTTAGCTGGATTCAGAAAAATAACATCATCCAAATCATTTTCCTTCGCATAAATTTCAGCATAGATATTTTCCGGACAATGAACATGAATACTGCTTAAAACATTCGTATTCACATTAATTTCTTTAATCAAATCAAGTTCATAATCTCTTTGAATATTCAAAAGATCATCAACTTCATCTACCTCAAAATAATAAGAAATCCTACTTTTTGAAAGTACTTGTTCATCCGTATTTCGATAGACGAAAAACTGAATAATTCCATTTTTTATGCCTTCCTGCAAAACTTTTTCTGCAAATAGATTCTGGAAAAACTCCAACGTATAAGACAATGGAATCGCCATTCTCATTTTACGCATAGAGGCCATTAAATAGAAATAACACTCTTCCGCCATAATCAATTGCGACCCGCGGATAAAAAAAGAAACTTGCACCGCATCGCCATATAAAAAAGCACGGTTGTGTAATTGAGACTGCTCAGAAGCAAAAGATAATTTCACAATAATCAGGATTTTAGTAACAAAAAATGAACGATAAATCGTTCATTTTATATTTAGGTTAAAAAAATTAGGAAGCGCCTAATTTCAATTTTAAATTTTCGATTAAGTTTTCCCAGTACAAACGATTTTCTTCCTCATCGCCAGCATCACAGAAATCAGTAACATTCAACGCCAAATCATCCGTAATATCATCGATAACGATGGTCATTTCGAAATAATTTTTGGTCCCTTCATCCTCTTCCCATCGAAAACGCACAAAGCTTTCAGGCTTATAACGAATAAGCGTAGCTTTTTCCTCGGGGCCATTGCTCCAACTAAAATAGAAGTCATCTCCTTTTTCCACCACATCATCTGCAAACCACTCAGAAAGACCCTCTGCGCTAGCCATATATTCATACAATATCTCTGACTGACAGTGCATTGAAAATTCGTATTGCACTTTCGTTTTCGCCATATTATTACCTTTTTTTAATGTGTCGCAATATATAAATTAATTTCTAATATACGCAATATATTTGATGAAATAGTTTATGAGGATAAGAAGCATCACCATCTTGATTTCTTACAAAACCCGTCCCGCTGTCCGCTATATCAGCGATTCAGAAAAAACGGCTTTAAAATCATGACATATATCATCGCGGGATGTCGCTTCCATCGCGGCTAAAAGAAAGCTCGGTTTTTTTTTCGAAGAATTTTGGGTTACGTTTAAGTTACAGCTTTCCAATATTTATATTTTGATATTTTGTATAAGTTACAAAGTGAAGAAAAAGTAATGATAGTGGATTTGACCTAAATAAATATTTTTTAAAATTATGAGGAGTTGCGTATATTTGAGAGTTAGCAGAAATATTAAAAAATCACTATGAAACAAATAACAATTTTTCTAATTCTATTATTATCAATAAATGTTTTTGGACAAGAAAATAAATTATCTGATAAAGAAATTCAAGCGAAACTTGATTCAATCAAAAATGAAGGAAATTTACTTATTCATTAGAAAATGCTTCTTGGAATTCTACTGATATTATTCGTGAAAATAAAAAATTTCGAGATTTAGTAGGTTCGTATTTAACTTACAAATCCGCTGACTCTGTAAAAACAGTTTTTTTAAACAAAAGTGCAGACAAAGTAATCGCTGAATATCTTTTTGTAAACAATTCAAAAAAACCAATCAAACAGAACTTAAATGAACGGAATTTGAATGTATTAGAAAATGATTTGACGAATGTAAGAGAAAAATTAATTTCTCAATTGTCAAATCCAAAATATGAAATTGAAGTTCCACAAGGATTTAGTTTAAATTTAATTACTATTCCTTTTAATAAAAACTTTAAAACTTATTTAATTACTGGAGCAAATGAATCTGGTGTAATTCCTTTTGGAAATGACTATCTCTTCATAACAGATAAAGATGGAATCATTTTAGAAGAACAAAAATTCCATTCAAGATTAATTCCACAATATACATCAAGCGTGAATGGAGAAATGACAATGTCAACTCATAGTCATCTGAAAACGAATCCTTTCATTTCTGCAACAGATATTTGCACGTTCAAATTATATGCATCTTTTACAAAACTCGAAAAATTCTTTGTTTACTCTCCCGCTTTACAAACATATTTTGAATATAATATCAAAAAAGATACTTTAAAAAAGATAAAATCACCTCTTTAAAAATACTTCTGCTAAAATGGCATTTCTACAAGCGGGGTCAAATTAATAAGTTGAAGATTTTCGCTATTTTCACTATTTTCATTATATTCGAAAGTAGAAAGATTTGGCATTTTAAGCCCTGCCAACAGAAATACCCAACCGTTAGCTGTAACCGATAAATAATATACGAAAGATTCAAAATAATTATGAGCCAAAATAAAATTGAAATAATAGATTTTTCAGAAGATCAACAAGAAGCTATAAAAACGCTCAATTACGAATGGCTTGAAAAATATTTTCGGGTTGAAAAAAATGATGTTATTTCACTTTCAAATCCTAAAGAAGAGATTATTGATAAAGGAGGATTTATTTTTTATGCCAAATTAAATGATGAAATTGTTGGCACCGCTTCTTTATTAAAGAAAAGTGAAACAGTTTTTGAACTGGGAAAAATGGCGGTTGCAGAAAAGGCTCAGGGACATAAAATCGGTACTCTTTTATTGGAACATTGCATAAATTTCGCAAAAGAGAAACAAATGAAAACGCTCCTATTATATTCAAATACGCAATTAGAATCTGCTATTCATCTTTACAGAAAATACGGTTTTTCTGAAGTTGAACTGGAAAAAGGACTTTATGAAAGAGCAGATGTAAAAATGGAGAAACACCTTTTTTAAAATAGACTTTGACAGCTACAATAAAAACCTTTGTCCACAGCTATTTTCTATCATTTCACAAAAACCATTTCTAAAATAATTTGCAAGAATTACCAAAAATTGGTAACTTTGAATTAAATAATTTAAAAAAAATATTAAAAATGGGACGCAATACTTCAGTTTCTCTTGGTCACTATTTTGAGGACTTTGTTGATAGTAGAATTGCAGGAGGGCGATTTAAAAATGCCAGCGAGGTTATACGCGCAGGTTTGCGACTTCTTGAAGATGAAGAAAATAAAATTCAACTTTTAAAAAAAGCAATTCAGAATGGACTTGACAGTGGAATTGCAGAAAATTTCAATGCCAAAACTCATCTGCAAACCTTAAAGGAAAACAAATTAAATAATGGCTAATTATATTTTAACAAATAAAGCCGTTAAAGACCTTTCAAATATTTGGGATTACACTTATGAAGAATGGTCTGAAAATCAAGCCGACAAATATTACTCTGAATTGATTGCAGGTTGCGAATTACTTGCTGAAAATCCAAATCTGGGAAAGCACTATGAAGAAATAGACTTACTTATCTTCGGCTATTTAGTCAATAGGCATATCATTTTTTTTCAGAAAATTAACTCCAATGAAATTTTGATTGCAAGAATTTTACACGCCAGTTCTGATTTAAAAAATCGAATAACTGGATAAAAAAAACAACTAATACTGATCTTTAATTCCCGTTCAAAACATCAATTATAATCCCGCAACCTTCTCTAATTTCATCCAAAGAAATCGTCAATGGTGGCGAAATTCTTAAATATTCATTTCTGTATAATTGCCAGAAAACAATAAGTCCTTTTTCCATACACCGTTTTGCAACTTCTAAAGTGAAATCTGGTGAACCAAGATTCACTGCCAACATCAAGCCTTTTCCGTTAACATTTTTAATTTTAGGATGAACTAATAATTCACGGAATAAATTTTCTTTCTGCTGAATTTCATTCATTAAACCGCTTTCAAGTACTTCATGCAAAGTCGCATAACTTGCTGAGGCAATTAAAGGATTTCCACCAAAAGTTGTAATATGTCCCAATTTCGGAGAATGTGAAAGTGAATGCATTATTTCTTTGGAGCTCATAAAAGCACCAACCGGAACGCCACCGCCCATTCCTTTTCCCATCACGAGAATATCAGGAACCATTCCGAAATGTTCGAAAGCAAACAGTTTTCCTGTACGTCCAAATCCAGGCTGAATTTCATCGAGGATCAATAAGGCGCCAACTTCTTCACATCGCTTTTTTAGATTTCTAAAATAGTCTGAATCAGGAACTAAAAATCCCGCTGCTCCTTGAATGGTTTCGGCTAGAACACAAGCCGTCTTTTCAGTAATCTTTGAAAAATCATCTTGATTATTAAATTCAATAAAACTCACCATCGGCAAGAGCGGACGAAACTCACGCTTGTGATATTCATTCCCCGAAACCGATAAAGCACCGTGTGTATTTCCGTGGTAAGAATTGGTCATCGAAATGATTTCTTCTCTTCCCGTATAACGTTTTGCTAACTTCAAAGCGCCATCAATCGCTTCTGCTCCAGAGTTGACGAGGTAAGTTACTTCTAAAGGTTCTGGTGTCGCATCGGCTAATAGCTTGCACAATTTCACCGGCATTTCCTGAGCGTATTCGCCGTAAACCATCACGTGCAGATATTTTTCTGCCTGCGTTTTAATAGCTTCTACAATTTTCGGATGTGAATGTCCTAAAGTATTGGCAGAAACTCCAGCTACAAAATCCAGATATCTCTGTCCGTTTTTTCCGTAGATATAAGAACCCGCGGCTTTTTCTACTTCAAAGCCTGCAGCAAATTGGGTGGTTTGTGCTTGATATTTAAAAAAATCTGTTTGCATTTTGTGAAAATGTTTTATTACAATCTAGTGTTGCGCCCCGACTTGAGTGGAGCTCTTTTTGCGTAACGAAGAGCAGCAAAAAAGCGGGAACGGAAGGCGGAAAAAGGCGCCCAAATAAAAAAATTATTTCCGAACTCTCTTCGGTTTCTTAGCTTCTTCTTTCGCTTTCTCATCATCAATTGATTTCTGAGCAGCGTTGTAAAGAGCGTCGTCAGCTTCGTATTTCGTTTCTGGATAATTTGGTGTTTCTACGAAAATATCCTTCCAGGTATGAAGTCGGTCTTTGGTATTCCAGTTGAAATCTGGGAAAAATCTTTGTTCACGCGAAATTAAACTCATGGGATAAATCTCGGTATTGGCTCCGATATTACAGGAAATAATCTGAATTTTTCGATCTTCGAATTCAGCTTCAATTGTTCCACAAGTGGAAATTGCAACACCGATTCTCTCTTCTTGCTTGGTCTTCTCGTTTTGATCGTCGGCGTACGTAATTGATTGTGCGTTGCCGATCACTTTTGCCAGCGTGATTTCGTTATTCTTATAATAAACCGTCATCAATTTTCCTTTGACTTGGTTGAATTCATCTTTGTTATTTAAAGAATCTGCTTTGCTGATGGCGAAAGCATTTCCGATCACTCTTAAGGAATCTATGAACTCTTTTTCGGTATCAAAATAGGCTTCTATTTTATCTCCCGTTACTTGTTTCTCACCACTCCAGGCAATTGGTTTTCCGTCGAGATGCATGATTCCATCAGTTTCATTAAAACTTAAAGAATCTGCTCTAACCTGAATATTGGATTTGAACATTCTGGCTTTTTTATAAGCACGCAGGAAACTTTTTTTCTTGAGCGGATTTGATTCATCAACTTTCTGATAAGCCAAAATTCGGTCTGCCGAAAAGTACATTGAATCTTTTTCTAAAATCTTCACAGCGTAAGGTTTATCGGTCATCATTGCGGAATCTTTCTTTTCGTAGATTTCGCCGTAGCCACCTTTCATATAACGTTTTTCTAAAGGATCACGTAACGTAACATTTCCTTTTCCCGTTCCAAAACCAGTGATTTGGTTGAAGTATAAATCGTCGCCAGTTAAGATCTTTCCGTTATAATGAATCCTGGAATTTTTCTTTAAATAAACTTCCTTGGAATTCATATTGTAAGTTCCTTTCTCTGTATAAATAAGATTGCCTGGATTCTTTTTATTGGTAATGGTTGTAGCGCCGTTAAAAGTCGCGGTATTGGTATTTTGATTCTGAACTATATTCACACCTTCGACGGTGTATTCAGGATTATCGATTTTTACATTTCCGGTAAAATCAATGATTCTACTGTTCAAATCATAAGTCGCAACTTTGGTGAACATGACGTTTCCATCTTTGGTAATGGTACCGCCTGTATTGAAATAAGCCTTGTTTGAAAGTCGATCGTAGTAAAGAGTTTCGGTTTTAATAGTTTGTCCTGGATCGGTCAGCAATACATTTTTCCAGGCAATTCCTTTTTGGGTATTTCCGTCGTATTCCATTTCACCAGAAGTAATTACTGAACCGTCGGCATTTTGAAGTCTTACATTACCGATTGCTTTTACAAAATTCTGTTCCTGATAAAAGATAACTTCATCGGCAGTCAATACAGAACCTTGATGCGCAAACTGCACATTTCCAGAAAAATAAGGATTACCATCGTATTTATCTAAAGCTTTTTGAAAGAAATCGGAATGAATTAATTTCACCTTTTCTGTAGGAGCATTTTTTGGTGCATTGTTAAAAAAAGGATCTTTAACCAAAGCCTGATTAGGTTGGGTATTGATCTGCGCAAAAACATTGACAGTGATGAAGAGAAAAAAAACAAGAAGTCTTTTCATTAATCCTTTTTGGTTCCGTAAAAATAAAGTGAATGTGAATCAATATTTACGCCAAATGCTGCTTCAATTGACTCTTTAATCCCTTGAATTCTTGGGTCACAAAACTCGATGATTTCCTGAATTTCTTTATCGGAATCCTTTTTATAAATCACCAAATGGTCATGTTGTTTATCGAAGTATGATTTCTCGTAAGATGAAGAAGTCATCGTTTTTTCACCAAACTGATGCTTTCTAATTAAACCGGCATCTAAAAATATTTCGATGGTATTATAAATGGTCGCTTTGGAAACATGGTATTTCTTCTGCATCATCAATAGATACAAATCATCAACATTGAAGTGATGTTCCATATTATAAATTTCCTCCAAAATAGTATAGCGTTCTGGTGTATTTCTAAAACCTTTGCGCTGAAGATATTGTTTTAAAACCTCCTTAATTGTTGAAAGATTGAGTTCCTTTTGTTTAGCGTCCATTAAAAATTATTATGTGCAAATTTACCGAATTTTTTATTAACGGTCCTTTCTAGAAGATCCTTACGTTTTCTATTATTTTAGGAATCGAATCGGTGAAAACTTACTTGCTGAATTTTTTTGTTTATACTCTTCTGATCCAGTAAAGGTGCAGATTCTACGACCACATTGTGGGCAGAAACTCCCCAAGCTTTGAAGTCGTCACTACCCATATATTTCACGAAATTATAAATATTGAGCGTGATTTTTTCTTTAACTGTCAACAAAGTATCATTGATGTACGTATTGTCAATAATCACATATTTTAAATCTGGTGGCACATTAAAATGGCGAAGTGAAGGATGACTGCTTCGAGACGGAATAATTCCCTCTTCCATCATGTCTTCTAAAACTTGGTCAAAATAATCATTAATTCGACGGTCTACTTTAAATCCGAGCATGAAATTAATTCGGTAAATAGTACCAGGCATAATTTCATCGATGGTGTATTTAAAGGTATACGGATCTTCCTGATTAAAAATATTGAGAATAAAATAATGATCTGCTCTTTTCGGCTGCTTCCGCAAAATAGAATAGATAATCTTGGCTTCTACTTCATCCTTTCTTTTTGCACGGCTTAAGAAAGCCAGATTGGTTGCATATTTCGGGATAGATTCATCCAGTTTCATTTCTTTGATTACCGGTACATATTTATCTAATTTCACAAACGTAATAAACTTTGCTTTGATCAATCTTCCGTTATACCAAGCGTACATGCATACACCAATAAATCCGGCTAAGACAACGGTAATCCATCCTCCTTCAAAAAATTTAATAACATTTGCACTGAAAAAACCAAGTTCTATGGATAAATAAATTAATCCGAAGCCTAAAATAACAAATTTGTTGACCCGCTTTTTAAATAACCAAAAAGCAAGTAAAATTGTGGTCATTAACATTGTTATCGTTATGGATAAACCGTATGCGGCTTCCATTCTACCGGATTCTTTAAAATGTAAAACCACTATTAAACATAATACCAGAAGTCCCCAATTAATTTTGGGAATATACATTTGACCTTTAACACCGGAAGGATAATCGATTTCTTGATTGGGCCAAAAATTAAGCGAAATAGCTTCTGAAAATATGGTAAAAGATCCTGTTATTAAAGCCTGGCTGGCAATAATTGCTGCGGCTGTAGCTACGACAATTCCCGGAATTAGCATCCAATCTGGCATTACACCAAAAAAAGGATTAATGCCATTATTATGAACGGCATCATAATTTTTCAAAACCCACGCGCCCTGGCCAAGGTAATTCAAAATCAACATTACTTTCACGAAAATCCAACTCACTCGGATGTTTTTCGCACCGCAATGACCTAGATCCGAATACAAAGCTTCCGCTCCTGTAGTACATAAAAAAACGGCGCCTAAAATCACGATCGCACTTGGCGAATGCACAATTAATTTATAGGCATAATAAGGATTGAATGATTTTAAAATACTAATGTCATCAACTAAATGTGATAATCCTAAACCTCCTAAAATGAGGAACCAAATAACCATTACAGGACCAAATAATTTACCAATCGAGTTCGTTCCAAACTGTTGAACAGTAAAAATGATGATTAGAATGACGCAAGTAATTAATACAACCGGCGTATGTGGATTGTAAATCTTTAGACCTTCAATTGCAGAAATTACAGTTAAGGAAGGCGTGATAACTCCGTCTGCCACTAATGCGGAAGCGCCTATCATCGCAATGAGGTAAAGCCAACCTTTTTTAATGTTTTTAATGAGAGAAAAAAGCGCCAAAATTCCACCTTCTCCTTTATTATCTGCACGCAGTGCAATCATGACATATTTTACGGTGGTTTGCAATGTTAGTGTCCAGATAATACAGGAAAGTGCTCCTTCTATATATTCATCAAAAGGCATATTTCCACCATTGGTTCTTGCGTTCACAATGGCTTTCATCACATAAAGAGGAGACGTTCCGATATCGCCGAAGACGATTCCCAAAGAAACCAATACTCCAATTGTGGTGAGTTTTCGGGTATTAATATGTTGACCTCCTTCTACTGTTTCTGACATTGAATAAAATTTATGGTGTAAATTTAGATTAAAAACTAATTATGAAAAGGTTTTTTCTGAAAATTAATACAAAAATGAAAAAACTCTCTTTCGAGAGTTTTTATCTATTAAGCTTTAATGTATAAAGCGTTCTTTATTTCTTCTTTTACTTTCTCCAGTTTCGGGAACCACTCAGCAAATAATGGCGCTGAATAAGGTGCCGGAGCATCTGGTGTTGTGATTCTCTTAATAGGAGCATCAAGATAATCAAATGCTTTTTGTTGAACCATATAAGTAATTTCAGTTGCGATTGAACCTAACGGCCAAGCTTCTTCTAAAATAACCAATCTGTTCGTTTTCTTCACTGATTCTAAAATTGTATCGTAATCTAAAGGACGAACCGTTCTTAAATCGATTACCTCCACAGAGATTCCTTCTTTTTCTAAATCTTCAGCAGCTTGCATCGCCATCTTCATGATTTTACCGAAAGAAACTAAAGTGACATCTGTACCTGCTCTTTTGATATCAGCTTTCCCGATTGGGATATAATATTCTTCTTCTGGAATTTCCATTTTGTCGCCATACATTTGTTCAGACTCCATGAAAATTACCGGATCATTGTCCTGAATTGCAGTTTTTAATAAACCTTTTGCATCATAAGGATTTGAAGGTACCACTACTTTTAAACCTGGAGTATTGGCAAACCAAGATTCCAAAGCCTGAGAGTGTGTTGCTCCCAATTGACCTGCAGATCCTGTTGGACCACGGAAAACGATTGGGCAATTCCACTGTCCTCCACTCATTTGACGGATTTTCGCAGCATTATTAATAATCTGATCAATTCCTACCAACGAGAAGTTGAAAGTCATATATTCTACAATGGGTCTATTTCCATTCATGGCTGCACCGATGGCAATCCCAGTAAATCCGAGTTCTGCAATTGGAGTATCAATTACTCTCTTAGCTCCGAATTCATCGAGCATTCCTTTAGAAGCTTTGTAAGCACCGTTGTATTCTGCGACTTCTTCACCCATTAAAAAAATGGACTCATCTTTTCGCATCTCTTCACTCATTGCCTGTGCAATCACTTCTCTAAAAGTATATTCCTTCATGATTTATTAAAAAATTAAAGTACAAAAGTAAAGATTTTTTCGCTAAGTACAGTACATGATCGCATTAAAAAAGCATCTTCGAAAAGATGCTTTTTGTCAAGTTTATGTTTAGAAAACTATTTAACTGCGTGCCAGGTTTGTGTTCTTCCGATTAATGAGAATCCTACATAACCTCTTACATTCAGTTTGTCACCATCACGGGTGATATTACATTTGTAAGTTTTCCCTGTTTTTGGGTCGGTAATAGTTCCACCTGTAAATTCATTACCATCTTTTTTCATTCCTCTAATAACCTCCATCCCTAAAATAGGTTTGTCTTTACGGTCATCTTTACAATCGATGCAATTTGCATGTTCAGGTTTAATCAAAAGTTGGATTACTTTACCGTAATATTTACCATCTGGCTTTTTGGTAATTTCTACAATAGATTTAGCCTGTCCGGTTTCATCATCGATGGTCTTCCATTTCCCTTCAATTTGGGCATAAGATAGTGTTGCGAATAATAAAGCAACAAAACTGAAAATTATTTTCTTCATTGTAAAATTGTTTAATTTTTTAGTTTGATAAAAGTAATTAAAAAAAGTTAAACACCAAACTTTTAACTATTCATATCATAATAGGCAAAAGCACTGCCAAAATCTCAAAAACTAAACAACGGTTTAATAAAATTCTGAATTTAATCTAATTTACGATTGATCACCCGATTCATATAATCTTGATACCAAGCTTTGCTTAAAAGAATTCCTTTTTCAATTTCCGAATTTTTCACTTTGTTAATGAGGTTTTGCTCCAAACCTTTATCGGAGATATTATAAATCCCGGTAACTTCTTTTCCATTAAAGAGATAAATATAATTCCCAATTATAAATTGATCGTTGATGGAATCAGAATTCACGATGATATAATCGTCCTTTTTATCGGAAACCAAACTTCTTCCCCAACTTCTTATTTTTTTATTATAACCCATTAAATCTGCTAAAGTTGGGTAAATATCAATCTGTTGAGCAGGCTCGGTGATTTCTCCTTGTAGATGATATTTTGGATTTGCAGAATAAAATAGAATAGGAATTGCAAACCTGTTCATCGATTTTTCATATTCGGGATAACCAACCTGATTGGTATGATCGGCGACGAGCACAAATATCGTATTCTCAAACCAAGGCATTTTCTCCGCGGTTTTGAAGAATTGTTTTAAAGCATAATCGGTATAACCAATCGGTTCATGAATTTCCAGTGGTCCTTTTTTAAATTTACCTTGATATTTTTCAGGAACTTTAAATGGATGATGCGATGAAACAGAAAACAAAGTCGCCATAAAAGGAGATTTCTTGGTATTCAAAGTTTTCGCAAAATATTGAAAAAATGGCTCATCCCAAATTCCCCAAATTCCATCAAAATCAGCATCATTATTATATTCCGTTTTTCCGTAGTAATGTTTAAAACCTAAGATATTTCCGAAACCTAAAAAGCCCATCGATCCGTTTGGCGCACCATGAAAAAACGAGGTATCATAACCCATATCATTGGCAACAGAAACGATTGACTGTATTTTCTGATTTGAATAGGGCGAACTTGTAAACGCATCTTTCAAACTTGGAATTCCCGCCAACACCGAACTCATTCCGTGAATCGATTGTCTTCCATTGGCAAAAGCATTGGTTGCAATTAAACTTTTCGTCGCTAAACTATCGAAGAATGGCGTGTAAGAAACGAAATCTTTAATCTTCGTATCTTTATTAAAAGCACCGGAATATTCCTTCCCAAAACTTTCAAGAATGAAAATCACCACATTCGGTTTTGGTTCCACCTCTTCCCGAGTATATAATTTATAAGGATGAATATTTTCATCAATAAACTTCTGATCCACAAAATGAACTTCCTGGAAATTATTGGTATTCATTGTTCTGAAAAAAGAAAAAACACTATTCAGAACTACATTTGCCTGTGCCGGTTTGGTAATATGTCGGTTCGCATCAACCAAATTAATTGGACGGGTTGAATGTTTAAAATCGCCTCGAATTCCGCCAACAACCAATAAAGCAGTTATACATAAAGTCAATACTGAAAAAATAAAATAAGGAACTAATTTCACAGGTTTTCTCCAAATGACTTTTACTTTTTTATAAAGGAAAATCCAGAGAATCATCAAAACTGCAAACCAAACAATCACAAAAGGATGTTCCACAATAGACAATAAAAAAACTTTACCAATATTACTTTCATGCTGTGCAACGTTCATTGCGGCGGTAGTTAATCTGGCTTGGGAGAATTTAAAATACACGAAATCACCGAAATTCATTCCGTAGGAAATTCCATTGGTAATGAAATAGAGATAAAACAAAAATTTCTGGTAAGATTTCTTTGTATTAATAACAATTGGAATAATACTCAAAAGAATAAAAAGTGAATTCACATATAAAATCGCAGTCGTATCGAATGCAATTCCACGATAAGCCAAATTCAGATATTCTGAAACGCTGTCAACCGCAATTAAATCTTTATTAAAAAACCAAAAGAGAAATCGCGCAATTTGATAGAAAAAAAAGGCGAGGAATATTCGGTATAGTAAAGCAAAAATCTCTTGAAATCTAATTTCTTTCATTAATATTTTGTTCAAATTTAGGATGCAAATTTACACTATTTTAGAATTTTAAATCATTCCGCTTCCTATTCTAAAAACTCTGAAAATTAATTTTAATAAAAACCTTACTTTTGTAATTATGAAACATCGGGACAAAAGTGCCTATAGCCTACTCTTTAATTTAAAGATGTTTCATTTTAAACTTTAAAAAAATAGAAATTTACAGATGAATTTTATCAAGAACAATTTGGCGAATGCTTTCACGCTCGGCAATTTATTTTCGGGAAGTGTTGGAGTAATCCATTTAATTAATGGTGATTATCAAACCACTGCGATTTGCATTATCCTTTCTTTGATCTTAGATTTCTTCGATGGATTTATCGCCCGCGCTATGAAATCAAATTCTGAACTTGGCGTACAACTGGATTCTTTGGCTGATATGGTGAGTTTCGGTTTGTTACCTGGACTTGTACTATTCAAAGCATTAGAACCGTTTGGCAACCAATTATTCGGACTGGATCTTCCTTTCGAAATTAAATATATCGGAATTTTAGTTACATTATTTTCTTGTCTACGATTAGCGATTTTTAATTTAGATGATGAACAGACTTATTACTTTAAAGGATTAAATACACCTTCAAACACTATTCTAATTTTCGGATTATACTACGCTTTTTTAGAAAATGAAAGTTTTAAAATGATTTTTGAAAATCCTTTATATTTAATTCTAATCACGATTATTTTATCATGGCTTTTAGTAAGTCCGATTAAAATGATTTCGTTGAAATTCAAATCGATGAAACTGGAAGACAATTATCCGAAAGTCGCTTTGCTGATTGGGGTAATAATCCTTTTAATCATTTTTAAAACAGTGGGAATTCCATTAGCGATGTTGTATTATATTTTGATATCGGTGATTTTTCAAAAACAATTGAAAGCGTAAAAACACATTCAAACTTCTACTATTAAATAACACATTTGGACAAGTCATGACATGTCCGTACAAAAAATAAACAATGAATTTAAAACTACATAAACCTCTTTGTATCTTTGATTTAGAAACCACAGGAATACAAGTTGCCAAAGACAGAATCGTTGAAATTTCTATTCTAAAAGTGAATCCTGATTCTTCACGAGAAAGTAAAACCTGGTTGGTTAATCCTGGAATGCCGATTCCGCCCGAAACTTCAGCGATTCACGGAATTACGGATGAGAGAGTAAAAGATGCTCCAACATTTAAAGAAATTGCGTCGAAAGTAATGGATATGATTTCAGGAACTGATTTGGGCGGATTTAATTCTAACCGTTTTGACGTTCCACTTTTGGCGGAAGAATTATTGAGAGCAGGATTCGATTTCGATTTAAGTAAATTTAAATTAGTCGATGCACAAACGATTTTCCACAAAATGGAACCGAGAAATTTAACAGCGGCTTATCAATTTTATTGTAAAAAAGAATTAGTCAATGCGCATTCAGCAGAAGCAGATGTTTTGGCGACTTTCGAAGTTTTAGATGCACAAGTTGGACATTACGACGAATTACCGAACGATATCGCGAGTTTAAGTGAAATTTCTTCTCATCATAAATTTGCTGATTTGGCAGGTTTCATCGCTTTTGATAAAGAAGAAAAAGAAATCTTCACTTTCGGAAAATACAAAGGACAAAAAGTGAAAGAAGTTTTCCAAAAAGATTTAGGTTATTATGGATGGATTCAGAATGCTGATTTTCCTTTGTATACAAAGAAAGTTTTGACGGGAATTCAATTGAGAAGTAAGTTTTAAAAACTGGAAAAGCAAATCGATGAAAATTTTAAATAAAATATTTCAAATTTTTGTAGGTATTATAATTCTAGGTTTTGTTTATCTGCTTTTTCAATATTTTATGAAGTGGGATGCTATCACAATAGATAACAATATTTCTAAAAATTCAGTTTATAGAAAAATTGATAATCAAAAAATTAGTCATTTTTCGACGATGAATAAAGAGAATAAATATACAAATAATATCATTTTTTCATTCGATGAGCGCACAACAGAAATACAAGACTTTAATTATCATCATTGCAATATCTACTTTGAAGGACCATTTTTAATAATTCAGTTTATTTCTGGTGATGGATTTAGTGGAGGTGGCTATAATCTAAGATTATTAAAAGGTAGATTTAATACTGAACCCTATTTTTATACTGATAGTCCCTCTACTTTTGATAACAATGAATATAGTAAAGTACACTTGCAACATTTAGTTTTAAACAAAGAGAATTACAAATCAGGCGACAGTATTTTTGGAAAAATAGATTTAAAAATTCAGAAAGATTACGGGCCTGAAAAAAGTTTCGAATATGGAAATGGCTATTTTAGAGGTTTAATTCCTTAGATAAAAACTTACACATTAAAAATTAAATCAAACATGAAAATCATTTGCATCGGCAGAAATTACGCAGAACACGCTCAGGAACTCGGAAATGAAATCCCGGAAAGTCCCGTTATTTTTATGAAACCGGACACGGCAGTTTTAAAAAAAGGAAGCGACTTTTATATTCCTGAATTTTCTGATGACGTTCATTACGAATTAGAAGTCGTTTTAAAAATATCAAAAGGAGGAAAATATATTCAGGAAGAAAACGCTGATAAACATTATGAAGAAATCGGTTTAGGAATTGATTTCACAGCCAGAGATTTGCAAAGTCAATTGAAAGCAAAAGGACTTCCGTGGGAATTATCCAAAGCATTTGATGGCAGCGCAGTCGTTTCTGAGTTTTATAAAAAAGAGGATTATGATATGAGAAATATCAACTTTTCTTTAGTGAAAAATAAACAGGAAGTTCAAAATGGAAATACTTCATTAATGATTTTCTCACCGGAAAAAATCATCGCATTTGTTTCTCAGTACTTTACGTTAAAAGTTGGAGATTTAATTTTTACAGGAACACCAAAAGGCGTTGGCAAAGTTTCGGAAAACGATATCCTGGAAGCTTTCTTAGAGGATCAAAAAGTTTTTGATTTACGAATCCAGTAGCGTCACAGTTGACGGTGTCAGTAAATATTTGTAACTTTATTCAACAAAAATTAAACATCATGATAAACATTATTCTACCTGTAGATTTTTCTGAAGCTACTGACAAATTAGTGGAGGGAGCAGTAAAATTTGCAAAAGAAGCCAACGGAAAGATTTGCCTAATTCACGTGGCACCTTCCGATATTGGTTTTGCAATTGGCGATATGGGATTTCAATATTTCCCGGAAGTTGAGCAGAACGAAATCAAACAAGAGCTTTTTCAGCTGAATGCACTGGAGCAACGTATTATTGCACAAGGTGTAGATTGTGAGCATTTACTAAAGCAAGGAGTTGCAGGAGATATTATTCTGGAATATGCAAAGGATAAAACAGCGGGTTATATCGTAATGGGATCTCACGGAAGAAGCAATATGTACGACGTTTTTGTAGGAAGTTTAACAAAAGAATTAACAAGACGTTCGCCGATTCCAGTACTCGTAATTCCTATCCATTAACTAAAATCTAAACAATACAAAATCCCGAAATTCAGAAAATTTCGGGATTTTTATTGTAAATCCTATATCAATTATTTACTTTCTTTTCTATGAATTTTTGGGTCGTAATAAGGATGATGCCCTTCTGTTGGAGAGAAATACTCTTTGTCTTTATCCCCACCTAATGTGACCAATAAAACATAAACCCAGTAGCAAAACAAACATGTAGCAACCAAAAATAAAATCCAGTTGAATACATTACCTACCGCATCGTAAAATCCGAACGACCATTTAAACACACTGCTTAAGAATAAGAAGAAAGACGTCATTATTTTCCTTTTTTAAATTAACTTTGCACAAATTTATAAAAAATGTTTCGATTACTTTCAAAAGAAAGCAATATTTTTTCAGTTCCTGTTTACATTGGGATTCTTCTTTTAATAGTAATTAGCTTTAATATATTAGACTTCAATACTTTAGAGTTAATTTCAGCCGCAATAACTTTTGCCGGAGTTGCTTTAGGATACTTTTGTTTTAATGCAGTTGCGCTGAATTATCAAACGCATCTGCCTCTTTTTTTATACACCGCTTTTATTTTTGCTTTATATCCGGGAGATCTGGATATTGGAATTGCCGTTTCGCTGTTCACCAATTCGATTATTTTGCTGCTGTTAACCAATGATAATATTTCGGTTCGTAATTTTTCTTACATTTTAGTAGGATCAATTTTAGCGCTTAATTTCATCTTTCTTCCTACAACCTGGCCAATGTCTATTTTCGTTATTTTCCATATTATCGGAACTTCTGACCGAATTGGACTGCACATTTTCAGATTGTTTTTCGGAATGTTATTGGTCGCACTTACCTATTTTGGAATTGCCTATTTCCTTAATATGAATTCCTGGAATCCGGCCTATTTTCCTTTTACTGGGTTTAAATTACAGCCGCATTTCGATAATCTTTTATGGTTGCTTCCAATCGCCCTTTTAATGATTCATGCCGTAATGGATCACTTTAAAAACTTTAATAAAAAAAGCCCCACGAGCAGATTCAAATATACTTTTCTACTGGTTTTCTCTTTAACACAATTAATTACGATTGTTCTTTACATGGGAAAAACTTTTGAATATTTACTTTTACTGGCTTTACCAACTTCTATTATTTTAAGCAGAATGCTTCGTTTTACTAAAAAGTACTGGATGCAGGAAGCCGGTTTATGGCTTATTATTATTTCGCTGCTTATTTTTAAACTCACTACTTATTTTAATTTTTTTTAATATAACAACATGATTCAAATTGACGATAAATTAATTTCTGAAGATATCTTTTCTGAAGAATTTGTGTGTAACCTCAGCAAATGCAAAGGCGCGTGCTGCGTTGAAGGTGACGTAGGAGCTCCTTTGGACAAAAACGAGACGTTAATACTCGAAAGAATTTTCGACCAGGTTAAACCCTATCTTAGACCCGAAGGTGTAAAAGCCATCGAAGAGCAGGGAGCCTGGGTTCTGGATCCGAGCGATAACGATTATGTAACGCCGATGGTGGAAGGAAAAGAATGTGCTTATGTGATTTTTGATGAGAAAGGAATCACCAAATGCGGGATTGAAAAAGCGTACGAAGACGGCGCAGTTGATTGGCAAAAGCCAATTTCTTGTCACCTCTATCCTATTCGTGTCGATGAATACAGAACGTTTACGGCACTGAATTATCACAAATGGGAAATCTGCAGCGATGCCTGTGCTTTAGGAAAAGAATTAAAAGTTCCTATTTACAAATTTGTAAAGACGCCACTCATCCGAAAATATGGTGAGGAATGGTATCAAACTTTATGTGATGCAGCCGACGAGTGGAAAGCGGAGTACGGTTCGTAGAAAATGAATACCTTTAAATAAAAAATGTCAGAACATTTTGAACTTTTAGATATTTACAAAGCAGTCATTTCATTAGTTGCCGGATTAATCTTGGGATTAGAACGCGAAATGAAAGATAAATCTGCGGGCTTGAAAACGATTACGATCATTTGTCTGGGCTCAACGCTCTTCTCTATTCTGTCTTATAAACTGGCAGGAACTGGGGATCCAACCAGAATTGCATCTTACATCGTGAGTGGAATTGGTTTTCTGGGAGCAGGCGTTATTTTCAAAGAAGGATTTAGCGTGTATGGTTTAACCACTGCAGGAATTATCTGGATTGCAGCCGCCATAGGAATGTCGATTGGATTTGGTGAAATCTTTATCGCCTTTACTTTTCTGATAAGCGCTTTGATTGTGATTTATGTTGCCAAATTATTCACGCAGAATTTTGTTTCTTATCATCATAATAAAATTTTAAAATTTCAAATTCCGGTTGAAAACGTTGATCAAAAAAAATCGATCGTCAGTGATATCAAAAAGATTTCAAAAGTAGCGTTCGAAATTGCTTTAGAGAAACATGGCGAATTCCTGTTTATAACACTTGATCTTCATATCAACAACAAGCAGATTGAAGAACTGGAATCTTATCTCATTCAAAATAAAAATATAGCTTCTTTTAGTTATTGATTAGGTTTTTTAAACACGAATGACACAAATGATCTCACGAATCTCACTATTAAATTTTTACGCCTAAACTTAATAGTTAATCTAAAGTGATTTCAAATTTTTGCCATTAGTGCAAACATGATTGCAATTCGTGTTTAACTCTATAATGAATCTACCGTGATTTCCAATTTGTGGCATTAATGCAAACATTTGTGTCATTAGTATTTAATTTTAAAACAAAAAAATCCGTCTCGAATTAACGAGACGGATTTTATATTTATAAGAAAAAATTACTTTTTCAATTCTTCCAAAAACTCATCGTGAGAGATTTTGGTTTCTTTTTTAGTTGCTTTTTCCAAGATAACGTCTTTCAATTTCGCCATTCCTACTTCAGAAGAAATCTGACGAACTTGCTCTTGATCTTTCAACATATCAGCAGCATATTTCTGTACTTCTTCGTCTGGTAAATGGTGAATTCCGTACATCGCTAATTGATTTCTTACCAATTGCTCAGCTTGTCCTAAAACGTCTGCGTAATCTAAAGTGATCTCGTTGTCATTCATCAATTTCCCTTCAAGGATTTGATATTTCAACTGATTTTTTTCTGCTTCTAAGATTTCTTTTGCTTGCGCTTCAGAAGTTACGTGCTCATTGCTAAACATTAACCATTTGATCAAGAAAGTTTCAGGAAGTTTAACTTCTTCTTTTTCGTTGATTTGAGCCAATACTTTATTTACGAAATGAACATCAGCATTTTGTTGGAAATATTCATCCAATTCAGCTTTTACTTTTTCTTTCAATTCTTCTTCAGACTTGATTGTTCCTTCACCGTAAACTTTGTCGAATAACTCTTCGTTTAATTCTGCTAAGTTTAAGCCGAAGAAATCTTTTACTTTAACCTCGATTTGGTCGTGGTGTAAATGCTCAACTTCTTCCGGGCTGAAAGTTAATTCTTTAGCCAATTCTTCGTTTTTCGCTAAATCTGCTTTAGAAACTTTTACTGACTCGTCTTTTTTCAAAGCTTTCACTAATTCGAAAGCTGCTTTTTTAGTAGCATCGATAGTAATCGTTTTTGGCGCGTGGTTATGTTCACCTTCCGCTCCTTCTTCAATCACCTGGCTAATTTCTAAAGCAACAGTAGAATCATCACCGATTGCCTCTTGAGGAACTTGCTCAGCAAAACGCTTTTGCATGTTTTCGATACTTTGGTTGATTTCTTTTTCAGAAGCTTCTACTTTAAAATGAGGTGCTTCGTATTTCGCTAAATCAATAGTGAAATCCGGTTCGTATCCAACTTCAAAACCAACTGAAAGTTGTTCTGCATGGTGATCCATTGCATCAACTGGTTGTGGAACCGGCTGACCTACCAATCTCAATTTGTTATCAGTAACATAATTGTTCAAGGCTTCTGATACTTGTTTGTTGATTTCTTCAAAAGCGATTCCCGCTTCATATTGCTTTCTCACCATGCTCAATGGCACTTTCCCTTTTCTAAATCCAGGAACTTGTGCATTTTTTGCGTAGTTGATTAATTGCTTTTCAACTTTATCTTTATAATCTGACTTATCTAATGTAACTGTAAGTAACGCACTTACTTCATCGTGGTTGGTCGCTGTAACGTTCATTTTAATGTATTGAAAATTTAGGTTGCAAAAATAGGAATTTTTTTTTGATTAATTAAAAGGAAAAATTTTCTTTTCCCGATTCCGAAAGGATGGAAAATTTTCTTCCTTTATTTTGATTTAAAGTCTTTTAGTTTGAAATTGAATAAGTCGCCATCGCATCGGTTTCGCCACCGATTACAGAACCGAATTCTTTTCCAGGTTCGCCCACATTAACCGATACAGGATCGTGAATTACCGTTAAAATCAATTGCGGATTTACGCCGTCCTTGGCTTTATTTACGGTCCATTTAGTTTTTAATCCAATTTTAATTCCATCACTGTTGGTAGAAGATTCATCATCGATTCTCTCTAAACCAATATTGGAATTCTGAAAATCAAATAATAAGAAATGTTCATCTTTCGCTTCTTTGATGCTTTCTGTTTCGTCTTCGTTTCCATTTAAGAAAACAGCATTTACGGTGTACGTTTTTCCGTCAGTTAATTTAATGTCTGGATTCGTTGTGGAGTTGACCGTATAATTATAAGTAGTTGTAATTCCGGTGGCATCGTCTTTTACATTCAAAATTATATTTGAAATATCTTCTTGGGAAAGAACATCTTCATCTTCATCGGCGCGGCTACAGCTTAATGTAAACGTTGCAATTAATAAAAAGACGATATATTTTAGTTTAATTAATGATTTCATTTTTAAAGAATTTTAGAAGTTATATTTAATATTGAAAATAATATTTCTGCCCATTTCATAAGAGAAATAACGCATTCTGTTTAGGTAATCTTTATAATTCGTATCAAAAAGGTTGGTCACATTTAGTCCTGCAGAGAAATGTTTATTAAAATCAAAACCAGTTTGCACGCTCCATAAAGTATAAGTCGGCGGCGGTGTAGAAAGATCTAAAGTTTTCTCAACCTCTACTCCATTTTCGAAAATATTAATAGTCGGATTGTAAAGAGGAAATCTTTTTTGGTGCAAGAACGTTTTCTGCTGAACTTTGAAATAGAAATTTCTCCAATGTTCATTTTTAAATTCTAAACTGTTGGCAAAATTCGTTGGAACCATCATTATTAATGGTTGATCGTTGGTTTGATCGTGTCCATTAATATAAGAGTAATTTCCATGATATTCAAAATGATCGTTCAATTTCAATTGCGCGTCAACATCTAAACCGTACATTTTCGCATCGATCTGTTTATAAGACCAAACCGGGAAAACACCACGAATCGTATTCTGAATTCCAGTTGGAATTTCAGTGATGAAGTTTTTAGTAATGAATAAATACGGATTTACGGTTACTCTCAAACCATCTAGCACATTTACTTTTCCATCGATATTTAAATTAAATTGGTTTCCATCTTCATTTTTAATGCCCATATTTCCAACTTCGATAATCGCCGCGGAATGATGCAATCCATCAGCAAAAAGTTCAGCAATATTTGGCGTTCTTCCAACTTTCGCATAATTCAATTTTACATCAAAATTCTTTGAAGGTTGATAATCTAAACCTGCATTAAAAGATAAATTCTTATAAGTCAAATTCGGTTTGGTGAAAACTCGATTTCCATCAGTCTTCACATAAAACTGTGAAAAATCATTTGCATACAGATTTTCCCAATCGCTTAAATCGTACCATTTTTTTACTTCATATTTCGTAACATCATATCGCAATCCTGCTTCTGCATTTAAGTGTGGAGTCAACTTATATTTAAAAACTGAATAAACGCCGCCCGCATATTGATCATAATTTGGAACCAATCTTCTGGCCTGAGTTTCCGGCGTGGAATAATTAAACTGATATTTCAAATCTATTCCGGTTTCTAAACTCCAGTTTTGGCGCTCGATAAAATCATTGATATTAATTTGATTCGTAAACAGTTCCAAATCCAAAGACGGAATTTGAGCCAACTCACCTCTTCTCACATCATATTCCTTTCTATGATTGTATTGAAAGTTGTAATCGACAGAAACTTTCCCCAGATTTTCAAATCTTTTAAAAGCAGAAATCTTGGCAATATGATGCTGAACATCCTGTTTTGGATTGTTAATCGAATAAGAAAAATCTCTCTGGTAAATCGGAATATCCGACGTCAAAGCTTTATAAAAATCTTCTAAATTCCCTAAATCAGAACCTCTGTAAATTCCAATTTCAGAATCAGTCACGCTGTAATCAAAAGAGATTCCCTGTAAGTAAGTATTATTTTGAACGGTAAAACTGAACGATTGATTTTGCAAACTAGTATTCATCAAGTTATAATCTGGAGTTTTTAAATCACCCAATTTCTTAAATCCACCCGTCGTTTTTACAGCCCAACCATTTTCCCACGTTTTCAATAAATTGATTCCAAGTCCAACGCCTTGACCATTCGAGATTCCCGAAAGATTTACATTTCCCTGAATAGTATCTTTTCTTTTATAAACCGCTGGTTCCAAAACAACTACTCCGCCGATCGCATCACTTCCGTATTTTAAAGCTGAAGCTCCTTTAATCACATCAACGTGATCAAACTGATTAACGTCAATATTCGGCGCATGTTCAACGCCCCATTCCTGTTCGGCCATTTTTACGCCGTTATTAATAATTGGAACCCGGCTTCCGTAAAGTCCGTGGATAATTGGTTTCGCGATATTGTTTCCACTTTTCAACGCACCAACACCTGAAATACTGGACAAGATATTTCCTAAATTTTCCGTCGAATTTCGGTCGATTTCACTTCTATCCAAGGATTTCACAATCAATGAATTGGCATTTTTATGCGTTCCATGAAGCGTAATTGTTTCGATATCGGCAATATGATGCTCAAGCTGAAGCGTAATTTCAGCATCTTTATTAACATTTAATTCTTCAGTTATTGGATTACAATCGGGATGGTTGGCGATAAGCGTATATTTTCCTTTATGTAAAGTTTTAAAAGTAAAATTCCCATTGGCATCTGAAACTTCAGTTGATTTTCCAATAGTAATTGTGGCACTTTTTAAGGGAGTTTTATCGTGATAATCAATCACTTTTCCTTTGATCGTAAAAGTAGTTTGTGCGTTTGCTAATAGCAATCCAAAAAAGATTGCGATGATATTTAAAGTAAATTTCATTTAAATTAAGTTTAAGAATAAAAAAAACACGAATAAATAAAAAACTGAAAATCAATTATTTATTATTCATTTCGAAAAATAAAGCTGGTTTAAATGAAAAACGAAGGCGGACCCCGTAACTGGAAATTAAAGAGCGCAAGCGGACGAAAAGTTCTTTCAGCACTAAAAATTTCTAAATGAAAATCTTCAATTGAAATTGCTGAAAAGAAAAAATCCTGAACACTTACATATTTTCCTTCATGCAAAATATGGCAAGAAAGACAATCTGAGTAATGAGCGGCATCAGTTGTTTTTGTAAAAGTCTTTTCAGCTTTGGTAAAGTGAAAATCTTTAAATACTTCGCCACTTCCATGATCGTGGAAACTTTGAGAAAATAAAGCCACGAAAAGATAGACCGCCGTAAACAGCGATGCTAAAAATTTCTGACTCTTTCTATTTCTCAACATTTTGCAAATTTAGGATTTTTAAAACAAAAGAAAAAAAAATAAACTTTAACCTTTAATAATGAAAAAATGATATTAATCAAAATTATAAAAACGGTTAAATCTCATATCATAAAGCCTTACATAATTGACAGAGATTTTGTAAATTTGTGCTGAAATTTTTAACTATGAAAGAAAGTGCAGTGAAAAAGATTGTGGTTCTCACTTCAGGTGGAGATGCACCAGGAATGAACGCAGCGCTAAGAGCCGTTGTAAGAACAGCAAGTCACTACAAGATAGAATGTTACGGAGTAAGAGAAGGTTTTAACGGTTTAATCAATGATGATTTTACAAAAATGGGCCCTCGCTCCGTGAAAAACATTATTACTGAAGGAGGTACGATTTTAAAGTCCGCCCGTTCCTTAGAATTTAAAACAGCGGCAGGAAGAAAAAAAGCTTTTGAAAATTGTCAGAAACATGGTATCGACGGAATGGTCTGTATCGGTGGAGACGGAACTTTCAGAGGTGCTAAAGTTTTCAACGAAGAGTTTGGAATCAAAACCATAGGTGTTCCAGGAACAATCGACAATGATATTTTCGGTACCGATAATACCATTGGTTACGATACGGCTTTGAATACTGCCATGGAAGCTATCGATAAAATCAGAGATACTGCAACTTCTCACAACAGAATTTTCTTCGTGGAAGTTATGGGTCGTGATGCAGGATTTATCGCTTTAAACAGTGGTTTAGCAACAGGCGCAATCGGTATTTTAATTCCAGAAAAGAAAGACAGTATCGAAGAACTTTTTGCCACTTTTGAAAGAGCAGAAAAAGCTGGAAAAGCTTCAAGTATCGTCGTGGTAGCAGAAGGTGAAAAACTGGGCAGTATTTATGATATCGCCAAAGCGACCCAAACCGGTTTCCCGAGTTATGATATTCGCGTTGCCGTTTTAGGCCACATCCAAAGAGGTGGATCACCAAGTTGTGCAGACCGTGTGTTGGCGAGCAGATTGGGTTACGGTGCCGTTATTGGATTAATGGATGGCAAAACCAATATGATGGTCGGAATGAAGTCCAACAGAATGGTTTACACCGCCATAGATGAAGCCGTAAAAAAACACAATGAAATCGATCAGGATCTGCTGAAAATTTCAGAAATTCTCTCAATTTAAATTAACAACAAATCTAATTTTAAAATAAAAATTATGTCAACAATCAAAGTAGGAATCAACGGATTCGGTAGAATTGGTCGTCTTGTTTTCAGAGCAATGGCCGAAAGAGAAAACATCCAGGTAGTTGGAATCAATGACCTTATCAATGCCGAATATATGGCGTATATGTTAAAGTATGATTCTGTACATGGTGAATTTAAAGGTGAAGTTTCTGTAGAAGGAAATGACCTTATTGTTAACGGAAAAAGAATCAGAGTAACTGCTGAAAGAGACCCTAACAACTTGAAATGGAACGAAGTAGGCGCAGAATATATCGTAGAATCTACAGGTTTATTCCTTTCTAAAGAAGCTGCTCAAGCTCACATCAATGCTGGTGCGAAAAAAGTAGTTCTTTCTGCTCCATCAAAAGATGACACTCCAATGTTTGTAATGGGTGTGAACCACAAAGAATTGACAGACGATATCAAAATTTTCTCTAACGCTTCTTGTACAACCAACTGTTTGGCGCCGATTGCAAAAGTAATGCACGACAACTTCGGAATCGTTGAAGGTTTAATGACTACAGTTCACGCAACTACTGCGACTCAAAAAACAGTTGACGGACCTTCAGTAAAAGACTGGAGAGGTGGACGTTCTGCTTTGAACAACATCATTCCATCTTCTACAGGTGCTGCAAAAGCAGTAGGAAAAGTAATTCCTGCTTTGAACGGAAAACTAACCGGAATGTCTTTCAGAGTACCAACAGCAGACGTTTCTGTAGTTGACTTAACCGTAAGATTAGAAAAACCAACTTCTTACGAAGAAATCTGTCAGGCAATGAAAGCTGCATCAGAAGGTGAACTAAAAGGAATTTTAGGTTACACCGAAGATGCGGTAGTTTCTCAGGATTTCGTAGGTGAAAAGAGAACTTCAGTATTCGATAAAGACGCTGGAATCATGTTGTCTCCACAATTCGTGAAAATCGTTTCTTGGTATGACAACGAAATGGGATACTCTAACAAATTAGCTGATTTGTTGGTACATTCTGCTTCTCTATAGAACATAAGCAATTGTTAATAAGCAATTAGTAATAGGAACCTCTCGAATTTTCGGGAGGTTTTTTTGTATGATAATTTGGGCAATCCCCTCGCCTTGCTTTTCCAGCCGCTCGGGTCGGGCTATCCGTTGCAATCTTTTTTTACAAAAAAGGATTTCCACTCCTATCCCTATTGCAAGACAGTTATAACAACAATATTGGTTTAAAAATTGATAAAAGAAATGCGTATCTTAATAAAGTTAAAAACTAATTTAATTGATAAAACAAGTTTTCACTTTGCGAAGCGAAGCGCCCCTACCTGCCGGCAGGCAGGTTTGCGCTCGTAATTTCAGCACGATGAATTAAAAAAACTTTGCGACTTTGCGTGAAAAAAAACTCTTCAGCCATATAAACTATGACACCAAAATTCCAAAACACCACTCACTTCAAAAACTTCTGGAAACAAGGAAACGGAAAAGAACTACTCGATTGGGCAGAAATAATTCCCAACTTTCAAACTTTTCAAAACTACGCTCCACTCTATCATCAAGTCGATGAACTGGGAGATGAAGTCGTGAAGGAAACTTATCTGAAACTCAAATACAAAGAAGCGAGTGCTTTAATTCAAAAATATTCAACACAACCAATTTCCGAAAATGATAATGCACCTGAAAATGTAAAAAAACTATTTCTTGAATTACAGGAAATCCCTGATTGGTTCGATGAAAACTTGGCCAACAAAGGCGCGAGATTCTGCATGAGAACTGGAGCCAACGGTTTAATGATTCTTCGTGATTTCACTTTGATGGGCGGTTATGATTTCGCTTACATCAGCAAACCTTTAATCTTCACCGAAGCTTTAAAAAAAGGCGCTGTAAAACGTTTAAAAGACACTTTGGAATTCTGGGTTAATGTCACGCGGGAAAACGCTTTAAAACAAAATTCAGAAGCGTATCAGTTAATTGTGAGAACAAGGTTGATGCATTCTTATGCCCGTTTAAAAATTACAGAAAAAACAGAAAACTGGGATTATGAGAATTGGGGCGAACCGATTAATTCCTGGGATATGATTGCAACGTACACTGGATTTTCATTGGTGTTTATGCAAGGTTTAAAAAAATTGGGAATCATTATTTCCGATGAGGAAGAAGAAGGATTATTTCATCTTTGGAAATACATCGGTTATCTCTTAGGAATTCCATTTGACTACTTGCCCGATAATCGGCAGCAAGCTGTTGAACAGTTTTATTGGTGGACCACAATTCAGGACAAAGGCGATGATGATTCAGTTCAATTAGCAAAAGCATTACTCAAAGAGAATTTAGAAAACACCATTTATAAACATTCCTTTCAAAGAAAAATATTGAAAAATCTTCATCAAAGTATGAATTGGTTTTTATTGGATGAAGAAATTAATGAAAGACTTCAAATTCCAAAACCTGCAAAAGCATTTTTAGTTTTCCCAAACATCGTTTTGAGAGGAAATAAAATCTTTCAAAAAATCTATTTACGCAATTCTACCAAATATCAAAAGTTGGTAGAAATGGGAGATGAACAACAGCGGAAAGTTTTGGTAGATTATATTAAACATACGCCGAACGATTTTCATTATTAATAAATACAATAATTAATCTTATAGGTTTTGACTAAAGCAAGATGAATTCTATCACTCTATAAACAGGTAAAAGCCCGTTCCTATTGATGCTTAAATCCAGTTCAAAATCTAAACTAGTTTAACAAAAAAACGGTTCGCTTTTTCAGCGAACCGTTCTTCAATATATTTCAAAGGAAATTATTTCACAATCATTTTTGTTACTGCAACTCCTTTATCAGATTTTAATTGAATTAAATAAATCCCAGATTTTAATCCGTTGGTAGAAATCGTGTCATCACCATTATCTTTAGAAGCTTTTACAGTTTTAACCAAAATTCCTGCAAGATCATAAATCGCAATGGTTCCGTTTTTCGCATTGGTATAACGAACAGTTGCATTTCCATTGGTTACCGGATTTTGAGTCAATCTCAAAGAAACTGAACTTTTATTCCCAACAACTTCATCAGTTCCTAAGGCCGCCGCATTTCCGAAAATTCTGAAACCTCCCGGTTCAATCGTAATCGGCGTAATAGTACTCGTTACTGAAAGCGAACTGTTATCCATCAAATTCACCCAATTTCCAGTGTAAGGAAAGTCTGGAACAATGTTTTGAGAAGCCAAAGTAAAGTTGGCCAAAACAACAACATTCTTTAAAGCACTTGAACTTGTCGCATTATTGATAAAAATTCTCGGCATTAAGTTTCCAGACTCGACGGTGAACGTTGTCGTATTGAAAACGTCATTCGATAATCTCAACGCCAGAATTTTTGCCCAAGTATCATAAACCGATTTTCTGGCAGCATCTACATCGTAAGCCAATCCAAACGCTGACGGTTTCGGATCTAATTTACAATCTCCTGGAGTCGCATCAGTTTCCGTATTTACAGTTCCATTCTCACAAGTATAAATACTTTTATCAAAACCTAATTCTGCAAACTGCCAAATCATTTTCGGCCCAGGAACTGTTAAGAAAACTGCGCCATAAGCTTTTTGTCTTTGGAGTGAAGTTGCTAAATCTCTAACATTATAACTACCTGCAGATCCACCAAAAGTAATGTTTTTGTACATCAATCTTTCCTCATCATGACTTTCACCATAACTCATTGCTCTTCTTTGAGCAAAGCCATGCGCTTGATAATTCACTCTGTTAAAATTACTGCTTGGAGCAAATCCCATTGTATTTTCGTTGTAAGGAGTTGTTTCCTTATCCCACATCATCACGCCTTTTCCTTCGGCAACTTTATAATTTGCCCATTGCGCTTCTTCAGAATCAGTTCCTAAATGTTCGAAAATAATGTAAGAAGTCGGATCATAACTCCATTGATTATCGGCATAACCTTTCAGAATATTAACACGATCTTGTTGATAAGCATTGGTACACGCATCGTCTCCTGCTGTACAATTCTGTGTAAATCCTTTGGTTAAATCCCAACGGAAACCATCCACTTTATATTCTTTAATCCATTGCTCCAAAACTCTGTTTACATAATATTTCGTCGCAGAAGTAGAGTGGTTAAAGTCATTAAATACACTATAAGAATGTTTTGCAACTTGATTAAAATAGGGGTTATTCGCCGCAGGATCACCGTAACCATCTCCATCTGGATCGATCATCCACATTCTTTCGATTGGACTTCTTCCGGTAGCGTGGTTTAAGGCAACATCAAGAATTACGGCAATTCCATTTTGGTGGCAAAGATCAATAAACTCTTTAAATTTCTCTGGAGTTCCGTACGCTTTATCTAAAGCATAATGAAATCCAGTATTATAACCCCAAGAATTATTTCCATCAAATTCCATCACTGGCATTAATTCTATCGCATTGATATTCAAAGATTTTAAATAAGACATTTTATCGATAAGAGATTGCCAAGTTTTCTGAGTGGTAAAGTCTCTCACCAACAATTCATAAACGATTAAGTTTTCTTTTGCAGGTTTATTAAAATTAGTAATCGTCCAGTTATAAGTTGGTTTTGAAGTTTGAATGACAGATACATCAAAACTTTGTCCCGCAGGATAAGCCGGAAGATTTGGGTAAACATTGGCATATTGGTTAATCCATGGATCATCATCTGGTGATAAAACTAAGGGCGAATAAGGATCAGCTACTTTAATTCCGTCTGCCGTTCTATATTGAAAAGTATAGGTTTGCTGCGGAGTAAGACCTGTAACTTCTAACCAATATAGGTCGGGATTCGCAGTGTCTTTTTTCATTAAATAATTAGCGCTAACTGCCCAGTTATTAAAACTTCCGATGACATGAACGTACGCTTTAAAAGGAGCATAAATCGCCAAACCAACTTTGGTTGGATCAGCAGGATCGTAAGAAATACCTTGTCTCATATAAGAAGGAATCGCAGCAGTTTGTACCGGAATTGAAAGTGCAACCGTAAATGATTTGCTCACCACTGTTCCAGAAGCTGCATCTGTTGCAATAACTTCCATTGTCGCATCTTGAGTTACGGTATAAGGGAAATTTAATGTTGTAGATGCAGAAGCACTTGTGTAAACTGAAGTCCCATTTGCTTTAACCACATAATTCGCAGTTAAAGTTGATGTTCCTTTAATATTTAGAATCGTCCCAGAAGTAACTACATTCGTACTTCCTTGGATTGGATTGGTTAAATTAAACTGAAATTTGCCAACGTTCAATAAAATATCCTGAGACTGAATTCCGCCGTTAACCGTTTTTACCAGAAATCCTATTTTAGAAAGTGCATTGGCTCTGTTCCCATAAAAAGATTTTACAGTGTTCATGGAAAAAGTATAAGTTCCCACTCCTGCAGAACTTGATACATATGTCAATTTATTCGCTGCATTAGAAGCTGTCCAGGTTCCGTTTGTTGGACTGTCTGCATTAACATTATTAGAGTCAAAAGACCATGCCCAAAGATAAAGTGCGTGCGAACTTGCCACTCCAAAACTATTCTCATTAACAGTAAAGGTTACGGTAATCGCCTCAGTTTCTTCAAAAGTAGCCGGATTTACAGAATACGTAATAACCTGCTGTGCAACCCCAAAAATCGGAAGCATTAAGGCTAAAAATAGCGTGTAAAAATATTTCATGATTCAATTATTTTAAGAATGTAAAAATACTAAAACTTAAGGATGAAGCACTGAATATTTAAACTTTCATTAATAATGAAAATTGAACCTTAAATACTTTTGAAAAATTCAGATTATTTAAGAATGATCTTTAATTAAAGGAGATTGATAATCGATCCTATTTTTGCTTTCCGAGATAACAGAAGCATTTTCCAGGAAGAAGTTTTTTCCCGCTAAAAGCTCTGTGAGTAAAGTTCGCATCTGCTCTGCCGCCACTTCTGGAAGATGTGATTTCTTCGCCGCTTCGATAACTTGCTGTTTTCCGTTTTGTTGAATTTTAGCTAAATCATCTTTGCTAAAAAGATTAAAAAACTGCTCCTCGATATTGTAATATTTATAATCAGTTTCCGTCGACAGAATTTGCGGAGCTGGAAAATTGATAAGCTTAACTGTTTTATTAACTTCATCGATTTCCCACTTAAATTTTTCGAAGTCATAACCGACCAAAACTTTGGCTTGAACAATGACTAAAGCTTTCTTTTTTGATGGAATAAAATTAAAAATTTTGGTCGTCTCTTCGTAATTATAAATTTCATTGAAATGACCTTCTGCAGAAACAACTTTAAAAACCTTACGCATGCTTTCAGCAATCGTATGTGAACTTTCAGTAATGACAACCGGTGAAGAACCTAACTTACTGGAAGCTAAGAAAGCAATCACTCCACCCAGAATAAGTCCTAAGATGAGCATCAAAACAATCATCATCGAATTGATATTCTGACTCTTCGTCATTTGATAAATAAAGAAGCCAAGGAAAACCACCATTAAAATCCCTAAAGACCAAAGCACGATTTTGAATTTACTGAAGTTCATCTGCTGATATTTTATGTAAAGATAACGATTTTGAAAAATTGATTGTTAAATTACTAATAACTAAGCTAATTTATTTACGAATATTTCAATATCTGTTCCGAAAAATGCATAAATTTGAGTAACATAAAACACAAAAATGATGACAAGAAAATTAGCAGCCGAATTTTTCGGCACGTTTTGGCTGGTATTCGGTGGTTGTGGAGCCGCAGTATTCTCAGCCGGAGTTCCCAATGTAGGAATCGGATTACTCGGAGTCGCCTTGGCTTTCGGACTAACTGTTTTAACCATGGTTTATGCAGTCGGACATATTTCCGGCGGACACTTTAATCCCGCAGTTTCCTTTGGACTAATGGCAGGCGGCAGATTTCCCGCAAAAGATTTAATTCCTTATGTAATTGTTCAATGTCTCGGTGCACTGGGCGCAGCAACTTGCCTTTATTTTATTCTGAATGGCGCAGGTGCTTTTTCCAGAGAAGGAGCTGGAGCTTTTGCCTCTAACTTCTATGACGAAGCCGTTTATAACGGACGTGCTTTTAGTTTAGGAGCGGCATTTTTAGCTGAATTTATATTGACCGCATTTTTCGTATTTGTCATTATGGGAGCAACCGATAAATACGCGAACGGAAAATTTGCAGGAATCGCAATTGGATTAACGCTGACCATAATTCACCTCATCTGTATCCCGATTACCAATACTTCTGTAAATCCAGCGAGAGCAACTTCACAGGCTATTTTCGTTGGTGGGCTTGCCATTCATCAACTTTGGCTGTTTTGGGTAGCTCCAATTCTGGGAGGAATGACTGGAGGTTTAATTTATAGATATCTGCTTCAAAAAAACGAAGTAGAAGTTACCTAAAAACAAAAGTATATCATGATAAAACCGCTCCAAATTGGGCGGTTTATTTTTTCTGTAGAAATTTCGGGGGCAGAATTAACTCTTCAAATTTCCCTTTCACTTCCAGTTTTTTAAAGTAGAGATTTCGCGCCATTATTTTCAGCATTAAATCTTTATCAAATAATTTCCAGAATTTTTCTTCGTGAACTCTTTTAGGTTTTCTAATTTCATCAAAGGTCGTTTTCCAGGAATCTGGATTATGGTAAAACTCAATGATTCCGCAATGTTCAGGAATATCTTCAGCTTCAACCATTCCTTGTGGTAGGAGAAAACTAAACTGATTACACGGATAATCGCCACAGGAAATTTTATCGTGTTTTAGAAATTTCTCTTTGGTTTTCTGATTTTGATATTTCTTTTTAAAATCATTTTTAAAGTCGGCTTTTGATAATTTAATTTCCAGTTCATGACTGAAACCTTCTTCATTAATAATTAAAATATCTGCTTCCCAATCAGAATGAAAGTGATTCGTCAACACCAAATCCTTCTCAAAATCACAAAATTGAGAAATATAATTATAGGTTAATTCTTCTACTTTAAGCATGAAATTTAAAAATTAAGAAACCAGCAAACTGCAACCACGAATGTCAGAATGATCAATTCTTCCCAACACTTGAAATTGATTTGATAAAATTTCTTTTTCATTATCAACGAAACCAATAATCTCTTTATCAGTTAGAATCCGACCTAAATCCTGAGTCGCAATAAAACTGCAAGAATATCTATTTGCAAGATCTATAATATTAATGGCACCATTTCGTCCCGCTTCCAAGTATGAAAAAGGATCTTCCGTATTTCTAATGAGAATGCGCATCCAGTTTGGACTTTCGTAGATATTCTTACCTAGAGAATACGCCTGAGAAAGCAATTCAGTCATTGAGTATTCGGAGTAAATTTTATCCGTTCCGAAACCTTTATGAAAAATTGCCAACAATTCATCTTTGGTCATTTCTTGCTTACGACCTTTCATTCCACCCGTTTCGATGATTGTTAAATCGTTTGTCAATTCAAAAGCTCCTTCGACAAGCTCAGGATGACAGAAATCTAGAAAATCTAAAAGCGCAAAAGAAACTCCAAACAAAATAACTTTCTTATTTTCAGTTGAAAGCTTATTTAACAATTCAAATAAATCCTGATGATTATAAAGAAAATATCCATTTTCTGGTTTCCCCGATTTTCTCATTAGAAAATCAACCATAAAGATTAAAGAGGAGTTTTGTTTTTCCAGATAACTTGGCAACAATCCGAGGAAAATATAATCTTCCGGTTTTCCAATAAACTGTTCGAAACTTTTCTCAATACTATCTTCATATAACTTTTCATCAGCGATCCAATGTTTCGAAAGATTCATCTGAGTTGTTCCGGAACTTTGAAAAAACAAATTGGTATTTTTATTTTTATCTAAAAGCGTATGATTTTTAAACATCTCAATCGGTAAAAAAGGAATCTTTTCCACTTCCCTAATTTCGTTTGGATTGATGTTTAAATAGTCTACAAACTTTCTGTAAACCTCGATGTTATGATATTGATATTGAAAAGTTTCCAGGCATTTCTGTTGGAATTCTTCTTCGGTCTGAATGTTGAAAATATTGGTCATTTTATTTGAAAGCACAAAAGTCAAAAAAGAAAAGCGGAATTCAAAATTTATATTTGAATTCCGCTCATTTATTTTAGTTGAGAAAAATATTAGTTTCCTCTGTAAGTTGAATAACCGTAAGCAGAAAGAGTGATTGGTACGTGATAATGATCTCCATTTGTAATTTGAAAAACTACCTCAACCCAAGGATAAAAACTTTCAGTATTCATTTTTTTGAAATATTCGCTGGTGTAATAAGTCAATTTGTAAATTCCTAAGTTCGATTTGTCATTAGGTAAAAAATCAGGAACACGACCGTTTTTGTCGGTTACTTTTTCTTGTACTGAAGTCCATGTTTTTTTTGCTTCGTTAAATTTTTCCAACTTAATCGTAACTCCCGGCGCAGGCATTCCTTTCGATACATCAAGAATGTGACTTGACAATTGGTAAGTAACTTCTTTTTTCTGTCCGAACGCAAAAGCGGAAATAAGCACAAAGAAAAGTGCGATAAATGAATTTTTCATGATGATAACTTATAAGATTGTTTAAGTAATTTTCACCGCAAACTTCAATAATCGTCACGGCGATTCTCTTGCTCAACAATAGTGCCGCGAATTTTTACTTTTCAAAAGTTTTTAGCTCAAATTCATCACCAAATTCACCATAAGTAAAGTAAGAAATCCAGTCACCAAGGTTGATGTACTTGGCTTTACCATTTTCTAAATCAAGAACCATTGGTAAATGTCTATGACCGTAAACGAAATAATCTATCTTTTCAGTTTTCAATTTCTCTTTAGAATAAATAATGAGAAATTCTTTGTCTTCACCTAAAAAAGCTTTGTCTTCTTCACCTGAAATCATCTTATTTTTCGTTGAAGCATAAATCGCAATTTTCATCGCAATATCAGGATGCAACCATTTAAAAGCCCATTGTGCCAAAGGATTAGTAAAGACTTTTTTCATTCTTTTATATCCTTTATCGCCAGGTCCTAAACCATCGCCATGAGCAAGTAGAAAGTTCTTTCCATTGATTTCAAAATACTGTTTGTCGAAATAAACCTTACAGCCAATTTCTTCTTCAAAGTAATTCTTCATCCACAAGTCGTGGTTTCCGACGAACATAAAAAGTTCAATTCCAGAATCTTTCAATTCTGCCAATTTACCTAAAACACGCACATATCCTTTCGGAATAACGTGATTCCACTCGTGCCAGAAATCAAATAAATCTCCCATTAAAAATAAAACTTGCGCATCGCCTTTTATTTCATCGAGCCAACGGATAAATTTCTCTTCCCGAACTTTACTTTCTTTCGGCGTCGGTGCACCAAAATGTTGATCGGAAGCGAAATAAACTTTTTTAGTTTGTTCTAAATTGATTTTCATATTTTAAATCTAAACACAAATGGCACTAATTGTTCTCACAAATTTCACAAATCTTATATTGTGTAATTTGTGATTTTCATTCGTGTAATTAGTTTTTAAGAATTTTAAGAATTATCTTCTGCAAACCATTCCCCGTAAGAGTTTTCGGTTTCGTGAAGTTTGAGGTAAGCCAAAGAAACCGTTTCTGGAAGTTGCTTTTTTATTTTTGCTGCGATGTCGTAAAGCATATTTTCGCAAGTCGGCTGATATTGGCAATAAATTACTTTATGACCTTTTCCTTCTAAATCTTCACCTAATTGTTTGTGGGGCGAAATCCCATTCAGCATTACGGCATGATCCCAAATATCAAGTATTTCAGATTTTACAATTTTTTTGATATCGCCAAAATCTACGACCATTCCATTTTTTGGATGGTCTAAATCATTAATGGGAGTGCCTTTTACCGTAACAAAAAGTTTATAGGAATGTCCATGCATATTTTTGCATTTGCCGTCGTAATTGTAAAGAACGTGGGCAGTTTCGAAAGTGAAAATTTTGGTGATTCGTATCATTTTGCAAAGATAAAGAAAGTTTAATCTTTTTGGAGTAATTAAGTAAAATGCCTTTTCATCTCGTCTAAAGGAAGAGACAAAGATTTCATTTATAATGCTTCGTAAAAATTACGGTCGCAAACCTGCCTGCCGGCAGGCAGGGGCGTTTCACTTAGCAAAGGCAATACACATTTTGACAATCTCAAAAGATTACCGATTTTAATAATCAGGTGAAATTTCAATTTAACAATCCCAATTGCGTGAGCGATTGAAGTGGAAATCCTTTTTTTTGGAAGGGAAAAGTATTGGCAAAAAAAGATTGCAACGGAAAGCGCGGTCTTTTGGTGGAGGGAAATGCGACTGCGAAAGGCACGCCCAAAAAAAAATCCCCTCCCAAAAGTATGGGAAGGAATTTTCTAACAATTTATAAAATATGGAGGATCTGTGTTTAATCAATGAAACTGTTCTGCTTCGGTAGAACCGGCTAAGGCATTCGTAGAAGAATTTCCGTCGGTAACTACGGTTTGCACTTCGTCGAAATAAGAGGTTCCTACAAAACTTTGGTGTTTCACCGCGCGGAAACCTTTGGATTGTAAGGCGAATTCTCTTTCCTGCAATTCGCTGTAACCCGCCATTCCTCTTTCTTTGTAAGCCAAAGCCAACTCGAACATGGAAGTATTTAATGCGTGGAATCCGGCTAAAGTAATGAACTGGAATTTGTAACCCATTGCGGCTAATTCTTCGCGGAACGTTTCCATTTCCGGAACTGATAATTTCGCAGCCCAGTTGAAAGATGGTGAACAATTGTAAGCCAACATTTTTCCCGGGAATTTTGCGTGGATTCCTTCTGCAAATTTTCTCGCGTAATCTAAATCAGGATTTGAAGTTTCCATCCAAATCAAATCGGCGTAAGGTGCATAAGCCAAACCTCTGTCGATTCCCTGCTCTACTCCATTTTTCACCTCGTAGAAACCTTCACTTGTTCTTTTTCCCGTCACAAATCTTTTGTCTCTATCATCAATATCTGACGTCAATAAATCTGCAGCATCAGCATCGGTTCTCGCTACCAGAACGGTTGGAACTCCGCAAACATCGGCTGCCAAACGAGCGGCAACTAATTTATTAATCGCTTCCTGAGTCGGAACCAAAACCTTTCCACCTAAATGTCCACATTTTTTTGCCGATGATAATTGGTCTTCAAAGTGAACTCCGGCTGCACCGGCTTCAATCATTTGTTTCATCAGTTCGAAAGCATTTAAGTTTCCACCAAAACCTGCTTCAGCATCTGCTACGATTGGAACTAAATAATCTTTGCAATCTTCACTTTTAACTTCATTTACAGACTGAATTTGATCCGCACGCAACAAAGCATTATTAATTCTTTTCACTACCGACGGAACTGAATTCGCAGGATACAAACTTTGATCAGGATACATTTCACCACTCAAATTTGCATCTGCAGCAACTTGCCAACCTGAAAGATAAATCGCTTCTAAACCGGCGTCAACTTCCTGTACGGCTTGGTTTCCAGTGAGCGCGCCTAATCCTGCTACGAAATCCTGGTTGTTTAATTTATCCCATAATTTCTCCGACATTAATTTGGCAATCGTGTAATCGAGTTTGTAAGAACCTCGAAGTTTCAAAACTTTTTCTGCGGCGTACGGTCTTTTGATACCGTTCCATCTTGGACTTTCTAACCATTCTTTTTCCAGCTGCTGGATTTGTTCTTGCTTTTTCATATCGATTTGTTTTTGTGATTTGTTGTTTTGTTTTTGAATACTTTAACGCAAAGACGCAATGTTTATATTCGTAATACTTCTGAAATTACGGACGCAAACCTGCCGGCAGGCAGGGGCGTTTCACTTAGCAAAGGGAATGTCCTTTTTGTACTTTTAGAATAATGATCTTAGACTTTTGTGACTTTTGTGGTAATGTTGCTCTTGGCTCTTTTTACTTTTTCCTTGGCTCTTAAATAAACTGATACGCTTTCAAAGTCAGGAATTCTGCAAAGTTTTCATTAAGAATGAGGTCATCAAAAAGTTCAGTTGCCAACTCGAATTTTCCATTGTTGTATCGATCTTCACCAACATAATTTTTGATTTTATCCAGTTCTTCTTCTTGCCAGGTCAAAACCATTTCGGGCATTAAAGTTCTGCCGTCGTCCAGTTTTGCTTCATTTTTTAGCCATTGCCAAATTTGAGTTCTGGAGATTTCTGCGGTTGCGGCGTCTTCCATTAAATTGTATAAAGCCGCAGCTCCAACTCCCATTAACCATGATTCTATATATAAGATTCCGACATTAATATTTTTTCTAACGCCATTTTCAGTAATCGTTCCTTTTGGAATTTCAAGGAGGTTTTCTTCTGATACATGATACTCTTCAAATTTTTTATGGATTTGGTTTGGAGTCGGCATGAATTCATCGAAGATTTTCTTGGCCACAGAAACCAATCCTGGATGCGCAACCCAAGTTCCGTCGTGTCTGTTTTTTACTTCTCGTTCTTTATCTGCACGAACTTTCGCGTAAGCGATTTCGTTTTCTGCCTCGTTATTTTTTACAGGAATCTGAGCGGCCATTCCGCCCATCGCGTGAACATTTCTTTTATGACAAACCTGAATGACTCTTTTGGAATAAGCACTCATAAAAGGAGAAGCCATCGTAACCTGATCTCGGTCCGGAACCAAAAATTCAGGAAGATTTCTAAATTTTTTGATGTAGGAAAAAATGTAATCCCAACGTCCACAATTCAGACCAGAACTGTGTTCTTTTAATTCATATAAAATTTCGTCCAGTTGAAAAGCTGCTGTAATGGTTTCAATTAAAACCGTGGCTTTGATCGTTCCTTGTGGAATTTCTAAATAGTCCTGAGAGAATTTGAAAACATCATTCCACCATTTTGCTTCTTTATAATGTTCTAATTTTGGTAAATAAAAATAAGGTCCACTTCCATTCTCAATTAGCTTTTTTGCATTTCTAAAGAAGTAAATTCCGAAATCAATGAGAGAAGCAGATGCTTTTTGACCATCAAATTCAATATTTTTCTCTTCTAAATGCAAACCTCGTGGACGAACTAAAAGCGTTGCTAAATTTTCTCCAAGTTCATATTTTTTACCGTTTTCATTTTCAAAACTAATAGTTCTGTTGATTGCATCAGAAAGGTTTCTTTGTCCATCCATACAATTTTCCCAAGTCGGAGAATTGCTGTCTTCGAAATCAGCCATAAAAGTGGAAGACCCAGAATTCAACGCATTGATGACCATTTTTCTTTCCACAGGTCCTGTAATCTCCACTCTTCTATCGAGTAAATCTTTCGGAATTGGATTACAAACCCAATTCCCAGTTCTGATCTCTTCAGTTTCAGGTAAAAATTTAGGAAGTTGACGATGATCGAATTCCGCTTGCTTCATTGTTCGCGCATGAAGAAGCTCAATTCTTTGATTATTAAATTTTGAATGAAGTTCCGTTAAGAAACTCACTAATCCGGAGGTGAAAATGTCGTTGTATTGTTCTTGAGGAAGAATTTGAAATTGTGTTGCCGTTTCCATTTTGTATAAACTTTAATGATTTGGTATTACAAACTTAATCAAAAAATATTCACTTACAGCGAACGTTCGCTAAATTTATTAAATAATTATTATGCGAACAATCGCTTAATTTTATTTACCTTTGTGTTCATCGGATTTTACAATCTATTTAGACATATTATAAATTAATATTTGATTAATGACAAGCGACAGTGATTTTATAAAAACAATTTTTGGATTGAAAATGAAGCAGTTCCGACAAAAGAAGAACTATTCTTTACAAGATCTTGCGAATGCGACGGGCGTTTCCAAATCTTATTTAAATGAGATTGAGAACGGTAAAAAATATCCGAAGCACGATAAAATTGCGCAACTTGCCACAGCGTTGAACTGTACTTATGACGATCTAGTTTCCACAAAACTGGATAAAAGTTTAGCACCGATAGCTGAAATTATACAGTCCGATTTTTTCAAGGAAATTCCGCTTGAACTTTTTGGTATTAATAAAACCAACCTCATCAATATCATCAGTGATGCTCCGAAAAAAGTCACAGCTTTCATTAATACTTTAATTGAAATTTCGAAGAATTATAATTTGAGTAAAGAGCGTTTTTTCTTTGCGGTGATCAGAAGTTTTCAGGAATTGCAGGATAATTATTTCCCCGATCTGGAAGAAAAAGCAGAAACCTATTTGATTGAAAATAACCTATCCGTAAAACCAAACTCCGACGAATTCGAACTTATTTTACAAGAACAGTTTCAATATGAAATCAAATCGATGGATCTGGAACAATACGGCGCTTCAGGTAAATTACGCTCACTTTTTATTCCAGAAAAGAAACTTCTTTTATTGAATGAACTTTTAGATGAAGATCAGAAAACCTTTATTTTCGCGAAAGAAATCGGTTTTAATGTGCTCAACTTAAATCCTCGTCCGAACACTTATTCCTGGCTGGATTTTACCAATTTTGAAGAACTGCTGAATAATTATTATGCTTCTTATTTCGCAGGCGCTTTATTAATTCGTAAAGAAATTTTAACCCGTAAGTTGAATGAATTCTTTCAAAACCAAGAATGGAATCCCGAAATTTTCGAAACCATAATTGAAGAATTTACCAATTCACCTGAAACATTCTATTATAGACTCACCAATATTCTTCCCGCAGAAATGGGAATTAAAGATGTTTTTTATTTATGTTTTACAAAAAAGAAAGATTCCAATAAAGTACAGATATTAAAAGAATTGCACCTCAATCAACAACAAGCTCCTCACGCAAACGCAACCAATGAACATTATTGCCGTCGCTGGGTTGCAGTGAAAAATCTTTCAAACTTAAAAGACAACGAGAAACTGACCGACGCGCAAATCTCTCATTATAAAGACAGCGGTTTGACTTATCTTGTACTTTCAACATCGCAAAAAAATCCGTTTTCTGATGGAACAAATAGAAGTTATTGTGTAGGTATTTTATTGAATTCTAATTCTTTAAAGAAAATTAAATTTGCGAAAAGCGATCAGATTAAAACCGTGAATGTTGGTGTAACATGTGAATTTTGCAGCATTCCAGATTGTGAAGTTCGACAAGCTCCACCTTCAAGACTGGAGAAAGAAATCTTTAATGAAAATATGAAGAAGTCGATTCAGCAGATTCGAAAGGAAATGCTTTAAAATACTAAAACCACATTTATTTAAACCACAAAGCTACAAAGATTTCTTGCAGAATGAATAAATGCAAGTTCATAAAGTAAAATATATACATTTTTTAAACTTTCGGGACTAAGAAAATAAATTTCCTAGATTTTCTATTTACATCTAAAAACTTTTGTGACTTTGTGGTTTTAAAAAACTAAATCGTAACTTTCACTAAATTAATGAAGTATGTTTTTAGTCGACCTACTTTTTCCGAATCGCTGTCTGGAATGTAACCGAATTATTCATCACAATGAAGTGGTTTGTGAATTGTGTTTTGACCAGATCAATTTTACCCATCATCATTTTTCGGAAAGCAATCTTCTAACGGAGAAATGCCGATTATTATTTCCGATAGAAAACGCTTTTGCTTTGATGCAGTTCGAAGAAGAAAGTACGAGTCAAAAGATTATTCATCAACTCAAATATGGAGGTCGAGAGAAAATTGGAAAGATCATTTCAAACTGGACTTTAGAAAAAATAGATTTAAGGAAGTCCAAAATAGATCTTTTAGTCACCATTCCACTTCATCCGACGAAACAGAAAGAGCGTGGCTATAATCAGTTGCATCTTTTTGCGGATACTCTTTCAAAAGGACTGAAAATCCCTTGTGACCATAGTTTAATTAAAAGAAATTTTTACAAAAAAGCTCAGGCTCAAAAACGTCGTGAACAAAGAACATTTAATGAAAATCTATTTTCAATAACTAAAAACATTTCGAATCAACATATCTTATTAATCGATGATGTTTTTACGACTGGAAATACAATGAGCGCCGTGGCCTGGCAAATTCTAAAAGAAGGAAATAATAAAGTCAGTGTTCTGGTAATGGCAATTGACTAAAAAATTCCTCCTCGAAATGAGAAGGAATTATGCTTATCTATTTTAGAATATATTATCTCTGTAATTTCTCGCCATAAGATAAATCTCCTGCATCTCCTAAACCTGGCGTGATATACCCTTTTGAAGTTAGTTTTTCATCAATAACTCCAACCCAGATTTTTGCTTCAGGATACTCTTTTTGAATCGTGTCAACTCCTTGTTGAGAAGCGATCGCTGCAACGATATGAAGTTGTGTCGGTTTTCCGTGGTTTAATAAATCTTTGATGGCTTCAATTAAACTTGCACCAGTTGCCAACATTGGATCCGCGACAATCAAAGGTCTTCCATCAATACTGGGACATGTTAAATAATCCTGTTTAATGGAAAAATAGTCATTGGCGTCATGTTTTCTGTAAGCAGCGACGAAGCCACAATCTGCGTTATCAAGATAATTTAAAATCCCTTGAAACAAAGGAACTCCTGCTCGCAGAATAGTGGTAATTACGGGTTGTACCGCTATTTCTGTTGCTTTAATTGTATCTAAAGGCGTGGTGATTTCAATTTCTTTAGTTTCGAAACCTTTACTGATTTCAAAGGCGGCGATTTCTCCAATTCGTTCCATATTGCGACGGAATCTTAATCGGTCACTTTGTATATCTACATTTCGAAGTTCATTAATCCATGTATTTACGAGAGAAAAGTGGTCTGAAAGATTTATTATCATTGCTATAAGTTAGGTTGCAAAGTTGGTGAAAAATTAAGGTATTAAAAAGCCCTTTAGATAAAATCTAAAAGGCTATTATTTTTATTTTTGTCTAAAATAAATTTCAATAGGAACTCCGGTGAATCCGAACTCTTTTCGAAGTTGATTTTCAGTAAATCTTTTGTAGGCTTCTTTCACATATTGAGGTAAGTTGCAGAAAAATACGAACTGCGGACTTGGCGTTGGAAGTTGTACGCAATATTTAATTTTCACGTATTTCCCTTTCAATGCTGGTGGCGGCGTTTTTTCAAAAATGGGAAGCATAATTTCATTTAACTTAGAAGTTTTAATTTTCTTGGCTCTGTTGGCATAAACTTCCATCGCAACTTCAACCGTTTTCAGAATTCTCTGTTTCGTTAAAGCTGAAACGAAAAGAATTGGAATATCGGTAAACTGACCAATTTTTTCTTTAATTCTTGCTTCGAAATCACGGGTTGTATTGGTTTCTTTTTCAACCAAATCCCATTTATTAACAACGATTACGATTCCTTTTCTATTTTTCTGAGCCAATCCGAAAATGTTCATATCCTGAGATTCCCAGCCTAAAGTGGCATCAACCATGATAATTACGATATCAGAATACTCGATAGAACGAACAGAACGCATTACTGAATAGAATTCTAAATCTTCTTTTACTTTGGCTTTACGACGCATTCCGGCCGTATCAACCAAAACAAATTCATGTCCGAATTTATTGTATAAAGTTTGGATAGAATCGCGCGTTGTTCCCGCAACATCAGTTACAATATTTTGTTCTTTGTCTAAAAGCGCGTTGGTCAAAGTAGACTTTCCAACATTTGGTCTTCCTGCAATCGTAATTTTTGGTAAACCTTCGAAAGGATCTTTGTATTCGGTAGTCGGGAAATCTTTTACGATATCATCCAACAACTCTCCTGTTCCGGAACCTGTTGCAGAAGACATGGTGTAATATTTTGAAATTCCCAACTGATAAAATTCGGTTGCAGCTAATTCTTCTTTCGCAGAATCTGCTTTATTAACCACGATGTACACCGGCTTATTGGCACGGCGTAACATTTCATGAATTTCGATATCAGTATCTGTTAAACCTTCAGCAACGTTCAGCATGAAGATGATCGAAGTCGCTTCATCTACGGCTAATTCAACCTGTTTGATGATTTCTCCCTGGAATGCATCTTCAGTATCTACTTCATAACCTCCTGTGTCGATTACGGTAAATTCAACTCCGTTCCAGTCAGATTTTCCGTAATGACGGTCTCTGGTAACTCCGGCGGTTGAATCTACAATTGCTTCTCTACGTTCTAGAAAACGGTTAAAAAGGGTGGATTTCCCAACGTTGGGACGTCCTACTATGGCGACGATATTCGACATAAAATTTTGTTTAATAATGTTATTATTAATGGGTTACTCGAACTATTCGAGCCCAAAAATTTTTGCAAAGATAGCTTTTTTTAGTCGTTTGCATTATTAATGTTAATATTTGTAACTTTCCATTTGGTTTGATACTCATTATATTAATAAGTAGGACACTCAATTAAAAAAAAATAATAACTAAAAACTTAAAATTATGATCATCCTAATTATTCTGGCGGCGATTGCTATCTTTTTCTTTTACGGAATCTCCATCTACAACCGCTTGGTAAAATTGCGAACAATGGTTCAGGAAGCGTGGAGCAGCATCGATGTTATGTTGAAAAAACGTCACGATTTAATTCCGAACTTAGTGGAAACCGTAAAAGGATATGCTACCCACGAAAGAGAAACTTTTGATAGTGTGACTCGCGCCAGAGCCGCAGCAATGGGCGCAAATACCATTCAGGAAAAAGAAGCTGCAGAGAAAAATTTAAATCAGGCGATGATGAATTTGAATGCTGTTGCTGAACAATATCCGGATTTAAAAGCGAATACCAACTTCTTACAGCTTCAAGCAGAACTTTCAACCTTGGAAGGTGATATCGAGAAATCGAGAAGATATTATAATGGAACGGTTCGTGAAAACAATATTTTGGTAGATACTTTCCCAAGCAATATCATTGCGAATATGTACAAATTTACCAAATCTGCGTTCTTTGAACTCGATAATATTGCAGAGCGTGTGGTGCCGAATGTACAATTCTAAAACCATGAAACGTTTATTAATAGGATTATTCCTGCTGATTTTCAGTTTTGGATTTACACAGGATGTGAATTCAGCTAATGGTGACGCGTATAATTATGAACACATCTTATCTTTTGATTCCGATATTGTGATTTCAAAAGATGCCGAAACTACGATTACAGAAAAAATCAAAGTTTATGCAGAAGGCATTAATATCAAACGGGGAATTTTTCGTTCACTTCCACTTTGGCGAAATGTTAATGGCAAGAAAATCAGAATTAAATATGATATCCTTTCGGTTCGAAAAAATGGTTCGAACGAAAATTATCACACTGAAAACTCGAGTGATGATTACGCTATTTATTTCGGAGACAAAGACATCATTTTATCGCCGGGAGTTTACGATTATGAACTGACGTACAAAACAAATGATCAGATTGGATTCTTTGAAAAGTATGATGAATTTTACTGGAACGTGAATGGAACTTTATGGGATTTTCCAGTTGATGAAATTTCCGCTAAAGTTACTTTACCGGAAGGTGCCGAAATCTTACAACAATCTTGTTATACAGGAAGCTACGGCTCGAAGGAATCCAATTGTATTGGTAAACAATTTTCTACGAATACTATTGAGTGGTCAGCAAAAAACTTAGGACGAAATCAAGGGTTAACAATTGCCGTTGGTTTTAACAAAGGAATTTTCACACCTCCGCCTCCACCCGGAATGCTGGAGAAGTACGGAGTTTTAGCGATGCTCATCGCGGCAGCTTTAGGATTGTTAGGCTACTTATATTCGAGCTGGCAGAAATATGGAATTGATCCGCAGAAGCCAGTTGTGTATCCACAATTTAATGCGCCACAAAATCTTTCACCTGCGTCTTTGGGTTACTTGGAAAATGAATATTATTCCGCTCCGATGATTACAGCAGCGATAGTAAGCTTGGCCGTTAAAGGTTACATTAAAATCATTGAAGATGATAAAAGGATTTTAGGAATTTTCGGTGGCAAAGAATACACTTTAGAAAAAATAAAAGAACAGGATCAAACTTTACCGAAAGAAGAAATCAACCTGATGAATAAATTATTTTCGGGTGAAGCAACAAGTGTTTCTTTTGATGGAAAATACAATTCAAAAATTGAAAATGCGGTTAATGATTTCAAAGCAAGTCTAAGGTTTCAACATGATGGTTTTTTAAAAAAAGGAAATAACACCAATAAACTCTTCTTGCCTATCATTATTATTATTGTCTTATACGCCGCAGGATTATTTTTTAGTTACAAAATAAGTTACAGCGATGTTCACTTAGGCGCAGGAATTCCTTTGGGTGCGGCGGCTTTATTTGCAGGAATTTTCATTTCTATATTTTTTGAAAGATCGAACGTGGTTAAAGCTCTATTTGCTTTAATTTCAATAGGACTCATTTTAATTCTGGCGACGATATTTTCAGTCGATACGGAACGGTCAGAAAACTTAGGCTTTTACGGAAGTTATGGATTTTTGATCATCGGATTTATCGCAATCGTTCTTTACCAATATCTCATCAAACAACCCACTCCTGAAAAATTAGAAACCCAATCACTCATCGAAGGTTTCAAAATGTACTTGGGAACGGCAGAAGAGAAAACCTTACAGTTTCATAATCCACCAGAAATGACTACACAGGTTTTTGAAAAGATGTTGCCTTATGCGATGGTTTTGGGCGTTGATAAAATTTGGGGTCAAAAATTTCAAAATATGCTGAAGAATTCATCTTTAGAAAACCAGCAATACATCTCCAGTTGGTACGTAGGAAGTTCAATGATGAATATGAACTTTGCCAATACTTTAACTTCATCTTTATCGCAATCAATCGCAAGTTCTTCAACCCAACCATCCAGTTCAGGAAGTGGATCTGGCGGAGGTGGATTCTCCGGAGGTGGTGGCGGAGGTGGCGGCGGAGGCGGCTGGTAAAAAACAAAAAAAAACGTTCTGCGAAAATCAGAACGTTTTTTTTAGCCAATAGCTTTTAACAAAAAATAGATTTGTTTTATACTTTTCCTCTGGTCAATAAGTTAATGATTGCTAATAGAACAATTGCACCAACGGCTCCAGTAAGAATTTGTCCAACAACTGCTGTTCCGAAAGTAGAACCTAAAAGCCAATATCCGATAAATCCACCGACGATTCCGACGATAATATTTCCGATTAAACCTAGGCTTCCACCTTTAAAAATTTGAGATCCTAACCATCCTGCGACAGCACCGATAATCAAAGTCCATAAAATTCCCATAATGTTTGTTTTTAATGTTAATTAATTGTTTTATATTTAATACAACATCTAAATTTATGCCGAAATCACTTTTTAAACTTCTAATTTTCACAAAATTATTATAGCTACTCTAACTTAGTTTACTCATAATGAATCATTAAGATGTAGAAATTAAAACTAGAAATAAAAAGCTTCAATAGATCATTTTCCCAATTCATCGTTCCAGAAGCAAGCAATTATAAGCATAAAACACTCAAGTTTAACCGTGAAACTTCCGCTCAGACGAGACTTTCCCACTCGGGAAAATTCCGTATATTTGCCCTCGAAAATTTAAATAGATTAAATACAAACCGCACTCAATACGGAGTGCCCAAGACGAACAAATTTTATGAATGCTCCACAAGCAATTATTGAAAAATTTCAATTAAGTGATGGTAGAGAAATTACCATCGAAACAGGAAAATTAGCAAAACAAGCTAATGGTGCTGTAGTAGTAAGAATGGGAGGCACAATGCTTCTTGCAACAGTTGTCGCAAGCAAAGACGCGAAACCAGGTGTTGATTTCTTACCTTTAACAGTAGATTACAGAGAGAAATTTTATTCAGCAGGAAAAATTCCAGGAAACTTTTTCAGAAGAGAGGCTAGACCATCTGACGAAGAAATTTTAACAATGAGATTAGTTGACCGTGTTTTGCGTCCACTTTTCCCATCAGATTTCCATGCAGAAGTTCAGGTGATGATTTCACTGATTTCTTATGATAAAGAATGTATGCCAGAATCTTTGGCAGGATTAGCCGCTTCTGCTGCAATCGCAATTACCGATATTCCTTTCAACGGACCAATGTCTGAAGTTACTGTTGCGAGAATCGACGGTAAATTGGTTGTTAACCCAAGTATGGAAAATCTTGCAAAAGCAGATTTGAACATTATGGTTGGTGCAACGAAAGACTCTATCGTAATGGTAGAAGGTGAAATGGAAGAAATTTCTGAACAGGAAATGATCGAAGCCATTAAATTCGCACACGAAGAAATTAAAGTTCAAGTAGCAGCTCAAGAAAGATTAGCTGAGAGAGTTGGTAAATCTCTTCCAAAAAGAGAATATACGCACGAAGATCACAACGAAGAAATTCGTGAAAAAGTTTGGGCAGCAACTTATGATAAAGTATTGGATATTGCTAAAACTCCTTCTGCTAAAGAAGAAAGACATGACAACTTCCAAGCTGTATTAGCTGATTTCTTAACTCAGTATTCTGAGGAAGAATTAGTAACAGTAACACCTTACGCAAAAATCTATTTCCACGATGTAGAAAAAGAAGCAATGCGTCAAATGATTTTGAACGATAAAATCCGTTTGGATGGAAGAAGTCCGGAAACGATTCGTCCAATCTGGTCAGAAGTTGATTATTTACCAGGAGCACACGGTTCTGCAATCTTTACAAGAGGAGAAACTCAGTCATTGACTGCAGTAACTTTGGGATCTGTAAAAGATGCAAATATGGTGGACACGGTTGCAATCAACTACGATCAAAAATTCTTCTTACACTATAACTTCCCACCGTTTTCAACTGGTGAGGCAAGACCTTTAAGAGGAACTTCAAGAAGAGAAGTTGGTCACGGAAACTTAGCGCAAAGAGCTTTGGCGAAAATGATCCCTACAGAAAACCCTTACACCATCCGTATCGTTTCTGATATTTTAGAATCAAATGGTTCGTCTTCAATGGCAACTGTTTGTGCTGGAACTTTAGCATTAATGGATGCCGGTGTTCAAATTTCAAAACCAGTTTCCGGGATTGCAATGGGATTGGTAACTGATCCAAAATCAGGTAAATTCACGGTACTTTCTGATATCTTAGGAGACGAAGATCACTTAGGTGATATGGACTTTAAAGTAACAGGAACTGCAGACGGAATCACGGCTTGTCAAATGGATATTAAAGTGGAAGGACTTTCAATGGACATTATGGAAAAAGCATTAATCCAGGCGAAAGACGGAAGATTGCATATCCTTAATGAATTGTTGAAAACGCTTGACGCACCAAGACCAGACGTGAAACCACACGCACCGAAAATGGAAGTATTGGAAATCTCCAAAGACTTCATCGGAGCGATCATCGGACCTGGAGGAAAAATCATTCAGCAAATGCAGAAAGATTTCGAAACGGTTATCGCGATTGAAGAAATTGGCGAAATCGGAAGAATCGAAATTTCTGGTGTTAGCAGAGAAAATATCAACGCAACAATTGCAGCGATTAACGAGATTTGTTTCGTTCCTGTAGTTGGAAGTGTTTACAACGGTAAAGTTGTTAAAGTAATGGATTTCGGAGCATTCGTAGCGATTGCAAAAGGAACAGAAGGTTTACTTCACATTTCAGAAATCGAATGGGCGCGTTTGGACAAAGTTCCTTACAACGAAGGCGATATGGTAGAAGTGAAATTCATGGGTTACGATGATCGTAAGAAAATGAAACTTTCAAGAAAAGTTCTTTTAGACCGCCCAGCTCGTGAAGAAAGACCAGCGAGAGATGATCGTCCAAGAGATGATCGTCCGCAAGGCGACAGACCTCAACATAGACAAGACAAACCGCAAAATGGCGGTGGACATAATCCTGAAAATAACGGATAAAATAATAGAAACCACCTCGACATGAGGTGGTTTTTTTATGGTTTTGAAGTTTCCAGAGCACGCTTAGTTCCAGGCGAAAACGGAATTTTAATAGAATACGATGTCGCAAGATTTGTCGTTGATACCGAAGCGATTTATTCTTATAAAGGCTCAAAGGAGATTAATTCTTTGATTGTTGGTAGGAGTATTACTGGATTTAGTGCTTTTGTTTAATAGAAAAACCACCTCTCTCAAGGTGGTTTTCATTTATTTAATGTTTTTCAAATCTCGCTTGAAAAAACCTCAAATATTTCGGTTCATAAATCATCTTCAAACCTTTGATCTGGTTTCGTCTTTCATAAACTCGTGCGGTAGATTCTGCAATCACATCCATGTGTGCTTGCGTATAAACCCGGCGTGGAATGGTAAAACGAACCAACTCCAATTTCGGATGGTAATTTTCACCTTTAGAATTTCTTCCGGCAGAAACGATTCCTCTTTCCATGGTTCTGATTCCGGCATCCAGATAGATTTCTGCGGCTAATGTTTGAGCAGGAAAATCATCTTGTGAAACGTGAGGTAAAAATTGTTTGGCATCAACGAAAATCCCATGTCCACCAATTGGCGTCACAATTGGAACTCCGAATTCTCTCATTTTATCGCCTAAATAAAAGACCTGACCAATTCTGGCTTTCATATGTTCTTCCTGCACACTTTCATAAATCCCGATCGACATCGCTTCCATATCACGACCTGCTAAACCGCCGTACGTATGAAGACCTTCATAAACAACGACCATATTTCTGGCTTCTTCAAAAATATCGTAATCATTTAAAGCCAGGAATCCACCGATATTTACCAATGCATCTTTTTTTCCGCTAAAGGTTGCGCCATCGGTATAACTGCAGATTTCCTTTACAATTTCAGCGATAGTTTTTAATCGAAAACCTTCTTCTTTTTGTTGAATGAAATAAGCATTTTCTGCAATTCTGGTCATATCGAGCATGACTTTAATTCCTTTTTCTTCGGTATATTTCCGAACTGCTTTTAGGTTTTCCATACTCACCGGTTGTCCGCCGGCTAAATTCACTGTTACGGCAACGCAGATATAAGCAATTTTTTCAGCACCATATTCCTGAACTAATTTTTCAACCTTGTTTAAATCTACATTTCCTTTAAAGGGAAAATCAGATTCTGAATCATGTGCTTCATCGATAATGACATCATGAAAAACGCCTCCTGCCAACTCCTGATGTAATCTGGTTGTGGTGAAATACATATTTCCGGGAACGATATCGCCCGCTTTAATCATAATTTGAGAAAGAATATTTTCCGCGCCTCGACCTTGATGCGTTGGAACTAAATACTTGTAACCATAAACATCTTTCACGGCATCTTCTAAATGGTAATAATTTTTACTTCCGGCGTAAGCTTCATCACCAAGCATCATCCCACTCCACTGAATATCGCTCATGGCATTAGTTCCGCTGTCGGTGAGTAAATCGATATAAACATCTTCGGATTTTAATAAGAAAGTATTAAATCCAGCTTCTTGAAGTGCTTTTTTTCTTTGTTCGGCGGTGGTCATTTTTAAAAGTTCCACCATTTTAATTTTATAGGGTTCTGCCCAACTGTCTCTTTTCGGTAACATAATTTTGTTTTAATAATTGTACATGAAATTGTATTGGATTTACATAAAACCCAATCTATTAATTGAAAAAAAACAAAGGAAGTTACGTCGGTTTGCGCAGAAATTTTTTAAACAGAAGCAATGAGAACAAATCCAAAAACTGTTCGGATAATTTTAGAAAATTTAATTGAGCGATTCCCATTTTGCGATTCTATCGAACAAATATAGGTAATGAATCAGCACAAAAAATCTGATTTGAATCATACGAAATCAACAAATTTCAATATATTTTCAATTAAAAATTACGATTATGAATCTTATAATCCATTAGAGTCTGTTTAAATATTTTTTACCACATTAGTCACATTAGTTTTAAGTAAAAATAATGCGTATAAAAGTTCACAAAAGATCAAGGGTTCTTTTAACTAATGTGATCTCAATTATATAATTGAAGGACTTTTCTTATGTGACTAATGTGTTTACTTTTTAAATTAAACACATTATAAGCGATTCAAAAGTTCAAAAAAGGGGTGAGTTTTCTATTTTAAAATTAAAAACTTGCATTCTCAATCCGTTTCTTCTATTTTTATTGAAAATTAAAAAAATGTTAATAGCGCAATTAAAGCAAAATCCAGAAACTATTCAATTCAACGATGTTATTTCCTTTATTGATGAGCATAACAACTTTACTCCAACGCAATTTAAAAATGGAAATACAATCAACGAAGCCGATCAGAATAATGGTTCCTGCAAAGTTTTCAGTTTTGCAAAATTGAATGATTTATCAAAAGAAGAAACCTTATCCCTTTTCGGAGATTTTTATCGAAACGATGTTTTGAAAAACCCTGAAGGAAGCGACCATCAAAATATCCGAAACTTTATGGAGTTCGGTTGGGATGGGATTTCTTTTGAAGGTGAAGCTTTGAAGCAGAAATAAATAGAACAAATCTTTCTTAGAAAGTTTTGGCAAAGTAATTGCAAATATCTGTACCAATTAAAAATTACTATTATGAATCCAGCACTTTTAAGAAAAATCCTGATGTGGACGGCACCAATCGTAATCGGTTATGTCATGAAAAAATATGAAACCAGACATGCAAAAAAGCAACAGGAAAACGGTCTCGCTAAAAATTAATTAGCAAAAAAATCTCACTTCGAAGTGAGATTTTTTATTTTAAACAAAATCGTAAATACCATTTTTCCATCCCAGAATTTTATTGGAATCGGCACCGAGCCAATTTTTTAAAACCGTTGCATAAACTTTACGAAAATCTTCGGTATAAATTAAATCGCCGTCATTCAATTTTTCTAAATCTGGTAATTGATTGAGAATTCCTTTCTTCTTTAAACCGCCGGAAACAAAAAACATTTGATTCGCAGTTCCATGATCTGTTCCCTTGCTCGCATTTTGAGAAACGCGCCGACCGAATTCAGAGAAGGTCATTAACAACACCTCATTAAATTTACCGTTCGATTTTAAATCTTTAACAAACGCTTTCACCGCTTCATTAATCTCAGAGAAAAGCTGAGATTGTCGTTGATTTTGATTCACGTGCGTATCAAAACTTCCGACGGAAAGATAGTAGACTTTCGTATTAATATCTGAATTAATGAGCGAGGCAATATTTTTAAAATCTTTCCCTAAAGCAGAATTAGGATAGCTTGCTGTAGTTGCTTTCGCATTGCTTTTATCGAAAATATATCCTGCATTGTTAATGGTTGAACCCATCGTTTGATATAAATACTCTACCGTTTCATCATGATGATCATGCGTATCATAAAGTGATTTGAAATATTTCTCCTGTGAAGTTTCGTATAACCTTTTCGGATCTTTAAACGCAAAGGCTTTCTTCTCTTTCCCTTTCAGCGCCAGACTCAACATATCATCAATCTCTAAAGCCTGCGTTGGATGTTCGCAATTGTAACAGGCTTCATCCAAATATCTTCCGACCCAACCGGTTTCTAAAAACTCATCACTTTTACTCGCGGAATGCCAGATATCCATACTTCGGAAATGAGATTTGTCGGGATTGGGATAACCTACGTTATTTAAAACGGCCAATTCACCACTATCAAAGAGTTCTTTAAAATAACTGAGACTTGGATTAATTCCCGCTTCATCAGTTAATCGCAGAGAATCTTTAATCGCAATCATTTCTCTTTCCCGAAAATAAATATCATTTTTTGTAGGAATGATGGTATTCAATCCGTCGTTTCCACCACTCAGTTGAAGTACAACCAGAATTCGGTTTTCCTTATCCAAAGCTTCCGGAAAAGTCATTGATTTAAGAAAATTCGGCACCATTAGAGAAGCAGTTGCCAGGGAAGATATTTTTAGGAAGTCTCGTCTTTTTAGTAGCATATTTTTAAAATTAGCAATGAGTAATCAATAATGAGTAATGAGTAATGAGTAATGAGTAATTTAACAAAGTTGAAATTCGGGAGTTGACATCGTATTGATGATTCTTTGTTTCACCGAAGCATTAGAAAATTCCTGAACCGTTTTCTCACTTAAAGAAGATTTATTTTGAAGCAGATAATCGCTCACCTTTTTATTTTTATAAACGCTTTCGACAGAATCCCAGTCGATCACAATATTGGCATTTTTGAAATTTTTAAAATTACTCTGTGCATTCTTCATTCCCATTTCTACGTCGTCATCTGATTTTGGAGCAAACTCCAGCGGTCGTAAACCAGACCAAATCTGAGGAAGCTGCAAACGCAACATCAAAGTAGAACTGTCGATCCAGGATTTTCCGGAAGGCCAGCCTGCAACGTTGGGTGGATAAAGCAGCATCTGTCCGAGCAATTTTTGATAAACAATTAAATTTTCCGGCTTTTCGATTTTCATGGGAAGCGTTCGCATGATTCCAGCCATTAATTCAATCGGAGATTTTATCTTGGTGCCAATATTTTCTTCATTGTAAAACCATTTTGCCGTGAAAATCTCGGTCATTAGATCTTTGATATCGTATTTGGAAGCGTAAAACCGATCACTCAAATGGTTGATAATACTGGGATTGGGTTTTTCATTAACAAAAAATTTATAAATTTTTGTCACAATAAATTTTGAAGTTGCCTTTTGATCCAGAATAATTTGCAAAGCATCGTTTCCATCAAAATTACCGGTTTTCCCCAGAAAAGTTTTGGTTCCTGAATCATGCGTTTTTGGTTTTTCGGAAAACGTGCCGTCAGGTTGAAAACTCCATCCGGTAAATGCGCGCGCTCCTTCTTGAACATCTTTTTCTGTATAATTTCCACGACCGAGAGTAAAAAGTTCCATCACTTCCCTGGCGAAGTTTTCGTTGGGATGACCTTTTTTATTTTGTTGATTATTTAAGAATTGCAACATCGCGGGACTTTGAGAAACTGATGTTAATAGATCTCCAAAATTCCCAAGTGCTTTTTGGCGAATCGTATTTAAAAGTTGGAGATTGAATTGAGAGTTTTGCGTTCTGGTGGCAAAATGTCCGTGCCAGAAAAAGGCCATTTTCTCCCGCAGTTGATCTTCGGAATGAACCATCTCCTTGAGAAATTTCAGATTGATTTCCTGATTTTGTTTTCGGTTCTTCTGAAGGATTGCTTTCTTGGAATCAGCATCCAATTTCGCCAATTTCTGATAATCCAGATTCTCCGGTAACGCTTTTAATTCGAGTGGTTTAAAAGAATAATTTGCAGATAAATTTTTCCAAATTCCGGTAACCGTTAAGCTTTCTAATTTTTCAATTTGAGAAAGATTGGATCCGAAACCGGCACGCAAAAGCAGATGTTGATTTTTTTGAAGCTGGGAAATATTCATAGACACTATTTCATCTTTGATGTAAAGAATGAAAATAGGTTAAAATCGAGGATGAAATTTATACTAATTTTTAATCTCGCAGATTTTGGAGATTATGCAGATTTTTTTTGCTTGGCTGAATAAAGGCTGTTGTTAGGAAACGCAAATTAAGAGTGAGAATTAATGCCACGAATGCACGAATTTTAATTCTAAAATCATTTGGGAAAATAGCGATTTAAAAACTTTAAAAGTTATTTAAGTAAAATAACCAAAACGTTTTGTTTCCAAAAGATATTCGTGAATTCGTGGCAAAAAAACTTAATGTGTTTGTAGAACTTGTATCAATACTAAAGGTCAACTGCATTTGCAGCCTGATATTCTTTCAGCAGATTTTCAAAGACTTTTTCGACGGGTAAGATTTCGTGAATTAAAGCGGAGACTTGTCCAATTTCCAATTCGCCTTCTTCCAAGTCGCCTTCGAACATCCCGCGTTTGGCTCTGGCTCTTCCAAGGGTTTCCCTTAAGACTTCGGCATTTCTGCCTTGATCGTAGAGTTTTTCCAAATCATGGAAGAATTTATTTTTCACCAAACGAACAGGTGCTAATTCTTTTAAGGTTAAATGCGTATCGCCTTCATCCAGCGAAATGACTTTATTTTTAAAATTATCGTGAGAACTCGCTTCCACCGTGGCGGCGAAACGGGAACCGATTTGAACACCATCTGCGCCGAGAATCATGGCTGCTTTCATTTGAGAACCTAAAGCGATTCCACCAGCGGCAATCAAAGGTTTTGAGATATGTTGTTTTACATTTGGAATCAAACAGAATGTCGTTGTTTCATCACGTCCATTATGTCCGCCGGCTTCGAAACCTTCCGCGACAATTGCGTCGACTCCAGCGTCCTCACACTTCATGGCAAACTTGGTCGAGGAAACCACGTGAGCGACTTTTAATCCTTCTTTCTTGAGGGTTTCTGTATAGGTTTTCGGATTTCCGGCGGAAGTGAAAATAATCTTTACGCCTTCTTCTAATATGATTTGAATAACTTCTTCTAAATTTGGATAAAGCATCGGAACATTGACGCCAAAAGGTTTGTTAGTTGCTGCTTTGCATTTTTGGATGTTTTCGCGCAAAATATCGGGATACATACTTCCGGCTCCAATTAAGCCTAAACCGCCGTTATTAGAAACCGCAGAAGCCAACCGCCAACCGGAATGCCAAATCATTCCACCCTGAATAATGGGATATTTTATTTTAAATAAAGTGGTGACTTTATTTTCTTTTTCACTCATTTCTTTCATTTTTTTGGCCACGCCAAAATCTAAAAAACTACTCATGGCGTAAATTTAATTAAATCAGTGAAGAGGAAAAAATGTTGGAGTGGAAAATTTAGGATAGAAGAAAATACTTAGAAGTTTTATAATGATCTGAAAGTGCAAATATTTAATTTTTAACCGCAAAAGAGGCAAAAGATAAATGAAGAAAAAGTATATCAAAAGAATGCAAAAAGTACAGACTTAATAAAATGTGTCTTTTACATACTTTTGGATAACTCAGTAGGTCAAAGCTTTTGTTAATCTTTTGCGGTAAAAAAAAGGTTGTAGACCAATTCTTATTCTGTAATAATTTTATAATCACCGAATTTGCCATTCCAGTTTTCGCCGTAGGTTGTGAATTCGATGTATAAAATTTGACCGTCGGTAACGTCAATTACATAGCTTAACCCTTCTTTTAAGCCTTTGACTTCTATATTTTCTCCACCGCTAAATAAGGCATTTATATCTTCGAAAGTAAGTTCATCTTCAGCATTGGTGTATTCAAAATTTACAGTCATTCCGACTTTTGTGATTTCCCGATCTTTGACTTTCAGATAAGGAATATGAGATTTTAAAGAGGGATATTTTTCGGTTAAATTATTGAGAAGGGTTGATTCGAGGGTGTTTAGTTGTTCCATAGTTTTGGGAGTTTCGGTTCGATTAATTATGTTTTGCTGATTTGCGAATAAACGGCAAATATTAGAAGGTGGATTCAAGTAATAAATGCAACATGATCAAAATTATTTAGTTGTTCGGCAAATATTTCATTGGGCGTTTTGTACCCAAATCTTTTCCTAGGTCTATTGTTTAAAATATAAGTTACATCTTGTATTTGTTCTTTTGTGATATTTTCAAAGTTATGCTTTTTAGGAAAATATTGTCTTATTAATCCATTCAAATTTTCATTCGCTCCTCTTTCCCAACTGTGGTATGGTTTGGCAAAATAGTAGCTTATATTGAGTGCTTCTGCTATCGCTTGATGATTTGCAAATTCTTTTCCATTGTCAGAGGTTATAGTTTTGATCAGAGGTTTCCAATCTTGTAATAACTCGATGGTTTTCTTCTCAATTTCAGCAGCTTCTTTACTACCTACTTTTCCCATAAATAGTACACCAGAGGCTCTGTCATTAATAGTTAGTAAGGCTCCTTTGTGATCTTTCCTATGACCAAATCTATTTCTAAATCTCCTAATCTATTCTTCTTTTCAACTATTGAAGGGCGCTGACTAATGTCCACTCTACCAACAATAAGACCTCTTTTGTCTTTTAAATGACCTCTTTTTTTATACTTCTTTCCCTGGGTTCGAAGATGCCGATACAATTTACCTCCTCTGCGTTTATCTTCCCAAATGTATTGGTAAATTCTTTCACCAGATACCATACTTACCTTATCAACTTTAGATCTACCCACGATCTGTTCTGGGCTATAATCCTTAATCAAATAACACAAAATATTCACTTCTATCTCTGCTGTTAATGAGCATTTTTTCCTTTTTATTTGATGCCTATTTTGAGCCTTTTTATCGGCTAATTTTGCTTTGTATGTCCCACTTCTTTGATCCGCATTTCGCTTGATTTCTCTGGAAATTACACTTTTGTCTTTGCCTACAAAGTTGGCTATTTCAGAAATGCTGATTCCAGTACTTCTATAAGTTTCTATTTGGTATCTTTGTTCCAACGTTAAATGAGCCATCTGTTTTTAGAGTTTTGCAACCCAAAGATAAGATGAAATTTTTCGCCGACTGCTGGGATAGCTTCTGTTCCTAGGAACAGAAGCTATCCCAGCAGTCTTTTATTAACCGTTGCATTTATTAATTGAATGTAAGGAATAAAAAAATTATTGATGGAAATAAAGTACTTGGAAGTTACAAACCTTCAAGAGTAGAATATAAAACCTCACGGAAAATTAGTGTAGGAGCAGGATTATATAAACTGTAATGACATCTAAAAGGTTGAATTTTACCAATGAATATTTTGGATTAACTTTGTTAAAATAAAATCTTAACCTCCCGGATATTTCTAATTTTTTATCAATAACGTAGTGTGAAAAAATTGAAGTAAAAAGGCCTTCCCCACCATGAAAAATATATTCCATTTCGTCAGTTTTTTCGCCATTTTTATGATGAGTTCATGTGTTGCTAAGCGGGACAGAACAATCGCAATTGATGTTTTACTTCTTCTTCCACAAAATCTTTCTGAGGAAGCCATCCTTCTTAATACCGCAATTTTGAAAAATAATCCTGATAATTTCACCCTGGACAAAGACCATGTTCCACACATTACACTTTTGCAGTGTTACGTTCGCCAAAGCGATCTTCCAAAAATAACGATGGCACTGAACGGACTTTATAACATGATTGAAAATGAAAGTCTTTGGGCAAATGAACTTCAGTATAAAAAAGATCAACCTCAAAGTTTCGCTTCGATAGGCATTGAGAAAAGCAGTGCGCTACTGGCCATTCACGAAAGGGCAATTGCGCTTGTACAACCTTACATTACGACCGGCGGTTCCCAGAATGCTTTTATACCTACTAAAGATGGTTCTCCAATCGATCAGTTCACCATCGATTATATTCCCAAATTTGTGAGTAATTACAGTTATGAAAATTACAATCCACACATTAGTTTAGGAGTTTCAGAAACATCGGTCCTCCATTATTTGGAAAAAAATGAGTTTCGTGAAATGAAATTTAAAGCTCCCGCAGTTGCCGTTTATCAATTGGGGAAATATGGAACTGCTCGAAAATTACTTTGGAAGTCGGAATAAAAAAAGACGCATGATGGTTGGTCTGGTTTCATAAAATTCAAAACATATTTTTTACTTAAATTAATAAAATCGGTAATTATATCACCCGATCAAACAATTGATGAAAACAGTATCTTTGCAAAAAAATTAGCATGTCCAGACTCATATCCGATTTAGGAATTATTAAAAAACTTCAAAGCGCTTTAACCGATTTAGAAATTACGGTGGCGACTGATATTCAGGAACAGGTGATTCCGGTCATTCTGGATCAAACTGAAGATTTGGTGGCTCTTGCCAAAACTGGAACGGGAAAAACTGCAGCGTTCGGATTGCCTCTTTTACAGTTGGTAGATGTTGAAGATAAAAGTGTACAGACCTTAATTTTAGCGCCGACAAGAGAGCTGGCTCAACAGATTCATAGCAATCTAAAGGATTTAGCGAAATATATCCCTGAGGTTTCCCTTGTTTTACTTACCGGAGGAAATACGGTGAAATCGCAAGTTGAAGAGTTGAAATCGGCTCCTCAAATTATTGTGGCAACGCCGGGTCGGTTTTTAGATTTATTGGAGAAAGGTGCTTTTGATATTAAATCGTTGAAAAACTTGGTTTTAGATGAAGCTGACGAAATGTTTCAAGCATTGAAGGAAGATTTAATGTCAATCTTGAAAGTGGTTCCTAAAAATCGACGTACTTATTTATTTAGTGCGACTATGCCGGGAGAATTGAAAGATATCGTTCATAATTACATGTCGAAGAATGCGGTTTCCATTAATTCTGATATGGCAACGATTGGGCATGAAGGTATTGATCATCAATATATCGTGGTAGATCCGATTGAGAAATTAGATGTGCTTTTACACTTTTTAAATTCGCAGGAAGGCGGAAGAGGTATTATCTTCTGTAAAACCAAAGCGGCGGTTAATAAATTAGCGAAAAATTTAGCGATTCGTAAAATCTCCTCAGGAGCGTTGCACGGAAGTTTAACGCAGGGAATTCGTGACCGTATTATGGATCAGTTTCGTGAAGGATATATTGATATTTTGGTGGCGACCGATTTGGTGGCGAGAGGAATTGATGTGAAAGAATTAGCGTACGTTGTAAATTATCATTTGCCTGACACGCATGAAGCTTATGTTCACCGTAGTGGTAGAACGGGAAGAGCTGGTTCGAAAGGACTTTCGATGACGATTATTCAGGAAGAGGAAGTGAAAGAAATTGCTGAATTTGAACAGGAATTAGGAATTAAATTTCATCCTGTTAAAAAAGCAAACGCTGAGGACATCGAATGGAATAATACTTTGGTTTGGGCTAAAAAAGTGTTCAAAACAAAACCAAACCGTGAAATCCCTGAAGAGGTAAGACAGCAAGTGAAAACGATTTTTCACCATTTGACAAAAGAGGAATTGGTGGATAAAGTTCTTTCAAATTATTTGGCGGAGAATAATAAATAACTTTTTAAAGTTACAATCATAAATAAAGAAGCGGTCTAAGGTTGAATACAAATGTTCAAATTTAGACCGCTTTATTTTTATGTCAACTCTATACAGATTTTTTCTGGTAAAATTTGTATAAAGTTGAAAGTATGAAATCTATTCAACTACTTTTTTAACTCTTTCGACATTGTCAAATTTTGATAATGTTAGTCGGACAATACTGTCTTCCTGTGCGAGTAAATCGTGCGGCACATTGGCTTCTAAAGAAATCAAATCGCCTGCTATTAAAGACATTTTTTCGCCGTTCACGCCAAATTCGATTGCGCCTTCATGAATTTCCACTGTGATCGGGAAACCAGCTTTGTGCTCTTTCATCGTTTGACCTTTTCTAAAGAGAATTCGTATTTCTTTTGATGATTCTGTTTCCATCATTACCGTAACGGCAACTTTATCTTCGTTGTAATTAAGTTCATTTCTTAAAGAGGCTGTTTTCATAATATAATTTTTAATAATTATTCAAGTTACCAAAATCTTTCGAATAATTTTGATTTGCTGTGGTGAGAATTTTAATTATTACAGTCGTAAATTAGTCAATCTTGATTTTTGATGACCTGAATTTGATCACTTTCCTATCGTTAAGTTTCTTTCTTTTAACTGATTTTCGAAGGCTTTTTTGCGAGCTCTATTTTTAATGAGCATTTGGATAAAAAGTAAGGGAAAGAAGGTAAGAATTCCGAAGCCGTTTCTGATGGTGCTGTAAGTTGCAACTCCGATCATTACACCGAATAAGACGGCATTAACGATGTTGGTTGATTTTATTTTTTTTCCTTCCATGAGAAGTTCTTCATCTGTTAATTCTGATAAGTCTTTTTGAATCATTTAGTTTTTTTATTTATTGGGGTGGAGTGATTTTTTATAATGGTTAGAAGCTGAACTAGAATTTAGTACTAAGCACGCCATATTACAAAATCTATTTCAAACGAAGGCCTACTATTTAATGAATTTAAAAGTTAATATTCTTGGTATCAATTTTTCGTTTTCATCATCAAAATATTCATTTATATCTTCGATTTTAAAATTATATTTTTTAGCAATTCTTGTAAATTCAGAAACATGATGGGTAAAACATTCTACAACTTGTTCAATGTCATTATTTTGAAATCTTGCTTTTGACCCAGAATATTGTTTAAATGGATGAAGTTCACCGACATAAAGAATTCCACCCACTTTTAAATGTTTACCAATCAGCTCAAAAACTCTGTCAATATTTTCAATATGTTCCAAGACCAAACTACAAACAACTAGATCATAAACATCGTTTGTAAAATTCCAATCGTGATTGATATCTACTTTGAGAAATTTGACATTCTCACTTTTGATTTTATTTTCAGCAATTTCCAACATGTGCTGTGATAAATCAATCGCTAAGATTTTTTCGCATTTGTTTTTTAGCCATTCTGTATTTTTACCGGTTCCACAACCAATCTCCAAACAGTTTTCAAAAACACCATTATTTAGGGTTTCTCTTAAAGATTTTGCTTCTAAATCTCTGGTTTTATTTTCATTTGAATCATATATTTTTGACCAATGTTTATACGCTTCTTCTGTGTTCATTTACTTTATTTTTTTCTGATTTTTGGGGAAGCTTTCTTCTAACGGTTGGGTATTTCTGTTGGCGGGGGTTTTTATAACAAGTCTTTGTAAATATAACAAATTGAACAATTACCGAAAATCTTTATTATAGGAACTTCCGCCCCGCTAATAGAAATACCGTTTTAGCACCAGTGGTTTCTATCTCATTTTTAGCCTGTCTGTCATTTGTCCGACTATTTAAATTGCATTGGCTTGCTAATCCATCTATTATTAAATCCCTCTGCTTCTGAATATAAAATTTCAGCGTCTCCAAAAACTAATAATGTTCCCTGGTCTGCTCCAATTGTCTCTGTTAGTGCAGTATCAATGTCAAGTCGTTTTTTGTCAATGCGCTGATTTTCCGAAATTACATAGCAGTCTTTCAAGTTTCTTAACAGTTTAATTCGATCTTTAATAAATTCATATTCGTTTCCTTCAACTTTTTCAAACAGGTCTTCGCGTAAGAAATTAATTTGAGATAAAACGTTTATGAATTTCGGTCTTGTTTTTTCGCTTTTAATGAAAGTCAAATATCTTTCCCGTTTTGTCTTGATAACAAAACGGTCAATAACTTTGGATTCTATGTCAATATTATTGGTCATTTGTGTGTCGTCTTACCATTGGTGGTAACTCTCAAATATACGCAAGTTTCAAAAATCACCAAAAATAATTAAAACGTTAATCGTGATTACAATTGCATTAATTCAAAATCTCTGAAGTTTTAAAAAAGTGTTTAGATAACTGCTATCTAATTTTGATGATTGAATGGTTCAAAATGCGTAACCGCTTGCGAGGGAAATCTAATTGAAAAAAAAACCGCCCGAACTTCTAGCCCCGATCGCAGTGGAAATCCCGGAATGAGGCGCGATCCGCCGAGGCGGAGAGTGCCGAAATGAGGAATTGTAACGAAGAGCGGGACCGAGATTTCTAAGAAGCGAAAAATCTTGTTGCTCCCTATTATGATTACTTTTCTACTTCAATTATGGAGCAAAAAAAAATCTCTGCGAGTGCAGAGATTTAGTTTCTTATTAGTCAACTTTCTTACGCCAGTCGGTTTTGAAAGTACAGTCTTTATATCGATCGTTGATGGAGATAAATATATTCGGTAATTTTTCTTTTACCCATTTCTCGACCATTTCGTTTTTCTTTTTGTTCAGCGCCATTTGCTTAATTCTGTTGTAATCGGTAGATATATCGAGTTTGTGAGCTGCGATCACATCATCTACTTTAACGATGGCTACAGTTTTTCTGTCCTGTTGTGCCACATCTTGAAAAACATCGGTGATATCGCCTTTATTAAGCCCTGCAATCTGGTAAGAGATTGTTGGCGGAAGATTTAGTTTTTCGATTTTATCTGAACCGTCTTCCTGAGAAGTTACAATTCCCGCGTTGAACTTGGTTTGCTTGTCATCTGAAAATCGGTATGCTGCATCTTTGAAACTCATTTTACCATCGATAATTAAAGTTCTGATGCTGTCTAATTCTTTTTTGGCTGCATCAATTTCTTCTGCATTTGGTTCTGCTTTTAACAGGATATGACGTGCATCATACTGTTTTCCGCTTTTCTTCACCAACTGAATTAAGTGGTAACCGAAGTCTGATTCTACTGGATCAGAGATTTCTCCTTCCTGTAAATTTAATGCTGCTGCTTCGAACGGTTTTACCATTTTCCCTTTGCCAATGTTGGTATACAAGCCTCCTTTTGCTGCGGATCCTGGATCGTCTGAATAAATTCTTGCCTGGCTTTCAAATGATTCGCCACCTTGAATATCTGCTTTTATTTTATTGAGTCTCGCAATGATTTCGTCTTTGTGAGCATCGGTCAATTTCGGATACATTACGATCTGAGAAAGTGACACTTCGTCTTTCACTTCTGGAAGTTGGTATTGGAAAGTGGTAAAGAAATCGGTTACTTCGTTTGGAGTAACGTCAGCTTTTTCTGTAATTCTACCATATTTTGCCTGTCCGTAATAGTTGTCACTATCAATCTTTTCGATGGCATTTTTCATCTCATAAGACGTACGGAATTTATAGGTAGAAAGCATTGTTTTCTCATCCGGAAACTGTCCTAAAATCTGAGTGTATTTTTGATTAGCATTGTCTTTAATTGCCGCAGATCTATTTTCAATCAAGGTATCTCTTTTGGCTTCATAGATCAAAAGCTTATTGTTAATGATGCTTTCTACAAATTCACATTTGTCTGCAACATTAGCTCCCTGCTGTTTTGCAAAGTTGGCCTGATCTTCTATATCTGATTCTAAAATAATTTCATCACCTACGACTACTGCAATCCCATCAACCAAATCTCCCTTTTTTAATTGCGATTGTGCTTTGCTCAACGTTCCGAAAAACACGAGCATTAAGCTAAAGAGCAGGCTGAATTTTACATTCTTGTTCATATCTATTTTTTATCGATTTGCAAAATTATCATTCTAAACGATATAACATGCATGTTTTATTATAATTATTTCTTAAAATTCTTTTCTAAATCCTTTAGGAATTCAGGTTGAACCACAATTGTAGTTTTGGCTTTTTGTTCCGCGATGATCTCATTCAGTTTTTTCTCATTAACTGCATCTTTCAATTCTTCGCTCGCTTCTTCCTGAGTCATCTGGGAAGGGGCAAGGATTTTATCAATTGCAATCACCAAAGTTTTATCGCCCATTTTAGTTTCATGAACTCCTTTTTTAAACGGAACTTTGTATTTGGTGAAGACTTCTGCTTCTTTCGACATTTCTCCTTTTTCAAAATTGACCAAGACTTGTTTTTTGTCATTCAGCTTTCCAGCGAATTTAGCTTTTAGACCATCCCAACCTTTAGCATCTTTTATTCCTTTAGAAATTTCTTTTGTCAGTTTTGGATCATCGAAAATGGCAACTCTTCCTTCTGCTCTTTCGTCCCAAATGTATTTTGATTTATTCTGATTGTAATATTCAGTTAACCATTCTGGGTGTTTTGTAATTTCTTCGGTCAAATATTTAGAGAAAATATAATCAGAATAAAGTGATTTTTTATTCGCCTCTAACTCCTCTTTTACATTTTTAATATTGGTAAAGTTTTGACTGTAAATTTTCAAAACATCTTGGGAATTGATATTATCCAAAGCTTCAGCCCATATTGCCGGTGATAATTTCGCAGCATCTTCTTTTTTATCGCCAATCATTTCCTTAATATATCCAGCAGTTACTTTTTCATTTTTATATTGAAAAAGAACTTCGCTGTCTTTCGCAGCAACTAAATTTTTATAAGATTTTTTGATCAGTTGAAAAGCTGGAAACTCTTTATAAGAAGGATCTGTTTTTAAATAAGCCGTCATTTTATCCTGTAAAATTTCAGAATAAAGCGTGTTGTTCATTTCTCTCAAAAAGAATGCTCTGTTCTTGTCATTTAAAACATACGGTTCAACATTGTAAATATTGAAAACAAAATAGTTATCTCCAAATAACAAAGGTTCCGGCGTGTAATATCCCGCTTTTTTACCTTTGAACAATTCGTAAACATCATCCGGTAAAGTTGGCGAACCCATGATTACACCACCATTATCTTTCTCATGTTCGTTGGCGCCATATAATTTTGCAACTTCCTGAAAGGTTTTTCCTTCTTTTAAAGCTGTGTAAATATTATTTTTCACGGTCTCAGAATTGTCATCTTTAGGAAAAGAAATCGTTCCGAAAACCATGTATCCTAAACTTGGTCTGGAATTCAACACTTTAGCAAAACCGATGTAAGAAGGCGTGTCGAAGAATTTGGTCATTGTATTATTCGGCAAAGTTTTAATCTCTGCATACATTTGATTATCCAGACTTCCCGGCTTAATGTAAATTGCTTTTGGATTGGCTTTCGTGTATTTCGTGATCGCATCTTCCATCGTTAGTTTACCCGATTTTACATCGTTATAAACCTGCTGATAATTAGTCGTATCGCCAGCGGTTTTTTCTAAGATAAAAACCTGAACTTCTTTTTCTGTCTGATTGTCTTTAACAAAATCATTTAAAACTGGATCAATCACCTGTGGTGGAAAAAAGTATTTGCCTCTCAACTCTACTTCTTTTTCCGACATTCTATCGCGGAAATAAGATAAAGTATCTGCTTTTTTCTCTGCCGCAAATTGCTGAAACAAATAGAAATTCTGTATCGTATTAATCGTATTTTGAACACCGGTATTTTCTAAACCGTATAAGTTTTCTTTTTTAAATTGAGCCAGCGAAATACTGTCTTTGCCCACAATCATATATTGTGCAGAAATCCCACCGCCTAAAACCATCATCATCAATACACCGAATATTTTTCTCATATTTTTATCTGTCTTTTTTTTTGAAGATTAATCCAATTTTAAATTTCTCATTCCCACGAATGAATTTATTTTTCTAACAATTCAGATTCTTTATTTAAAAGGAAGTTAAACCTCTACTTCAAAAGTGGTTAATTCTTTAAAACTATTGATTCTTCCAATCATTTCAGCTTCTGTAACTTCTTCTAAACGCTGAGTTCCGAATTTTTCTACGGTGAATGAAGCCATGGCAGAACCTACGATCAATGCAGATTTCATGGTATCAAAAGAGAAATTTTCTTTCTTCGCTAAATAAGATGCAAAACCTCCTGCAAAAGTATCTCCCGCTCCAGTTGGATCGAAAACTTCTTCTAAAGGCAAAGCTGGGATTGCAAATATTTTTCCTTCGTGGAATAATAATGCTCCGTGTTCTCCTTTTTTAATGATCACGAATTGTGGCCCCATTGCATGGATTTTCTGAGCAGCTTTTACTAATGAATACTCACCAGAAAGTTGTCTTGCTTCTTCATCATTAATGGAAATTACATCAGTTTTAGCAATCATTTGCATTAAAATATCCAAAGCAGAATCCATCCAGAAATTCATGGTATCAAGAATTACCAATTTCGGACGGTTACGCATTTTTTCTAATACAGAAAGTTGCACCCCTGGATGAAGATTTCCTAATAATAAGATCTCTGCATCTTGCATTGATTCAGGAATTTTTGGATCGAAGTTTTCTAAAACATTCACTTCAGTTACCAAAGTATCTCTTGAGTTCAAATCGTTGTGGTATTTTCCACTCCAGAAAAAAGTTTTCCCTTCTTTGATGATTTCAATTCCTTCGATATTCACGCCTCTTCCAGAAAGCATATCTAAATCGGTCTGTGGAAAATCACCACCAACTACAGAAACAATTCCAGATTCTATACCCAAAATTGAAGAAGCTATACTGATATAAGTCGCAGCGCCACCTAAAATTTTATCTGTTTTTCCGAAAGGTGTTTCGATTGCATCGAACGCAACTGAACCAACAACTAATAATTTCATATCTAATTTGTTTTATTTTTTTATAAAAATCTACCTTATAAAAGGTATGATGTAATTTCTTCTTATTAATAATAGGATTTCATCCTAATCCTTTGTTAAACCGTCACGTCCTGACTCAATTTAGTTTTATTTAAATAATCTCTTATTTTAAATATTGCTCATTAACGATTTGCTTAATACTAATTGTTACTTTTTCCACTCAAAGCTTTCAATCAAATGCAGCATATCATTTTTAATATATTCTACCGCCGGCGCCAATGAATCAGGTTTCGGTCTGGAATTGAAATACAAATTTGCAGTCACATAATGTCTTGTAGAATCGGTTACAAAAAATTGTAAATTCGATGCACTCTGACCTTTTAGTTCATAGAAGTTACCAAACACTTTATGGTCCGGAAAACTAAATGATTTCGTGTCAATTGAACTGGCTTTTATGGTATGTTCGTACACCATTTTCTCCGATTCTCTTACATGCAAATCAAAATCATTTTTGATTGGAAAATAGGTAATAAAAACTTTCGCTTTCATTTCTGGATATTCGATATAATACCAGCACGGATTTTTTGCCTCTCTAACTTTCGCAAAATCAGAGTACTCAAAACTAAAATTACACGGAGAAGTGAATCTTTGATATTTAGGTGTGGGATATTCTAAACGAAGTTCACCAGAAGGTTTGGGCTGTGTTTCTTCTGAACACGAAAGTAAAACAAATCCTAAAAAAGTGAAAATGAGTTTTTTAAACATTGCGCAAAAATACGAATTAGTTTTAAATTTTTAATAAAGATAATTATGGTTTGAATTACGTCTTGAAATACAAGACTTTTTTATCTATATATTACGTAATTATGAATATATAGAATTAAAACTCCCGCAGATTTAGCGGATTTAGCAGATTCTTCAAACGCATAAATATAAGATCTGCGAAATCTCCAAAATCTGCGGGAGAAAATTACTATAAACATTCATTGAATTTGAACCATTAAGTTTTTGATTAAGGAGTTTAGAAAATTAAGATTCCCTACGGAAATAGAAGCGTGAAACTCTAATGTTTACTATTAATCGTATTATTAAAATACAAAACTAATGCGACTGATGTGTCAAAAAATTTAAAACATTAAGAAATGAAGATGATTAAGATTTCCTGCAGAATTTAAAGCACGCAAAACCTTTATGAACTTTTATGCATCATATATAAAAACTCTGAAGTACTACACAAAGCTTTGTGACTTTGTGGTTTAAAGAACCCACCTGTTTTAATAATAAATCCCAATCGTTTTTATAAAAATCAACAAGATAATTTTCCAGTGGTTTCGGGAAGGATTTCTGATACGATTCTTCAAAGGTGATGATCGAAAAACCGTTTTGGTTAGCAAATTCGGTGAAAATCTCCTCAGACAGTAATTCTATATGATTCATTTGAATCTTTAAATTTTTATGCGTCAGTTTATGAGCAATGGTTTTCTGCTTAACGATGAACTGCTCCCATTCTACAGGAATTTCAATTGGAAATTCGTAGAGCTTTTTCCAGATGAAATCGTCTTTTCTTTGTCTGATCAAAAATTGACCATTCCATTCGACAAAAGAATAATGAAGTTCTAAATCAGTTGCTTTTACTTTCTTGGTTTTCACCGGGAAATTTGAAATCTTTCCTAAATTAAAAGCCAGGCAATCTTTATTTAAAGGACAAGAATCACAAAACGGATTCTTGGGTTTACAGATTTCAGAGCCTAAATCCATCATCGCTTCATTGAAATGTCCGGCTTCATTTTCGGGCATCATTTTCAAAGCTAATTCAGAGAAATACTCAAACGCTTTCGAGTTTGAAATATCAAAATCATCGGCAAAAACTCGTGATAAAACACGATAAAAATTACCATCAACAGCAGCGATTTTTTCACCAAAACAAATACTCGAAATTGCTGAGGCTGTGTATTTTCCAACCCCTTTTAATTGTAAAATATCATCATATTCTCTAGGGAAAACTCCTTTAAAATCATTGACAATCTGAAGAGCTGCTTTGTGTAAATTTAACGCTCTCGAATAATAGCCTAAACCTTTCCAATACAATAAAACTTCATCAGTTTCAGCATTGGCCAAAGTTTGCACATCGGGAAATCTTTCGATAAAATTCAAATAATGATTGAGTCCTTGCTCGATACGAGTTTGCTGGAAAATGATTTCACAAATCCAAATCTTGTAGGGATCGTTGGTTTTTCTAAATGGTAAATCTCTACCGTGGATTTTATACCAATCCAGTAATTTCCTACCAACATGAAGAAAATCAGCATTTTGTTTTTTTGTTTTCAAAAATTCTTATTATATTTGCACACCAAAAATATAAATAAAAAAAGGAAATGACAAAGGCAGAATTGGTAAACACCATCTCAAATAAATTGGGAACTGAAAAGAATGAAACCCAGAAAGTTATTGAAGCTTTTATGCAGGAGATCAGAACGTCAATGTATAATGGAGATAATGTATATCTAAGAGGATTTGGTTCATTTATTATTAAAACCAGAGCAGCAAAAACAGGAAGAAACATTTCTAAAAACACAGCAATCGAAATTCCTGCTCATAATATCCCAGCCTTTAAACCTTCTAAAACCTTCGTAGAGAAAATCAAAACGAAAGTGCCAGTAAAGTAATAAACTAAATAATAAATATAAGTTACAAACAAAAAAAATTAAAATTATGCCAAGCGGAAAGAAAAGAAAGAGACATAAGGTTGCGACCCACAAAAGAAAGAAAAGAAGAAGAGCAAACAGACATAAGAAAAAATAATCTCTTTGCGATTTAATATATAACAAATATAGTTGGTGTTTTTATCTATTTAAAATTACACCGGCTATATTTTTGTTTTAATCAAAAGGTTAAAATTTTGCCAAAATTGATTATACAAAACCAAGAAACTATTAAAAAATTGAGCAATTAGAATTGATTTTTTCAGAATTTCTAAGACCCTTAATATTTTAATCCACTATCAACAGAATGAAGAAAGAACTGATTATATCACATGAAGACGAGCAATCAAAAATTGCCCTACTTGAAGACGGACGCCTTTTTGAGCTCCACGAACAGGAGGACAAAAGTGATTTCGTAGTCGGCGATTTATTTATCGGTAAAGTAAAAAAACTCGCACCCAATTTAAATGCTGCTTTCGTAAGCATAGGGTATGAGAAAGATGCTTTCTTGCATTATCAGGATTTAGGTCCACAATTTCTTACATACAAAAAGTTTCTACAAGACACCGTTTCAAAAAGACAACACAATTCGTCCCTAAAGAATTTCGAACTTGAAAAAGAAATTCATAAAAATGGAACGATTGATAAAGTTCTGGCAAAAGACGACAGCGTTATTCTGCAAATTACCAAAGAACCAATTTCTACCAAAGGACCGAGAATCTCTACCCAGATTTCTCTAACCGGAAGATTTCTAGTCCTAATTCCGTTTGACAAAAGCGTCTCGATTTCTAAAAAAATCACCAACTCTGAGGAGAAGGAAAGACTTAAAACTTTAATTGAAAGCATTAAGCCTGAAGGTTTTGGTGTGATCATTAGAACGGTAGCTGAAGGAAAAAAAGTGGCTGAACTTCACAATGACATGAATCAACTGATTCAGAAATGGGAAACGGCTTTTAAAAATCTTCAGAAAAATAAAGTTCCAAGCAAAGTATTGAGTGAAGAAGATAAAGCTTCCTCGATCTTACGAGATAACTTTAATGCAGATTTCGTTTCTATTATTTGTGACGATGAGCAAATGGTTGATGACATGCGTAATTATATCGAAGTCATCGCACCGGAAAGAAAAAATATTGTTCAGTTCTACGATAAACCAATTCCTTTGATGGAATATTATAACGTAGAAAAACAGATGAAACAGAGTTTTGGGAAACACGTTAATATCCCAAGTTCGAAAGGTGCCTATTTGGTTATTGAACATACGGAAGCACTTCACGTGGTAGATGTCAACTCCGGGAATAATCTTTCCTCAGGAGCAGGTTCATCTAACAAGGAACATGCGTTGACTGTGAATAAAATGGCTGCTACTGAAATCGCTCGTCAACTCCGTTTGAGAGATATGGGCGGAATTATAGTCGTTGATTTTATTGACATGATCAATGCCGATCACCGACGTGATTTGTATGAACATTTCAAGAACGAAATGAGCAGAGATAAGGCAAGACACAAAATTTTACCTCCAAGTAAATTCGGCTTAATTCAATTGACCCGTCAAAGAACAAAACCGGAAAAAGTAATCAAAACCAAGGAAGACAATCCTAATATCGACGGAGAAATCCTGGCACCAATCGTAGTGGTTGAGCGTATGGAAGAAGTCATCCGTAATTTGATTCAAACCGAAAAAGGAAAATTGTTTTTACATGTACATCCTTTCGTAGAAGCTTATTTAACCAAAGGTTTACTAAGCATCCAAGTGAAATGGTACTTGAAATACAAAAAATGGGTAACGATTATCCCAAGAGATTCTTTTAAATATTTAGAATACAAAATGGTCAATTCCAAGAAAGAAGAATTGATGAGTTATTCAAATTAAGAAAGACAAACAATCGTATTATAACTTACAACTTCCGAATATTTTCGGAAGTTTTTTTGTGTATTGTTGAAACCACAAAAGTCACAAAAGCTATATTCTATGAATTAAGTTTATACGTCTTTATGCTGATTAGAAAGTTCACAAAAAATTCTGCGTGGTAATTTTAAAAGTCAAACTTAATCATTCTTAATTTCTTGGTATTGAAAATAGAATCATGTCATTTTCTGATCTTTCATCTATTTCAAATGGATAAAAGAAAAATTTGTAGTAATATATTCTATTAATAACTCTTTCATATATAATTGATTTTTAAAACCTTACGATTAAACTTTAGAAAATAGTTAGTTTAAATAATAGTACTATATTTGAAATCATAACTTTACTAAACTTCATCTAATGAAAATAAAAATTACGCTTTTAATAGTCCTGATTTCTTCGATCGGCATTTTCGGACAAAACTTCGACAAACTACTTTATTCCAAAAAAGATAAACCAACGGTCCTTATTAATGAAAATATTATTGCCAATTGGGAGGTGGTTAATACACTTCCGAAGGAAGCGATCAAGGAGATGATCGTAATGAAATCTATGCAAAAGGACCAATACGCGGCTACCTTTCCGAATTTAAGTCAATACGGTTTGATTCTTTGCAAAGTAGATTCTGACAATATCGAAACGAAAACTCAGCACGAAATCAAAACATTTTTGGGCGCAGATTTAACAACGAAAATCTACGTCGATGGTTTTTTATTAATGAACGATAACTATCTCATCGCTACAAAAAGCATTAAGGAAATTGAATTTATTAATCCAAACGAGCAAGATTTAAATGAAGATAAGATTATCAACATCTGGACTTTAACTAAAGATACAAGATTGGGTTCTTTGGACCTTCGTAAAACTGAACTGCAAAAGAATAAATAATAAAATTACTTTTCAATCAATGTAAAAATGCGTTATCACTATTTGCTCTTTACCCTATTAACTTTATTACTGAACTCATGTGATAAGGAAAAAACAAGCGAGAAAATAATGATGAAAACAGACAATGAAAAATTAGTAAACCAATATTTTACCCACTTTAATAATCATGAGTGGTCAAAAATGGCAAATATGTATTCGGAAACTGCTGAGTTCAAAGATCCCTCCTTGGGACGTGGAATCTTTAAACAAACCAGACAACAGACCATCGATAAATACACGGAACTCAACAAAACATTTCCCGACTTACATGATAAAGTGATTCAAATTTATCCTTCTGGCGATCAACATATAATAGTTGAATTTGTTTCAAGTGGAACTGCTCCTGATGACACGAAATTCGAACTGGCAATCTGCACCATTTTCACCATTGAAAAAGGATTAATAACTAAAGACTTTACGTATTACGACAACTTTGAGGAGGAGGCTGCTAAATAGTTACTTACTTTTAAAATATTTTTGATAAAACGCATTGTTCATCACCACTGCTTTTGCGATTTCCCAAAATTATTTTTAATAGATTTGATTAAGTAAAAATCTCACTTTCATCCTTCTATTAAAAATAGACAACAATGAAAACCATCTATTCCTATTTCCTGCTGGCACTGTTTCTCATCAGTTGTAAAACCGCCGCTCCACCGCAAGATCAAATTCCAGCACACGAAACTTTAAATATCAATTCGGTAATTCTGGGCGAAACGCGTAATATTAATATTTGGACACCAACAGATTACGCCAAAAATCCTAATTCTTTACCCGTTCTTTATATGCCCGATGGCGGCTTGAAAGAAGATTTTCCTCATATCGCAAACACACTTGCTGAACTCATTGCTGCTAAAAAAATCCCACCTACGATTTTGGTCGGAATTGAAAATACTCAACGCAGAAGAGATTTAACGGGACCAACTCAAGTTGCCAAAGACAAAGAAATCGCACCTGTAGTTGGCGGCTCTGCAAACTTCCGGGAATTTATCAAAACAGAACTGATTCCAGCAATCAATCAAAAATACAGAACGACTTCTGAGAAAGGAATTATCGGCGAATCTCTGGCCGGACTTTTCGTGACCGAAACCTTATTGTTAGAACCGAATTTATTTGATTATTATATCGCCTTCGACCCATCCATCTGGTGGAATGATTCCTATATCGAAAAACATGCTCCAGACTATTTGACGAAATTCCCAACCACTGAAAAACAATTTTGGTTTGCAGGTTCTGCCGATACTTCAAAAGAATCCAGAGCATTTGCAAAAGCATTCGAAGCAGCAAATTTGCTAAATCTGAAATGGTATTTTTCTGATGAGCCAAAGGAAAATCACGGCACAATTTTTCGTGCAAAGAAAGAGAAAGCGCTAATTTGGACAATGAATAAGAGGTAGCTATTGATTAAGTTAAAATGTTTTTCCCACATCAGAAATGGAAGTGATACGACTATTCCAATTTAAAAATTAATTATCAAATGGAAATCACCGTTTTAAATTATATAAAAGTCAATAATCTTCCCAGTGGTTCCGGTATGGCAAAATATGGCGGTGGCTATTATGCTATTGGCGATGATTCCCCGTATTTATTTTTCTTAAACAAAAAATTCCAAGTCATTTCTAAAACGCTTATTTCAAATAATAAAGATTTCAATGGCGAAAGAATTATTAAAGCGGAAAAGGCAGATTTTGAGTCCGTGGAATTGATTAACGGAACTGAAATGGTTACGTTTGGTTCCGGCGGAAAATCGCCGCAAAGAGATGTTCTGGTACGCATCTTATTGCACCAACCGCTGGAAATTGAGAATTATGATATCACTCCATTTTATAATCATTTAAGAAATCTGCCCGAGTTCAAAAATTCTGAACTCAATATTGAAGCAACCGCTTTTTACGACAATCAACTTTATCTTTTTAACCGCAAAAAAAGTTTAATTATAAAATTTAACTACACTCATTATTTAAGTTTTATTAAAGGAGAAGCTGAGCTGCCAACGCTGGAAATAAAGGAATTTTTCTTGCCAAAAATCGATGGTATTGAATCGGGATTTTCCGGTGCCACAATTCTACAAAAGGATTCTAAAATTATTTTCACAGCGTCGGTTGAAGATTCCATTAACGCTTATGAGGACGGCGAAATATTAGGCAGTTTTATTGGAATGATTGACATTTCAAATAATACCATTTCTAAAACTTATCAATATTGCGCAATCCCCAATAATGACGAAAAGTTTAAAGTAGAATCCGTAACCATCGACGAAGAAATCGAAGTTGGAAAAACCAAACTTATTTTGATAACCGATGATGACGAGGGAAGTTCAACGATTATCGATTGTGTGATTTCGTGGTAATTGCAGTTTAATTAAAATGATGTTAACTACTGTAGTTAGTACAAACTTACTTGTACTTAAATAAAGACAAATTACAAACTAAAAATAATTACGCTTCGTAACCTATTTCTATTATACCTTTGTATTCTATTGGAGATGAAGACTCTAATGAAAATTCCCTAAAGAATCTGAAATTTATAAAGCTCAATTTTGAGTTAAAACAATAATATGATTAAATTCTATTTAATTGTCGCACTTCTTTTTCTGGTTCCTAAATTGGGGTTTAGTCAAGACCTGATGGATTATACGACGGTAAAAACAAATTCAGGAGAAGTAACGATTCCCGGAAATTGGACGCAATTAAATACACTTCGCAAATCCGGTCAAACCTATTTAGAAAACGACGAAGGAATTATCATTGCAGTTGCAGAAAACCAAAAGAAGACCTATCCTTTTTATAAAGCAAATCAGTCAGATATTGAAAACTTAAAAGCATTCTATAAATGGGATTCAGATTTCAGGAAAAAAAGCAACTTTCAAACTCAAAAAATTAAAGAGAGTGCAGACTCAGAATTTATCATTTGGAAATATAAAGATAAACTGGATAATGTATTTCTCATCGGTTCCTCAGAAAACAACTTCTTAAGTCTTTTGATTTACACCAATCACTGGACCCAAAGTGAAAAAATACAGTTCCTGGAAAATCTCTATCAGTTAAATAAATAACTGCAAACTGAAAAATAAGAGAAGTTTTCAAGAATGAATTGATGCGCTGACCGTTTTGTTTAAACAAGAAATATCTTCAAACAGAATTGGATCTATAAGCAGGTTGGTAACAACTGTAAAACGACACTGGATTAATTTTAACATCGCGAGATCATGTTAAATCTATTAAATAAAAAAGTGACCTCCCGTTTTGCTTCAGTCGACAGCACTACAGCTAACCAACTCGCAGCAAACCAACTTTTAGAAGCCGCAAAAGCTGATCAGCAAAAACTATATACCCAACTCGAAACCACTGATGAAGGACTCACCAATCAACAGGTCCTAAAAAAACGGTCGGTGTATGGAATCAACGAAATCGCACACGAAAAAGCACCCTCCTGGTACATTCAGTTACTTGGTGCATTTATAAATCCCTTTAACGGAGTTTTATTTTTAATTGGTGCAGTTTCCTTTTTCATGGATGTCATTTATGCCGCTCCCGGCGACAAAGATTACAAAGAAGTGATTGTGGTCGTGCTCATGATTCTGACCAGTGTTTTGTTAAGATTCTCGCAAGAGTTTAGAAGCAACAAAGCGGCAGAACAGTTGAAAAGCATGGTGAAAACGACCGCTTCCGTTCTGCGAAAAGACACCGGTAAAATTGATGTTGATATTAAAGAATTAGTGCCGGGAGATCTCATTTCTGTATCTGCCGGTGATATGATTCCGGCCGATATCAGAATACTTCATTCCAAAGATTTATTCGTAGGACAGTCGATCTTAACCGGTGAAGCCATGCCTGTTGAGAAACATGATACTTCTTTGGCGGACAATTCTGAAAAATCTTCACTCGATTTAGAAAATATTTGTTTCCTCGGCACCAATGTAGTGAGTGGAACTGCTCGTGCGATTGTAGTAACCACAGGAAACCAAACCTACTTCGGCTCAATGTCTAAATCTCTGGTTGGCAAAAGAGCTGAAACAAGTTTTGAAAAAGGTGTCAACAGTGTCAGCTGGTTGCTAATTAAGTTTATGTTTGTGATGGTTCCGCTGGTCTTTTTGATTAATGGAATAATGAAGGGAAACTGGCTCGAAGCGTTCATGTTCGGGATTACCATTGCCGTAGGATTGACGCCCGAAATGTTGCCCATGATTGTTACCACCAATTTAGCGAAAGGCGCTGTAAGCATGAGCAAAAGAAAAGTAGTCGTTAAGAGATTAAATGCTATTCAGAATATCGGCGCAATGGACGTTTTGTGCACCGACAAAACCGGTACTTTGACCCTTGATAAAATAGTCCTGCAAAGACATCTCAATATTCATGGCATTGAAGACGACGAAGTTTTTAAATGGGCTTACCTGAATAGTTTTTATCAAACCGGCTTAAAAAACCTGATGGATTTGGCCGTGCTCGATTATTATCAAAACCACGAACATGTGCACGCTGATTTAAAGCTGGAAGAATTTAAAAAAATAGATGAAATCCCTTTTGATTTTAACCGCAGAAGGATGTCTGTTATTTTGGAAGAAAAAAACGGCAACCATTTTTTGATCTGCAAAGGCGCCGTAGAAGAAATGCTGTCGGTCTGCACTCGGGCGATTGATCCTGGCGCTGATGACCAAAGTCAATTTTTCACCGATGCCATTATTCCTTTAGACGAAAACCTCAAAAACAAAATCATCGAAATCACCGATAAGCTGAATGAAGACGGACTTCGGGTTTTGGTTATTGGCGTAAAAGAAAGTGATGCGCGGCCACTCACCTATTCCATTGCTGATGAATGTGATTTAGTATTAACCGGTTTCATCGGTTTTCTCGATCCTGCAAAACCATCCGCAAGCCAGGCCGTTCTCGAATTGCAAAAATTAGGTATCACCGTAAAAGTGCTCACCGGCGATAACGGAATTGTGACCAAAAAGATTTGCCGCGAAGTTGGTATTCCGGTCACCAATGTGCTGCTCGGCAATGAGTTGGAAAAAATGACCGATGAAGATTTTAACAGTAAAATCGACACCATTTCCATACTCGCAAAATTAAGTCCGCTCCAAAAATCCAGAGTCGTAAAACTGCTACAAACCAAAGGACATACGGTCGGATTTATGGGCGACGGCATCAATGACGCCTCCGCTTTGCGCGACGCAGATGTTGGGATTTCAGTTGATACAGGCGTAGATATCGCTAAAGAAAGTGCCGATATTATCCTGCTCGAAAAAGATCTAATGGTTCTTCAAGATGGCGTTATCTATGGTCGAAGAACGCACGGCAATATCATCAAGTATATAAAAATGACCGCCAGCAGCAACTTCGGAAACATGTTCAGCGTTTTGGGAGCGTCGGCTCTATTACCTTTTTTACCAATGCTTCCAATACAGATCTTGATCAATAATCTTTTGTACGATTTCTCTCAAATATCAATTCCCTGGGACAGAATGGATCCCGATTACATTCAAACTCCACACAAATGGGACGCCAGCGGCATCAGCAAATTTATGATCACCATCGGCCCGATCAGCTCCATTTTCGACTATGCGACTTTCGCTTTGATGTGGTTTATATTCAAAGCCAATTCGCCGGAGCACCAGAGTTTATTCCAGACCGGATGGTTTGTAGAAAGTCTGATCTCCCAAACTTTAATTGTTCACATGATCCGCACACGTAAGATCCCATTTATTCAAAGTTGGGCTTCCGCACCCGTCGTCGCACTCACTTCCGCAATTATGGCCGTCGGCATCCTCATTCCCTTCTCCCCTTTTGCCACCGCTTTCAAAATGGTGCCGCTACCATTCAGTTATTTCCCGTGGTTACTCGCTATTCTTTTCAGCTATTGCCTTTTGACTCAATTCGTAAAAACCTGGTTTATCAAAAAATATGATCAGTGGTTATAAATTAACGAAATCATGATTATGCGGATTTCATGATAGCGCGGATTTCAATTCCGTGCTAATTTTCTCACATTCTCGAAACTGACCAAACTTACTTTAATTTTTATTTGGGCGCCTATTTCCGTCCTCCGTTCCCGCTATTTTTTTTGCCAGCGCTTTTGGCCGTGCAAAAAAATGAGCTCCACTCAGGCCGGGGCGCAGATTATCGCAGAGATTGAGATTTAGATGGAAATTCACAAATAGAAAAGCTATCGTAAAATAATTATTGTTGCGTATATTTGAGAGTTGTCTGCAATTGCAAAAAAAACCATACTTAAATTTAATAAATGAAAAAATTTAATATATTAATAATTCTTTTTTTTATTTCGTTATTTCTAAATTCCTGTGCGCAAACCACAAAACTTACTAATGGAACTAAAGTTCTTTCAAAAAAGTTTAAAAACACCAGTAAATTCGATGCTTCGACATTAAAAAATATTGATATTGACTATTTCTACGAAAAAGTAGATTTTTATATGGCTGATAAAAATTTTAATAAAATCAGAGAAATTGGAAGCGATACAAATCGTAAAATTCAGTTTTACAAAAATGGACGAGTTAGATTTTTTAGTTTAGGAATTGAAGGCGCAAATCCAAAAAATGCGGGACGACGAGGAATTATTTTTACAAGAGATAATTCATTAGTAATTAATTCGCAAACTGCTAATCAAGATGGAAATTTGTCTGTTGGAACATACAAAGTAAAAGTTTTAGGAGAAAAAATTTATTTATTAGATATTTCTTCAACATTATTTTTTAAACCAAGTCAATATATGTGTTATGAATATGTAAAAACTTATAAAATTCCCGAAGATTGGAAAAAATATTCTGCAGACTGGTAAGCAACTGCCGATAACAGCGGTTTTGCAATAGTGCGGAATTTTCGCAAGTTTAAATTCTAAAATGCCACCTGAATGTTTATACGTTAATAATTTTGCACAATATTGTGAAGACAAAAATATTGTTGTGAAACCTTACATAGAAATGACAGTAGAAAATTGTGAGCCAAAAAAAGGGTTGAATTATTACACAAAATTTAATGATGAAAAATTCATTATCAAAGGTGAATTAATATATTACATAAACACAAATAAGAATTGTGCTAACGAACAATTTGAAATTAAAATTCATAGATAAAAGCAATTCTACTAACAAGTATTTCTATTAGCGGATCTGAAGTTCCTATCATCAAGATTTTTGCTAATTGTTCAATTTGTTATATTTACAAAGACTTGTTATAAAAAGTCCCAACCGTTGTATTCACTTTCCGAAAAAACATGCATGAAAAAATATTTGCAAATTTTAACAATTTCAATTTTGTTTATTGTAATATCGTGTGTTTCAAAATCAAAAATTGAACCCGGAAATTATAACGAAAAAATTGACGGAATTTCTATAAATTATACGATTTCAGGTAAGGGCCCAATAATGATCGTTGGACATCCAAATTCTGGAAAAATTGGATATGAATTAACATTAAAACCACTCGAAGATAAGTTTACAATGGTTTATTACGATTCTCGTGGAACCGGTAAATCTGATGCACCCAAAAAAATTGATGATTATAATAATGATAAATTGACAAATGAGATTGATCTATTACGCAGAAAACTTGGCGTCAGTCAAATTTGGCTTTTTGGTCATTCAGACCAAAGTGCAGTAGCATTACAATACGCAGTTGAACATCCTCAAAATGTTTTAGGTTTAATTTTAACAGGTACAAGTTTTATTGGAGATATGGATGAAACAATTAAACGTAGAAAAGATACAGAAAATAAAAGAAAAAATGAATCTGCATGGTTTCTACAAGTTGTCGAAGATTGGGAATACATGTATGTAAATGACACTGACAAAGACAAAAACGGCAGAGATCTATCTGACGCTCCCTTTAAATGGTGGACGTACGATCAAGAAACTTTTGAAAAAGTAAAACCAATAATAAAAAGAATTGCGGAAGAAGGAAGAAGAAAACCGATTGCAGGAAAATCTTATTATGAAACCCAAACACAACGACAAAAGTATTTGGATATTCAGAAAAAATTTAAAACGCTACAAACAAAATCTTTAATTATAAATGGAAAATTTGACACCAATAATCCTCCAAAATTTGCAGAAGAATTACAAAGAAATTTACCAAATTCAAAATTAATACTAATCGATAAAGCTGGTCATTTCCCATGGGTTGAACAACCTGAAAAGACTTTTGAAGAAATTAACAGATGGCTAAATAATTGAAACGAAGAAGAAACAATAGACAACATTTCTATGATTCAAGTTTAACTTTTAACCAAAGAACTTCATACCTCCTTTCATTATTTTCACAAAGATTTCTAACAACTCTAAAAAGCAATTTCAATTATCAGTAAGTTTTAATTTTCTAAAAAGATAATTATGAATTCAAAAATCGATTTAAAATCATATTTCCAACGTATTGGCTATAAAGGGGAACAGACCACAACACTGGAAACTCTTCAGCAATTGCATCGACTTCATACCCAAGCGATTCCTTTTGAAAACATCAATTCTTTCATGGGCATTCCGGTAAAGCTCGATATACAATCGCTGCAGCAAAAATTAATCGGTGAGCGTCGTGGTGGTTATTGTTATGAGCAAAACTTACTATTCAAAGACATATTAGAAACGCTGGGATTTTCTGTTAAAGGACTTGCAGCGCGTGTACTCTGGAATCAACCGGAAGACAAAATCACCCGAAAAAGCCACATGTTATTATTGATCAATTATGACGGAAAAAAATATATTGCCGATGTCGGTTTTGGCGCAATAACCCTCACAGGCGCATTGTTATTGGAAACAGACAAAGTACAAACAACGCCGCATGAATCTTTTCGTCTTACAAAACCTCATCAGGAATACTATTTTCTACAGGTTCAGATCAACAATGAATGGAAGACTTTGTACCGTTTTGATCTGGAGGAACAATTTCTGCCCGACTACGAAATGGCAAACTGGTATCTTTCAAATAATCCCGAATCGCATTTTGTAACCGATTTTATTGCTGCACGTCCCGATATTGGTCGGCGATACACCCTTAGCAACAATGTATTTAAAGAACATTTACTCAACGGAAATACAAAAAGCAATACACTTACCACTTCGGGCCAATTGAAAAACGTACTCGAAAACGAATTAAAATTGACACTTCCCGCCAACTTATCAATCGATGAAATGTTTGAAAAAGCACAAGCTTCGGCTAAAAGACAATAGATCATTCTGCCGTTCGAAAAAGATATAATCAAATGGACAAAATAAATTTAAAAGAAATTCAAAAAATTGTGGAGGATCTATCTAAAAATCTTCCGGAAAAAATACTAATAAATTCATTCGTAACATTTGGAAATCAAGAAGACTTCGCAAAACCAAATATTGAAATTGATGATTCTGAGAATTTTAATTTTATAATTGTGGAGCGAGGACAGGAATTAGAGAAAAGAATTACTCTAAATTTAGACGATATACTTTACTGGATCTTCGAAATAATTACGTTTAATCTGGCTTCGAAATAATTACGTTTAATCTGGCTTCGAATTTTGAACTGAAACACAGAAATGGTGACTTTGATTCCAGACGACTACTATTCAAAAAGCAAGAAGAATTTTTAGGACTCATTTCTGACCAATGGAAAGTGAAAAAAGAAAATGAACATCGCGAAATATTGAGCATTTATCCATTTCGAGATTAAGCTGAAGGTTTTTTTTCATCAAAGTCTCCAGATTTTGATGAAATAGTACTCACCACGCTACCGAACGAATCCTTTCGTGTGGTCATTATTAAATGTAAACATCAGTTCACTTTAGACCACGCTACTGAACGAATCCTTTCATGCGGTCATTATTAAATTTAAACATAAATTCACTTTAGACCTTTCTATATTATAAACCACACGACATATTTGTCTGAAAAAGTGTTTAAAAATAATTCGTAAAAACTACCCGTTTACAAAACCGCAAAACCCTGCCTTTCAATGAAGTAAACATCGTACCTTTGATTGTATATTTCTCTGTTTCATTTAAATACTAAAGTCATGAAACAACAACTTCAAAAAATTAGTGAAAGCCAAAAAGCCTCTTGGAATAAATTTTCACGCGGCTGGAAAAAGTGGGAACAGAAACTGTATGATCATATGCAGCCCACAAGCGACGGAATGATTAACCTGCTGAAACCCGAAGGTTCACAAATTATATTAGACATTGCCGGAGGAACTGGCGAACCGGGTTTAAGTATTGCCCAGATGCTTAACGAAGGAAAAGTAATAATCACCGATTTGTCTGATGAGATGCTTAATATCGCCCGTGAAAATGCCTCAAAAAAAGGAATTACAAATGTTGAGTTTAAGGCTTGCGACGTTAGTGAACTTCCTTTTCCTGATAATACTTTTGATGCCGTTAGTTGCCGTATGGGATTTATGTTTTTCCCTGACATGCTTTTAGCAGCCAAAGAAATACGTCGGGTATTAAAACCCGGTGGAAAATTTGCGACGGCAGTTTGGGGTTCATCTGATAAAAATTTCTGGGGAACTGCAATCGGTAATACAATTAATAAAAACATGAATTTGCCCAATCCATCTCCTGATGCGCCTGGTATTTTTCGCTGTGGTAAAAGTGGCTTAATGATCGATATTTTTAATCAGGCAGGTTTTAATAACAGTTCTGAAACTGAAGTAATCTGTAAATTAAACTGTGAAACTGCTGAAATATACTGGGAACTAATGACTGAAATCGCAGCTCCTATCGTTGCATCAATGGAGAATGCTGACGAAGCCATGAAAGCCAAAATTAAAAAAGAAGTTTGCGAATTGATCAATGAAAAATATCCGGCTGGAAATGTAGTCATTGATGGAATCGCACTTTTAATTTATGGTGAAAAATAACTTTCTAATACTAAATAAATCATTTGTGCAAAGACTTTAGATTTTAGACTTTAAAGAAACTAGAAATCCGACCTCAATTTAATACAATCTCAAACTCTTAACCATATTCCCGAACAAAAAAAACGGCACTTTCAGTGCCGTTTATCAATTATTCAAACAGAAAAGTTTATTTAAAATCGTCTGCTGTCGCTTTGTTTAAGACATAAGATTGTACATCCAACTGCATATCCTGTCCCATTTGATTTACTTTGATGGTGAACGGAAATTTTACGCCGTCAACATCTTTGTAATTGGAATAGTAAGTCGGAACTTCGATTTCCTGACCCTGCATTTTCTGCTTTTTAATCTCCCCTACTTTTAAGCCGGTTTTCACGTCATAGTAGTAAGTCGTATCGGCAGATTTTACAGCGTACGCATCTGCTCCTTCTATTTTCTCGATTCCACCAAGCGTGTAATCTTTAGAAGTTGCAAAAGTTAATTCCGGGAAAAGGTTTTTTTCTTTGTCATAAGCCGCCATCATTTCTGCGGGCATATCCATTTTATTTCCCTGTGCAGTCATTGAACCTTTTTTACCATCATACGTCATTTTCTGAACGGTGTTACCCATCATAGAAACTTCCATATTTACTTTTCCACCGGTTGCCTGCGTATTTTTAATACCCAGTTCCATTCCTTGCATTTTAGTGGTTGAAACAGAAGTGATTGAAGTAATCTTCGAAACTTTATCTTTTCCACCAATCGCTGCAATGTATTTATCTGCCACACTTGCTAAAGTTACATTAGCGTCAACTTTTTTCACTTCAGGTTTCGCAACCGGGTTTCCGTAGGTATCAAAATATTTTACAGGATAACCCAAAGTATCCAGCTGATCCGCAAACTGACTCGTTTTCCCTGCCACAAATATTCTCATATTATTTGGCTTGATGAAAGTATCAGTCGCTTTCTGAACTTGATCAATCGTCAAGGCATCCACCGATTTCAAATAATTAGTATAGAAATCTTTTGGTAAATCCTGAGTAATCAAATTCAACGCAAATCGCGCTACCGTTTCCGGTCTTTCCAGTGACATAATGAAAGTCCCTTTTATTTTTTCTTTCGCATTTTTCAGTTCTTCCGGTTTTATGGTTTTGATGCCTTTAATTTCCGTCATGAATTCTTTGATGGCTTTGTCTGTTACTTCACCACGAACATTCGCCGTTCCTCCAAAATTAGAATTGTATTTCGACGTATCAATTGAAGTATAAGCGCCATAAGTAAATCCGTTTTTCTCACGAAGGTTCATATTCACACGGGTTTCCAAACTTCCACCACCTAAAATATAATTCGCCGTAGTCGCAGCAAAATACTGTGGATCTTTCATTTTTAAATCATGAAGATCTCCTAACTTAATAACCGATTGTGCTGCGGTCGGAACATCCACCACATCGATTTCAGTTTTGGCAACATTGGTGAACTTCGGCAAAGAAGGATATTTGTAATCTGATTTTTTCCAGCCGTCGAAGGCGTTCTCAATCATTTTCTTTACTTCATTGTACTTTACGTCCCCAATTACAACTAAGTAGCCATTATTAGGTGCGTAGGATTTTTTGTAATAATCCTCAACATCAGCTAAAGTGATCGCGTTTAAAGTCTGCTCAGTTTCATACTCACCCATCGCCGTATTTTTGCCATAGGTCAACACATTGTAAACACGACGTCCAATAACCTCAGCACTTAACTCACTCGATTTTAAACCCGCAATTCCTCTCTCTTTTGATTTACTCAACTCCTCATTCGAGAATTTCGCATCCGTAGCTCCGGCCGCAAAGAGAGTTAAAATTTCAGGGTAATATTTTGAAAGTGTACTGGCACTTGCACCATCTCCACCATAATTAATACTAGCTCCCAGGAAATCTACTTTTTTATTAAACTCGTCTTTTGATATTTTCGAAGTTCCGCTGCCCAAAAGGTCAGCCATAATACTACTTACGCCAGCTTTGCTTCCTTCCACCATTGGTGGACGGTCAAATGATAAAGTAGTACTTACTCGTGGTAATTTATGATCTTCTACAACCATCACCGTTAAACCGTTTTTCAGTTTAAAAGTTTGGGGAGTTGCGATATTTACAGTCGGCGTAGGTCCCGGTTTCGGCATTTGGTTAAGGTCGATAACCTGTGCACTCATAAAGCCAGAAACAAAAAATACGGCGGCAATACTATATAATGATTTTTTCATTTTCGATTATTTTTTTTCTGGTAAATAATTAATAATAACTCTTTGGTTGCTGTTCAGATATTTTTTCGCAACGTCGCGGATATCTTCACGCGTAATTTTTCGGTAGATTTCAATTTCTTTATTAATTAAATTGGTATCGCCCTGTAAAACGTGATAAGTAGCCAAAGAACTTGCAATTCCCTGAATATTAGAGTTCGCATTTACAAACTGATTTTCAAACTGGTTTTGAAGTTTTTGGAAATCTTCTTCACTAATTAAAGTCGTCTGTAATTTTTTCACCTCAGCATCGATGTCGGCTCTCAAAGTAGCTTCTGTCGTTGTTCCCAATGGAATCGCAAAGAAGGCAAATACACTGTAATCTTCTTCACCTAAATTAATAGCCTGAACCTGAAGCGCTTTTTTATCCTGATCTACCAGTTTTTTGTAAAGTACAGAAGATTTACCATTACTCAAATAAGAAGAAACCATATCCAACACTTTAGAATCCCGTGTTTTATCACTTGGCGTTCTATACGTATAAAGGTAAGCTGGCAACTGAATATTCGGATCGTAATACGTCATTACCGTTTCTTTGGTAATTGGATCTTCTTTCGGTAAATCTCTCACAACCGGCGCTCCTTTCGGAATACTTGCAAAATACGTATCGATTAATTTTTTCGTTTCAGCTGGTTTAAAATCTCCTGCTACAACCAAAGTTGCATTATTCGGAACGTAATATTTTTTAAAGAAAGCCAAAAACTCATCCAGTTTTGCGGAATCCAAATCTTCCATTTCACCAATTGTGGTATTTTTATACGGATGCTTTTTGAACAAACCCGTTTTAATGGCTTTCATAATATTCCCGTAAGGCTGATTATCAACGCGCAATCTTTTTTCCTCTTTCACCACTTCGTTTTGAGTATCTACACCAATCTGATTGATTACTGGATGTCTCAAACGTTCCGATTCCATCCACAATCCTAACTGTAAATTATTGGACGGGAAAGTTTCGTAGTAATAAGTTCTATCATCGGTAGTGTTGGCATTGTTTGTACCACCATTGGCACCAACAATTTTCATCCATTCACCACGTTTGATATTCGGCGTTCCTTCAAAAAGCAAATGCTCAAAAAAGTGAGCGAAACCAGTTCGGTTAGCGATTTCATCTTTAGCACCAACATGATACATCACCGCAGTCGTAACAACGGGAGCCTTATTGTCTTGATGCAGAATAACATGCATGCCGTTTGGCAAATCATATTCTTCAAATTTAATTTCCTGAGCCTGTGACAAAACTCCCAAAAGCAGGAGGCCAAAAGCTGAAAAAGATTTTTTTATCATAATTTTATATTATTTCTATGGTCAATAAGTAGCTGATTGATTCGAAAAGTTACAATAGTATAAAGATTTAATACTGAGTTTATCAATTTATAATGATTCTAATAAACATTCTTCAAACTTAAGCGCTTATTCTCAAATTATTCATTTCTCGTCCTTAATTATAAACGACTCCGTTTCAACCTTTTTTTGCTCTCATCAACGCAATACAGAAAAAAATTCCACTCATTTCGGACCGCCAATTTCGAGGGTAAGAGATTAATTATTTAACAAAACTCTCCGCGTATAATATTTTTTTGAAAGAATGATCAGACCACAAAGACCGTCTAATTCCCCAATTTTATTATCTTTATCGACAGTAAGTCCAACCTATCATTTTTAAAAGGACTTCATCTAACGATTCTCTATGCACCTATTTTACTACTTATTATCATCGATATGCATCGCAGCCAGCTTGTTACCGTTAATCCCACATCAACACTGGTTCTTCCGAATTTGGGAGTTCGCCCGATTTCAGGTGGTGATTATTCAATTGACCGTTTTGGTGATAGGACTATTTTTCTTCGAGCCTAAGACTGTAATCTTCTGGGGAACTATCCTGATTTCTTTCGGTTTCATTATCAACCATATCGTCATTTTAATTCCGTACACCGTCATTTATAAGAGAAATACTGTAAAAGAAGTTGCGAAAGATTCTGAATTAATTTCCATTATCTCAGTGAATGTTTATCAGTTCAATAACGAATATCAAAGATTGATTGATTTGGTGAACGAAGTAAAACCCGACATTCTATTAACCATGGAATCCAATCAGGCTTGGGAAAATGCCTTAACCAAAATTGAAAATGACTATCCCAATTTTAAAAAAGTTGCTTTAGAAAACACTTATGGAATTCACTTCTATACGCGACTGAAAGTAGAATCCATTAAAGTCAATTATTTTATCGCCGACGATTTACCGAGTATTGAAGCTTCTCTGCTCACAGACAGCGGCGAACGTTTTACCTTTTTCGGAGTTCATCCGCCGCCGCCAAGTCCGACCGAAGAAGAGACCTCAAAAGAGCGTGATGGCGAATTATTATCCATCGCAAAAGAAGCGAGAACGATAAAAGATCCTGTCATTGTGGTCGGTGATTTTAACAATGTCGCCTGGGCAAGAGCTTCCGTTTTATTCCGGAAAACCTCCGAATTAATTGATCCCAGAATCGGACGCGGATTTGTGTCGACCTTTCACGCAAAATATTGGTTACTTCGATTTCCCATCGATTTATTTTTCCATTCCACCGACATTTTCATAGAAGATTTCAAAACACTGCGAAATATTGGCAGCGATCATTTGCCGCTCTACTGCACATTTTTCATCAATAAGAAAGTCGATATTCAGGAAGACGAATTAGAAACTTTGCACGAAGATGATTTGGAAGAAGTCGACGAACTCATTGAAAAAGGCATTGAAGAAGATGGCAATCGCCCGACCGTTGCGGAGGAATAAATCATTGCGTAATCGTACCCTTTTTATTTTTAGGAGCATCCATATTTGGCTTTCTTACAAGACCCGTCCCGCTGTCCATTACAATCTTTTATGCCTTGTCTAAAGCCAAGTCATAAAAGGATTTTCATTTCCATCGGGGCTAAAATTACAGGTTGTTTTTCTTGTCACCGAATAAATTACACTCCTTCGCAAACAACATTATTTATAAATATCTTTGTTAAAAATTAAATATATGCAACTGGTAAAAGTCGGACTTTGCGCCTTTGGAATGAGTGGAAAAGTATTTCACGCACCCTTTTTAAAAGAACATCCCGGATTTTTCATGTCCGCAATTGTGGAAAGGTCCAAACAAGAATCAAAAGCCAAATATCCCGAAACCACTATTTTCAGATCTGTGGAAGAAATGCTTCAAAATGCCGATATTGAACTAGTGGTTGTCAACACACCCGTTCAAACCCATTTCGAATATGTAAAAATGGCTCTGGAAGCGGGGAAAAATGTGATTGTAGAAAAACCTTTTACGGTAGATGTTTCAGAAGCTGAAATTTTAGTGAATTTAGCAAAAGAAAAAAACCTTTTCTTAAGTGTTTATCAAAACCGCAGATTCGACCGTGATTATCTTCAGGTTCAAAATATTTTAGAAGAAGGGAAATTAGGATCTTTAAAAGAAGTCGAAATTCGTTTCGATAGATTTCGTACAGAACCGAGCGCAAAAGAGCATAAAGAAAATCCACAGCTGAAAGGTTCCGGCTCAGTTCATGATTTGGGATCACATCTTATCGATCAGGCAACTCAACTTTTTGGTTTCCCGGAAAAACTCTTTGCCGATGTATTTTCAATGAAAGGTCAAGCTTTTGCAAATGATTATTTTGAAATCCTGCTCTACTATAAAAATGATTTACGCGTTCGTTTAAAATCTTCGGTCTTTAGCAAAGAAGCGCATTACGCTTATATTCTCCACGGCAATAAAGGAAGTTTTTTACAGGAAAGAACCGACGATCAGGAAAATGAATTGGTCGCTGGAGCTATTCCAACTTTCAACGAAGACTGGACAAAACCTTTAAACGAACCGGACGGAATTCTTAACTATCTAAACGAAAATTCCGACACAAAAAGAATCTTAACTTCCAGCGAACCCGGCAATTACATGAATTACTATCAGGAGATTTACGAACATATTGTTTTCGGATATCCATTACCTTCACCTGGTTCAGAAATTATTCAGAATATGAAAATCATTGAAGCCTCTTTGGAAAGCTCAAAGGAAGGACAGGTTGTTGATTTGAGGGATTTCTAAATTACCGTAAGAAGTCATTTCATCATTTTAACCGCAAAAGGTTGATTTTAATAGGGTTTACTCCATAGTTTATAGAAGTAGTATTGATAAAACGATTCCTTTTTCTTTCTTCTGAAGAACTTTTTTACGTTATGATCTTTTGTCCCTTTTTGCTTAAAAGATGAGTGATTTATGTTTATCAACAATTCCTAAATAAATTCTTCACACTTAGGTGATTACGCAGATTCTTTATGATATTGAAAATGCTTTAAATTAATTTTAGATCACAATTATTATCTTTAAAAATTCTCTATTTTTGCGACAAACAAAAAGATATGGCTTCAGGATTTTTTGCGGTATTAGATGATATTGCTGCCTTAATGGACGATGTTGCAGTTGCCTCGAAAGTGGCGACTAAGCAGACAGCAGGAATATTGGGCGACGATTTAGCCGTGAATGCCGAGAAAGCCACCGGTTTTTTATCATCACGAGAAGTCCCAGTTCTTTGGGCGATTATGAAAGGTTCTTTTGTGAATAAGTTGATTATTATTCCAATTGCATTTTTGCTGCAGTTTATATTTCCACCAGCCATTAAGATTATTCTTATTTTGGGCGGACTTTATTTGGCTTATGAAGGCGTGGAGAAAATCATCGAATATTTCTTTCATAAAAAAGATAAACACGAAGAAGTCATCAAAGAAATTGAAGATGGCGAAACTGCGGAAACTGCTGAAAAACTCAAAGTCAAATCAGCGATTACGACGGATTTTATTTTGTCTTTAGAAATTGTGATTATCGCTTTAGGTTCGGTTTTAGAAAAATCTTTACCGATACAAATTATAACCGTTTCTATCGTTGCAATTTTAGCAACAGTTGGAGTTTATGGAATTGTTGCTTTGATTGTAAGAATGGATGACGCAGGTTATAAACTTATTGAAAAATCACACAACAAAGGATTTTTTAATTTGTTGGGTAAATCTTTAGTAAAAGCATTGCCAATCATTATAAAAGCCTTATCGATTATTGGAACGATTGCATTGTTATTGGTTTCAGGTGGAATTTTTGACCATAATATAGAACTGGTTCACCGGTTTTTACCACACGTGACTGAAATGGGGAAACACGCTCTGTACGGAATTGTAGCAGGTCTAGCAATGTTTTTTATCGTAAGTGCTGGAAAGAAAGTTTATTCTTTAATCAAGAAATAATTTTTTTTAAATAATAAAGAAAACGGATTGCATCATTGCAATCCGTTTTTTGTTTTATCTTATTTAAAAGAATGATTACATGCTCGGCAAATCCATCGGAACTTCCATTAATAAAATTTCTGAATCTTCTGTGGCTTCTAAAGTAAACGCTTCAGTTTCCCAAATTCCGAAGCCATCTCTGGTTTCTAAATTTTGTTCGCCAACTTTGGCTGAACCACTTAAAACGAAAATATAAACGCCGTTTTTGGAATCGTGTAACTGATATTCTTTTGCATTTCCTTTTTCGAATTTTGCTAAATTAAACCAGGCGTTTTGGTAAATCCAAACTCCTTCATCATCTGGATTTGGCGAAAGAATCTGCTGGAAATCATTTACCTTCTCACCTTCTTTAATGCTGATTTGATCGTAACGCGGTTCTACATTCATTTTGTTTGGTATGATCCAAATCTGCAAAAACTTAACGAGTTCGTCTTTATTTTTATTGTATTCGCTGTGTTGTACGCCAGTTCCGGCGCTCATGACTTGAATTTCTCCTTTTCTAATAACGGAAGTTGTGCCCATAGAATCTTTGTGTTCTAAATCACCTTCTAACGGAATCGAAATAATTTCCATATCGCGGTGCGGATGATTTCCGAAACCCATTCCTGAAGCGACCTGATCATCATTAAGAACGCGTAAAACTCCGAAGTGCATTCTGTCAGGATTGTGATAATTGGCGAAACTAAAAGTGTGGTGAGATTTTAACCAACCGTGGTCTGCAAAACCTCTCGAATCTGATTTGTGATAAACTGTTTTCATATCTGTTCTGTTTTATTTTATTTTAAAAATATTTATGCTCTAATTATTTAACAAAAGTACCATCTTACCAGTTGAAAAACATTGATTTAAGATAAGAAGAGAATATTCAATTTGAATAAAGTTTGATTTAATTTAAAAAACATAAAAAAAGAGTTCGGCGCAATACCGAACTCTTTCCATAACAATATAAACTATTTTATGAACCATTAAAAATGGCTTTTAAAATATCTCGGTAATTAATAACCGAAGATTTCCTTCAGCGTTAATTTTTTGTAGTCTCCTAATTTTTTCAAATCGGCTTCTGTCAAATTTTTCTCTGAAGCAACAACTGAATAGATATAAGGTTTACCAGCAATATTCTTTTTGAAAAAATCATTAAGGTCAGTGAAATTCACAGCGCCTGCTTGATTATAAATTTCTCTTCTGATGTCGGTATTCATTCCTAAATCTTTTGCTCCTAAATAATCGAAAATAATATCATCTTGCGTGATTCTTTCATTTTCAATATCTTTTTTAGTTTGCGTTTTTGCTAAAGCAAGATTCTCCGGAAATTGCGGTAAATCATTCAATAATTCGTTCATCGCTTTAGTCGCATCTCTAAATTTATCAGATTGCGATCCAACGTAAGAGGTTACGAAATACTTGTCGTCTTTTTTACGTGGCGCAACATACATCGCATAAGTGCTGTAAGCTAAAGCTTTACTTTCACGAATTGTTTGATTTACAATTGTTCCCATTCCGCCTCCGAAATAGTTATTGAAAACCGTTACAAGCGGCTGCAATTTCGGATCAAAGTTTCCGCCAGTTCTTGTCCACTGAGTTTCTGCCTGTACCATTTCATAGTCCGCAAATAAAACTTCATTTTTATCTGTAGGTTTTTGAACAAATACTTTTGGTGCATTTGGCATCGCAAACTTTGCTGGAACTGGGTGAAGTTTTTTCAAGGTTGAAGTCAATTTTTTCAAACTTTCCGGACCGTAATAAATAATAATTTGGTCGTAACTGTTTAATTTTTTAATTGATTCTAATAACTCTTTAGAAGTTACTTTATTCAACGCTTCATCCGAAAAAGTATAATTAAACTTATTGTCTTTTCCATACATCGCATAGTTGATTAATCCTTGACTAATCGCACCTTTATTATTTTTAACATCGTTTCTGGATTTAGAAAGTCTGGCTTTTAAAGAAGTTAATGCTTCTTCATCCGGCTTCGCATTCAAAACTAAATCTTCGTACAATTTCACGGCTTTATCGAAGTTTTCCTGTAAACCTTCGATGGTTACCATGGTAAAATCTTCTGCAGTAAAAATGCTGAAACTACTTGCGATTTCGTAAAACTCTTTAGAAATTGCTTCAGACGATTTTTTATCTGTTCCTAAGAACGACAAATATTTTGCTGCTAAATCTTGTTTTAAATCATTGTTTTTTCCGATTTTATATCGGTAACGAAGTCTGAATAATTGATTGTCTTTATTCGGTACGTAAAGAATTTCTGCTTTACCAATTTTAGAACGCTGAATATCTTTATCATAATCTAAAAAGACTGGACTAACCTTTGTTGAAGGAAGTGCATCAATCATTTTCACAAAACTACTTTGTTGATCAGCATTGGTTTCTACTGGCGTAATAATTGGTTTTTCAATTTTCGCCATTGCGGGACTTTCTCCTTGTTTCTTTAAAACGACAACGTAATTATTGGCAAAATATTTATTGGCAAAATCTACAACTTGCTGTTTCGTGATTTTAGAAATATCTTCAACTCCGGCAACTTGATCTCTCCAATCTGCTTCGTCACTGAACGCTTCCATCAAAGCATCTGCTCGAGTGCTGTAACTTTCGCTTTCCATAATTTCGCTCTTCTTCATGTTATTGACAATTGAAGTCAACAATTCCTGATCAAAATTCCCTGCTTTTAAACGGTCGATTTCCTGGAACAATAAAGTTTTCACTTCGTCTAAAGTTTGCCCGGAAGTTGGTGCTGCAGAAACTACAAACATTCCATAATCAATCAACGGCATTACGCTAACAGAAGCCCAAAGCAATTTCTGTTTCTTCACTAAATTCAAATCTAAAAGTCCGGCTTTACCGTTGCTTAAAATTTGTCCCACTAAACCAGCGATCAAAATATCTTTGCTTTTATTGTTTGGTAATCTATAACCAATCATAATTTTTTCAGCATCCGGACCGGTAACTACTTTTGTAATCGGAGTTGTAATCGGTTGTTCCGGTTGAAAAGTATAAGGAGCAATTTCTTTATTCTTTAAAAATGAAAAATCCTGATCTATTTTTTTAATCACTTCATCCGGATTAAAATCACCAGAAAGTACCAAGCCCATATTATTAGGAACATAGTATTTATTGTAGTATTTTCTAATTTCAACTAAAGAAGGATTTTTTAAATCTTCGATGGTACCAATCGTACTTTGCTTTCCGTAGTTGTGATTTTGGAAAAGGTTGGCCAACATTGTTTCAAAAGCACGCGCTCCGTCATTATCTAAACTTCTGTTTTTCTCTTCGTAAACGGCTTCCAATTCCGTGTGGAAAATTCTGAAAACCGGCGCTCTAAAACGTTCCGCTTGAACTGCTAAATATTTATCTAAAGAATTCCCCGGAATATCATCGGTATAAACGGTTTTTTCGAAACTGGTAAACGCATTTGTTCCTTGCGCTCCCATCGAACTCATCATTTTATCATATTCATTAGCGATGGAATATTTTGACGCTACGCCAGAAATAGAATCGATTTGATGATAAATCGCTTTTCTTTGAACTTCATCTTTCGTTTTATTGTATTTTTCGTAAAGACCGTCAATTTTATCTAATTCAGGTTTTTCTTTTGCCCAATCCAGTGAACCATATTTGTCGGTTCCTTTAAACATCAAATGTTCCAGATAATGCGCTAAACCTGTATTGGTAGAAGGATCTGTTTTGCTTCCGGCTTTGATGGCCATAAAAGCCTGAACTCTTGGTTCTTTTTTTGTCGGACTTAAAATGACGGTTAAGCCATTTTTTAAGGTGTAGAAACGCGCTTGCATTGGATCATTGGTCACATATTTATACGTGTAACCATTTGATGTTTCTGTTTTCCACACATGCTCCTGTGCATTACTGAGAACCGAAGTTCCCAGTGCACACAGTAGAATAAATAAACATTTAATTCTTTTCATTTAACTTTCTATTTATTTTTTATTTTTAGTTTCTTTTTATTACAGCGGATTTTTTTAAACGCAAAGGCGCAAAGACTATCTTTACAAACATGCTGTTTTACGTGCGTTTTTAAGGGCGCAAAGGCATTTCACTTAGCAAATATTGCAAGAGAATTACTTCACGACAATCTCCTATTTTTTATTTTTTTTGAAATAATCTAAACCACATTCCAAGAAGTTTTTGAAATCTGCTTTTGGCATATAACCGGAGACTGGATTGTTAATAATTTTTCCGTCCGGCGTAACCAATACATAATGCGGTTGAGAATTATTATTAAAGTTGACTTGTTGGAACATACTCCACTTATCGCCAATTGTTTTAATTTTTTTCATTTTGCCACCGCCCATATCAATCGTTGTTTGTTGATCTTCTGGCAATGCTTCTTTATCATCAACATATAATGATACAAGGACAAATTCATTTTGAAGCGTTGGTAAAATATCGGGTTCATTCCAAACGAATTCTTCCATTTTACGACAGTTTTCACATCCGTAACCAGTGAAGTCGATCATGATTGGTTTGTTTTCTTTTTTCGCTAATTCTAAAGCAGTAAAGAAATCGAGTTCCGGATGCATTCCATAAATTCCGTCTTCTTCATTGTGGAAATAACTCACGTTTACTGGAGGCAAAATCCCTGAAAGCAATTGTAATCTTGGTCTTTCTGATGGAACTAAACCTTGAATTAAATAGAAAAAGAATGCTAAACCTAATACTCCAAATACTTTTCTAGCATTTGAAATTTTTGCTTTTTTGTCATCGTGAGGAAATTTAATTAAACCAAATAAGTATAAAACCAATCCAAGGGTAATGATGATCCACAATCCGATAAACAATTCTCTTTTTAATAAAAATGTTTTCGTAACCAAATCTGCTTTTGATAAAAACTTTAATGCTAAACCTAATTCGATAAATCCTAAAACTACTTTTACGGTATTCATCCAGCCACCAGATTTTGGTAAACTTTGAAGTGCTTGTGGGAATAACGCTAACAACCCGAAAACGATTGCCCAACTTACGCCGAAACCTGCCAAAGCAAAAGTCAGCAACATTGGAACATTTGCGGATCCTGTAACAGCGCTCCCTAACAAACTTCCTAAAATTGGTCCGGTACAAGAAAATGATACAATAACTAAAGTTAAGGCCATAAAAAACATACCGACAATTCCGCCTGCATCTTCTGCTTTCGAAGATTTATTAGCAATTGAACTTGGTAAAGTGATGTCATAATATCCGAAGAAACTTCCGGCAAAGAACAAGAAAATCACGAAGAACGCAACGTTCAGCCAAACTGAAGTTGAGATTTCATTAAAGATATTTCCTGCAATTCCATCAATAACATGAAAAGGAATACTTAATAAAACGAAAATCAACAGGATGAAAAATCCGTAAATAAACGCGTCTCTTTTTCCTTTTGCTTTGTCTTTCGAACCTTTTGTAAAGTACGAAACGGTTAATGGAATCATTGGGAAAACGCAAGGAGTTAACAACGCGATTAATCCGCCGATAAAACCTAACAATAAATAAGACCAGTAATTTTCAGAAGGTGTTTCAGCAGCAATTCCACAATCGGTAAGTGGATTTTGTAATTCCAAACTTGCGACTTTGATGTTATCACCTTGATTTCCGGCTGCATTTTGCAAGTCAGTTTTTGCTTCTTCTAAAACTTTTCCGTTTTCGATTGATTTTTCGAAACTTAAAGTATTTGGTGCGAGACAGATTTTGTCGTCGCAGGTTTGGTAATAAATTTCAGCATCTACTTTTGCTAATTTTGAAGGATCTTTAACCTTAAATTTTTGTTTGAAATCAGCGGAACCAGAATAATAAATAATTCTTGCTTTAAAAGCTTTCGAATATTCATCATGCTTTTCACCTACTTCTTCTACGCTACCGATTAATTCGACATCCTCACCGGAAATTGTAATTTCAGTGGGAATCCCGGAGTTGGGAGGTAAATCTTTAGAATAAATATGCCAATTTTGGTCGATCGTCGTGTGAAAAACTGCTTCAAAAATATTATCTCCTAACGGATTAATTTTGAAGTCAACCTTAACGGGATCCTTAACCTGTGCTGTAAATAAAAGACTGAACAGTCCTATAAATAGGAAAAAAAACTTTTTCATAAAAGGAAGGAACTTGATTTTAGAAAAAACTGCTGGCTGCGAAATGGTCATGAAAAATTTGATATGAAGAAACCAGATCTTTGTACAACCAGCAGTTTTTAAGGGATAATTTTATTTGATGAATTTAGAAAGTGTACGATCTAAATCGAACTCACGAAGATCGTAGTTTGAAGCAACGATTTTTCCGTTTTGGTCAATTAAATAACTGGCAGGAATTCCTGTAATTCCGTAATTCACAACTTGTGGATTTTGGAATTCGCCTTCAATATTAATATTAGGCCAAACCGTTTTTTCATCATCCAAAGCTTTAATCCAAGCTGCGTTTTTAGAATCTAATGAAACCGAAAGTATTTCCAGTCCTTTACCATGGTATTTAGCATACGCTTTTTTCAAATTCGGGATTTCACCACGACATGGACCACACCAACTTGCCCAGAATTCCAGGATGGTATATTTGTTTTTCGCAACTAAATCTGATAATTTAATTTCTTCGCCATTTCTAGTTTTACCCATAACGTCTTTGAAATCACTTCCAACGGTAACCGTTTTAGCATTGTCTTCCATGGTTTTAAACTCATTCATCATTTTTTCGTAATACGTGATGTAATCGCTTTTTCCAATTTCTTTCTTGTATTTATCAAGTCTAGCAAGAATTTTTTCTGCAGTGTAATCTCTATCACTAATCATGGTAGAGGCAATCGCTTTCGCCATTGGTGGATTATCATCTGCAACAACTTTTTTCAAGTAATCGTTTTTGATTTTATAAACCTGATCACCTACTTTGTTTACGATTTTTCGAGCTTCTTCTACTTTCGGCTCATCGGTCATATCAAGATTCGTAAACTGTTCTTTTGAAACTTTTCTACGTTCAAGATTTAATTTCTCGTAATTAGGATCTTTTTCATAACCATAAACGATGCTCTGGATTTCGCCACCTTTAATATCAGTGTTCATATCCGTGTCTTTAACATCAATTGAGATATCTGCATTTTCCAAAATAAATGGAATATAAAGATGTAGTTTCTCGTTAGAGATTCCAGCAGGGGCAGCTTCAGTAGTTTTCCCTACGAATACAAATTTTCCCTCTTTATCAGCTGCAACGCCGCCGATTTTATCTCCTTTGTAATCTAAAAGATAAAGAGAATCTGCTTTAATATTAGCAGGAAGTGTGGCAGTTAAATGATACTCGGATTTTCCTTTGTTACAAGAAATTGCAAATAGCGCAATGACTCCTGGTAAAATAAAGCTTCTTGTGAATTTTTTCATTCTATAATTTTTCATAAATAATTAAATTATTGGTTTTGAGGCATTCCTGGATTAAATTTTAATACTTGAGCTGGAATAGGAATTACCAATTGATTGGTATTCGGTGCTGCTGTAAAACTTAATGGGTTTTTACCTTCGATTTTGTGCAAAGTTGTTTTTGCAAAAGCTGGTTCTAAATTCTGACGTTTTAAATCGAAAAGACGGGTATTTGAATAAATCATTTCTCTACGTCTTTCGTCTAAACAAAATTTAATTAAATCATTAGGGCTATCGAAATCTGCTTCAGAAAGATCTTCGTTTCCATCAATTCTTTTATTTCTCAAGTTGTTAAGCAATTCAATTGCTTTACCAGGATTACCAAGTCTTGCTTCAGCTTCCGCTAACGTGATCATCATTTCTGGTACAGAAACAGAAGTTGTTCCTTTGAAATTGTAATCATAAGTTCCCATTATATATTGGAAGCCGACGAATTCGCCATCTTGCATAACCGGGATTTCAAAAAACTGTTCGGTTAACCTTTTATCGTCACCTGTTTCCTGCGGGAACAATGTCATCGCATCTTCACTTAAATAACCGTTCCCAGGTTGCAACATAAAATGAGTTGCGTACTGCTCGTTATTTTTAATTGCTAAATCAAAGTTGGAGAAATCGGGTTGCGTATAATCTACGATGTTCGATTTTTTTGCAAGAGCCAATTCTGCATATTTCTTAGCATTGGCATAATCATTTTGATAAAGATAAGTTCTAGACATCAAGGCATAACCTGCACCGATATTTGGTAAAAGAAGAATCTTCGCCTTGGCTGGTAAATGAGGTAAAGCCAATTCTAAATCACTTATAATTTGGGCATAAACTCCTGCAACAGTTCCGCGTGAAGGTAAAGTTTGGGTAACATCTGCCAATAAAACCAATGGTACTCCGTAATCTGTACTTGCCGTAGCTTTGTTATATTGTTTAGAGAAGGTATTCACCAAAAATAAGTATTCATAAGCTCTACCATAATAGGCTTGTGCTTTAACTTGCTTTCTTGCTTCTTCGGTATCTCCAACTTCTAAAGTAGCATTATCAATTTCATTAATAATTTTATTATAAGTGTAGATATTTCTGTAAGCACTGTTCCAGGCTGTGTTAGAAACAGTTGGATCAGAGAATCTATAATTACTCCAAGAATAAAGAGCAAAGTTGGTATTCAAGTTATTATTAACATTCCCTACTTCACTTGTAGAAAGATAGAAATTATCATTGGTTAAATGCAACACATCTTCGTTGCTTGTAAAGTTGGGACCGTTGTCTCCACCGATTAATAACAATTCATAATCGGTAACAGAGGTAGGAATTACATATCCTAAAGGAACAACATCCAAATAATCTCTACACGAAAATAGAAGCAGCGAACTCGCCAGTAGTACTATATATTTTTTCATTTTTTAAATAATTTATTTTGATTAAAAACTAACGTTAAGACCTAAACTAATTGTTTTTGGAATTTTATAATATCTTAAACCTAAACCTTGAGATTCCGGATCTATTCCTTCTTTATTCTTAGTCCATAAAAATAAATTGTTCCCTCTTACATTTACAGTGAATTCAGAGAAACCAAAGCTTTTACTCATTGCCGTTGGAATGGTATAACTTACAACTACATCACGAAGTCTAATGAAATCTCCAGCAACAATATTCTTGGTAGAATAAGCAACATAAGAATAAGGGAATGTGCTGTTGATTCTTGGGATATTGGTAGTCAATTCATCACCAGGTTGAGTCCAAGCGTGTGCTGCATCAGCATTAACTAAAGAAACTTCATCCATTAAAGCTTCTCCATTATAACTGTCTTTCAACATAGAGAATCCTCCTTGGTATACAAACATGAATGATAATCCAAATCCTTTGTAAAAGAAATTATTATTAATTGAAGATGTATATTTTGGTAAAGTTGTTCCACCAGAAACTAAATCAGCTTTAGAGAATTTCTCACCAAATGAATTATTAGTTACCTGAACCAATGAACCATCTTGCGTTCTAATTAAACCGTAACCTTGATCATCAACTCCGGCGTAATCAAGTACCATGATAGAATTCGGTTCGAAACCTTGAATGTTCTGAATTTTTCCTAGAACTGATCTTACACCTGATTGATCGGTGTAAGCTTCAGTCACTCTTCCTTTATTATATCTAAAGTTAAGTTGGGTGTCCCAACGGAAATCATCACCAGTAATATTTCTAGAAGTCAATGAAGCCTCGTAACCGTCATTAACAATTGATGCGGTATTTTTGATAATTGGTGAAGCACCTAGAGTAGGATCGGCATCGATGATTGAAAGTAAATCATGAGAATCCTTTTTGTAATAATCAAGTGCTAAATTCAAACGTTTGTTAAAGAAAGAAAGATCTGCACCTAAATTTAAAATATTGGTACGCTCCCATCTTAAATCATTTACTTTATAATTTTCGATATTAAGTCCTGCGGTGTAATCGGTAATATACCCCTGAACAATTCGGCCTACATCATAAGGTCCGTATTTATTAGCGATATTTCCATTCACCCCGTAAGAGGCTCTAAGGTCTACTGTACGTTCGCCACCGCCCATAAATTCTTCTTGACCAGCACGCCATTTACCAGCAACTGACCAGAAAGGTTTGTAACGGTATTTAGGATCTGTACCAAAGAAATTCGATTGATCGATTCTGGCACTTCCAGTTAAAATATATTTATTTTTGAATGAATAGTTCGCATTAGCATACATCGAAACAAATCGGTCATTGCTATCAATCAATTCATCGAATAAATGCACACCATCAATATAACCACCAGGATTATAAGTATCAAAAATAATCGAGTTCAAGAACATTTTATCTGCCTGAACGAAAGTATTACTTGTTCTGCTGTACCCAAATAAATCACTTACTGTACCTACGGTATGATTACTTTGTAATTCGGCACCTGCAATTACATTAATATAATGATCACCAAATTTTTTGTCGTAATCAGCTTGAGCTCTTAATAAATAATTAGTAATATTCGTTTGGCCTTCAATTTTTCTACCACCAACTGGAAGATACATTTTCTTCACGCCTCCTGTATATTCCAAAAGTGCTGTGGTATTATTTAACAATGATGCCATTTCATTAGAATCTCCATCAGCAATCCTTTGATTATTGATGCTGTTTCTCATGTACTGACCGCCAAATTTCAAATGCAAATCGGAGGTGATTTTATAATTGAACATTCCCTGTACCCTTGACGTCCAGCTTTCTGTATTGTTCGAATATTTATTAAAATCATTTACCGGAGAGAAAGTTTCATCATAAAGACCTAATTCTCTTAATCTTTGAATTTCAAAAGGTTCTTTTCCACCAGGACCATTGGTCGGGTCATAATTAATTGGTTTGTAAACCGATAATGCTTCACCGTTTGCACCATAAAAATTCTGATATGAACTGATTTTGAAAATACTGCTTAAATCACTAGGATTATTGCTGTAAAAATCAACTGGTTTAGCTTTTTCCTGACCCAAAGTGATGTTCGTACTTAAATCAAGCGTTAATCTCGGGCTCAAATTAATCTGACTTACGAAATCGAAAATTCCTCTATTGTTTTGAGAACCTTGAATGTTACCGTATTCCTTAGTATAATTCAAAGAAGATCGGTATTTAAAATTATCACCACCGCCAGATGCAGAAATATTATGCTGAGTAACCATTGGGGTTTGTAGATAAAGTCTCGCAATGTCATTGGTATTATCACGGCCACGCAATATGTTCAATCTTGCATCTAACTGTTCTTGGGTAATTCTGCCTTGTTGCAAATCAGCATATAATAAATAAACCTCGTTTTTTGAACCAGAATAAGTATTCCCTAAATAATTATAAGGATCTGCAGAATCACTTTCATAATCATATAAATAACCTCCAGCATTAATTTCTCCTTTAGGATAAACGCTTTGTGCATCTACCAACTGAGAAGAATTCACACGGTTCATCACATACCCCAAATCAACTTTATCACTGATTGAATAATTGGTCGTATAATTGAAAACAGTTTTCCCTTTGTTTCCTTTTTTCGTAGTAATTACAATAACACCATTACTTGATTTTGCACCATAAATAGAAGCAGAAGCAGCATCTTTTAATAATGTAATACTTTCAACTTCGTAAGGATTTATGCTATTGATATCACCATCATACTGAAATCCATCAACTACGATAAGCGGTTTTGTATTCCCAGAAAGTGTCGCAACACCTCTTAAATTAAATAGTTTAGAACCAGGATTTGAAGGATCAGAATAAACCGTTAAAGCTGGCGTTAAACCTTCTAATGAACTAATGATATCTGCATTTCCTCTTCTTTGGAAATTTTGCATATTCACAGTCGTGTAAGAAGCGGCTGCTTTATTAGGATCAATTCTCTGATATCCAGTGATTAATATCCCTTCTAATGCAGTTTCATTTTCCGATTCAGTTAAAAGTGGTTCAAGGACAAAATCCAAAGTGTTGGATTGCACCGTTACTTTCTCAGAAAGAGCTCCTTTAGAAATTTGAAGGATATCACCTAATTTAGCGGATATCGAAAAATTTCCGTAGTCATCTGTTACAGTTGAGGATGAACGGCTAAGATTCTTAACAGCAGCATTTACAGCGATCTGCCCGTTTGGTTCAGTAATTTTTCCCGAAACTTTCATTTCAGAAATTTCGTTAACAATAATCTGTTTACCTACGGTGGTAAATTTTAATCCTGTTTTTTTAGTTAGCTCGGCTAAATAATTTTGAATATTGTCATCTTGATTTTCAAGATTAATTTTGGTATTGGCATTCAGTAATTCTTTTTTATAGAAAATACTGTAACCTGTTTTTAGTTCGATTGTTTTGAATGCGTTTTCAATCGTTACCGGTTCACCCTGCCCAGAAATCTGAGCACTTGAAAGACCGAACAATAAAAAACTGGCGGCGATACCTAAGCGGACATTGGGAAATGTCTTCTTGCCATGATTAACTTTCTTCATTTTACTGGTTTGTTTGTTTTAATTTTTTGAAATTAGGATGAGTTTAGATCCATCTTTTTGAATTTTGCAATTCAATAAAATTTCTAAACTATTAATAATTTGATCTAAGTTTTCGATCTTAAAAGTTCCCGAGAAGTGGAAATTTTCAACTTCAACACGGTTGCGAATAATTTGAAGCCCATAAACTCTTTCGATTTTATTTAAAACTTCATCGGTTGAACTGTTTTCAAAAGAAATTTCTTTGTTCAACCAATCCATATCCTGTTGTGGTTTCGCTAATTCTACCGCAGACATTTTATCAGAAGGATTAAAAGAAATTTTCTGACCGGGAGCTAATATTTTTTTGGTGGCAATTTTTTTACCGTTAACTTCAATTCTTCCTTCAACAAGATTCACGAAAGTTTCGCGTTGATTTTTATAAGACGAAATATTGAATTTTGTTCCTAAAACTTTAGTGGTAAACTGATCTGTCATCACATAGAAAGGATGCGCAGGATCTTTAGCAACTTCAAAAAAAGCCTCACCAACTAAAGTCACTTTTCTGGAATCACTTTTTATAAAATCACTTTGCAATGAAATCTGAGTTCCAGCATTTAATAAAACTTCAGAACCATCAGACAAAATTACTTTCAGGTTTTTACCATTCGGAACATGAATGATTAAATTAGACTTTGATTTATTCTCCGTCAAACGAAGCGTTCCGTTTTCTAAACTTGCTAACTGAACTTTATTCTTGTCTATCAGAATATTATTTTCAGTCGTATTTTCAAAATTTTGATATACACCGTTGATAGCAACACTTATAAATTCGGGACTTGGTGAGGATGCATTATTAGTATTTACTTTCCAATAAATTCCGACTGCGGCGATTAATAAAAATACTGCTGCATATCTCATCATCTTTCTGGCGAATACATTTGATCTGGCAGGTAATTTTAAAATCTTGTAATTAGGCTCGGCGGTATAGAGGTAATTCACTTTTGCATACTCTTTAAAAACCTTTTTATTTTCAGGAGTTTTTAACCATTCATCTAAAATCTGTCGATCAGATTCCGAAATTTCATTAGAGAAATAATCGGTAATAATTTTAAAAATTTCGGGATTTTGATTCATAAGAAGTACATTTGCTTATTGGTATGATGCATCGTTTTTCATAATCCCCTACTTATTTTTTATTTTTTTTAATTATATCTTAAAAATTTCTCACATTGTTTGGCATTGTAGACGACAAAAGGCTATTTGACGCTATTAAAGACAATTCGGAAACTGCCTTTAAAGTAGTTTACGAGGAATATTTTGCCAAACTCACCCAATTCATCACCAGAATGTCGCGCGATGAGAATTTAGCAGAAGAACTTGTACAGCGTACGATGATAAAAGTTTGGGAACAGCGGGATAAAATCATTTTAACAATCTCTTTGAAATCCTATTTATATAAAGTTTCCTACAATGAATATTTAATGTATTTGCGAAAAAAAAGTAAATTTCCGAATATAGAAGATTCCGTCATCGAAGCCATTGACGAATTAGAAGAAGAGCAAGACAATCAAATTCTTTTAGATAAAATAAGAAAGGAAATCGATAAATTACCACCGAAATGCCGCGAAGTTTTTATCCTCAGCAAAGTACGGGGAATGAAATATAAAGAGATCGCGGAGCAACTCAACATTTCTACCAAAACCATAGAAAACCATATGACCAAAGCGTTGCGGCAAATTAGAGAAGCGTTTAATAATGAATAAAATCAGAAAATTGTTTTGGGAATTTGAGTAAAAGGTTAATGCGATTTTTTATTTTAAAAATTTTTTGCGCTCTAATTATTTAACAAAAGTACCATCTTACATATTGAAAAACATTGATTTACGATAAGAAACTTTCAATTTAACTGAAAGTCTATTTTTTGTTAATTACGTTTTTTTTAAATATACCACCCAGGAAATTGTAGTTGTTCTGATTGTTCTGCTGAATGCAAAAAAGAATCTACAGTTATGGAGGAAGAAGGATAGTAAGAATATTAAATCAACGATAAAGCAGTCGTTTTTTGTCCGCTTTTATTATCTATAATTTAATTACAGTAAAGCATTTATGTTTTAATGAATCATAAAAAATATACTACCTTAAAAAACATTGACACTACTCAAAATAATTGTTAAATTTCAATTCATTTTCAAAAAAATATTAAAACTTAATAAAAAAAAACATCAATTTTGTCTAATTTGACAATCATAAACGTTTTTTTATACATTTACTATAATAACCAAATAAATTATTTATTATGAAAACACTATTTAATTTCTCATCTATTTTATTATTGGTAATAATATTATTTTCTTGTGAAGCAAGAGAGGCATTTAAAACGATTGATACTGTAAATCCTCTTTCAAATCGATTTACTACAAAGTCCGATTTAAATAGAGACATTTCGAGCAATAAGATAATTGATAGAATAAGCAGAGATGCTGGACTTGAAAAAAATCAAAAACTATCTGATATTAAGTTAAGAAAACTAACTCAATCCGAAAAGGATGAAAAAGACGCTAATAAGCCTATTTATGTATTGCAAGCAAAATCAACAAATGGAATAAGTATAGCACATATATTCTCTACGAACGGTGATGAAACAGCATTGATTAGTGAAGGAAAAACTTGTAAATGCACATCAACTCAATGTGCACACGGATGCAATGCCGAAATATTTGGAGGGAATTGCAGTTGCTCTCATTGTTCTGCGGAATGCAAAAAAGAATCTACAGTTACGGAGGAAGAAGAAGGATAGTAAGAATATTAAATCTACAATAAAGCGGGCATTTTTTTGTTCGCTTTTTTTATTTAATCGTTTTATGAAATTAAATATTGAAATTTCAAAGGTTACATTCGAAGATTTAAAGTTCAAAGAGTTAGAAAATAAATCATTTTCATTAATTTTAATAAAATTTATAAAGATGAAAATTTTAGAAAAAAGAATCTACGATAAACCTGAACAGGAAGATGGTTTCAGAATTCTTGCCGACCGACTTTGGCCACGAGGAATGAAAAAGGAAGATGCGCATATTGATTTATGGGCAAAGGAAATTGCACCTTCCACAGAACTGCGTAAATCGTATCACGGACAAGAGATCGATTTTGCAGAATTCAGCAAAAAATATTTAAAGGAACTAAAGTAAAACTCTGAACTTGAAGATTTTTTAAATCAGATTAAAACCCAGGAAACAATCACGCTGATGACCTCTGTAAAAGACATCTCCATAAGTGAAACTCCTGTTTTAAAATTTTTTCTAAAGAAACATTTTCATTAAATAGAGAGAAATCAATAATAAAAAAACGAGCAGAAATCTGCCCGTTTTATATGTGATTAAAAAAGATTTCATCCTAAAGTTTTCTTTAATTTTAAAATTACAATCTCGAATTTACTTGAGAATTACTAAGATCTATTTCAATATCATCTGGATTTTCTTTCCCTTCTCCTTTAATCAAAAACATGGTGACCGCTGAAGCAATCAACATACAAACTCCGCCGACTACCACATAATCCATCGCCATATTTCCAAATAAACTTTTCACAATTGGTCCACCGAAAATACCGTTGATAATTTGTGGCATTACAATAAAGAAATTGAAAATCCCCATGTAAACGCCCATTTTTCTTTGCGGGATTGCATCGATTAACATGGCATAAGGCATTGCAAGAATACTCGCCCAGGCAAATCCTAATCCGACCATTGATATCCAAAGCATATTGGTATCTTTAATAAAGAACATCGAAATTAATCCTAAACCTCCACAAAACAAAGCCAAGGCATGCGTTTGTTTTTTACCGATCGCTTTTGCAATTGGTGTTAAAAGAAAGGCAAACGGAATCGCAAATAAATTATACAATCCAAATAAATGTCCGGTCAAATCTCCGGCTTGATTATATTCTAACGATTTTGTATCCTGCGGAGAAAGACCGAAATGATGCGTTGCTAAAGCACTTGTTGTAAAAACCCACATCGTAAATAAAGCAAACCAGGAGAAGAATTGTACGGCCCCTAATTTTTTCATCAATGGTGGAATCTTCGCAAAATCTTTGAAAATATCTGATAATTTTGACTGTTCTGTACTTGGCTCATCACTAGAGAATTCTGAAAATTCTTGAGGCGAATATTCTTTTGTTGTAAGGATGGTGTAAAGTATAGAAATAATCAGCACTGCAGCGCCAACGTAAAATGCGTAAATAACATTATTCGCTACATAACCGTCCGCTGCAACATTTGACACGCCCATTTTCGTTAGCCAGTTTGGCATTTCAGAACCAATCACTGCTCCAACTCCAATGAGAATAGTCTGCACCCCAAATCCTAAAGTTCCCTGATGTTTTGGTAACATATCCCCAACCAAAGCACGGAAAGGTTCCATAGCAACATTAATGGAAGCATCCATCATGGCTAGAAAAATCACAGCTAAGAGCAAAACACTTGCACCCATCATGGCTGTTACAGAGGCAGCATTCGGCAAGAATACGAGACCAACAGCACATAAGACCGCACCGATGAGAAAATAAGGTTTCCTTCTTCCCCACTTCTCAGACCAGGTATTATCGCCCATATGACCAATAATTGGCTGTACGAGTAAGCCCGTAATTGGCGCGACCAACCAGAACCAAGAAAGTTCATGAACATCTGCACCGAAGTTGGCGAGGATTCTACTGGCGTTTCCGTTTTGTAATCCAAATGCCATTTGAATTCCGAGAAAACCCATGCTCATGTTGATGATTTGAGCGATGGAAAGATTTGGTTTTATTTTTTTAGCCATGTTTTTTAGGTGTTGGGTGGTAGATGTCGGATGCTAAATGTTGAGTGTAAAAAAAACGGAATTACTATTTCTTTAAATCAGAAATTATAGCGTCTTCAATCGGTGTTTTTATTTTGATAATTTCTTTGTTGACCTCATTTGGAATCGTCATGGATAAAACATATTGTCTGATTTTCCATTGGTTTCCGATTTTTTCGAGAACGCCACTTCCACGACATAGTTTCATTTGAGTATCGAGTAATTCATCGAACCAGGCGTATTTTCCATCTGCGCTAAACGTGATGTTTCTTTTTAAAGAAGTAAAAGTCCAGGCTTTTCCTTTATCAAAATGTGGTTTGGAATAAGCCATGAATTCTTTTTTATTCCAAACTTCATTCGCATCAGTTCCTATGAACGTTGATTCTTCAGCGTAAAGATTGAAATAATTTTTAAAGTCGGCGGTTGAAGCATATAAATTCAAATCATCTAAAACTTTGCTCACATTTTTTTTCTGAACGTTTTCATAAAAACCTTTTTTCTGCGCGAAAAGTGAATTAGAGAAAACCAATAGAAATGCGATGAAGGTAAATGCTATATTCTTTTTCATTATTAAAAATTATAATTATTGAAGGTCTAAAATTAATGAAGATTTTCCTGAAATTCTGATTTTATTTTGTGGTGAAATAGAAAATTCTTTTCCGGAAATAACATCTTTACCTTTTGAAACGCCATTTAAAGATTCAGCGAATCGATCCAGATTAAAGGTTTGCTCTTTTTCATTGTTGTTAATAATGACCATTACTTTGTCATTGTCATTATATCTAAAGTAAACATAAACCTTTTCCTTTGGCATATAATGTTTGGTTTTTCCAGTGTGAATGACTTCTTTTCCTTTTCGCCAGTTTAATAGTTTTTGGGTATAATCGTGAAATTCTTTTTGTTCTAAAGTTTGAGTTTCAGGATTGAAAGCATTTTGAGAATCACCTTTCCAACCACCGGGAAAATCTCTACGAATATCTGCGTCGCCACCTTTATTCTTATCACCTTGCATTCCGATTTCGGAGCCGTAATAAATTTGTGGAATTCCGCGAACGGTAGCGATTAAAGACATCGCCATTTTGTAATAACGAACATCACCTTTAAAAATCTCGTTAAATCTTTCTGTATCATGGTTTTCAAAGAATACCAAAATATTATTGATATCTGGATAAAGGAAATCGTTACCAAAAGAATTGTAGATTTTGATCATTCCTTTGTCCCAACTTTCTTCTTCTTTCAACGCATTTGGTAAGTCTGAAAACAAAGTGAAATCCATGACAGATGGAAGGTAAGAATTATAATTTTCGATGGCTGAAATCTTCGAGTCTTTTTGCCAGTAAGAAATATGAGCCGGATTATACATCCACGCTTCACCGACAATATTGAACTTTGGGTATTCATCTGTAATTGCTTTTGCCCATTTTGCCATCGCAACTTTATCATTGTACGGATAAGTATCGACGCGCAAACCACCGAGTTCGGCATATTCAATCCACCAGATTGCATTTTGGGTCAGGTATTTTAAAACCAAAGGATTACTTTGATTGAGATCCGGCATCGTGGTATCGAACCAACCGTTCAAGGCTTCCTGTTTATCGATTTCCGAAACGTTGGTATCGAACTGAGAAGTTGTTCTGTAGTTGGATCTTTTGAAACCGTATTTTCCTTCGCCGTCTTTGAATTGGTGAATCCAGTCTTTGGTCGGTAGATCCTGAATGAGCCAGTGCGAAATTCCCCAGTGATTGGTGACATAATCTTGAATTAACATCATTCCACGTTTTTGAAGATCGCGGGAAAGCTCTAAATATTCTTCGTTGGTTCCATAACGGCCGTCGATTTTGTATAAATCAGTTTGAGCGTAACCGTGATAAGAAGTATTTTTTTCGTTGTCTTCATTTGCGGGCGTGAGCCAAAGTGCTGTAACTCCTAAATTCTGTAAATAATCTAAATTATTAATGATTCCGCGCAAATCACCGCCATGTCTTCCACTTGGTAAATTACGGTTTGCTTTTTCGGTGAGATTTGGTTGTGAATCGTTGGAAGGATCGCCATTTGCAAATCGGTCAGGCATTATTAAATACATAACGTCTTTTGAAGAAAATGAATTTCTGTCCGCAGAACCAGGTTTTCTATTCTTGAGTTCGTAAGTGTAAGAATCGACTGTTTTTTTTCCGTTTTTAAAATTGATTTTAAAAGACGATTTCTGAACCTCATCAGTATTTACCGTGATGAAAACGTAGTTTGGATTCTCGGTTTTTGTGAGATCTTTTATTTTGATATTATCGGAAAGTTCGACCTGATATTTTGAAATATCTTTTCCGTAAACTAAAATCTGGAGGTCAGGATTTTTCATTCCGTGCCACCAAAAGGCGGGTTCTACTTTCTGGATTTGAGCGAAGGAAATCGCCACCAATAATAGAAAGAGAAACGTAAAATGTTTTTTCATAGGTTACTTTTAAAATAACCTTGTCAAGGTTTTGAACCTTGACAAGGTTGATAACAACATATCTGTTATTTATAAAACTTTGTTAAAGATTTTAAACTTTGGCTACGCCGAATCTTCGATTTGACAAAGTGTGATTTTGATTATCCGAATCTACGCCCCGACCTGAGTGGAGCTCTTTTTTGTGTAGCAAAGCGGAACAAAAAAAGCGGGAACGGAGGGCGGAAAAAGGCGCCCAACTCAATTGCATTCTTAACCACCCCGTCAAAATTCTTCGAATTTTGCCACCCCTCCAAAGGAGGGGAATTTTCACTCTTCTTTATTTAATTTACGTAAAGTGATTTTTACTTCGTGGGTTTTACGGAGATTGCATAACCACCGCTTCTTGCTAACTTCATTGGAAGTTTTGATTTGTTGGTAACGGTTTTCTTGTAGATTTTATATGATTGCGGATTCTTGATGTAATCAGCATCGTCGCCATCTGCGTAAATTGTCGCTTCGTATTTTTTACCTTTTGGAAGGAATGAGAAATCTACGGTAAAGTTTCTGGAGTTTTCATCGGTGATTCCACCAACATACCATTCGTCTTTTCCTTTGGCTTTTCTCGCAGTGTGAATATAATCGCCCGGCTCTGCCGACAAAATTTTGGTATCGTCCCAATCTACCGCAACGTCTTTAATGAATTGAAAAGCATCCATGTGTTTGGCGTAATTTTCTGGTAAATCGGCCGCCATTTGAAGCGGAGAATACATGACCACATATAAGGCCAGCTGTTTCACCAAAGTGGTTTTCACGAATCTGGTATCGCCAGGAAAATAATAATCGAGTTTGGTCTGGAAAATTCCTGGTGTGTAATCCATCGGTCCACCGATAAAACGGGTGAACGGCAAAATGGTTTGATGATCAGGATTGTTTCCACCGAATGCTTCGAACTCTGTTCCACGTGCTGCTTCTGCGGCAACCCAATTTGGATAAGTTCGGCTTAAACCGGTCGGACGAACAGATTCGTGAGAATTGATCATGATTTTATAATCGTTGGCTTTCTCTGCAATTCTTAAATAATGGTTGATGGTCCACTGCGAATAATGATGTTCGCCACGCGGAATAATATTTCCGACATAGCCGGTTTTCGCTGATTCGTAACCGTATTTATTCATTAATTTAAAGGCGTAATCTGCCCATCTTTCGTAGTTGGTTGCGGATCCGGAAGTTTCGTGGTGCATCATCAATTTGATATTTTTTGAATGGGCATAATCATTCAACATTTTGATATCGAAATCCGGATACGGCGTGATGAAATCGAAAACGAATTCTTTGCTGTGACCGAACCAATCTTCCCAACCGGTATTCCAACCTTCGACCAATAAAGCGTCGAAACCGTTTGCTGAAGCGAAGTCGATGTATTCTTTTACTTTGATATTGTTGGCGGCGTGTTTTCCGTTGGGCGTTAATTTGGAAAAATCTGTAATTCCGATGTGAACATTGTTTGCTGTAGAATATGCCCACTGTGATTTTCCGATAATCATTTCCCACCAAACGCCCATGTATTTTGTCGGTTTGATGTAAGAAGTGTCTTTGTATTGAGTGGGTTCATTCAAATTAAAAATCATTTTTGAAGCCAGAACTTCTTCCGCTTTTGGCGAGGCGATAATTGTTCTCCAAGGAGAAACTGCTGGTGTTTGAATATATCCTTTGGCACCTTGTCCGTCGGGAGTTAAGTGCGTTTTAAATTTAAAGTTGGTTGCATCCAATTCCAGATTTGCGGCTGCATAATTGATTACTGCTGCTTCTGAAATATTTATATACATCTGATCTTTGCCTTCTTTCTTTAACATTAAAGGCATTTGCACCGCATTCTTGATTAAAGTCTGCGAGGCATTTCCATCATAAGAAGTTGGCCATTTTGCGGGAACTTCGGACAGATTGGAAGTTTGCGTTTGGTATTCCTGGGTGTCGTAATCTCCGGCGAGCCACCAAGCTTTCATATCGGTCGGTAAATCGATTTCGGAATCCTCTTCTTTAATAATGAAATAATTCAAATTCTTCTGCTCCGGAAATTCATATCTGAAACCTAAACCATCATTAAATAAACGGAATTTTACGATAATATGACGGTCGTTTGAAGCTTGATCTAATGTTACCGCTAATTCATTATAGTGATTGATATAAGATTTTTTTTCTCCCATGATCGGATCCCAAGTTTCATTTTTGGAATCGTATTTTTCTGCAGTTTTAGTAAAACCATTATCTAAATCTTTTCCTTTTCCGGCTAAGGTTTCAATTTCCGAAGCGAATTTAATATCTCCATCTTTTAATAATCTTAATCCTAATTTGGAATCTTCGACTATCGTTTTACCTTGATATTTAAGATCATAATAAGGAACTCCCGCTTTTAACTGGAAATTCATTTCGAACTTTCCGTCGGGAGATTTTAAAGATTGTGCGTTGAGAATGCAACTTCCCATCACAAGAAAAAGTGCGGATATTGTAAAATTTTTCATAAGTAGATATTTATTTTCTCAAAATCATATGGAATCACCAACCTTCATTATTGCGTGATTGCAAAGTTTATTTATGGAGATTTCATCACGGTTTTTTCGAATCAATAAATTTAGAGAAATTGCGACTAACAAACAATTATTTCAGGTATCTTTATCTTTAAAAACAAAGAAACTGCTGCTAAAAAGCAACAGTTTCTTTATTTGAATTTGGTTCTGATTAAAGTGGTGTCACTTTATAAGTTCCCATTTTGATATTGGCTGTAATTTTATACATTGCACCGCCACCATTGTATTTAATATTATCGTTATCTCCTTTTGGACCGACATAACCGGAATTTCCACCTCCATGGATATTTCCCCAGTCTAAATCTCCCCACGATTGCTGACCAATAAATTTGAATTCAGCACCATCTGAGATCGCGATGTCATATTCAAAGATACCATCACCAACCTGAGTCATTGAAATTGCATTGGTTGCATCCCAACCCTGAATTGAACCAACTAAGTAAATATTAGATGGCAAAGTAGGAATTGGAGAAGGAGTTACTACGATAGATTTTGTATTCTGATCGATGGTGATTTTATACATTCCAGAATTTCCTGTAAACTTGATGTTTTCAGCTCCAGACACTTCCAAGTTAGTTGACCAAGTAGCAAAATATTTATAATCATCCTTAATACCATCAGCATTCAAACTGTAGTTGATTGGATTCCAATCTTGTTGTCCCAAGAATCTGAACTCTCCGTTGTTTTCTAAATAAGTATAGATTTCTGAGATGTTTTGATTTTGATACAAAAGTTGTGCTTTCGATGCATCCCAACCAACTGCTGTACCACCACCTACAAGGTAAAGTGCTTTAAAGTCTGGCTGGTAAGCTGTTAATTTAAATGTTACGACAGCTGAAGATTTGGTAATCGTCCCTCCAGTAGATTCTGAAGTTGCAGTTACACGAAGATCCACATTTGAAGCTACATTAACTGGCAAAGATAATTTTGAAGCCACCTCATTCAAATCAAAGTTTGAAACTGCCAATTCTTTATCATTTTGCGTATTTCCAACAAGCATAAAAGCAGTTGTTCCTGTTACAGCCATTTCTACTTTATAGCTCACATTAACACCGTAAGTATAATCAGCCCACTTGAAAGTAGTTGCAGTAACAGTTGGATTTGAACCATCTAAAACTAAACTTGACCCAGCGGTAGGATTGGTAATTACCGGTCCAGCAGTTGGATAAACGGTAACAGCAAAAGAGATTGTATTAGAAACCTCCGTTCCTCTTTCAATTCTTAGGTATGCCGTTTGTGAAGAATATGGACTTAATCCCGCTTGTAACATTGCAGTATTCAAAGCACCAATCGTTGTTTTCAAAGTATTGGTTCCTGACTTCGCCAATTCTACTTTACTTTTAAAGTCAGAAGTTGAAGAAATCATAATCGAATAACCTCCCGATCCACTCACTGCATTATCCCAGTTCAAAATAAATGGATTATTTTCCATAGTAGGATAAAGTACATTAGCTCCCAGTGTCGTATCGTAAAGTTTGAAAGAAGGCTCTGGAGAAGTCCAGTCTCGATCTGCGTCGTCTCTACACGCATTTACTAAAAGCAATGGCAACAAAAATACCATCAATAATTTTAAAATATTTTTCATTTTGTTTTAATTAATAATTAAAAAAAGTTTAGGATTAAAAAATTATAATTTGATAATCGTATAAATTCCAGCTTTTAGATTTACTGTGATTTTGTATGAACTTCCATCACCTGCAAATTTGATATTTCCGTTATCTCCTTTTGGACCAACGAAACCAGTATTTCCATCTTCTGAGATATTTCCCCAATCTAAGCTACCCCAAGATTTTTGTCCTATAATTTTGAATTCAGTATCACCAGCAAGTGTTGATGTAAATTCGTAAACTCCATCTCCAACAGTAGTCATGGCTACTCCATTCTCTGGACTCCATCCATTACCTGCAATATTTCCTACCAAATAAATTTCTGGGAAATCATAAGTTGGAATTACTGATGGTTTTGCTTCAATGGTTTGAACACCTAATGTTGCATTGATTGTGATTTTATAAACTCCTGTTGCACCTATGAATTTAATATTTTCATCATCACCATCTGGCTTGGTGAAAACATCACTCCATTGATTGAAATATTGATTACTTGCTTTCGTACCAGCAGTATTTAAAGCGTAGTTTTTACCATCCCAAGCTAATTGGCCTAAGAATCTAAAGTTTTCACCACTTTGTAAATTAGTGTAGATATAAGAAAGGTTATCTTTTTTATATAAAATTTGTGCTTTCTCCGGAGTCCATCCAACATAAGAAGCTGATCCAACGATATAGAAACTAGGATAAGTTAAAACATAAGGAGTAATCATTAATGAAGTAACATTAGAGGTCTCTGCTAAAGATTGACCAGATCCCAAATAAGAGATTACTCTGATAAACATTTTAGTTGATACATTTGGTGCTAAACCGATTGCCGCCGCTGCATCATTCATTTGTAAATTGGTAAAAGCAGCAGCTCTTTCTGAACCTGTAACGGTAGCTAAAGTATATGGTTCTTTAAAAGTATTCTCATTAGCTATTTCAATTCTATAAGAAATCTCTGTAGGTACAGAGTACACTGCAGACTGCCACGTTACTGTAAGCGCAGGATTCCCCGGAAAGTTTTTGTCTAAAACTAAACTACTGGAAGAGAGATCCATCACGATTGGCGATGATACATTATCTATGGTTACGATTTCGCGATCATCACACGATGCCAAACCTAAGATAAGGGTAACAGCCAAAAATAGATGTTTAAATATATTATTTTTCATTGTTTCTTTATTAAAAATTAATAACCAGGATTTTGGACAAGATTCTTATTTACAACTAAATCATTGTTTGGAATTGGGAATAAATTACGGTACTCGGCAACAGCAATACCATCTTTTGCATTTCCTTTCCAAGGCCATAAATAGGTAGCTGAAGTGAATTTACCAAAACGAATTAAATCGGTTCTTCTGGTATTTTCCCAAGATAATTCTCTTGATCTTTCGTCTAAGATAAAGTTGAGATCGATGAATGTAACTGGAGACGCATTTGCTCTTGTTCTCAAAGCATTGATGTATCCAACTGCTGTACTCATGCTACCACCGCCTCCTCTAAGAACTGCTTCAGCATACATTAAATAAGTATCTGCTAAACGGTAAACAGGCATATCTGTCTCAACCCAGTTATCATGCGCTCCGGCAGCCCCAGTACTTGTTATATTTTTATATTTAATAAAAGCATATCCATCATTAAAGTTTCCTAGATCATTGATATCTAAAGTTTGTCCGCTTGTATAAAAACGTCCTCTTACGTCAGAAGGTTCAAATTTATTTACGAAAGCTTTGGTCGTTCTAAGACCACCCCAACCACCATTCACACCAAAAGCTGCTGGATCCATCGTTCCACCGATTGCGGCGTGAACCATAAATGTAGTACCACCATTGGTTTGTGTTTTTAATCCATCATAAACGATCGAAAAGATATTTTCCGGATTATTAAGGTTGTTGTCTGCCAAGAATAAATTCTCATACGTTGGGTTTAATGTATAACCTGCGCTAATTACTTTTTCGGTATTCGCGATAACATCTGCATTTCTATCAGTACCTGTATATACTTTCGCATTCAAATATAATCTGGCAAGAAGTGACCATGCAGCTGCTTTATCTACTCTTCCGTATTCGTTAGCTTTCGGCGCTTTTAATTCACTTTCAGCCGCCTTTAATTGATTTTCAACATAGGTGAAAAGTTCAGCTCTTGAAATTTGTTTTGGCAACGTACCAAATGTAGTTTCATCTACAAAAGGAACATTTCCATAAAGATCCAGTAAGTGATAGTAAGCTTGTGCTCTAATAAATCTCACTTCAGCTCTCATCACTTTTGCCTCGTCAGCATTCGTTCCCGAAATACCGTTGGAACTCAACATCTCATCAGTTGTATTTTTAATAAACTCATTACAAAAAGCGATTTCTGTATAGATTCTATAATACATTGCGTTATTGAATTCGTTGGTCGGAGTCCAAGTCATTTTGTGGAATTCTGGTAGTGTACCATCATTCCAACCGATTACTGCTTCATCAGTAGTAATTTCTTGCAGGGTGTAAAGCAAACGCATATAGTTAGAGAAACCACCATCGATATCAGCGATATCACCGTTTCCATCTCCACCAGTTTGCCCACCAACTGCTAATCCACCATATACTTTAGCCAGTAGATTTTTGTAATTTCCAAAATCTTTATAAAGACTTGCAGCGGTAACTTCTGTGATAGGTTCTTGTCTTAAATCATTAATACAAGAGGTCATCGTAAGAGAAGCTCCAAAAATGGCTACTGCTATAGAAATATTTTTTATTCTGAAATTTTTCATTGTTCTTAATTATTAAAATTGAAAGTTTAATCCTAGTGAATATACTTTTGGTCTTTGATAAAATCCGTTATCAATATTTCCAAAAATTTCTGGATCTACGCCTGAATAATCAGTAACTACAAATACATTCTGCGCCATTCCATAAACTCTAAGATTACTTCCTTTATTAAAGACATCTCCGAAGTCATATCCTAAAGTTAAATTATCCATTCTCAAAAATGAAGCATTTTCTACGAACGCGTCGCTCCAATATTGAGGAGTCGCAAATCCGTAATTAGCAGTCGTACTTGAAATATTCTGCAAATATTCATTGGTTGCAATACTTTGAACATTTGATTGAGAAGCGAAGTTATTATACACATAATTCCCTACAACCGCTCTCAATGAAGTTGACAAGTCCCAATTTTTCAACTTAAATTTCGTTGAGAAACCAAAGGTTGCATCTGGTGTGGTAGATTTATAGAAATATTTATCGCCATCTGCACTAATTTTACCATCGCCATTTCTGTCGACATAAACTCCATCTAATGGTTTTCCATTAGAATCATAGACTTGCTGGTAAACGTAGAAACTAAACGGTGTATATCCAACCGCGTGAGCTTGTACTGTATTCCCAACTCCACCAGAAATCCCTCCCTGTTGAATTACGTAACCATCGGCTACATCATCAAAATGAGTTACTTTAGGATTGTAATGAGCTACATTAAAACTGAAGTCCCAAGTGAAATCTTGTGTTTTTACCGGATTCACATTAATCAAAAACTCAAGCCCGTCGGTGGTCATTTTTCCAACATTTTTAATGTTTGTGTTGCTAAATTCCCCTGCAGGAACCTGAACTCTTGCCTGTAAATCTCTTGTGTTTTTCTTAAACCAATCAAATGATCCTGTAATTCTGTTTCTCCAGAATCCGAAATCTAATCCAACGTTAGTCGTTGCAGTAGTTTCCCAAGTTAAGTTAGGGTTATACTGAGTCGGACGGTACATTAAATAAAACTGATCTCCGAAACCATATTGCGCCGTAGGATCTGAAACATTATAAGATGCAAAAGAGTTATAGTAACCTCCTACTTCTTGCTGTCCTGTTTCTCCCCAACCTGCTCTTAATTTTAAATCAGAGAATATGCTTGAATCTTTAAGGAAACTTTCATTTTTAATTTTCCAGGCTCCTGAAGCTGCGTAGAATGTTCCCCAGTTATTTTTCAAATCAGTTCCGTTATAGAAACGAGATGTTGCGTCTCTTCTTACTGATCCAGTTAAGATATATTTATTCGCAATAGAGAAAATACCTCTACCGTAAAAGCCTAATAAAGTTAGCTTTCCTTCATAACGGTTGGTTGGTGTAGCAACTCTTGTTGGATTACCATAATACGTAGTCGCAGAAGGTGTTGTATCATGAAACTGCTGGTAAGAATATCCAGCCATTAAATCTATTTTCGTATCAATTGCAGTAATTGTTTTTACGTAGTTTAAATAAGTTTCTAATAATTTATTGGTTTTTTCTTGGCTGTAATCTCTTCTTGTACTTACGTCTCCAGAAGCCAACATACCTGCATATCCCGGGTATTGAGTGATTGCACCATTTCCTTTTTGATAATCATATCCACCAATTACATTCAAATGCAAGTCTGGAAGAAAGTGAAATTTATAATCTAATTGTAAGTTTCCTATTCCACGGAATACGGTAGAAACATCTCTTCTTCCATATAAAGAAGCAAGTGGATTTCGAGTAGCATTCACGTTAATATTATCAGGATTCAAAAACCACTCCCAGTAATTATTTACCTGATCTCCCTGTGCAGAATAATCATAGACATCTTGTGTTGGATCAAAAAACTGTGCAGCTCCGATTACTCCAGCTGGAAAACGGTTTTCAGTCATGGAACCTTTTACGTTAGCAGTAACACTCAAATGATCATCAAAAAACTTAGGTGTTAAATTTAATCCTACTGAAGTTCTTTTAAATTCATTGGTTTTTACAATACCATTTTGCTCGGTATAACCTAAAGACAAACGGTACGGTAAATTTTTAATTCCACCACTAATCGCAACATTATTGTCGGTTCCCCAAGCGGTTTGATAAATTAAATCTTGCCAGTTCGTATTCGCTGTTCCTAATTTATCAATATAATGTTGTGAAGCGTTTGCTTTAACAAAATCTCTAAATTCATCAGCAGTTAGTACGCTCTGATTTCCCATTTTTGTGGATACAGAACCCATTGTAGAGAAATTAATCCTCACTTTTCCGGAAGAACCTTTTTTAGTAGTAATTAAAATCACCCCATTCGAAGCTCTGTTACCATATATGGCCGCAGAAGAAGCATCTTTTAAAACAGTAAAACTTTCAATATCATTTGGGTTAATCAACGCCAAAGCATTTGATGCTCCTGCAATACCGCCAAAATCCATTGGTATTCCATCAATCACAATTAAAGGATCATTACTTGCTGTTAAAGAAGCTCCACCTCTAATACGAATGGTTGATCCAGAACCAGGATTCCCACCGTTTCCGGTTACGGTAACACCAGGCGCTTTCCCTTGAATCAATTGATCTGCAGAAGTAGAGCCAGGGTTAAAGTCTTTGGAAGTAATAGAAGCAATCGATCCCGTAAGATCTTCTTTCTTCTGTTTTCCATAACCAATCAGAACAACCTGCTCAATATCGGCAGTCTTAACTGAATCTTTGGTTTGTGCGTGTAACATTGTCCCGGCCAATAAAAAAGCTGGAGCAATTTTTAATACTTTAGTATAGTTTCTCACAAAAATAAAATTTAAGGATTAATATTCAATAAATCGATGCTCAAAATTAAAGGAGCGATGCAATTTAACCAATTTTTCACTTATCATAATTTATTTTACTGAAATGTTAATTATTCGTGATAAGAATCATCATTAAAATCCTCTGACACAATCTAAAACATTCACTTTCAATATTTTATTACCAATACCTATTTCAAATGTATTTTGTTAAATTAACAATAATACAAACAAATGTTTAGCGAAAAAACACTGTATTTTAACATAAAATATTTAAAAGGAAAACACCATATCATTTTTAGGAATTAGCATCTAAATTTTCAATTCCATTCGATATCACTTATATTTGCAGAAAATTAGACAAAATATATGTCAGATAGAAAGATGATTACGGCCGCCTTGCCGTACGCAAACGGACCAGTTCATATTGGCCATTTGGCTGGAGTTTACATTCCCGCAGATGTTTATGCGAGGTTTCAAAGAAGATTAGGAAAAGACGTTGCTTTTATTTGTGGCTCCGATGAACACGGAATCCCAATTACGATTCGTGCCAAAAAAGAAGGCGTTACTCCACAAGATATCGTTGATAAATACCACGGAATCATCAAAAAATCTTTCGAAGATTTAGGAATTTCTTTCGATGAATATTCCAGAACTACGTCAAAAAGACATCACGATGTTAGTCAGGATTTTTTCAAGACCTTATATAATAAAGGAAAGTTTATTGAAGAAGTTTCAGAACAATACTTTGATGAACAAGCCAATGAATTTCTTGCAGACCGCTATATCGTAGGAACTTGCCCGAATTGTGGCAATGAAAACGCTTACGGTGATCAGTGTGAAAAATGTGGTTCTACCCTTTCGCCTTCAGAATTGATTAATCCAAAATCTATGTTGAGCGGAAATGTTCCGATTTTAAAGGAAACGAAAAACTGGTATCTTCCTTTAAATGAATATGAAGATTTCTTGAACGAATGGATTATAGAAGGACATAAAGACGACTGGAAACCGAATGTTTATGGACAAGTAAAATCATGGTTAACTGATGGTTTGAAACCAAGAGCAATGACCCGTGATTTGAATTGGGGCGTTCCGGTTCCACTTCCTAATGCAGAAGGAAAGGTGCTTTATGTTTGGTTTGATGCGCCAATTGGTTATATTTCTTTCACTCAGGAATGGGCAGAAAAAAATGGAAAAGATTGGAAAGATTACTGGCAGAATGAAAGCACAGATTTAGTACATTTTATCGGAAAAGACAATATCGTTTTCCACTGTATTATTTTCCCGGCGATGATGAAAGCACATGGTGATTATATTATGCCGACCAATGTTCCTGCTTTTGAATTTTTAAATTTAGAAAACGATAAGATCTCAACATCCAGAAATTGGGCAGTTTGGGCTCATGAATATGTACAGGAATTCCCAGGACAGCAAGATGTTTTACGTTACTCGCTTCTTTCTTCCGCGCCAGAAACTAAGGACAATAACTTTACCTGGAAAGATTTCCAAACCAAAAACAATTCTGAATTGGTTGGAATTTTCGGGAACTTTATCAATAGAGTTGCAGTTCTTATTCATAAATATTACGACGGAGTTGTTCCAGCCGGAAATGAAAATGCAGAAGAATTAAACGAGATTACCAAAGCCGCTACCGAAGTTGAAAATTTCTTAGAACATTACGAATTCAGAAATGCTTTAACTGCAATGATGAATTTAGCACGTTTTGGAAATCAATATCTTCAAATTGAAGAACCTTGGAAAACGATTAAAGACAATCCAGAAAAAGCAGCTCAATCACTTTTCGTTGCAGCTCAAATCGCAGTTGGATTAGCACAAATTTGTGAACCATTCCTTCCTTTCAGTGCTGAAAAATTACAGAAAATGTTTAATGTTTCTCAATTAACTTGGGGAGACATTAAAAACGAAAAAGTATTAATTAAAACCGGACATCAAATTAATCCAGCAGAATTATTATTCTCAAAAATTGAAGATGAAACGATTGAATTCCAAATTCAAAAATTAGAGAACACCAAAGAATCCAATAAAAAAACCAATCCTAAAGCCAACCCGATGAAAGAAGAAATTCAATTTGACGATTTTACAAAAATCGATTTAAGAACTGCGACAATTTTGACTGCTGAAAAAGTAGAAAAAGCAGACAAACTATTGAAATTCTCTGTGGATACAGGCGTTGACGTAAGAACAGTTGTTTCTGGTGTTGCAGAAAGTTTCACACCAGAAGAATGTGTGGGGAAACAGGTGATGATTTTATTAAATCTTGCTCCAAGAAAAATCAGAGGAATCGAATCTCAAGGAATGTTGCTTTTAACAAACAACGCAGAAGGAAAATTAGTATTTGTAACTCCTACTGAAACTGTTGAAAACGGTGTAGAAATCGGATAAAAATTCGTTCAAACACTTTATATAAAAAGAAAGACCTGAAATTAATTCAGGTCTTTTTTCGTTAATCTTGCTAAAAAAGAATCTTCTTCTTGAAGTATTTTTTCAATCTTAAATCCGTTATTTTCTACAGCTCTCGTCAAAGTTACAAAATCTAAATAAAGCCATTTAATCGGTTTTTCTGTGTCGAGCTTATAGTGAACAAAATAATCAACTTCACCATAGTAATGTTCGGTTGGAACAAGAACTCCGCCATCATCAGAAAGATCGTACATGTACAGAATATCAGTACTGTCAATTAAAATTTGTCCGTTTTCATTTAATAATGAATATAATTTTTCTAAGTATAAATCGATTTTATCTAAAGTTTGAAAAATCCCTGTTCCATTCATTAATAATAAAATGGTATCGTAAGTTTCACCAGAAAATTCAAGAATATCTGAACAGACCGTATTTTTAACACCACGCAACTGACAAACCTCAATTGATTTAGGAGAAAAATCTAAGGCTAAAACATCCAATCCTTTTTCGTCTTGAAGATATAAACTGTGTGAACCGGCTCCTGCACCAATATCTAAAACTTTACCTTTCGATAATTCAAGTGCTTTTTGTTCCACCAAATTCATTTCATCAAAATCTCTAAAAAGATAGTCGACTGGCAAATCATCCATTTCAGAAATAGAGGTTTCTGTCAATAAATTCTCCGGACTGTTATCATGGTAAAAATCCCAAATCGCCTGTCCCATTAAATCTTTCATTCCAATTAATTTTTGCCAAAAATAAGGAAATATTGAGAAGCAGTCAATTCTTGAAATACATTATTAAAAAATAAGAGCTCTTTACTAAAAGAATCATTAATTTAGTAAGCGTAAAACTTTAAACTAATGAGAAAAATTGACCAATTCTTCGCTGAATACGGTGAAAGCCATAAGAATCATACCAACAAATTAATTCACTGGATTTGTGTTCCTTTAATTTTTTGGACGATTTTGGGCTTTATTTCATTAATTCCTGCGCCTCATTTTTGCTTCCCTTATTTCGGATGTATAAGTATTGCGAGTATTATTGCTCTTCTGTTAGTATCCATATTTTATTTCAGACTGTCTTGGCGAACAGGGTTAATTATGATTTTCATAATGTTGATCATGGAACATCTGGTCTACTTTATCAATGTTAAATTTGAACATCAATCATGGATTTTCTTTTTCGTAGTTTTTGTTATTTCCTGGATTGGTCAATTTTACGGCCATAAAATAGAAGGTAAAAAACCGAGTTTCCTAAAAGATGTACAGTTTCTTTTAATTGGACCGATTTGGTTGCTTCATTTTATTTTGAAAAAACTACATCTTAAATACTAAAATGACTTCTCTCATATTTCGAATTTTTCGCTACCTAAAAAGCAATAAACATTCGTTAAAATCCTAAATTTGTAGAACAATTATTCTTAAAAATTTAGAAAATGACAAAAAAATTAATATTACTTACGGCGTTTCTATTCCTCGTTTTTTCATGCGGAACGAGAGAAGACGAAACAGACAATGAACAATACATTGGCGTTTGGAACTGGGTTTCCACTAGTGGAGGAATTTCTAACACTCAGCAAACTCCAGCAAATACTGGGATTAACAAAACGATGACTTTAACAGCAGAATCTGTTTATTCCATTAAAGAAAATTCAGTAGTTGTAAGCGAAGGAACTTATTACTTAGGAAGAGGAGTAACGAATACTGATCATGCAGAAAAGCTATTTCTTCATTTCAGTAATAGTCCTGATTTAATTGTCGAAACAATAAACGGAACAGATTTGTATTTAGCCGAAGATAAAAACGATGGTCTTAGATACCATTATTCAAAATAAAAAAAGGTCAGAGATTTCTGACCTTTTGCTTTATAAAATTCACCTATTCTCAAAGTGTTTTTTTACCGTCTCTAAAACTTGTTCTTCGTCCAAGTGCTGCGCAGTATCCAAAGTAATTTTTAGATTTTTAAACTGTGCTGTTTCGTGCAGATAGTTCCGAAACTCTTCTTGAATTTGACCTGGACCTGTAATGTACAACTCTTCCGTATTTTCCAGAAGATGATCGATTTCTTTAAAGAATTTACGCCGATTCGTCTGATCAGCGTGATTGGTAGTACTCACAGTAGATAGCCCGTGATGGACCTCTGCTACTACGGGATTGCAGACAAAAAATTTGAATGCATTTTGGGCGTCATGATTTTTTACAACAATAGCTTTTTGTTTATCAATCCAAATGCCAGCTAATTTTTTTTCAGTCATGATATTATATTTTCATATTCGAAAACAACATTAGTGCTAAAGCATAGTTAATGGAGTGTTAAAATACTATATTCGTAAGTAAATTCGCAAAAATGGATGAAAACGAAATTTCTTTTATTGTAAGAAAATGCATTTTTAATGTCTATAACAAATTAGGTCCAGGTTTACTTGGATCGGTGTATCAACGAATTTTAATCTACGAACTGGAAGAAAACGGGCTTACTATTAAGTCTGAATTAATTTCTTTTTTTCAGCATTAAAAAAAATCTGCTAAATCTGCAAAATCTGCGAGAGAACATTTTATTTCTCCCGCGGATTTTGCAGATGACGCAGATCTTAAATGGGGATTCAATTATGTAACAGCATAAAAATCTGCTTAATCTGTAAAATCTGCGAGAGACTTTTTTTTAAAGATTCAACAGATTATCTTCCCAATACAAAAACCGCCGGAATTTTATGTAGTTCAGGTTTGTTTTTCTGCCAATCTTTAATCGTTAAAGTCTTAATAAACTCCTCCTTTGGATCATTAATATTCGCAGCAATACAAAGCTTTTGCGTCGGCGCCAAAAACTTACACAAATCCTCAAAAAGTGGATTATTACGGTAAGGAGTCTCCATAAAAATCTGAGAATATCCAGTAGTTTGAACTTGATTTTCCAGCCATTTAATTTTCGCTTTCTTATCTGTTTTATCAATCGGTAAATAACCATGAAACGTAAATTCCTGACCATTAAAACCACTTGAAATTAAAGCCATAATAATCGAAGACGGTCCATTTATTGGAATCACTTTTACACCATTTTCGTGACACCATCCAACCATTACATTTCCAGGATCAGCAATACAAGGCAAACCAGCTTCTGAAAGCAAACCGAAATCCTGACCTTTTTTCATCAGCATTTGCGCTTCCTGTAAATCCTTTCTTTCCGTGTTTTTATTAAGCAGAAATAATTTCAAATCTGATTGTTTTTTTTCAGGAGCAAAAAATTTGATCACTTTTCTGGCGGTCTTTTCATTTTCTACAAAGAAATAATCGGTCTTTAAAATATATTCTTTTACCGCCGGAGCGAAATAATCGATTGGTGTATTTTCAGATAAATAAGCAGGAATTAGGAATAACATATTGGAGGGACGGGTTTATGAGTGTTTGAATATTTGAGTAATTTCAGACTTTAAAAACAAATAAATATCATTTTTTAAACGTGGCTCTTTTTACTTTTTACTTGGCTCTTTCAGTTGGCTCTTTAATTCGATAGCGATTCTTTCGCAAGCTTGATCTAAAAGTTGATAAACATGATCGAAATCGTTCATTCCACCCCAATAAGGATCTGGAACTTCTTCATTATTTTCAAGAATTAAAGAAACTTTATTTCGTTGAGTATCGTTTTTTGCTAAGGATAAAACATCTTTCAAATTATTTTGATCCATACAATAAATATGGTCAAACTCTTCGAAATCCTGCGCAGTAAAATGTCTTGATTTTTGTTTAGAAATATCAACGTTGTACTGTTGTCCGGTTTTAATAGAACGGTGATCCGGGTTTTTGCCTTCATGCATATCAATCGTTCCGGCAGAATCTACGATAAAATTGTCCGGAAGTTTAGATTGTAAAATACCTTCTGCCAAAGGACTTCTGCATATATTGCCGAGGCAAACCATTAAAATTTTCATGTCTAACTTTTATTAAAGTTGCAAAATACAAAAAATAAAAAAAGGAATTTTTAAAAAAACTCCTTTTGTATAATGATCGTATTAAAATTTACTGTTTGATTTTCTCAGTTAATTCTTTTACGTATTTCTTAATTTCTTTGTCGATTTTTGAAACATCTTTAATGGTGTCGCAAGCGTACATTACGGTTGAATGGTCTTTTCCGCCCATTTCCTCACCGATTTTATTGAACGTAGCATTAGTGAACTCTTTCGCAAAATACATCGCTAATTGTCTTGGTAAAGCGATTTCTCTCTTACGTGTTTTTGATAATAATTGCTCTCTTTCAATTCCAAAATATTCGCAAACAACTTCCTGAATATAAGGAATATTGATCACTTTTTTCTGATTGGCAGCTATCTTGCTGATGGTTTCTTTCAGTAGTTCCAACGACAAATCTGACTTATAAATGGTCGAATATGCAATCACTGAATTAATAACCCCGATCAGTTCCCGAACGTTGGTTTTCACTTCTGAGGCTAAGTAATCCAACATATCTTCTGTCAGAACGATTCCGTCACGACTTAATTTATCAACGATAATTTTACGTCTGGTATCAAAATCCGGAGATTTAATTTCCGCCGAAAGTCCCCATTTAAATCGGGAAACAATACGATCCTGAATATCTAAAATATCAACAGGCGCTTTATCTGAAGTTAAGATAATCTGTTTTCCATTTTGGTGCAGATAATCGAAAATGTGGAAGAAACTGTCTTGCGTTGATTTTTTTCCTGATAAAAACTGAATATCATCAATGATCAAAACATCAACCATTTGATAGAAATTCGCAAATTCTGTTTGCTTGTGCGCTTTCGCTGCAGAGACAAATTGCTGAATAAATTTCTCAGATGATAAATAAAGAACAACTTTCTCTGGATAAGCATTTTTAACTTCCAAACCAACAGCGTGTCCTAAGTGCGTTTTACCAACACCATAACCTCCGTACAAAAACAAAGGGTTGAAAGCAGTTGCACCAGGTCTTTTTGCAATTGATTTTGCTACCGTAGAAGCAAATTTATTGCTTTCCCCTTCTACATAATTGTCAAATGAAAAATCAGCTTTAAGATTAGAATCAATATTAATTTTCTTCATTCCCGGAACGACAAATGGATTGATGACGTTCGCTGAAAATGATGGTGGCAAAGTTTCCTGCATTTTTGGCGTAGGAACACTTTTACCTTTCATGTTCATGGTAATTGGTTTTTCCTGTCCGGTTGGTTTATTTTCCATGACCGAATACCAAAGTTTCACTCCTTTACCAATGTTTTTTTTCAGAGCTGCAGAGAGTAGTGATAGATAATTATCTTCTATATATTCTTTGTAGAAATCACTCGGAACTAATAAGGTCAAATTATTGCTGATTAATGACACAGGTTGCACATTATCAAACAATAAATCAAAAGAATTCTCGAGTTTTTTTAGGTCAGTATTGTCTTCAGCCGCGTTAAGGTTATCCCTCATAAACGTAAGACATTTTTCCCAAATTATAGTTAAATTTTCATCCAT